>JAEYBE010000038.1 GCA_023404495.1 Actinomycetes bacterium | reverse complement strand
AGCAGGCGGCGCCTCCGCGACTCCACAACCGACCACTCCAGCTGCATTGGTCCCGCTGAGAATCTTGGGGCTCTCGCCGGCCAAGGCGCGACGATCTGCCCGCGGGACGGATTTTGCTTCGCTTCGGCCAGTCGCCGGCGCGGCGCATCTCGAACTCGCGCTGGCGAGGGAAGCGTTTGTGTGGCTGCGCCTCGATCGCCGCAAGCCAGGCCGATCTGTTCGCGGACGCTGCGTCGCGCAATCGCAGGCCAATCGCAAGCAGGCTTCGTGCTCGCGCTGGACGCGATCGACCGGATGGCATTTGACGCTGCTGCCCGCGGGCAGATCCACGCTTTACCTGATCGGAAAAGACGGTCGCCGAAGCCTGCCGATCGGCACCTACCGCGCAGGAGCGGCGCTCGACGCCGAAGAACTCAAGCCCCTGACGTCGCCGACATTTCGAATCGTGCGCTGAACGCGCGCTTTCGACCGCTTGCGAACGCGCACATTCCGCAATAAGCTGATTCGGCGTGCGGTAGCAACGCCGGCGCGCATGCGTCTCGGCAGGACGACGGCAAGCAACTGAATCTTTTGACTGAATCGACCATGCGAGTGTCCAGATCGATTGTCGCCGTGACCGCGGCGATCGTTGCTCTCTGCGCCATTCCGGCGACGTCCGATGCGGCGCTCGGGCGCGTAGTGACTGTCGGCGACTCAATGGCGTCCGGGATGGGCCTTGGGCCGACATTTCCGGTCAGCGCCACCAACCCGAACCCCGCCTGCGGTCGCACGACCGGCAGCTATCCGCAGCTCGCCAAGGCGCGTCTCAGCGCCAGCGCTTTCGTGGACGTCTCGTGCAACGGCGGTCACACGGGCGTATTCACCAGCACGAACCCGGGGCTGAACATCCCCGAGAACAACGGCGTGACCATCCCCCCGCAGTTCGATGCGCTGCTCGGCTCCGAACAAGCGGTGATCGTCGGCACCGGCGGCAATGAGGCCTACTTTGGAGAAGTGGCATTTGCCTGTCTCGGCTACCAGCCGGACCTCAACGTCTACGCCGCAAAGCTTCAAGGTCAAAACGTCGACTACTGGAACAACTGCCTCAGGACCTATGGCGCCAGCGGCAGTGGGCTGCTTTCCAAGATCAACAACTCCGAGTCGTTGGTCGGCCCGGCGCTCGATCAGATCCACCAGAAGTCTCCCAACGCCAAGGTCTTCCTGGTCGGCATCCCGCGCCTGGCGACACCCGATGGCGCCGGCTGCATGCCCAATCCGATCCTTACACCTGCCGACGCGCCGGTCTATGCGGTTTGGGAGGACCAGCTTCGACTGGCAATGAAGCGGGTGGTCGCGGCGCGCAGCTCGTGGGCACGGTTTGTCGATGTTCAGGAGATCTCCGGGACGTCCCACACCATGTGCGCCGCGTCGTGGGGTCAGAAGTGGATCAACCCGTGGAGCGTCGAGCCGGGCGTCACCTACCCGGGCATCGCGCTGCACAACACGCCCGCCGGCGCCAACGCGATGGCCAATGCGATCATCGACTCGATGCGCGCCGCCGGCCTTGACACCGGCTCGCAGGCGGCCAACGCCACCGATCCGGTGGTAAGCATCAGCGCTCCGGCGAACAACTCATTGACCAAGAACGCCACCACCACGGTCAGCTACACCGCGACCGACAACGTGGCCGTCGCAAGCTGCACACCGGCAAGCGGTTCCACGGTGAACTTGAATCCCGGTTCCAACACGATCACGGTCGACTGTCAGGACCACGCCGGAAACCACGGCATCGCATCGGTCACGGTTACACGCGACAGCGCCCCACCGTCGATCACGATCAGCAGCCCCGCCGACAACAGCAACACCACCGCCTCTTCGACGACGCTCAACTACACCGCGAGCGACAACCTCGGCACGCCCAACTGCACGCCTGCAAGCGGATCGAGCATCTCGCTCAGCGTCGGCGCCAACACACTCACCGTCAACTGCACCGACACCGCCGGCAACGCGGCGGCGGCGGCGGTCACCGTCAACCGCGGAAGCGTCCCGGTGGTTGCGATCACCTCACCCGAGAACGGACTGCAGACAACATCGTCGACCGTCAACGTGACGTTCACCATCGGGGGCGGCGCGTCGATCCCGGTCAACACGAGCTGCACCATCAATGGCAACTCCACGAGCAGCACGAGCTCGAACACCGTGAACCTCTCGGCTGGTGCCAACGCGATCACTGCCGTCTGCACTAACCAGTTCGGCAGCAGCACGCCGGCGACCGTCAACGTCACCGGCAGCCCGCCGTCAGAGGTCGCGATCACGTCGCCAGCGGAAGGCGCGAACACGACCGCCGCGTCGATCAACGTCGCGTACCTGGTCAACGGGTCAACCTCGATCCCGGGCGGCACCAACTGCACGGTGAACGGCACGGCTTCGAGCAACACCTCGAGCAACTCGGTCGCACTCAGCGTCGGTGCGAACACGATCACGGTCAACTGCGTCGGAGCCTTCGGCTCCAAGAGCGCGACTGTCACCGTCAATCGGGGCAGCCCGCCGAGCGTCGCGATCACCGCGCCGGCCAACGGCACGAGCACCGCCGCCTCGTCGATCAACGTCGCCTACACGGTCGGTGGCGCTGCTTCGATCCCGGCGGGGACAGGATGCACCGTGGCCGGCGTCTCCTCTTCCAGTGCGACCAGCAACAGCACCCCACTCAGCGTCGGCTCCAACACGCTGACGGTGAGCTGCACCAACCAGTTCGGAGCGGGCACGCCGGCGAGCGTCAACGTCACGCGCGGCAGCGTCCCGGTCGTGGCGATCACGGCACCGGCAAACAACACGAACACGACGGCAAGCTCGATCAACGTCGCCTACACGGTCGGCGGCAGCAGCTCGATCCCAGGCGGCACCACCTGCAGCGTCGGCGGCAGCGCCTCGAGCAGCGCAACCGTCAACAGCGTCGCGCTCGCCACCGGAAGCAACGCAATCTCCGTGTCCTGCACAAATGCCTTCGGAACGAGCGCCCCGGCGGCGGTCACTGTCAATCGGGGCGCCGTTCCGGTCGTGGCGATTTCGTCGCCGGCGAACAACTCGAACACCGCGAGCGCCTCGACAAACGTCGTTTACACAGTCGGCGGAGGCAACTCGATCCCTGAGGGCACCACCTGCACCGTGGGCGGCGCGGGCAGCTCGAGCACGACGACCAACGCGGTCGCGCTTTCGACCGGAAGCAACACGATCACTGTGGTTTGCACCAATGCCTTCGGATCGAGCTCGCCGGCGAGCATCACTGTGAATCGCGGTGCCGTGCCCGTCGTCGCGATGACGGCGCCGTCAAACAACACGAACACGACGGCAAGTTCGATCAACCTCACTTTCACGGTCGGCGGCAGTAGCTCAATTCCGGGCGGCACAACCTGCAGCGTCGGCGGAGTCGCCTCGACCACTCCCAGCGCCAACTCCGTGCCGCTGGCGATCGGCGGCAACACGATCTTCGTCTCATGTGAGAACGCTTATGGCATCAGCGCCCCGGTCTCTGTGACGGTCAACCGCGGCAACCCGCCGGTCGTCGCGGTGCTCGCGCCGCTCAACGGCACAGTGACCTCCTCGACCTCGGTGAACGTTGCCTTCAGCGTCGATGGCGCAGGTTCGATCCCATCCGGCACAAGTTGCATGGTCGGCGGATCGGGTACCAACAGCGCGACCACCAACTCGGTCTCGCTGGCGCTTGGAGCAAACACAATCACGGTCTCATGCAGCAGCGCCTTCGGCAGCGGGGGCGCCTCGGTAGGCGTCACGCGCGGCAACGGCCCTGTCGTCGCGATCACGGCGCCTGCCAACGGCGCACAAACAACCGCGACGCAGACCAACGTCGCCTTCACCGTCAACAGCGCGGGCACGATTCCGGCGGGCACCACCTGCACCGTCGGCGGGCAGGCAACGACCAACACTTCAACGAATTCGGTCCCGCTGGCACTCGGGTCGAACGTCATCGGCGTGAAGTGTTCCAACTCGCTGGGCGAGGACACGAAGTACGTAACGGTCGAACGCGGCACCCCGCCGAGCGTCTCGATCACCAGCCCCGCCGACGGCCTCAACACGCTGGGCAGTTCCGTGAGCGTTTCATTCAGCGCCGGCGGCACCGCCGCGGCGACCTGCACGGTCAACGGCAACCAGGCCGAGAGCCCCCTGACGATCGAGCTGAGCCCGGGCACGAACACGGTTTCCGTCTCCTGCACCAGTGCCTTTGGGTCAGACACCAAGGCGATAACCGTCAATCGCGGGACGTTGCCGCTGGTCTACATCCACGCCGACGCGTACACCGAAACGCCTGCGAAGTTCGTCTCGGCCAAGTTCTCGGT
Organism: Actinomycetes bacterium; assembly: GCA_023404495.1. Taxonomy (GTDB): domain Bacteria; phylum Actinomycetota; class Thermoleophilia; order Solirubrobacterales; family JACPNS01; genus JACPNS01. The sequence goes on along the minus strand of JAEYBE010000038.1, from coordinate 20,529 downwards.
TGACAGTCTCGAGGGCGTGCCTGATGGCACCAGTTGCACGATCAATGGCGTGCCCTCGACCGACCCGGATCACAACCCGATCGAACTGGCCGTCGGACTCAACACGGTGACCGTCGTTTGCACCAGCGCCTTCGGGGTCGGCTTTGCGAGCGTCTACGTCGACTACACACCGCCGCCGACGCCGGTGGATCCGCCGGTGGATCCGCCGGATCCCGCTCCCAACCTCGGGCCGAAGAGCATCTCAGTGAGGCTCGGCGCCCCGGCAAAGCTAAAGCCCGCCAAGAGCGGCGGTGTCTTCCTGAAGAGCGGCGCGCGTGGCGGTCTCAAGTTGCAGATCAAGCTCGACGCGGCGGCAGATGTCGACGTTCGTATCGAGCGCCTGGGTTCCGGTAACTCTGCGAAGGTCAAACTTGCCGGGCGCAGCACGCTCGCGCTGAAGCCCGGAACCTCCACTGTCCGGCTCTCCGGCCGGGTGGACAAGCGCGCGCTTGCCGCCGGGCGCTACCGCGTTGTTGTCAGCGTGCGCGGCACGAAACTGCGCGCGGTGAGCAAAGTCTTTCGAGTGACGCGCTGAGCGGAGTCAGGCGCCCCGCGCCTCTGATCGGATCTGACTGGGTCGGCACCGGTGCGTCATCGAGTTGCCATACAGAGGCAGCGGCTGTACTCTCGTTCAGACCCCCTGGCAGGGGACTCGGACGCTCCAACGCCATGAAAAATCATATGAAGGTCGCATTTCTGGCCGCCCTGCTGGCGGCGCTGCTGTCGCTTTGCGCGACGGCCTCCGCCGCCCCGCTCGGGCGCGTCGTCGCGATGGGTGATTCTCTCGCCTCGGGTCAGTGGCTCGGCCCGCAGGTTCCCGGGTCAATCGCCGACTGCGGTCAGTCGACAGGCGGCTATCCGGAACTCGCGATGGCCCGGGTCGCGCACGGCACATGGAAAAACGCGACCTGCAACGGCACGACGGCCGACAACTTCCAGTACGGCTGGACCGGCCCAAGCGGCACTGCGATTCCGCCCCAGTACAACTCACTGAACGGCAGCGAGGACCTCGTGATTGTGGGCTCGGGCAGCAACGAGGCCTTTTTCGGCAAGATCGCCTACGACTGCACTGGCTATCAACCGGCGATCGACGCGTTCTTCCACAATCGCGACTATCCGCAACAGGCGCCGTGGCCGATCCCCAACCACTGCAGCGACACATACCTCGTCAGCGGAGTCAACCAGATTCCCAACTACGTCGCGATCTCAAAGTCAAAGATCGCGTCCGCGCTCACGCGAATTCACCAGATCTCGCCAAACGCGAAAATCCTCCTGATGGGCACGCCGCGAATCGCGGAGCCCTCCGGTTCGCAGTGCTTCAGCAGCGAGTTCTGGCTGACGGCGACCGATGCGCCGCTCTACGCGACCTGGGAAGAGGGCGTGCGGCAGGCGATGATCGAGGATGTGAATGCCTTCAACGGGGCCGCCGGAGGCAACTACGCGCGCTTCGTCGACATGCAGGGGATTTCGGGCACCGCGCACACTGCCTGCGAGACGAGCTGGAGTGCCCGTTGGATGAACCCGCATACCTATCAGCAGGGTCTCCAATATCCCGGCATAGCGCTGCACAACACCCCGCTCGGCGCGAGCGTGACCGCCAACGCGATCGTCGATGCGATTCACAGCTTCGGGTTCGACACTGGTGCGATCCCCGCCTCCCCGATGGTTTCGATCTCATCGCCGGCGTCGGGCATCGTTACGACCAGCGCGACGATTGCAGTCAACTACTCGGCAACTGACAATGTCGGACTTGCGAGCTGCACATTTGCAAGCGGAGCGAGCATCGCGCTGAATCCCGGCGCAAACACTGTCGTCGTCACCTGCCTCGACCACGCGGGCAATGCCGGTTCGGACAGCATCACCGTTTGGCGTGACGCCGCGCCGCCGACAATCGCGATCTCCTCCCCGGCCAACGGCTCGGGGACCACGGCGCCGACGACCCAGCTCAACTACACGGCAACCGATGACGTCGGCAATCCGAGCTGCACCCCCGCCAGCGGGTCGACAGTCGCCCTCAGCACCGGCGCGAACACGCTCAGCGTCTCCTGCACTGACTCGGTCGGTCGCTCTGCCTCATCATCGGTCACCGTGTACCGCGGGACGCCGCCGGTTGTCGCGATTGCATCACCTGCGAACAACACCAACACGACAGCCAGCTCGATCGCCGTCGCGTACACGGTGAACGGCGCAAGCGCGATCCCGGCAGGGACCGCCTGCACCGTGGGCGGCGCAAACTCATCCAGCACCGAAGGCAACTCGGTCGCGCTGGTCGCTGGCGCCAACACGATCACCGTTTCGTGCAACAGCTTGTTCGGCAGTAGCTCAAGCTCGATCACTGTGAACCGTGGCTCCGCGCCGATCGTGGGTATCAGCGCGCCGGCGAACGACAGCAACACGACTAACCCATCCGCCAACGTCAGCTTCACGGTGAACGGCGGCGAAGCGATCCCGGTCGGCACCACTTGCACGGTCGGCGGGGTTGCCACCACGAGCACGTCGAGCAACACCGTGACCCTTGCGCCCGGCGCCAACACCTTGAAGGTTGCCTGCAGCAACCCCTTCGGCTCGGCCAGCGCGTCGGTCGCGGTCAACCTCGGTGCTTTGCCGACCGTGGCCGTCACCTCCCCGGCGAACGGTCTGATCACGACGAGCGGCTTGGTCAACGTTGCCTACACGGTGGGCGGATCGAGCACGATCCCGGCGGGAACCACCTGCACCGTCAATGGCGCTAGCTCGACCAGCACAGGGTCCAACTCGGTCAGCCTGACCAGCGGCGCCAACACGATCGCAGTCAGCTGCACCAATGCATTCGGTTCTGCGCAGCATTCCGTGACCGTCAACTACGGAGTCGCCCCGGTGGTTGCCATCACCACGCCAGCGAACAACTCGAACACGACCTCCGCCACCACGAACGTTGCGTTCACCGTCAACGGCGCAAGCGCGATCAATCCAGGCACGACCTGCACGGTTGGCGGCGCGCCCACCGCGAGCGCGACGACAAACGTTGTCAGCCTGAGCGCCGGCGCCAACTCGATCACCGTCGCGTGTTCGAACTCCTACGGCGATGACAGCAAATCCGTGACGGTCAACCGCGGGGACGCCCCGGTCGTCGCGATCACCGCGCCCGCCAACAACAGCAACACGACCGGCGCAACGACAAACGTCGTCTATTCGGTGGGCGGATCGAGCACGATCCCGGCAGGAACCACCTGCACGGTCAATGGCACAAGCTCGACGAGCACGGGTTCCAACTCGGTCAGCCTCGTCAACGGAGCCAACACGATCGCCGTGTCCTGCAGCAACGCGTTCGGTGCCAGTGCTCCCGCGTCGGTCACTGTGAACCGCGGCCACGTACCGGTGGTGGCAATCGCCTCGCCGACCGACGGCGTCAAGACCACCTTCGCGACGATCAACGTTTCGTACACCGTGGACAGTTCCTCGTCGATCGCGATCGGCACCACCTGCACCGTCGGCGGCGCAGGATCGACCAGCGCGGGTTCCAACTCGGTCAGCCTGGTCACCGGACAGAACACGGTCACAGTCGTTTGCTCCAACGCATTTGGCAGCGGTTCGGCTGCCGTGACTGTCAATCGCGGTTCGGTGCCGGCTGTGGTCATCACCTCGCCGGCCAACAACACGAACAGCGCTACGACGCCAGTCAATGTGACCTACACAGTGGGCGGCGGAAGCTCGATTCCGGCAGATACGACCTGCACGGTCAACGGAGCGAGCTCGACCAGCGGGTCTGCCAACTCCGTCACGCTCACACCCGGTGCCAACCCGATCACCGTCGTTTGCACCAACGCGTTTGGCCCCGGCAGCAGCGCCGTGAACGTGAACTACGGCAACGGCCCCGCAGTCGTGATCGTCGCTCCGGCCGACGGCGCGAACACCACGGCCGCCTCAGTCAACACCACTTACACCGTGGGCGGCGCAAATTCGATCCCAGCAGGCACCACCTGCACAGTCAATGGCGCCAGCTCGACCAACACCGCGGTCAACTCGGTCAGCCTGAATAGCGGCGCCAACACGATCACAGTCAGCTGCAGCAACGCGTTCGGAAGTGACAGCAAATCGGTGACCGTCAACCGAGGCACCGCGCCGACCGTGGTGCCGACATCTCCAGCCAACAACTCGAACACCACTGCAAGTTCGATCAATGTCGCCTACACCGTCGACGGATCCACCACGATCCCGGCAGGCACCACCTGCACGGTTGCCGGCGGAGCGTCAACCTCCGGCGCGACCAATTCGGTCAACCTGGCATTCGGCGCCAACTCGATCTCCGTCACGTGCGTGAGCGCATTCGGCAGCAGCACTGGCGGTCCGATCACCGTCAACCGCGGCAGTGTCCCGACGGTCGCGATCACGGCGCCCGCTGACGGCACAAACACCACGGCCAGTTCAGTCAACGCGACGTTTGCTGTCGGCGGCGGAAGTTCGATCCCAGCAGGCACCACCTGCACAGTCAATGGCGCCAGCTCGACCAACACCGCGGTCAACTCGGTCAGCCTGAATAGCGGTGCCAACACGATCGCCGTGACCTGCACCAACGCGTTCGGTGCGAGCACTCCCACATCGGTCACCGTGAACCGCGGCGCCGTCCCGGTGGTCGCAATCACCTCGCCCACCGCCGATACGAACACGACCGCTTCCTCGATCAACGCCAGTTACACGGTGGGCGGCGGTAGCTCGATTCCGGCGGGAACCACCTGCACAGTCAATGGTGCAAGCTCTACCGACGCAGCGGTCAACTCGGTCAGCCTGACCAGCGGCGCAAACGCGATCGTCGTCGCATGCACCAACGCGTTCGGCCCTGGCGTGGCTGCTGTGGTCAACGTCAACCGTGGCGCAGTCCCGGCGATCGCGATTGCGTCGCCAGCCGACAACACGAACACGACTGCAAGCAGTACCAACGCCGCTTTCACCGTTGGCGGCGCTTCCTCGATCCCGGCAGGAACGAGCTGCACGGTGAATGACACCCCCACTTCGAGCACCACGACCAATGCGATCGCTCTGAACGTCGGTGCCAACACGATCACCGTCGGATGCTCCAATGCGTTCGGCGCAGGGGCACCGGCGAGCGTGGTCGTCAATCGCGGCAGCGCACCGGTCGTGACGATCGTTGCGCCGGGAGGCAGCGGGCTCACCACCGCCGCGTCGATCAACGTCGCCTACACGGTGGGCGGCGCGTCGTCGATTCCCGGCGGAACAAACTGCACCGTGGCCGGAAGTCCATCGACGAGCACGACGGCAAATGTCGTTTCCCTGAGTGGCGGGGACAATCAATTGACGGTCAGTTGCTCGAACCCCTTCGGGACCAGCTCCGCTGCTATCACGGTCACGCGCGGCAGCGCGCCGCTCGTCGCGATCACCGCTCCGGATAACAACTCGAACACGTCGCTCGCCAAGGCGTCGATGAGCTTCACGGTCGACGGTTCAACGACGATTCCCCTCGGCACGACCTGCGTCGTCGACGGCGCGTCGACTTCGACCGCGGACGGGATCGAAGTGGCGCTTTCGCCAGGGGCCAACCTCATCACCGTCGCCTGCGCAAACGAGTTCGGCGCGAGCACGGAATCGGTATCCGTTACGCGCGTACCGGCTCCCTCGGTAACGATCGTTTCCCCCGCGAGCGGCACTGCGAGCGACGTGCCGTCTGTGGCCGTCAGCTTCCTCGTCGGTGGCTCGGCAGCGATTCCCGCCGGCACCGTGTGCAGCGTGGGCGGAGTGACCACCGGTCTCTCCTCCGGCGCCATCGTCGCTCTCGCGCCCGGTGTCAACATGATCGAGGTGCGCTGCACCGACGCCTACGGAAGCGTTGGCGCGGAGACGCTGATCGTCAACTACGCCGAGCCAGTCGATCGCGTCGATGCCGCAGCGGTCGCGATCACGGGGCTTACCCCAGGTCAGTTGCGGCCACGACGCAGCGGCTCGGTGTTCTCGAGGAGCAAACAGCGCTCTGCCGCGAAGTTCTATGTGACGCTCGGATCTCGCGGGCTAGTGCGCTTGAGCATCGAACGGCTAGGCCGCGGTCACAGCTCATCGCGGGTGTCGAACTGGCAAACATTCGAGTTGCCGGGCGGTCGTTCGACGATCTACATCAGCGGGCGGGCGCGTGGGCGGGCGCTGACCCCTGGTCGTTACCGCGTCCGGATGATTGTCGGCAACACAACGTCGAGCCTGGTCGGGCGGAGCTTCCGCGTCGTTCGGTGAGCCTCAGGCGCCGAGCGCCTGGAGCAGCGACTCGCAGTTCTCCGACGTTCCACCCAGCAACGCCCGCGATGAAGTGGCGCGCCGGTAGTAGTAGTGCGCCTCATGCTCATACGTGAAGCCGATGCCGCCGTGGAGCTGGATGTTCGCGCGGGCGAGCTCCCAGAAGCTTTCCGACGCCTGCGCTTTGGCCAGCGGAGCCACCTGCGGCAGTTCCTCGCGCTGCTCGGCTGCGACCCAACCGGCGTAGTAGGAAGCGCTGCGAGCCGCCTCGACGGCCATCAGCAGATCGGCGCAAATGTGCTTGACCGCTTGGAAGGACGCGATCGGCCGCCCAAACTGGTAGCGGTCCTTGGTGTAGGCGAGCGCGGTGTCAAAGCAGTGCTGCGCCGCCCCCAGCGATTCGGCGGCGAGCGCGACGGCGGCGAGCTGCATCGTCGGCCGCAAAGTGGCAAGTCCGTCCGCTGAATCTCCGAGCACGGCCGAACCGGGCACGCGCACGTCGTCAAAGCGAAGCGTCGCGAGACGCCGAGTGGGATCCACGGCGTGCGCCTGCTCGCGAGTCAGACCGGCTGCGTCGCCAGGCACCGTCACCAGCAAGACGTCTGCTTCTGAATCCCCGTGCCGCGCGACGGTCACGATCGCGTCGGCGGTGTGGCCGTCGACGACGTAGCTCTTTGTTCCGGAGAGCAGGTAGTCGTCGCCATCACGGCGTGCCTGCATCTGCACATCCGATGGCCGGTAACCCCCGCCGGGCTCGGTGTAGGCCAGCGTCGCGGTCTGCTCGCCGGACGCGATGCCTGCCAGCAGCGCGGCGTTCTCGGCTGAGAGCGGCGCCGCGGCAGCGCCCTCGATCAGAGCGTTGGCCGCCAGGCAGACGCTGGCGAAGAACGGCGACGGATAGAGCACCTGCCCCATCTGCTCGAGCACGACGATCAGCTCGACGTAGGAGAGGCCAATGCCCCCGAGTTCTTCTGGGACGTGAAGCCCGGTCCAGCCCAGCTCAGCTATCTGCTTGTAGGCGTCGGGATCCCAGCCGCGCTCGGTCTCAGTCAGCGCAACCACTTGGTCCAGCGAAGCGGTCTCTTCGAGCAGACGCTTGGCGCCCTCTTGGATCTCGCGTTGCGTGTCATTGAAGGAGAAATCCATCTCAGCCGCCCTTCTTGATTTCTGAGAACGGCTGCTCAGCGTCGGTGCGCGGTTCCTTGGGCATCCCCAGCACGCGCTCGCTGATGATGTTGCGCTGGATCTGATCGGTGCCGCCGTAGATCGAGGTGGCCGGGACCACAAGATTCAGGCGCTCGGCGACCTTCAGCAGCTTGTCGTCTTCCGGTGCGCCGAGGGCGCCAACGCCAGCGATCGTGATCATGTAGTCCGCGACGGCGCGGACCAACAGGTTGTAGGCGAGCTTGCCCGTTGACGCCTCGACCCCGGGGTTCTGACCCTTCATCAGTGCCGAGGTGACGCGGTAGCCGGTGAAGCGGTTGACCTCGTACATCGTGTAGACGCGCGCCAGCTCGTCGCGCACCAGCGGATCGTCGATCACGCCGGCGCGCTGGGTCAGCTCAATCAGAGCACGCGGCCCGCGCGCGATGAACTTGCCCATCGTCTCAAGCGATGATTCGGCGTCGGCCTCTTCAAGGTCGATCGGCGCGTCCTCCGCGCCGCCGCCAAGGCCGCCGAGCCCGAGCGCCATGCGCTCGTTGGCGAGCGTCGTCATCGAGACTTTCCAACCCTCGCCGACCGCGCCGACGCGAAGGTCGTCCGGGATCTCGACGTCACTCAGGAAGACTTCGTTGAAAACCGCCTCGCCGGTCATCTCTTTGAGGGGAACGATCTCCACTCCCGGCGCCTGCATGTCGCAGATGAAGTAGGTGATCCCCGCGTGTTTGGGCAGAGCGGCGTCGTGCCGCGCCATCAAGATTCCCCAGCGCGCGAGCTGTGCGTGGGTCGTCCAGACCTTCTGACCGGTCACATGCCAGGTGTCGCCCTTGAGTTCGGCCCGCGTCGAAATCGCAGCGAGGTCGCTTCCGGCGCCGGGTTCTGAGAAGAGCTGGCACCAGATCTCTTCGCCGCGAAGCATCGGCCCAAGGAAACGCTCCTTCTGTTCCTCGGTGCCGTGGGTGATGATCGTCGGCCCCGCCATCGGCACACCGATTCCGCGGGGCGGCGGTTCTGCCCCGATCTTCTGGCGCTCTTGATTGAAGATGATCGCCTCGCTCGGGCTCGCGCCGCGTCCGCCGTACTGCTCTGGCCAGAGCGGCGCTGCCCAGCCCGAGTCGGCGAGCACCTTGAACCATTCGGGCTGGCTGATGCCCGGCCTGTAGTTGGCTTCGAGCCAGCCACGGATCTCTTCGCGGAGCTTCGCCTCCCCAGGCGTGTCTCGCAAGTCCATGGCGCGCAGTCTAGGCGCTTTCGAACCGCTCGGTTCAGCCGACCGACCAGCGACGGCTCAGGCGGAGAGCTCGTGCGTCGTCAGTCCGCCCTGGCAGCCGCAGCCGCAACGCGCGCGGCCACCTCCAGCGGGTACTGCTCCTGCAGAAAGTGGCGCCCGGGGACCGTCGTGAAGTTGGCCATTGGCGCAAGCTTGCGTGCGACTTCGCCGAAGCGTTTGGCCGGGAGCGCTGGATCCTTCGCGCCCCACAGAATCTCCACTGGAACATCTTCGCGCGAGACGACAGCCTCATACTGCTGCGCCTTCTCCACCGTCGGCTCAAAGCCACGCATGATCTTCAGGAACGCCCGCCCCCGATCACCGGCCTTCAGCTGGACCGCGTAGGCGGCGAGCTCCGCGGCGGGAACGGCCGAAGGTCCAGACACCCCAACCGCCCACATCAGTGGCACGATCGAATAGGCATTCATCGAGGCAAGCCAGGCCTCGCCCAGGCCGCGCACGCCGAACGGCCGCATCACCCATGGCTTCTTGAAGCCGTCGACGTCGATCAGGGTGTTGAGGATCGTGATCGATCTGACGCGTTCGGGTTGTGCGGCAGCGAGCTCAAAACCGACTGGACCGCCAATGTCGTGCACGACCAGGTGAAAGCGCTCAAGCTCGAGCGCGTCGACCGCATCGGTCGCGAAACGCCCGAGGCCGCTCCAGCTGTAGTCGTAGTTCTCCGGGCGTTCAGCGAAGCCGAGGCCGGGGAGATCGAAGGCGACCGCGCGCAAACCGCGATCGGCGATCGCCGGCGCAACCTTGCGGTAGAGAAATGACGACGCCGGGACGCCGTGCATCAGCACGACCGGATCGCCCGCGCCCTGATCAATCGCAAAACTCTGCACGCCGCCTGCCGCGAACTGGCGCCCGCTCTGGCGATGGCGCTCAAGTGCGGCGGCTGCCTGGGAGCGCAATCGCGGCATCGTTACTGCACGCTCTCGAATTCGGTCGTGCCCATCGGTTCGAGGTCGTCGGCCGCAGTCTCCTCGACAAGATGCGCGTTGTCGTTGAGGCGCACCAAGCGGCCGGTCCCGTCCGGCTCGACCAGGAACTCGGTGATCGACGCGTTCCCGATCGACATGATCCGCCCTAGTTCGCTGGCCGGCATGCCGAGCAGGTGGCAGGTGGCCAGGCGGATCGATCCGCCGTGCGAGACCGCGACAACGGTTTGTCCCTCGTGCTCAGCAGCCAGCGCCGAGATCGCGCCGCTGATGCGGACCATCGCGTCGGCGTATTTCTCGCCGCCGTCCCAGCCCTCGATCCCTTCGATCCGCCAACGCCGCCAGAGCTCGGGTGCGTCACGCTCGACCTCCGTGCGCGAGATTCCGGTCCAGGAGCCCAGATCGACCTCGCGCAGGTCCTCGCGGCGCGCGACCTCGAGGCCAACGCTGCCCGCCAGTGCAGCAGCGGTGTCGACAGCGCGCTCAAGATCCGAGCTGACGATCGCGTCAACGCCTTCGTCGACCAGGCGCGCGGCGACGTGAGCCGCCTGACGGCGACCGAGCTTGGAGAGCGGCGGATCGGCCTGGCCCTGCAATCGGCCAGCGGCGTTCCATTCGCTCTCGCCGTGGCGGACGAGAAGCAGTCTCACTCGAGGGAGATTACGTCCAGCGGGAGATCGAGCGCCTCGCGGATCATGTCATCGAACGCCTCAGGGTCCGGGATCGACTCGCCGGGATTGTGGTGCGCGATCACGACTCCGTCGACGGCGTGGGCTCTGCCGACGTCGATGATCTCTGAGTCGAGATCCTCGCCCGGCACCCATTCGTGTTCGATCTCGACGCCTTCTTCGCGCAGCGCATCAACACGTTCGCCGAGTTCGGTCAGGTACTCGCTGCCATTGGATCGCTCGTTGCCCCAGCGGTCCGAACGCGGCGTCACGAGCACAAAGCCGCGGTCCTCATCGAGCGAGCGCACGCGCGCGTCGTCGAGCACCGCGGCCAGCGTGTCATCGTCGAAGGCGACGATCATCCAAGTCATGGGCCGATCATAAAGCGATTGGACGAGCGGCGCGCAAGGGCCGCGCTATCGTTCGCCCGCGTATGAACGGCATGCCGCACGCAGCAGAAGGCCACCCCGACCGCAACCTTGCGCTCGAGCTTGTCCGCGTAACGGAGGCTGCTGCACTTGCCGCGGCCCGCTGGGTCGGACACGGCGACAAGATCGCCGCCGACCAGGCCGCCGTTGACGCGATGCGCTTCGTGCTCGATTCAGTGCCGATGAACGGCGTAGTCGTGATCGGCGAGGGCGAGAAGGACGAAGCCCCGATGCTCTACAACGGCGAGCAGATCGGCGACGGTTCGCCGCCGGAAGTCGACATCGCGGTCGACCCGCTCGAGGGCACGACGCTCACCGCCAAGGGTTTTCCGAGCGCGCTCTCTGTGATCGCGCTTTCCGAGCGCGGGACGATGTTCGATCCCGGGCCGTGCGTCTACATGGAGAAGATGGCCGGCACCGACGAGATCGCCGACCTTCTGGACCTCGACCGGCCGATTGCCGAAACGCTTGAGCTGGTCGCCGCCCGAAAGAGCAAGACGGTTGCCGACGTGCTGGTGATCATGCTCGACCGCGAGCGCCACATGCCGATGGCCGACCAAATCCGCAAAGCCGGCGCGCGTATCCGTTTCATCACCGACGGCGATGTCTCCGGCGCGCTTATGGCGGTCTCCGAGCGCTCGCCGGTCGACCTGCTCTGGGGGATCGGCGGGACGCCCGAAGGCGTCATATCCGCGGCGGCGATTCACTGCATGGGCGGCAAGCTGATCGGGCGCCTCTGGCCGCGCAATGACGTCGAGCGCCAGCAGGCGATCGACGGCAACTACGACCTTGAGAAGATCCTCACGCACGAAGACCTCGTGCAGGGCGAAGATGTCTTCTTCGCCGCCACCGGCGTCACCGACGGCGACATGCTCCAGGGCGTGCGCTACCCACGCCGCAAGGCAACCACTGAGTCGCTGATCATGCGCTCGCGCAGCGGAACCGTCCGCCGCGTCCTCGCAACGCACAACCGCGAGAAACTACGAGCAATCACCGGCGAGCGCTACGGCTAGTACGTCAAAGATGCACCTTTGTCGTACGACAAAGGTGCATCTTTGACGTGTTGCGTTAGTCGAGGATTTGGGCGCGGACGGCTATTGCCACCGCGTGGGTGCGCGTGTTGGCTCCGAGCTTGGCGAGGATTCGCTTGGTGTGTGTGCGCACCGTCTCAGTCGAGAGACCGAGGACCTCGGCGACCTTCTCGGTGTGCACGCCGTCCGCGTACATCTGGAGGATCTCGCGTTGGCGGTCGGTAAGGGTGAGTTCGCCGTCCTCGCCGCCGTGCACCACGCCGCCTTCGCCAAGCGCCGGGTCGATGAAGAATTCGCCTTCGCGCGCGGCGTCGATCGCCTTGGAGAGCACTTCTGCCCGCGAATCCTTGCGCACGCATGCGCGCGCGCCGGCCTTCAAAGACTGCGCGAGTACGCGCATGTCGCCGTTCTCAGCAAAGACCACGATCGGTGACCCCACCGCGCGTCGCAGGCGAGTGACCGTTGCGGTCGCATCGGCGCCAGAGATGTTCGGGTCGACGATCAGCGCATCCGGGCGCGAATCGCCACCGAGCTGGGCGGCAGAGTCGTAATTCTCGGCTTCGGTGACCTCGGCATCCGGATACTGAGTACGCAGTACTGTGGAGATGCCTTGGCGCAGGACAGGATGATCGTCAACGATCAGGAACTTTAGTTTTGGGGCCATTGGGTGTCGCGATCCCGGGGCTAGGTGTTCAGGGACCTGCAGAGGTTACCCGCTGGTAGCGAAAAGTCGGCCGGACAATTTGCCGACTATGCCCCAGCTAGCTGAGCGGGAGCGCGCCGACGAACTCGGTGCTCGAGCTGCCCAGCCGGCGCATCGCCGTGAGCGTCAGGTCCCAGACCGCGGCATTCGCGTACGGACCGCGATCGATCACCGGGACCGTAATGCGCTTGCCGCGCAGGAAGAACTCGACCTTTGTGCCGCAAGGAAGTGTCTTGTGCGCCACGCCCAGCGTGCGCTTGGTGAGCTTCTGGCCGCAGGCCGTGCGCGAGCCGTAGAAGCCCGGTCCATACCAAGTCGCCTTCTGGCGGCGGTAGACCGAGAGCGAGGCGCTCGCGGGCGCCACCGACGTTGCGGCGCTACCGGTTGGCGTCAGACGCAAGCTGTAGCGGCCTGCCTTGCCCGGCTTCCAGGCAAAGGTGAAATCGCCCTGAGCGTCGGCCCGCGCAGTGCCAACTGGAAGGAAGTCGCCCTTGCCGCCGCGCCGCGCGGTGATCGAGACGCTGCCGGTGTAGTCATCGATGTGCCCGTTGACCGTTGTCTGGCGACCGGCGAAGGCCCCCTTGGGTGCGGCCAGCGGCTGCTGCACAAATCCGGCGCCGCCACTGGCCCCGACGTCGGCGGCCGCCGTCGTCGCGCCGCAGAGCGCGCAGAGAATCCCCGCCGCGAATACGGTCGCGAGGATGCGGATAGCGGTGATGTCAGCGCGCAGCGCAGGCATTGGCAATCGTGTTGAAGACTTGTTTCTCTTTCGAACGGGCCTACGGGGTTAGCTGAAGGGCTCGCGCTGAAAGAGCTGCGCTACGGCCGGTGCACGTTCAATTCGTGCTGGGCCGATTCGCCCCGGCCCGCGAACATCTGGTCTAATGCACCCGGGCAGTGGTTCCCCCGCCTCGCCGCATCAGGGATGCGAAGAGCTCGGCGGCAAGTTCGCGGCGAGTATACATATCGGTGCAAGCGTCGTTGCGTGACGACGCTCACAGACCGTCAGCGCGAGATTCGAAAGCCCGCCCGCGCCGAGACGCGCATTTCCCGGGCACCGGTGTGCTTTTGCACCGCTCGCACGTACACGCGATAGCGACCGGCCTTGAGCTTTTTGCGACGGACCGAATAGCTCCACCTGCTCGTTCCGCGGGCGCGCACATACTTGGGCTTGCTGCCGGACCGTACGAGCGCAACCTCGACCCGTGCGACCCCGAGCGATCCGCCGCTCGCGCGTCCGCTGATGCGGATGCTCGCACCCTTGCCTTTACCTTTGAGCAACTGGCTGAGCGTCGAGAACGGGTCCTGGCAGCCGTCCTTGTTTTGGTCGACGAACGGCTTGACGAGCGGGCAGGCATCGGCCGGATTGGCGAGCCCATCGGCGTCGATATCGGAATCGCAGGCATCGCCGATGCGGTCAGAATCGACGTCGCCCTGGGACCCATTCGCGAGGCCCAGACAGTTGTCGACGGCGTCGAGCGAGCCGTCCGCATCTGCATCGTCGTAACGCAGCCGCACAATGCGATCGTTCCCAAAATCGGCCACGTAGAGCAACGCGCCGGGCGCAAAAGCGATCGATCCCGGCTCGTCAAACTGGCCGGTGCCGCTGCCCGGCGTACCAAACGCCGCTTGCGGCGAGATGCCGTTCGCGATGCTCGAGAACACTTGCACACGGTCGTTCCCGGTGTCGGCAACCAGCAGCCGGTCGACGGAGTCAAAGCTCAACGCCTGCGGCGCCGACACCTGCCCGGGGCCGCTCCCGGCACCAACGACGTCGCCGATCAGAGTCCCGTTGGCCGCAAAGAGCCGCAGGGGATCCGAAGCGCTTGAACTCGAAACCACGGCTCGCTGGGCGGAGTCAAGCGCAAGCCCGCTCACCGGCCCCCAGGCGCCAGGATCGGTTACGCCAAAGCCGAACATCGGAGTAAGCACGCCGCGCGCCGCATCCAATGACTGCACGCGACCGTTGTCGGCTTCTGCGGTGTAGACACGCGGCTCGAAGTCGATCGCGATCTGCCTCAGACCACCGAACTGCCCAAGCGCCTGACCCGGCTTGCCGCTGGTGCCCAGGTATGGCGCCCCCAGGTAGTACGGCGAGTACGCGATCACCGCGCCGCGTGAGGCGTCGGCAACGTAGATGTAGTTGCGCACGTCGATCCCGACTGAGATCGGATCGATCAGCTGGCCTTTTCCGATGCTCGCGAGCAGCTTGTTGCCGCCACGTGCGTTGTCGTAGATGTTCACCAGGCCCTGTCCGCGCAGTGGAACGTAAATACGCCCGGCGCCGTCAGTCGCGATCGCGCCAGGCTGGGCGACCGAGATCGGCGCCCCCTCCCACTGGATCGCAAACGCCCTGCCCGCGGCAGGGGCCAAGAGCAGGCAGACGAGCGCCAGCATTGCTGCCAGTGAAATGCGGAGGATCCGCGCGGAGGCGTTGTCGAGGAGAAAAGGCAAAGCGAAGCGCCACGAAAAACGGTCAGCGCAATACGTTAACCACCGCCCGCGCCGGGTGTTGCGGCAGGCTCAGCCCGCGTCAAAGACGGTCGGCAGCTTCGCGATCGTCATCGGATTGCCCTTCAGCTTGAGCTTCCGCGTGAGCAGCGCGCGACCGGGGTTGATCCATCCGCTTGAGATACCGACCCAGGTCGAGAGATCGGTACGGAATGTCACGTCCGCAGAAACCGCGACGCCCTGGGCCGCCTGGGCAGCACCATTCTCAATTTTCACGTGCCACGGGCTCGCATCGGAGAACTCCCATGCGATCGTCGTTGGACCCTTGAGCTTGTTCTCCGGCGAAACGGATGCCGCGACCAGGTCGAAGTAGTAGGCCAGCGCTTGCGCATCATTTCGCACCGGTTCAGTGCCTCCGCTGAAAAAACCGGCGCGCTGCATCGTGAACGCGCGGGCGGCGCGCTCGGCGTGGTCGATTTCGGGATCGAGGAACGGGAGGACGCCCTCGGGACCATAGGGCTCAAGGCCGGCAGCCGTCAGGCGCATCTCAAGCTGACGCGATCCGGTGACCGCGACGCCGATCATCGTCTCGCCGAAGACCTCGACATAGCGTTCGTCGTCTCCCGGCGGGCGAAAGACGCCGACTGTGTAGGGCATGACCTCGCCGAGGATCTCACGCACGGCCGGCCGAACCTCTGGATCCTGACGATTGAGGTCAGCCAGCAGCTTGACGCCGAAGGCGATGTGGCGCTGCTCGTCCTTCTCAACGTTGACCATCCCTGCGCGGAATCCAGGGAGCACGTCCATCCGCTCGAGGTAGTCGGCGATGAAGTGTTGCCCGGTCTGCGCGAGCGTGCCCTCGATGACGAAGTGGTAGAGCGTCACGGCCTGCGCGAGTGTCGTGCGCGAGTGGTCGCCGCGGCGGATGCGGTTGGAGACATCGTCGAGCGTCCCGAAGACCTTCTTGATGCCGTACGTGAGATCGCCGTCCGCGGCCTTCAGGCGAGCGGCGTAGCTATCGCCGGCTACGCCGATCACTTCCTTGAAGAAGCGTGAGAAGAAGATTGCGTGCCGCGCCTCGTCGACCTGCTGCGTGGTCAAGAAGTACTTCTGTTCCTCGAGCGGCGCGGCATCGATGAACGGCGAGAGCTGATCGGCTACTTCGTCCTCTCCAAAGAAGAACAGCGAATAGTTCCAGCGCGCGGCCTTGCGCATGAAGTCATCGAACTTCTCGTTCCAGTCGACCAGGTCCTGAGTGAAGTCGAGTTCCATCGCCGACCAGTTGCCGGCCTCCCAGCGCTGGTAGAGATCGACATAGTCGATCTGATCGGCGGCGATTGCTGGCTTGTCTGCTGTTGTAAGGGGGATCGGCGTCATTGTCATCAGATCATGACATCGTTCGGGCACGGTGTCAACCGCTACCAGCCGCCGCCGCCCCCGCCGCCGGAGCCGCCACCGCTGAACCCGCCACCGCCGGAAGATGACGAGCTGGCCATTCCGGTCACCCCGCTGATCCCTGAGCTGATGTTGCCGAAGCTGCCGAGCGCCGCCGAGTTGCCTGCCATCCAGCCGAGACCGACCGCATCGGTGCTCGTCAGCGCATTGCCCTGAGCGTCGGTGCGCGGCATGTTCGTGATCACCTTCTTGGCAAATCCAAAGGCGGCCGCGTAGAGCAGGGCCTGATCCCAGATCTCCACGGTGAGCGGGTATTCGCGGCTGAGATCCATCTTCTGAAAGAAGTCCTGGTAGGTCTCCCATCGCCGGACGCGGTCGGCCTGATCGCTCCTGAGCACGTAGAAGGCGTTGCCCTCGATCGCCGCCCACAAAAGCACGGGACCAAAGCCGATCATGTAGAGCGCGAAATGCATCGAGTCAAAGCGCACCGCGGCATTGCCGCCATCGCTCGCAGTCACGCAGATCAGCAGCGCCAGAACGTAGACCAGGAGCGCGACGATGCCGATGAACCAGCGGCGCACGCGCCCCCGATAGGTCGACTTCAGGCCGTGCTTGGCGAACTCCGCCTTCAGGTTTTTCTCATACGCCGAGATCTTCGACTCGGCGACCGAAGCGTCGAGGTACTTCTTCAGCTTGGTGAAGTCGGGCGAGCGCTCGGGGTGCCTGTCGATCGCAGACTGGAGCAATTCGGCGATCGGCATTTCGTAGTTCTCGACTTTCGAACGGTCGAAGCTCGTCTGCCCGACGAGATTTCGGATCGAGACGTCTTCCTTCTTCTCAACCGAGGGCAACACGCGGAAGACGTCACGCTGCAGGAAGCCGAGCAGCGTGGATGAGACGAGGTTCTCCATCTCCGCGCCGCCGAGCGCCTTGGCGATCACTGGAGGCGGGATCGCTTCCGGCGGATACTGATAGCTGCCACCCGCAGAGATCCGCTTGGTTTTGTCGCGCCCGAGCCAGAGCCAGAGGAGCGCAACCAACAGCGCCGCGAACAGTGCGCCGATCAGCGATTCGAGGAACCACTTCAGATACGGCTTCTGGCGCAGCTCGACGCTGCGCACGACCTGCTCGGAGGCCCGCGCATCGATAGCGGCCTGCTCGGCGCGCAGCTTCGGAAGAATCCGCTTGTCGCGCTTGGGAGCCCCGGCCAGCGGCGCGGCAGCGGCCTGGATTTGCACCTGGCGACGCGAAGGAAGGTTGACGACCGAGAAGCGCCCGCCCCTGCCGCGCTGAACGACATCGCGCACCCGCGCCTGGAGGTCGCCGGCCCTTGGATAGAAGAGCTTGATCGCCCCCGGGAACACCAAGGTGACGTTGAGCTCGCCGACGCCAGACTCCCAACCCGTGCCCCACACGTCCCACAGAAGCGAAGACGCATCGCGGTAGTTCTTGACAGCTCCGCCAAGCGTGTAGCGCACACGGAACGTGTGGACCCCTGAATCGCGCACGTTCCAGACGATGCGCAGGCGGCGGTCCGGGTCATTGATCAATCCGTAGCCGTAGGTTCCGTAGGCGCCGCCGACACCGAGCACGATTCCGCTGCCGGGCTCAAGCTCGCCGGCCGCGCCGGGGTCGAGCCGTGCGACTCGCACATCGCGAACGCTCTCGCCGTTGGCGAGGATTATGTCCTGATAGAGCCCGCGCCAGTCAACGCTGCCAAGGTCGAACTGGAGCACCTCAGAAACGGTGAGCGCTCCGTCGTCATGGACGCTCAGCCGGGTGTCCACACGCTGGATGAACATCGACTTGTCCGTGTCGCCGTTGGTGTAGGTACGCGCCTGCGGGTCGTGGTGCAGGACAGCGTCAAATACCGCCACGCCGGCGGCGATCATCGCCAGCGCCGCGAGGACGCAAAGAATTCGCTTGAGGGTCGTCATTTGGGGAGTGCCCGGGGTGGGACTTGAACCCACAAGCCCTTTCAGGCAGCCGATTTTAAGTCAGCCGCGTCTACCGATTCCGCCACCCGGGCAGGGAAGCTCTACGTGCCCGCAGGTAACCGCGGAGTCACGCTAATTCGATTGTTAATCGGAGATTTGGCGTAGTGTGAGTTCTGATGGTCAAAGCCGCAACTCTGTTACGGATGGCGGGTTTCTGTCGATAGTAAATACATGGAAGCTTCCGTTCTAAGTGAATCCGGCTCGTCCTCGGCAGCAATGCTGCAAGATCCGCGCGCGCGGTTCTTGCGCCTGCAGTCGGACGAACGCCTCGTCTCGCTCACGCGGCGTGGAAACGACGCCGCGTTTGAGACGCTGATCGCCCGCTACCGCACGCGCCTCCTCGCTTTCTGCCGGCACATGGTCGGCTCGACCGAAGACGCCGAGGACATCCTCCAGGAAGTCTTCGTCTCGGCCTACCGCGCGATGCTCGCCGACGACCGCGAACTCAACGTTCGTCCCTGGCTCTACCGCATCGCCCGTAACCGCTCTTTGAACCACCTTCGTCGTCCGCGCCCAACCGGCGTCGACTCGATGGACATCTTTGAAGGTGGCGCAGCCGTCGCCACCGCGGATCGCGTCCATGACAAGCTCGACCTTGAAGACCTCGTGGATGACGTCAAGCGCCTGCCCGAGACCCAGCGCACGGCATTGATGCTGCGCGAGATGGGCGACCTCTCTTACGACCAGATCGCCGAGACGATGGACACGACGATCCCCAGCGTCAAGTCGCTGCTCGTTCGCGCTCGCGTCTCACTCGCCGAGGCCGCAGAGTCTCGCCGCCTTTCTTGCGAAGAGGTTCGCCTCGAGCTCGGAGCCGTGGCGGAAGGGCTGCAGAAGATCACCCCTCCGGCGCGCAAGCACGTCGCTGACTGTGAGCGCTGCCGCTCGTTCAAGAAGGAACTCACCAATACCAACCGCCGCCTCGCGATGATCGCGCCGGTCGGTGCCTTCGCCGCTTTCAAGGCGTTTGTCGGACTTAAGTTCTTCGGCGGGGCTGCAGCCAGCTCGGCGGGCGGCTCCGCAGCAGCATTTGCCGGTTCTGGCGCTGGCGGCGCCGCGGGCACCGCAGCCGCCGGATCGGCCGCAGCTTCGGTCGCGAGCGCGGGCGCAGCAAGTTCTGGAGTCGCAGCGGCCGGCATCGGCGCAGTCGCCGCGAAGGTCGGAACTGGCCTGGTCGCCGCCGCCATCGTCACCGGCGGCGTCGCGCAGGTCGCACGCCACGACATCTCGACTGCCAACGTCAATCAAAAGCCCGTCGTTTCACGCGTGGCGCCCCCGGCGGCCGCTGCTGCGGCGAGCGGCGGAGCCCCTGCCGCCATCGCATCGGAAGCAAAGGCCGCCAGCGCCGGTGCGACTGAAAGCACCGGCGCGACCGGATCCGGTGAGACCGCCGCCCCGGCGACGACTCCGGTCGCGGTCGAGCAGCCGGCGACCCCGAGCAAGCCAGTAGTCGAGAAGGACAGCACGACCGTCTACGAGTCTGAGCGTCCGGCGACAGAAGCACCAGTTTCGCAGGACCGTGAAACCCCCGGGCTTCCCGGCGAGTCGATCACGCAGCCGACACCGCCCGCCAGCGGGAACATCGGTCAGACCGGCAGCATGGTCTCGCCCGGCCCGTCTGCCGGCGGCGGCGCGACCGGCGGACCCACTCCTTAGCCGATCACGGACCGGGTTCGGCGTCGGCGGCGACCTTGATTGTCGACTTGCCGACGATGAGTTTTGCCGACTGGCCCTCACGCATCGAATCGAGCGTGATCTTCTTCTCGCCCCCGGCTGGCACTTTGAACGTCTGAGCGACAGACGGCGAGAGCACGCTGAGCCGGTAGGGGCCATTTGAGTCGGCTCGCGCCGAGACGATCACGATGAAATCCGACGGCACGTGAATCGTTCTGGGTGTGCCCTTGGCGAACGTTCCGTCGCTGAGGTCGATGTCAACCGGTGCGAAGTCGGTCGATTCCGGCGCTGGCGCCGGCTCGTCGTCGCCGGGCCTGACCGGCGGCGTCTCGGCGGCCCGTTCGGTGGGCGATAGCGCACCAGAGAGGTCTCGCGTCTCTCCGACCTGGCTCGGCTCCGGTTGATCCCCACCGCAGCCGGAGAGCGCCAACAAGAGCGCAACGGCGAGTGCAGAAATACACGTTTTGTGGGCTTGTGAAGTACTCATCGAATGCGTTGCGGGTGCCGATACATAGGCATCATCACAGGCTTGGCGTCCAGGCAGAACAGGAA
>JAEYBE010000028.1 GCA_023404495.1 Actinomycetes bacterium | reverse complement strand
CGCCATAGCGGACGAACGCCATCTCGGTCACATCTCCAAGTGGATGGAGCGGCTCCTGCTCATCGAGGGTCAGAGCGCAAGAAAATGGGAAGTGAGCGACTTCACAACTCGCAGTGGAGAGTCCATTTGTCGTGTTCAAGGACACTGAGACGCCCGAGGATCGAGAGCGCCGGTCATCGAAAAGATTGAGGTAGAGGCGATACTTAGAGGAGAGGCCGTGTCGTTGTTCGTCCAGCACGAATTCACGCAACTCAGGGTTCCTGTCACCTAAACCGGGACCACTGGTGGCGAGCATCATCGAGATCATCTGCTTCGCCATTCTCAGCGGGCTTGCCTCGCTCATACCGAACTCCACCGTGCGAAGCGAGTAGTGCCGCTGGGCAAACTGCGGCGACGGTTCGAACCTTCTCAAATAGCTAGCGGCCACCCGCGCCCAGACGATGTACTCCCGCGCGTACTTGCTGCCCGTGAAGTTGTTGCACTCCGCGCACAAGGAGTGGCGGCCGCTGCCGCCTTGGATTATGCGACCATCGATGGAACCGCCGGCTTCCTCCCGCGCAAGCCACTGCTCGAGCGTCGAAGCCTTGGCCCGGTGACTGTTGAATGCTTTCTGTGGAGGGACGTGTTCGAATGTCAATCGCCGGTTCTCGCCACAAATGCAGCACCGACCGGCCTCGTCTGCCTTGCTTCGCGATCGTCGATTCCTTGCCACTCGTTGCCCTCGCCATCCAGTCGCACTCGTGTGAATGCACGCCGGTGCACCAATGAACTTAAGCCAGAAATCTTCCTTGAGCCGACCCCGAGGGGTCGCCCCAAGGAAGATTTTCCGCTTACCTACGCCTACCGCTCGTACAAGGCGATGCCGCCATCTCTCCGAACAAGTGGCGGGGCCAGCGAAGCAACGGCCGCAAGCGCTTTAGAGAATCGGGGAAGCGCTCTCGCCCGTAGGCCGTAAAGGCCGAGGACGAGAGGGCTTCACCGGTTCAACCAAAACGATTAAGCCGCCGAAGCCTCAGCAACCGAGACCTCAGGCTCAACATCCGCCTCGATCACCTCGCCTGTCTCAGAGTCGACAGTTATCGGCCGACCGGCCGGGTCGAGTCCGAGCGACGCGTAGACCTTGCCCTCGATCTCCTTGGCGATCTCCGGGTTGTCCTTGAGGAAGGTCTTGACGTTGTTGCGGCCTTGGCCGAGCTTGATCTCCCCGTAGGAGAAGAACGAGCCGGACTTGGTCAGGACGTTGTGCTCGATGCCGAGGTCGACCAGGCAGCCCTCTGAGGAGATGCCCTCGCCGAATTCGATGTCGAATTCGGCCTGGCGGAATGGCGGGGCGACCTTGTTCTTGACGACCTTCACGCGGACGCGGTTTCCGACGACCTCGGTGCCCTCCTTGAGCGACTCGATGCGGCGGATGTCCAAGCGCTGCGAGGAGAAGAACTTCAGCGCGCGACCACCGGGCTGGGTCTCCGGCGAGCCGAACATCACGCCGATCTTCTCGCGGATCTGGTTGATGAAGATGCAGGTGGTGTCGGTGCGGTTGAGGTTTCCGGCGATCTTGCGCATCGCCTGGCTCATCATGCGGGCCTGCAGACCTACGGTCTGGTCGCCCATCGCGCCCTCAAGCTCGGTCTTCGGCGTAAGTGCGGCAACCGAGTCGACCGCGACGACCGACATGGCGCCCGAGCGCACGAGCATGTCGGCGATCTCCAGCGCCTGCTCGCCGTAGTCGGGCTGAGAAACCAGCAGGCTGTCGATGTCGACGCCGATCCGCGCCGCGTACTCCGGGTCCATCGCGTGCTCGGCGTCGATGAAGGCGCAGGTGCCGCCGGCCTTCTGTGCCTGGGCGATGATCTCGTAGACCAGCGTCGTCTTACCGGAGGATTCAGGACCGTAAATCTCGACGATGCGGCCCTTGGGCACGCCGCCGATGCCGAGTGCGAGGTCGAGCGAAAGGACGCCCGTGGGTACGGCGCCGATCTTCTGGCGCGCGTCGTCGTCGCCCATGCGCATGACGGTGCCCTTGCCGAACTGGCGCTCAATCTGTGTGAGCGCGCCGTCCAGCGCGGCGGCCTTCTGCTTGTCGTTCATTTCCACTCGTTCCACGGGGTGCTCCTGTTGTTTGCTTTGCATGTCCCGATTCAACGCAAAAGCGTGTAACGGATCAAGACCGGAATGCAAAAACTCCGGAAAAGTTCAGTAACAAGAGAGTTCCATCTACCCCGGACGGAAAAAACACGAACAGGCGTTCGTGCAATGAATCGTGCGGATCAGCTCGGATCGACGAGCAGTTGGCGCACCAGATGCAGCGCCACGGTGGCCGAGCGCTCCTGGATGTCGCGCCGCCGGCCAGGCAGAACGATTCCCAGATTGCGCTTACGCCCATCGCGCGAAGCCGCGTGAAAGAACACCGTGCCAACCGGCTTCTCGTCGCCGCCGCCGTCCGGACCCGCGATCCCTGTGATCGAAACAGAGAAGTCGGCGTCAAACACCTCGAGCGCACCAAGTGCCATCGATTCGGCCACTTCGGCGGAAACCGCGCCAAACTCCTCCAACTGCGCCTCCGGGACCCCAAGGACCTTGGCTTTCGCGTCATTGGAGTAGGTCACCGCGCTGCCCTTGAAGTATTCAGACGACCCGGGAGTCTCGGTCAGGCGCTCGGCGAGCAATCCGCCGGTGCACGATTCCGCCAACGCAAGCGTCCGACCGTCGAGCAACCGAATGATCTGCTGATCGACGGTCTCATCGCTGCGGGAGAAGATCGACTCGCCAAAGCGAGCCTCGAACGCCGCAATCAGCGAATCCCGCCGGCCACGCTCATCTGGGCGGTGGCTGACAAGAATCTCCATCTCCCCCTTGCGCAGGCACGTCGTCACCTCAAGGTCGCCCAAGCCCTCGGCCGCGTCGAACTCCCGCAACGTTTTGGCGATGTCGCTCTCCGGGACGCCGATCATGCGGATCATCTGCTCCTCAAACACAAATGTCCGTGCCTCAAGCGCCTTGAAAGTCTCGGTCTGGACCGCCTCTTCCCAGATCTTCTGCAGCTCGCCCGGCGGCCCAGGAAGCACGATCACCGCTGGACCCTGCCCAGAAGCCGGCGTCACCACGAGACCGGGCGCGGTGCCGGCCGGACCAAGAATGTCCGAATCGCGCGGGACCATCGCCTGCTTGCGCGAGCCCGCCGCCAGCGCCTCAGGATCCCAATTCATGCGCATTGAGAAGCCCTCGATGATCTTGTTGATCTTCTCGAGCGTCGGCTCATCGAGATAGAGCTCGCGTCCACAGAACTCGCCGACGATCGCGGCCGTCATGTCGTCGGCCGTCGGACCGAGCCCCCCGGTGGTGCAGATCAGGTCGACTCCCTCAGCGGCCAGAAAATCGAGCTGCGCGCGAATGTCTTCCGGCCGGTCGCGACAGATCGTGATGTGCACGAGATCGAAGCCGTGGCCGCGCAAAGCCTCCGATAGCCAGGGACCATTGCGATCGACGATC
>JAEYBE010000056.1 GCA_023404495.1 Actinomycetes bacterium | reverse complement strand
GAAGATCGCCAACGACCTCGCGCTGATGGGCAGCGGCCCGCGCGCCGGCATCGGTGAGATCTTCCTGCCCGAGCTGCAAAAGGGCTCGTCGATCATGCCGGGCAAGGTCAACCCGGTGATCCCGGAGGTCGTGCTTCAGATCGGCGCGCAGGTGATCGGCAACGACACGGCTATCACCGTGGCCGGAACCCAGGGCCAGTTCGAGCTCAACGTCCGCATCCCGCTGATCGCGAAGAACCTGCTCGAGAGCATCAACCTGCTTTCGACCGGATCGCACCTGCTGGCGACGAAGTGCGTGGACGGGATCGAGCCCAACAAGGAAGGCCTAAAAGCATCGGCCGAGAACACCCTGGCCGCGGCGACTGCGCTCAATCCCCACATCGGCTACGACAAGGCGGGCGCGATCGTCAAGGAAGCAGCCGGAAGCGGCCGCAACCTGCGCGAGGTCGCAATGGAGCACGGTGTCACCGCCAAGCTCTACAACGAAGCAATGAACCTGAAGAAGATGGCCCTGGGCGACTAACAACCCAGATCCACTCCTTGCCTGCTCCCGGAGGGAGCAGGCAAGGATGGATTGCCGCTTCGTTGGGGACGGATTAGCGGCAGGTGCGGAAGGTCGTGCGCTTGGTCGAGATCGTGCCGTCGTCGTAGGTGGCGCGCAGCTCGAGTGTGTGCTTGTTGCCCTTCTTCTTCTTGAGCTTCAGCTTCTTGATCTTCAGGTTGAAGCGGAACGGTGACGTCTTGGTCGTCGCCTTCCGCTTGCCGTCGATCTTCAGCACCACGCTCTTCACGCGCACGCGCGACTGGTAGTTGGGCCGGATCGGAAGCTTCTTGAGCAAGCACTTCTTGTACGGCTTGAGCGTCTGGATCCCGAAGCAGTTGGCCATGTTCAGCGGCGTGGTCGAAGTCGCCGTCGCTCCGCTCCAGGCCGTGAAGTTGTAGGTGAAGGTCGGCAGCGCCGGTGCCTTGTTGTAGGTCGGACAGGCAAGCGATCTCAGCAGACCGTTCGAACCGCCGAAGAGGTGGAACGTCAGCTTCGAGAATCCGACCTGCGGAATCTCGTCGAAGGCCGTCTCGATCTGATTGAACTTCGGCCCGACGTAGCGATTGGTGCCGCGTTGCGTGAAGGTGATCGCCCCGCGCACGCGCAGGCCCAGATCGGGCAGCCCGTAGTTGGCGTTCTGCTTGACGAGATACACGTCGCCGGTCAGACCCGCGGAGATCAGCGGCGTCTCGATCTTCACGGTGCCAACGCGACTCGTCGCCGGGCATTCGTCGGCGTCGAAGTCCGCCACCTGGCAGACCCGTCCAAGCTGGGTGATGTCAACGTTGATCGACGCCGGGATCGTCGTGACGATCTTTTTCGGGCTTGTGGATGCCTGGCCGTCGCCTTGGACGCCAGGGTTGTTGATCGTGAAATCAAACGACGGCGAGGTGTCGCGACCCGGGGAATCGATCGACACGTCGCCACTGACCGGGAACGGCACCGAGCCGGAGTTTGAGCAGTCCGGCGTGACCGTGACCGCGTTGCTCGCCTTGAAGGCGTTGGCACCTGCGCCGAGCGGATCGGAATCGAGGTTGTCGTTGACGTAGGTCGCGTTGGCCCAGAGCTGCGAATCCCAATCCGCGCAGTGGGTCGGATTGGTCATGAAGTTGTGGCCGTTGGCAAGCTCGCCGAACAGCGTCAGCTTCATGTGGTCGATCCTCAGGTCATACATCTCCTCGCCGGGGAAGTTGTAGATCTCATGCGGAAGATCGTCGATCGTCACCGTACGCAGGCGCAGCTCGTCCTCGGTTCGCGGCGAGATTGAAAGCAGCGTGCGCGTGTCCTCGAACGCGCTCAGCGCATGCACGTAGATACCGATCTTGGCCGGCACCTCGGGATCGGTCTTGATCAACGAGACCTTTGTCAGTCCAACACCGTTCTTCCCGATCGTCGCCAGGTCGAGCAGCGTGGCGGGGGCAGTGAAGATTCCCAGATCCACTTCAAAGCGACCGACCGTCGCCGAGTCCGGGCAGATCGAAGTCTGGAACGTCTCAAGGTCGCAGCGTTCCTCGTACGGAATCGCGTTGGGATTTCCAACGAGTCCCGGCGGAATGTCAATCACGACGCTCTTGGCCGTCTCACGCGTGTCTGATCCCGGCGGGTAGGTCTTCGGGTCTTCGATGCCGTTGGGGCCGGTGGTGCCCGTCGCGCCGTAGCTGAAACTGATGTCGACGGTGAAGTCGTCGTGTGCTCCGAGCAGACCGCTGTCCTGGGTGACGGTGGTCGTCGCGCCAGTCTCGCCGGTCGGCACCACGACGTCCTGCGTGAACGAGGTGCTCAGCGTCGGGATTACCTGCGCGGCAGCGCCCGTCACGCTCAGCATGCAGAGCGCAAGCGCGGCCACCGCGACCAGCGCGGATCGGTACTTCGAGTTATTGCCCATTTGGTCCCCTGGCTCAGTTGGAGAAATGCTTTGGGTATCGGCGAACGGTCGCGTTCTCTTTATACCCTAGCCCCCGGTCCTTCGCTCGGCCGACCGGCGGCCCGGTCGATAGATTCCGTCCATGCTCGGCTACTTGACCGCGCTGGCGCAGAACGAACCCGCACCCACATGGATCCCGGTCGTGGCCTTCGCGATTCCGGCGGTGATCGTGCTCGCGGTGCTGATCCCTGCGCTGCGCAGCCGCTCGCGCCACAAGGCAGGCCAGCGCGCCCAGCGCAGCGGGGTCCGCGAGGATTCGGTGGCGCTGGGTTCTGCCGCCTCGATCGGTGACGGCGCGACCTACGGCGTCGACGCCCTGCGCAAGGCATTGGCGATCGCGCCTGAAGACCACGGACCGATCGGCGACATGCCGCACAACGAAGGCTGGGAGGGCGCGATGCTCGGCCTGCGCTCGAAGATCGGCACTTCGGTCACGGTGCTCGAACCAAACCTCCACTACGGCGAGCGCCAGCAGGGCCAGGTGTTCGTGCGCGTCGGCCCCGACGAGAAGATCGAGGGCGGCACGACGATGGGCACCAACCGCCACATCCGGCAGATCACCGTGCTGCGCGTCGCCACGCCAGAGTTCAAGGTCGATGTGATCGATGGGCTGCCGGCGATCGTCGAGGGGACACTGCCGGGATTCGATCGCGTGCTCGCCAGGATGACTCCGAACGAGGCGATCTGGCAGGACTTGGCGATTCAGGGCGGACCCGACGGGATCGTCGCCGGTCGCGGCGCAATCAACACGCCGGGCTTCTGGATCTACGACCTCTGGCTGCTCGAGGCGACCGCGCGCGAGCTCAAGCTGCCGGCGCTCGCCGACGCTCGGCTGGGTCCCGCGTGGAAGATCCCCTACGGCATTGGCCGCAAAAAGATCGAACTGCCGTAGGCCCTACAGCCCGCGGCAGGTCTTGAATGCGGTGCGCTTGATCGACACGGTGCCGTCGTCGTAGGTCGCCTTCAGCGACAACTGATGCCGACCCCCGGAGCGCTTCTTGAGCTTGAGGTTCCTGAGTTTGAGATCGAAGCGGAACGGGCTCGTGCTGGTGCTGCGCTTGAGCTTCCCGTCGATGTACAAGCGGACGTTGCGCACCCGCGCGCGCGACTGGTAGTTCGGGTGCACGGGCAGCTTGTTCCAGAGACACTTCGAGTAGGGCTTGAGCGTCTGGATCCCGAAGCAGTTGGCCATGTTCAACGGCGTGACGGAACTCGCCGTTGCACCAGTCCACCCGGTGAAGCTGTAAGTGAAGTTCGGAATCGCCGGAACCTTGTTGTAGCTCGGGCAAGGCAGCGATCGAAGCAGGCCGTCGGGGCCTCCGAAGAGGTGGAAGGTGAGCTTGCTGAAGCCAACCTGTGGGATGTTGTCGAAGGTGGTCTCGATCTGGTTGAACTTGGGGCCGGTGTAGCGGTTGACGCCGCGCTGGGTGAAGGTGATCGCACCGCGTACACGCAGGCCCAGGTCGGGCAGTCCGAAGTTGGCGTTCTGTTTGACGAGGTAGACGTCGCCGGTCAGGCCGGCCGAGATCAGCGGTGTCTCGATCCGCACGCTCCCGACCCTCGTGCTGGCCGCGCAGTTGTCGGCGTCAAAGTCCGCGACCTGACACACGCGGCCCAGCTGATTGAGATCAACGTTGATCGACGCTGGGACGGTCGTGACGATCTTCTTCGGACTGGTCGAGACATCATCGGTCAGCGCCTGGACCCCCGGGTTCTCAATCGCGAAGTCAAACGACGGCGAGGTGTTGCGATCAGGCGTGCTGATCGAAACCGAGCCGCTCGCCGGGAACGGCACCGATGCGACCTGCGAGCAATCCGGCTGCACGGTCGAACTCGCGGGTGCGGTGTACGCGTTCGATCCGCCCCGCAGCGGATCGGCGGCCAAGTTGTCATTGACGTACTTGGCGTTGGCCCAGACGGTCGAGGTCCACTCTTGGCAGCTTGAAGGATTGGTCATGAAGCTGTTGCCGTTGGCGAGCTTGCCGAAGAGCTTCAAGTTCATGTAGTCGATCCGGATGTTGCCCGAGTGCTCACCGGTCGATTTGCTGATCAACCAGTTTGTGAGATTCGAGACGACGCTGCGCAGGCGCAGGTCACTGTCGGTGTCGGGCTCGACAACAATCAGGTCGTGCGTGTCGCGCGCGCTGGCGACAGACGGCGGGATCACGCGGATCCCGATCTTTGCTGGAACCTCGGGATCCGTCTTGAGCAGCGCCACGCGCGTACCACCGAGCTTTGGCGTGAACTTCGAGGTGATGCGGTAGTTGAGGTACGAGTCGCCAGGTGACGGCTCGATCCACTCGTCCGGGTTCTCAGTTTGGGATTGCTGCACAAGTGTGACCCCGAGCGTCAGGTCGCCGATGACCGACGAGTCGGGGCACACGCCGGTCTCGAAGGTCGAGATGTCGCAGCGCTCCTCGTACGGAATCGCGTTCGGGTTGCCGACCAGTCCGGGCGGGAGGTCGACGACAAGGTTCCCGACCGATTCAGCGTCGTCCGAACCCGAGGGGTAGGTCGCCGGATCTTCAACCTGGATGATGTTGCTCGAGCTGCCGTTGAGCTCCACCCCCGTCGTGCCCGTGGCGCCGTAGCTGAAGGCGAGATTGAGGTTGAAATCAGCGTGTCGGGCAAGACCGGCGGCCGGGACGGAAACCGTCGTCGTGGCCCCGGTGCCACCCGTCGGGACGACCTCGTCCACGGTGAACGAAGTCGTGATCGACGGGATCACGCGCGCGCCGGCGCCGGAGACTGCGACCAGACAGGTCGCGAGCGCGATTGCGTTGACAAGTACGGTGGCCTTGCGGCGCCACGATGAATCCATTCATCCCCCTGGAAGATTTGCGAGCGGAGAAGATAACCCACCGGTCGCGAGTTCTCGAGCACAACCGTTCGGTGCATTTTCCGCGTGTTTGCAGGCGAAAATGCCTCGAACCGGCGGTCCCGCGAGGTACCGCCGCGCTGGATGCGGGATCGCGCTGGCGCGCGATATTGGCGCCGAGTCGACCGCCGAGATCGGCGGGCGCGAAAGTTACCCAAATCTGCGCCCGCTGCGGCTGGCTCAGGTCGCGA
The DNA here is from genome assembly GCA_023404495.1 of Actinomycetes bacterium. Taxonomy (GTDB): domain Bacteria; phylum Actinomycetota; class Thermoleophilia; order Solirubrobacterales; family JACPNS01; genus JACPNS01. The sequence goes on along the minus strand of JAEYBE010000056.1, from coordinate 15,431 downwards.
CCAGCCCCTCGCCAAGCTCCTCGCTGATGCGAACGTCGATCGAATAGTCGATCGGCAGTACGAGCAGCGACGGCACGTCGAGCGTGGTGGCGTGGCGCAACTTCTGGCTGAAGTCGTCGATCGAGGTCGCGCGCCATGCCGGCATGCCGAAAGCTTCGGCGAGCTTGACGAAGTCGGGGTTGGTGAAGTCGACACCGAAGTGACGGCCGAACCGGTTGTCCTGCTTCCAGACGATCGAGCCGAACTGCTGGTTCTCCCAGATGATGTTGACGATCGGCGTCTTCAGGCGCACGGCCGTCTCGAGCTCCTGGCAGTTCATCATGAAGCCGCCGTCGCCGTTGACCGTGATCACGGTGCGGTCGGGGTGCACCAACTTGGCGGCGATCGCCGCCGGGACCGCAAAGCCCATTCCGGCGAGGCCGTTGGCGATCAGCACGGTGTCGGGCTCGTGGGCCGGGAACATCCGCCCGATCCAGAGCTTGTGCAGGCCGACGTCGGAGATCAGGATGTCCTTGCGACCGAGCACCTGGCGGATCTCCCAGAGCGCGCGCGGCGGCTGCGCGGGGAAGGAGTCGTCGTCCTTGGCGGCCTCGAGGCGACCCATCACAACGTCGTGCAGTCGGCGCGATCCGCCGTTGAAGGAGACGTTGCGACACTCCTCGGTGAGGATGTTGAGGATGTGGTAGATGTCGCCGATCAGCTCAATCTCGTGCATGAAGTGGCCGTCGATCTCGGCGGCCTTCGTGTCGATCACGATGATCTTCTTGTCGCCGTTGGGGTTCCAGTGCTTGGGCGCGTGCTCGACCAGGTCGTAGCCGACTGCGATCACAAGGTCGGCGTCGTCAAAGCCGGCCAGTGAGTAGTCGCCGGCCTGCAGGCCGGTGGTGCCCAGGGAAAGCTCGTCCTCGAAGTCGACGATGCCCTTGCCCATGAAGGTGCTGGCGACGCCGATGTTGGTCGCGCGGGCAAACTCGCGCAGGGCCTGCGTCGCGCCGACGCGGATCACTCCGTTGCCGGCGAGCACCACGGGGTTGACCGAAGACTTGATCATGTCGGCAGCGCGCAGGATGTCGCGCGCGTTGGGCTCGGGGCGGGCGATCTCCATACGCGGAAGCGGCTGCGCGTCGAGCGGCTGCGCCATCACGTCCTCGGGAAGCTCAATGTGGGTCGCGCCGGGCTTCTCGGATTCTGCGAGCTTGAAGGCCTTGCGCACTACCTCGGGGATGATCGCCGGGTCGGTCAGCTGAGCGTTCCACTTGGTGATCGGGCGCATCACGCGCATCAGGTCGATGTACTGGTGCGACTCCTTGTGCATGCGCTCGAGGTCGCTCTGGCCGGTGAGGGCGACAAGCGGCGCGCGGTCGAGATAGGCGTCGGCGACCGCGGTGACGAGGTTGGTCGCGCCTGGGCCGAGCGTGCCGAGGCACACACCGGCGCGCTGCGTGAGCCGCCCGTAGACGTCGGCCATGTAGGCGCCGCCCTGCTCGTGGCGGACGGGCACGAACTGGATCGAGGAGTCCTCGATCGACTCGTTCAGATCCAACGTCTCCTCGCCCGGAATTCCGAATACGTAGCGCACCCCCTCGGCCTCGAGGCACTCAACGAAAACGGCAGAAGCTTTGGGCGTGGGCATGGGGTCCTTCCTGGGGCGCCCGCGATCTAGTGCGGCGCGAAAAAGTCAGTGATTACGAGGGTCAATTCAGGTTTTCGGGGGAGCGAGTTGACCGCGGATGAGCCTAACAAGGCGGTGGATTGGGTGGGGCGCAGACGTGGCTCGCTTCTGCCGACCGATCAACTGTCCGACTCAGCCGCCACCCGCGCCGCATCGACCATCCCCGCCGCCAGAATGTGCGCGCCCGATCCGACGCCGTAGGTCCAGTAGCGGCGAAACCACTTCTGTGCGTGCGCGTCCGTGGTTGCCGTGCGCATGACGGACGTGAGCAGCGTGCCGCCCTCAACCGGCGTGAGCTTGAAGGCGTAGATCGTTTTGGCCCAGCCAGGATCGCTGAAGGCTGCAAACTGATCGGCGGGCACGGCGCGGTACTCGATCACCGGCTTCCAGAATTTGCCGACCAGGCCGAAGTCGATCTCCTCGTGCTCGCGCTCTCCGAGTCGCACCCACGTGCCATCGCCGGAGGCGTCGTCGGTCATGTCCCCAAGCCGCAGCGAGTCCGGCATCTTCTCCGGGGTCTCGCCGTGCGCGAGCCCCGCTGCGATCTGCGGGAGCGCACGCAGGATCGAAAGTCCGCCGACGAGCTTGTGCGATCTGCCGACCTCGAGCAGATCCGTCGCGAGCAGCGCACTCCAGGTGGTCGCGGCGTCGGCGTGAACAACCACCGCCGCCTCGTCGGAAGTGTCGAAGATCGGCAGAAGCTCTTCGTAGATCGCGGGCATGCCGCGATCATACGGATGCGATCAGTTCGTGTGCTTGACGGTGATCACGTCGCCGTCCTGCATCACGTAGTCGCGACCTTCGAGCCGCAGCGTGCCCTTCTCGCGTGCGCCGACATAGCCGCCGGCGTCGATCAGTTCCTGGAAGTTGATCACTTCGGCGCGCACGAAGCCCTGCTGGATGTCCGTGTGGATTTCGCCTGCGGCGTCGTAGACGCTTCCGCCCTTTTTCATGTGCCAGGACTGGCCGATCTCCTCGCCGACGGTGAAAAAGGTCAGCAGGTTCAGCAGGCTGAAGGCCCCGTTGATCACGGTCGTTAAACCAGACTCAGGGATGTCGAGCTCTTCGCGCATCGTCGCGGCCTCTTCGTCGTCCATCTCGACGAGCTCGGCTTCCAGGCGCGAACTGATCGCGACGGCCTCGGCTCCCTGTGACTTGGCGTATTCGGCCACGGCGGCCGGCACCTCGATCTCGCCCTCGGTGACGTTGGCGACGAAGAGCACCGGCTTGCCGGTCAAGGGACTTAGCGACTTGAGCGCCAGTGGTGCGTCCTCGGGCACCGGGACGGTGCGCACCGGTTTGCCCTGTTCGAGCGCGGCGACGACATCTTTGAGCCATGCCTCTTCGGCGATGGCTTCCGGGTCCAGCGACTTCGCATCTTTGGAGACTCGCTGCAGTCTGCGTTCGGCCTGTTCGAGGTCGGCGTAGATCAGCTCGGTCTCGATCGTCTCGATGTCGCGCACAGGGTCGACGTCGCCCTCAGGGTGAACGACGTTGCTGTCCTCGTGCGCGCGCACGACGTGGAGGATCGCGTCGGTCTCGCGGATGTTCGCGAGAAACTGGTTGCCGAGGCCTTCGCCTTTGCTGGCGCCGCGCACCAGGCCGGCAATGTCGTGCACGTGGATCTGGTCGAGGCGAATGTCGGTCGCCCCGGTGACGGCGGCGGTGTCGAGCAGTCGCTGGTCCGGCACCGGAACAACTGCGACATTGGGCTCGATCGTCGTGAACGGGTAGTTGGCGCTCTCAGCTCCAGCCTTCGTGAGCGCGTTGAACAGCGAAGACTTGCCCGCGTTGGGCATGCCCACTATGCCGACCTTCATTGCCACGCGCGCGAAGGTAGCGCGACCCCCCAAGTCGACTGCTCCAAATCGGTGGGTACGCAAACAAGCGGCAAACCTTCGCAAGTCTGCGCTCGCAGCGCAGACTTGCGAACAAATCGGCCTTGGACGAGGGGTTCGGGCCTCAGTCGGTGACGGCTCGGGCGAGCGCATCGCCCAGGAGCGCGCCGGCGACGATGTCGCTGGGGTAGTGCACGCAGAAGTGGAGGCGTGAGCCGGCGAATGCTGTCGCGAGCGCGTAGGCCGGCGCTGAGGCCCGCGGCTCGACGGCAGAGATCGCTCGCGCCGCGGCAAACGAGGTGGCCGCGTGCGACGACGGGAACGAGAGGCCCGTCTTCGTCCCGTGGGCCGCGATCGGTGGTCGTTGCCGGCGGGCGAACAGCTTGACGCCGGTCGAGATGGCGTAGGTGCCGGCGACGATCGCCCCCACCCGAAGCCAGCGCTCGCGGCGCGGGGCATCAACGGCGGCGGCTACGCCAGCCACGACGTACCAAGCTGCGCCATGCTCCCCGGCGCGTGTGATCACGCGCGTGGCATCTTCGACCGCACCACCCAGACGCGTGCGTTCGACCAACTTCAGGAGCGGCAGTTCGGCCCGGTCGAGCGGGCGCCAAAAAGCGCGAGGTTGCATCGCCGGCCGATCGCGCGGCGACTAGAAGCCGGCGCGGCGCTCTTCCTTCTCTTCCGGATCGAGCGTGTAGAAGTCGACGTGATCGGCGCGCAGCGTGACCGTGCGCTTCTCGTCCTCGACCTCGACCCACTGTTCGCCGGCCTGGATGGCCGCGACCAGCTTGTCGAGATCGGCCTGCGTGAGCTTCAGCGTCGAGGCCGCGCCGCCGGCGAGGCCAAGGCTGATCGACTTGCGTTCGTCGGACATCTCAAATGCTCCTAGTGATCCTCGGCCGGCGTGACCAGCTCGGTCAACACGAACCCAGCCGACTGCGGGTGGACGAAAGCGACGGTGCTGCCGCGAATACCGATGCGCGGCGTCTCGTCGATCAGCTCGAGACCTTCGGCCTTGAGGCGGTCGAGCTCGGCCTGCACGTCATCGACGCGGTAGGCAACGTGGTGCATGCCCGGTCCGCGCTTTTCCAGAAACTTGCCGACCGGCGTGTCGGGGCCGAGCGGGCTGAGCAACTCGACGTGCCCGCCGCCGACCTCAAGCAGCACGGCCTCGACGCCCTGCTCCTCGACGACCTCGCGGTACTGGATCGCCATCTGGAACTTTTCGTTGTAGATCGCGAGCGTCTCGTCGAGGTTCTCGACAGCCACTCCGATGTGATCGATTTCGGTGAACATACGGCCCGGGAGCCTAGAGGGTCAGGCCGATTTGAGACGCGATTTCCAGAAGCGCACGAACTCGCGCTCGTGGGCGATGCCGGTCTCCAGAGCGACCAGCGGTCCGCCGTTGAGCAGCCCCGACTTCTTCAGCGAGAGGTACTGCTCAAGCTGCTCTTCGTGGATCGCGAGCTGGTCGCTCGCTAGGTCCGCCGGGTCTGCGCCGAAGAACAGCTTCAGGGTCGCAAGGTCGCGCAACTCCGCAGGCTGATTGGCCGGTTCCTTGCGCCAGGCCGCCAGCGCCTTGGTGCCCGATTTCGTGATCGAGAAGCTGCGCCTGCGGCGGCCTGACTTCTCGCGCTGCTCGGATAGGTAACCATCGGCAAGCAAACGATCGCATTGTGTGTAAATCTGTGTGTGCGGTAGCGACCAGAAGTTCACGACGCTTTGCGCCGCAAAGCTCTTGAGCTCGTAGGGGGTTACCGGCTGGAGCATCTCGACCATGCCCAGCACGAGGTATGAAGCTGTTGTCAGTTTTCTAGGCGACACGAACAGATTGCATTATGACGACCATTTCGGTATGATTCCGTACGGATCGTTCATTCTGCACTATCAGGAGTCCGCAATGTCCGTCAGCACCGAGTCCCAGAAGTCCCGCGCCGAACTGCTCGAGATCGCCTTCGAGTCGCGCGAAGACATGCCCGAGCGCGTCGAGTTGCCGGTTCGCGGCGACCTGCCCCCGTGGCTTGCCGGACAGCTCCTGCGCAACGGTCCAGGCCGCTGGAAGTTCGACGGGATGGAGGTCAACCACTGGTTTGACGGGATGGCCCTGCTGCACAGCTTCGAGATCGAGGCCGGGCGCGTTCACTACCGCAACCGCTACGTGCAGAGCCGCGCCTACAAGGCCTTCCGCGATTCTGGCGAGCTGAAGTTCGCGGAGTTTGCGAGCGATCCCTGCCGCACGCGCTTTCAGCGCATCCAGTCGATCTTCAATCCGGGCATCACGGACAATCCGGCGATCAACGCCTTCCAGTTCGGCGAGCACTTCATCGCGCTTTCCGAGACGCCGATGGCGATTGAGTTCGACGGTGACACGCTCGAAACACTCGGTGTCGCCTACAAGAATCCCGGCTCTTTCGCGACCGCACATCCGCACCTCGACAGTGGCAGCGGAGAGATGATCAACCTCTCCTGCAAGTTCGGACCGCGCTCGACCCAGAGCTTCTTCCGCGTCGATTCGAAGTCGCTCAAGCCCAAGCGAATCGCAAAGCTCTCGCGCAGCAAGCCGACCTACCAACACTCGTTCGGGATTTCTGTGCGGTGGCTGATCTTCACCGAGTTCCCATTCAGCGTCAACCCGCTCGACATCCTGCGCACCGGCCGGCCGTTCATCGAGAACTTCGTCTTCGATCCCGACCAGGGCACGCAGATCACCCTGGTCGACCGAAAGACCGGCGAGATCGGCGGCGTCTGGCAAGCCGAGCCGGGCTTCTGTTTCCACCACGCAAACGCGTGGGAGGAAGGCGACGACGTGGTGATCGATCTCTGTCGATTCGACGATCCCTCAATCGTTGAGAACCTCTACGTCGACACGGTCCGAAAGGGCGAATACCCGGAGGAGGCCTACCCCTATCTCCACCGCTACCGCTTGGTCCCGGGCGCCGAGCGCGCCGAGGAGCACCGTGTCAGCGAAGAGCCGATCGAGCTGCCGCGCATCAACTACGGCGCCAACAACACCAAGTCCTACCGCTACGTCTACGGCGTCGGCATGGGCAGCGGGGTGCCGTTCGATCGTCTGGTGAAGATCGACACGACGACCGGCGAATCGACTGTCTGGAACGAATCGGGATCGTTCGCTGGGGAGCCCGTCTTTGTCGCGGCGCCGGATGCGCAGTCAGAAGACGACGGCGTCGTGCTCTCGTTGGTGCTCGATGGCGAAACCGAGCGCTCGATACTGCTCGTGCTCGACGCGTCCGACATGACCGAGCTGGCGCGAGCCGAGATCTCAGCGCCGGTCGCACCCGGCTTTCACGGGAACTTCACCCGCAGCCGCTAGGCGCTGACGCCCTCAGCTTCAAGCAGCCGCGTGATCGCCGCCTGACCGACCTCGATCTGACTCGGGGTCGGCTCGCGCGTGCCGATCGCTTCCTGCAGCTTGAATCCGGGGGCGCGGAAGATCTTCGCGAAGGCCCCGTCCGGGTGGCGCTCGGCGTATCCGAACATCTCGATCGACGCAGCGGCGCCGGCGACTCCCACGCCCGCTTGTGCGGCCGGACCCGGGTGCGCGACGACCCTGCGCATCAAGGCGTCGCCAGCCACTGACGCGATCATCATCGGCGCGACCAGGTGCGAGCCGCAACGCTCATGCTCTTTGGCCGCTGCCTCGATCACGTCCGGATCTGACGGGTCGCCGCCCAGCTCGTATGCGGCGATTGCCTTGTGTTCGACGCCGTGCCACTGCGCCGTCTCGCCAGCGCGCAGACTGATCAGCGCCGGCGCAAGGCCGAGCAGGTTGATCGCGACTTCGGTGCCAAAGCCCTTGTTCTTGCGCCGGCGCGCCGCGTAACTGACGGCCAGCGTGGCCGCGGCAGCCGCCGCAACCTGCGGACTCTCAAAAGGAAGCCGCGCCTGGGGCAGGCGCGCGCGAACGAGCGGCACGACGATCATCGACTCGGCCAGCCGCGCAACGCCACGCAGGCCGGGCACCTTGTCGACCGGTCCGCGCAGCCGCGGAACCTTCCCGCTCTTGACGATCACGGCTCCGTGCTTGTCGCGGACAGCAGCGGCCCAGCTCGTGGGGCCGTAGACAAGCAGCCCGTTCTCGAGGGCCATGCCGCCCATGCGCAGGCGATCGCCGTTGGTCGTCCTTGCCTTGCTCATCCTTGCTCCAGCCTAGTGGCGGAGCCGTTGCGATGCGTCCGCTAGTTGCCGGTAAGGCCGCCGACGACTCCGCCGACTGTGTCGCCGAGGACTCCGGTGGTGCTGTCGAGCGTTTCGCCAACGCCGCCAACTGTGGTGCTGAGCGTGTTTGTCGTGTCGCTCACGGTCTTGTCGAGCGTGCCGGTCACTTGATCGACCGCGCCGGGTGCGGCGTCAGCGCCGCTCTGGGTGCCCGAGCCCGAGCCGCGCGATCCGGGGTCGGAATTGCCGCCGTGGTTCTTGCCGCCGTCCTTGTTCTCTGCGGCTGTTTGGTCGTCCGCGGTTTGCTGGTTGCCGTCGGCGCCAGTTGAAGTGGAATCCTTCTTCGCGTTGCGATCGTCGGCGCTTCGCTGGTTGCGGTCTTCGCGGTCCGCGGCGGTTTGGTCGGTGACTGTTTGCGTCGCCGTGGCGAGCGCTCCTGCTCCCTTTGAGTTCTGGACCTCGCGCTCGACCGCAGCGCCGCCGGCAACGACGGCAGTCGTCGCGATCGACGCCGCCGCAGCAACGGACGCCGTGCCGCGCAGCAGTTCGCCGACCCCCTGCGCTGCACGCGGAAACGCTGCCGAAAGCGCGCCGCGGATCGCCGCTGTCGGGCTCGCCAATGTGCTGGCGTTGAAGGCGTCTACGACGTGAGGATCAAACGCCTCACCCGATCCCTCTCGCAGCAACTTGAGAGCGGCCGCCTGGCCGGAACTGGTCGCGGCCAAGTCGTAGGCTTCGGCAACGGCGAGTATCCGCGAGACCAACGGGATCTCAGCTCCGGCGAGCGCAGACGGCGCGCCCGATCCGTCGAAGCGCTCCTGCTGGTGGCGAATCGCCTTGACCAACTCGCGATCGCCGGTGAATTCGAGCAGTTCGCCGCCGGCGATTGCCACCGCCACGCGGTCCTCGTGGGTTGCGCCGACAAATAGAGGAGTGCGCAGCGTCCCGATGTCGTGAAGCTTTGCCGCGACGCGTACGCGCTGAATTTCGTCCGGGCCAAGGTCGAGCTCGTGGGCGATCGCGGCGGCCCGCATCGCTACCCGCGACGAGTGCTTGTGAGTACGCGAGTCGCGCGCTTCGAGCGCGCGTGCGATCGCCGTCAGCCGGTCGACGTGCAGATCAATCGCCGCGACGTTCGGATCGGCGAAGAGCTTGCGCGCCCTGGCGGCCTCACGCTCGCCGCGGGCGCGTCGAAGCCAGCCGCTCACCGTGGCGTCGGCGAAGGTGCGATCTCCCGGTGCGAAGCGCTGCCAGGCGCGTGAGGCCAGGAACGTGAGCAAGACAGACAACACGCTCCCGGCCAGCACCGCCAACACGATGCCGCCATACCCCTCGCTCTGCCCCACGCGCCAGCCGAGCAGCGCCGGCGGGACAACGAGCAGCAGCGAGATCACCACCGCCACCGCAAGCGCGCCATCGGCACGCAGCGGCGAGCGCCGTGAGGACGGGCGGCGCTTGGCGATCGCGATCTCCTCGGGCATCGCGCCCGAAAACTGAATGGCTCTCCGCTTGGCCATACCTTGAATCTAGTAACGACCTACTCCCGAGTCAAATCGAGATGTACGTCAAAGATGCAGCTTTGTCGTACGACAAAGCTGCATCTTTGTAGTACTGCTCAGGTGAGGAGTTTGGGGACGGCTTGGGCGAAGAATTCGGTGGCGAGGGTTAGGTCGCGGATTGGGATTCGCTCGTCGGCCGCGTGCATCAGGGGATCGGAGTCGTACATCTCCATCTCGATCTGCGGGAAGAAGCCGTAGGCGACGATGTCCGGGAAGGCCTCGCGAAACCAGCGCGAGTCGGTGAAGCCCGGCAGGACGCTCGGGATCGCCTGGGCCGCAGGATCGACGGTTGCGACCCAATCCTTGATCAGCGTCATCAGCTTCGTGTCGTGCGGCGAGCCGTTGCCGATCGCGGCCTCGCGGAAGCTGATCTCATAGTCGCCCTCCCCGAGCAACTCGCGCGCGCGGCGCTCAGCCAGCTCTGGGCCGTGACCGGGCGGAACGCGGCAGTCGACCTTGACGCTGGCGGTGTCGGGGATCACGTTGATTTTCTGTGAGGCGGAGACGATCGTCGGGGTGAGAGAGACGCCGAGCGTCGGCTCGAGCAGCGCAAAGAGTCGCTCGTCGGATGTGCGGATCCGCGCGATCATCGCCTCGAGCTTCTCCTGACTTGGCGAATTACCGGGGTCCTCACCGAGCAGGGCGGTGAGGATCGCGCGCGGTTCGGCGGTCAGGTCGTAATCCGGCTGCGCGCCGGCCAGTCGCTCGATCAGCGGCGCGAGCTTGAGTAGCGCGTTGTCACCGAGCCGAGGCATCGAGGCGTGCCCGGCCGCGCCGTGAGTGGTGAGCGTGAAGCGGCACGGCCCCTTCTCGGCGCAGCCGACACGGAAGAAGCGGCGCCCTTCATACACAAACTGGTTGCCGCCGCCCTCATTGATCGCGTAGTCGCAGCGGACCTTCTCGGGATGCTCCTCGCAGAGCCACTTGGCCCCGTAGCCGCCGCCTGCCTCTTCATCGGCGGTGACGATGATCTTCAGGGCGCCGGACTCCGGGCGCCAGCCGGCCTTGACCAATTCAGTGGCCGCCGCAAGCTCGGCCGCAGCCTGACCCTTCATGTCCTGCGCGCCGCGACCCCAGATGCAGCCGTCCTTGATCTCGCCGCTCCAGGGGTCGACCTGCCACTCGGCCGGATTGGCGAGCACCGTGTCGATGTGAGTGAGCAACGCGACGGTCGGACCGTCGGCGCCGCTTGGCGCGGGCAGCGTGGCGATCAGATTCGGGCGCTTCGGGTCTCGCGCAAGCAGCTCGACTTCGAAGCCGTTCTCCTCAAGCAGGCCCTCGATGAAGGCTTGCGCTACCGCCTCGTTGCCCGGCGGGTTGACGGTGTCAAAGCGGATCAGCTGCTGGAGCAGCTCCGTGCTGGTTTGCTCAAGGCGAGCGGGATCGAGCGCCATCTTCTACTTCGCCGGCCGCGGATCGCCAAAGCCCAGCGATCGCCCGATGATCTCTTTCATGATCTCGTTGGAGCCGGCCCAGATCTTCGTGACGCGCGCATCGGCCCAGGCACGCCCAACCTCGTACTCCTCCATGAACCCGTAACCGCCGTGCAGCTGAACGCATGCGTCGAGCACGCGGTTCTGCACGTCGCTCGTCCAGTACTTGGCCTTCGCCGCATCGACCGGATCGAGAGTCGCGTCGACGTGCTCCTGGATGCAGCGATCCACAAAAGTCTGGGTGACCTCGACCTCGGTGACCAGCTCGGCCTGCAGAAAGCGGTTGTGCTGGAAGGTGCCAACCGGGCGTCCGAAGGCGTGGCGGTCTTTCGTGTACTCGAGCGAGACCTCGACGGCGCGCTGAGCGTGGGCGATGTTGCCGACGGCCGATGAGAGTCGCTCCTGGGCGAGGCCCTCCATCATGTGCCCGAAGCCGCTGCCGACTTGGCCGATCACGTTCTCGTCGGGAACTTCAACGTCTTCGAAGAACATCTCAGCAGTGTCCGCCTCGTGCTGGCCGATCTTCAACAGCTTCTGGCCGCGGTTGAAACCGGGCATCCCTTCTTCGATCGCCATCAGGGTGATGCCGGAGCGGCCGCTGGGGTTCTCGTCGGCCGGAGTCTGCACCGCAGCGATCACGAGGTTTGCGCGGATCCCGTTGGTGATGAAGGTCTTGCTGCCATTGACGACCCAGCCATCGCCTGCTGAATTGCGCGTGGCGGAGGTGAGGATGTGCGCGAGGTCAGATCCGGCCTGCGGCTCGGTCATGCCGATTGCGGTGACGATCTCGCCGGTGACGAACTTCGGCAGCCAGCGCTCGCGCTGCTCCTCGGTGGTGAAGTCGGTGAGATACGGCGCGCAGACGTCGGTGTGGATGCCGAAGCTCGATCCATAGGCGGCGCCCAGGCGATTGAACTCCTCGCCGGCGACCGCGTTGAACCGGAAGTCGCGCAGCCCGTTGCCGCCGTACTCCTCCGGGATGCCGATGCCAAGGATCCCCGCCTCGCCGGCCCTGGTCCAGGCCTCCTGCGGGATCATCCGGGTCTCGCGGATCTCCTCGGCGTGCGGCCGCAGCTCACGCTCGACGAACTGGCGCACCGCGTCGCGGAACCAGTCGTGCTCGTCTTCGAAGATCAGGCGCTTGAGGGCCATGGGGTACGTTCGCGCGTGTAGAGATAGACGGCGCTGAGCGCCGGGATGAGCCCAGAGAGAGTCAGCATCAGCGGAACCCGGATCCAGTCCTGCATCGGCGAGACCTGAGTGAAGAGGAGCGTGAATGCTCCCGCGAAGACGACCGGTGCGAGCACCGCGACCAGCTTCTCGCCGGTCGACCAGAAGCGCGAGAAGGCGAGGCAGACGAGCGCCGGAACCCAGCTGAGAATCGAAAAGATCACGGTCACGGCCAAGAGGCCGATGGTCCAGCGTTCGAGACTGCCGAAGTCCCCCCGTTGTGCGTCCGGCGATCGCATGTGCTCACGATAACCCGCCGAGAAGCAATGAAAAACGCCAAACTGCGAAATCGTTTGCCGCGCGGCAGCGCGGTTCGGGTAGCGTGGGACGCGCGAAATGGCAAGGACGATCGAAGAAATCTCGGCTGAGATTCTCGCCCACAAGGATCAGGCTTGCGAGTTTGAGCCTTGCCGGACCTGCACGCAGATGGTGCCCGGCAACGGGGCTGCCGACGCCTCGGTGATGCTGATTGGCGAGGCCCCGGGCAAGAACGAAGATGAGCAGGGCGTTCCGTTCGTCGGCGCGGCAGGCAAATTGCTCGATGAGCTGCTGGCGTCGGTCGAGCTCGACCGTTCGAAGGTTTTTGTGGCGAATGTCCTGAAGGCGCGGCCGCCGGAGAACCGCGATCCCTCGCCCGAGGAAGCAGCCCACCACTGGCCTTGGCTTGAGGAGCAGATCGCGGCCGTCGCACCCGATGTGATCGTGTTGCTTGGGCGTCACGCGATGGAGCGCTTTCTGCCCGGTCGAAAGATCTCGGCGATCCATGGGCAGGCCCGGCTGAAGAACGGCCAGGTCTTTCTGCCGGTCTACCACCCGGCAGCGGCGCTCTACAACGGCGGATTGCGTGAGACGGTCTTCGCGGACTTCGCCCAGCTTCCGGAGCTTGTTGACCGCGTGCGCGAAACCGACCGCGAGGAGCTGCGCGCGCGATCGGGGATGATCGATGGGCTGGGAGGATCGGCGGACGCCGAAGATTTCGCTGCCGAGTTTGCCGACGCTTCAGACGTGGCAGCAACCGCACCATCGCCGGCCAGCTTCGCCGCCGACTATGCCGACCCGCTGGACGGGATGGAAGCCGCCCGCATGATTCCGCCTCCGGTCGACCTTCCGGTCAGCAGCGAAGACCCCCCGCGCCCAGCGCCGGGCCAGCCCGGACTCTTCTAGGCCGCGACCGGCTCCAGCAGGATTGCGTCGACCTCGGCGCGGGCGAGCGCCCAGCCGCGGTCGTCTTCGAAGAGCTGGTTCATCCACATCGCCTCGGTGACCAGCGCGTGCAGGCGGAAAACCGTCTGCGCTCCGTTGCGACCGGCGGCCTTGGCGTCCCCAGCCAGCAAATTCATCCAGTTTCGCCAGCCCTCGCGCAGGCGATCGCGCACTGGCCCTGGCCGGTCGTCGAACTCGATCGACGCGGCGGTGATGAAGCAGCCGCCGTACTGGTGGCGGCTCTGCGAGTAGGCGAGCCAGCTGTGCATCACCGCGATCAGGCGCCGGTCACCGGCCTTGAAGCCGGCGTTTGGCACCCAGACATTGGCTACGAAGTCGTCCATCGCGCGGTTGACCGCGGCCAGCTGCAGCGCCTCCTTGTTCTCGAAGTGCCCGGCGACGCCCGATTTGGAGAGATCGAGATGCTCGGCGAGCTTGCCGATGCTCAGCGCCTCCAGGCCCTCGACCGCGCCCAGCTCGAAGGCCGCGTCGGTGATCGACTCGCGCGTGCGATCGGCTTCCTCTCTTGACTTTCTCGCCATCGCCTGATAGTTTAGCGCACGCTCGTACGCTAAAACGTGAAAAGAGGCTTAGTGATGCGTATTCGACGACTTGGTTGGGCCGGGATCGAACTCGAACACGAGGGCGCGAAGATCGCGATCGACGCGATCGGGACGCTCGGATTCTTCGAGGAGTTCTGGGGACCGGAGGATGAACGCGACGAATTGATCGCGCTCGCACCGGAGTCGCTCGATGGCGCGCTGGTCACGCATCTACACCGCGACCACACCGATCCCGAGGCGCTCGCCGTCGCGCTGAAGAGCGGTGCGCCGCTCGCCGGCCCCGCGCGTCCACGCTTTCTCTCGCAGCTCCAGCAGTTCGCTGTCGGCCAGGTCGAAGAGGCGCTGGGCTCAGAAGGAATCGACCGCCAGGCGCTCACTCCGGGAGAATCCCTGCAAATCGGCCCCTTTGAGGCAATCGCCTGCTCATCGGTTGACGGCGTCGGCGCAAACCAGATCGCCTGGCTCGTGAAGGCCGGCGACCAGTCGGTCCTGCACTGCGGCGACACGCTCTGGCACGGCTACTGGTGGGATATCGCCGAGGAGTGCGGCGCGCCGGACATCGCCTGCCTCCCCGGCAATGGCGTCGAGATCGACTTCCTGATCAATGATCCACCGGCAAACCAAGCAGTCGACCTCACCCCGGAGCAGTCGGTCGATGCGGCGCGCGCACTCAAGGCCGCCCGCATGCTGCCAATGCACTTCTCCCGCACCTACGAGCACGAGCGCATGTATCGCCCGATCGTCGACGCCGAAGCGCGGATCCGCGCCGCCGCTGGCGAGCACGATCTGGAGCTGCTCTTCCCCGAGATTGGCGAGTGGATCGACGTCGCTGCGCCCGTCGCTGCCTGACAACCAGCCCCGCGCTGGTTGAATAGGTCCCGCACGTGGAGGGACAGCTTTTCGATTCGCCGCAGGCGCAGCCTGGGCAGCCCGACCGCACCGGCGCCGAGCCGCTGGCGGCGCGCATGCGCCCGCGCGCGGTCGAGGACCTTGTAGGCCAGACGCACTTGCTCCAGCCCGGCCAGGCGCTGCACGAGGCGCTGACCGGCAAAGCGCCGCATTCGATGATCCTCTACGGCCCGCCCGGCACCGGCAAGACGACGATCGCGCGATTGGTCGCGCAGGCTGCCGACGCGCACTTCGAAGAGCACAGCGCTGTTGTGGTCGGCCGGCCAGAGGCCGTCAAGGCGATCGCCGCCGCGCGCGAGCGGCTGAAGGTCAGCGGCCGGCGCACGATCTACTTCCTCGACGAGATCCACCGCTTCAACAAAGCCCAGCAGGACGCGCTGCTGCCGGCAGTCGAAGACGGCGCGATCATCCTGATCGGCGCGACCACCGAGAACCCGTACTTCGAAGTCAACTCCGCTCTGCTCAGCCGCACACGGCTCTACGTCCTCGAGCCGCTGACCACCGAGGATGTACGGCTCCTACTCGAACGGGCGCTGACCGAAGAGCGAGGACTCGCCGGCGAGTTCAGCGCGACGCCCGAAGCGCTCGAACTGATCGCCAAACGCTCGGCGGGCGACGCGCGAACGGCACTGACTGCCCTCGAAACAGCAGCGCAGGCCGCCAAAGCGCAGAGCTCAGCCGAAATCGACCTCACACGCGCCGAGGACGCGATGCAGCAGCGCGCGCTCGTGTACGACAAGGGCGGCGATCAGCACTACAACTACGCCAGCGCCTTCATCAAGTCGCTC
The DNA here is from genome assembly GCA_023404495.1 of Actinomycetes bacterium. GTDB lineage: Bacteria > Actinomycetota > Thermoleophilia > Solirubrobacterales > JACPNS01 > JACPNS01. Next base: position 57 of record JAEYBE010000056.1, on the reverse strand, counting down.
CGAGGTTCCGATCCCGACGCCGCGCTCTATTACATGCACGCGATGCTGGCCGGCGGC
>JAEYBE010000018.1 GCA_023404495.1 Actinomycetes bacterium | reverse complement strand
CTCGTGGGCCGGCGTCGGCAGCCTTTCGGTCCAGCCAGTCGAGCGCGTGCTGCTCGACAGCTTCACCTACGACCTCGGCGGTGAGAACTACACCTCGGACATCGTCGATCGTTTCGGATACGACGCTGCGCCAACATGCACGCAGGCCAACGCCGCCGTGATCTTCCAGACGGCTGCGGAGGTTTCCCTCTCGTGCACGGACACATCGGCCTCCCCGCAGGTCACCTACGAGCTGGTGGGCCAGCCGTCACACGGGACGATCAGCAATTTCAACGCCACGACGGGAACGCTGACCTACGACCCGGCCACTGGATTCACCGGTAACGACACGTTCACCTACCGCGCGCACTCTCTAACTGGGGCTAGCGCGCCGTACACCGCGCAGATCACGGTCGGAGAGGGCCCGGTTGTCCGCAAGAGCGTCAATCTTGTGCCGCTCTCGCCCGGCGTGCTGATCAAGCTCCCGGGTACGAACGAGTGGATCCCGCTCGAAGAAGCGACGCTGATCCCGATCGGCACGATCATCGACGCGCGCGTCGGCAAGGCCGAGCTGACGCTGGCCAACGCCGACGGCTCGCTCTACACCGGTCAGTTCTGGGGCGGCGTCTTCCAGGTGCTCCAGGGCAGTGGCAACAATCCGATCGCGACGCTCAAGCTGCGCGACGACATTGCCGGTGCTTCGACCGCGGTCTATCGCAGCGGCGATCCGTTCCGCGATGCTGTTGCCGCGAGGAAGCGTGGCAAGAAGCGCAACGGCCTCTGGGGCAAAGGCAAGGGCAAGTTCCGCACCACGGGTCGCGGCGGATCGGCGACCGTGCGTGGCACGACGTGGTGGGTCTCCAACTACGCCAACGGCACCGCATTCAAGGTGACGAGCGGCGTCGTGAAGGTGACGCCGCTGCACTGTCCTGCGTTCAACCTCAAGGCCGGCCGGTCGGCGTTCATCTTCTTCGAGAACCAGAACAAGATCAAGTTCATCGGCAAGCGCAAGCGCCCGCTGATCCGTAACTGCAAGTTCACCTAGTCGATGCTCCGGGGTGAGCGCAGAATTGCGGCCTTGTTCACGGCCAGTGGGCTTGTTGCCCTACTGGTCGTCGGCTTCTGGGCAACGGGCTGGCTGAAGCCGCTCGAGCTTTCGAGCGTTGACGCGCGGTTTGCGATTCGCGGGGACTTGCCGGCGGAGAAGTACAAGTCGTTGGCGCTTGTTTCGGTCGACGACAAGACCTACGCCGATTTCGAATTGCGTTGGCCGTTTCCCCGCTCGATGCATGGCAAGGTGATCGACCGTCTGAAGGCCGACGGGGCCAAGGTCATCGTGATGGATATTCAGTTCACCGAGGCCACCGAGGAGTCTGAGGACTACGCGCTTTACAACTCGATCGCGGAGGCCGGGAATGTTGTGCTTGCGACGACCGAGACGGACACAAGGAATGGCCAACACAATGTTCTCGGTGGAAACGCGAACGTCGACGAGGCAAACGCGACCGTCGGCAACGCGATCTTCCCGTTCGACCCCGGTGCCGTAGTCCGGCGCTTCAACCACACGCTCGGCGGTCTCCCCACACTCTCCGTGGCAGCAGTTCAGCGCTTTACCGGCGAGAAGGTCTCGGCGGACAACTTTCCACTCGGTTCGGCGTGGATTGACTTCGTAGGTCACGCCGGCGTGATCCCTCGCACTTCCTACTCCGATGTCTACGACGGCAAGTTCAAGAAGGGAACCTTTGACGGAAAGGTCGTCGTTGTCGGATCGACCACTGACACAGTCAACCGTGATGTCTGGCGCACGTCCTCTGCCCGATTGATGCCGGGGCCGGAAATCCAGAGCAACGCGATAGCGACGATCCTCAACGACTTCCCGCTGACCAACTCCCCGTGGTTCCTGGTTCTGCTGGTGATCCTGCTCTTCGCTTTCGCCGAGCCGCTGCTGAACCTGCGACTTGATCCGCTGAAAGCTTTCCTGGCCTGCCTATTTGGCGGACTGGCCTACTTGGTGCTGGCTTACTTCGTGTTCGTCGGCGGTTTCATCCTGCCGGTCGTCTACCCGCTGATCGCGCTCGGCCTCTCGATGATCGCGGCGCTCGGCATCAACTTCCTGGCCGCGGCGTTTGAGCGTGAGCGAACGCGATCGGAGTTCGCCCGCTTTGCCCCCGACAGCGTTGTCGAGCAGGTGCTGGCTGAACACGGCGGCGGCGCGAAGCTCGGCGGCAAGCGGGTGGAGGCGACCGTGTTGTTCTCCGACCTGCGCGGTTTCACGACCTTCTCAGAGAAGCTCGCGCCGGAGATGGTGATCCTCACGCTCAACGACTACCTGTCAGAAATGAGCGAGGCGATCCTCGACAACGGCGGCACGCTGGTCTCCTTCATGGGCGACGGCATCATGGCGGTCTTCGGCGCGCCGGTGACCTCGGACGATCACGCCGACCACGCGCTTGCCGCCGCGCGTGAGATGCTCGATCGCATGCACGGGTTCAACGAGCGCATGCATAAGCACGGCATGGGCGACGGCTTCAAGATGGGCATTGGCCTCAACACCGGCATGGTGATGAGCGGCAACGTCGGCAGCGAGCGGCGGCTTGAGTACACGGCGATCGGCGACACGACCAACACCGCCGCGCGGCTTGAGGGCGCAACAAAGGGCACGCCTTTCCAGCTCTACATCGCTGGCTCGACGCACGACGCGCTCTCCGAGGAGCCGGCTGATTTCGTCTATGTCGACGAGATCCCGATTCGCGGGCGTGAGGCCGGCTTGAAGGTTTGGGGACTGGTCGAGGAGTCCTCGGAAATCCCCAGCGAGCCAGCCGCTCCTTAGAGTCCGGCGCGGGCTCCGGTCGGCGGGGCGCCACCGTAGAGCTCTTGCTGTCGCTGCCAGGCGGCCCAGGCGCTGTCTGCCATCTCTTGCGGAGTCTTGCTGGCGCGCCAGTTGAGGTCGTGCGCGATCAGATCGACCGCGCCGACCACGCGCGCCGGGTCGCCGGGGCGGCGTGGAGCTACTTCGGGCGTGAAGTCGATGCCGGTCGCCTGTTTGAGAGTCTCCATGATCGTGAACACGCTCATTCCTTCGCCGCGGCCAACGTTGTAGGCGGGGGCAAGCTGCTGTCCGTTCTCGAGCGCCTCGGCTGCCGCGAGGTGCGCCTCGGCTAGGTCAACAACGTGAATCTGATCGCGCACGCATGAGCCGTCGGGCGTTGGGTAGTCGTCGCCAAAGACGGTCGGCGTCTCGCCTGCGGTCAACGCGCGGAAGACCTTGGGGAAGAGATTGTGCGGCGAGTGGTCGGCCAGCTCCGGCGGGCCGGAGCCGACGACGTTGAAGTAGCGCAGCGATGTCTGTTTGAGGTTCGGGTCGGCGCGCGCGACGTCGCGCAGCATCCACTCGCTCGCAACCTTGGTCTCGCCATAGGGGCTCTCGGGGTTCGCGGGCGCGTCTTCAGTCACCCGGTCGGAGTCGATCGTCCCGTACCAAGACGAGCTTGAAGAGAAAACAAAGTTGGAAGTACCGTGGCGCGTGACGGCATCGAGCAGCACGCGCATCCCACCGATGTTTTCGCGGTAGTAGAGCAGCGGTTTGTCGACCGAAACCCCGGCGTACTTCAGGCCGGCCAGATGCACGACGCCGGTGATGTCGTGGTCGGCAAAGGTCTGCTCCACCGCTTCGGGGTCGGCCACCGACCCGTCGACAAACGGAATCTCCTCAGGCACGAACTCGCGGTAGCCGGTGGCGAGGTTGTCAAGCACCACCACCTCTTTTCCAGCAGCGGCAAACGCCCGAGCAACATGCGCCCCGATGTAACCCGCACCGCCAGTGAGCAACCAACCCATCGCGCTGATCCTAAGCCGTAGCTCCCCTGCGCCTTCAAGCGGTCTATCCACTAGGGTCGATCCGATGACCACCGGCGGCTACTTCATCAGCTTTGAGGGGATCGATCGCTCGGGCAAGAGCACTCAGGCGGCGGTGCTGGCCGAGGAGCTCGGCGAACGCGCACTGCTGGTTCGCGAGCCCGGTGGCACCGTTTTTTCCGAGCGTGTCCGCGGCACGCTCAAGGACCCCGAGATCCCGATGACCCCGCGCGCCGAGGCGTTGCTATTTGCCGCCGCGCGCGCAGATCTGGTGGCCCGTGTGATCAAGCCGGCGATCGCCGAGGGCAAGATCGTGATCGCGGACCGCTTCATCGATTCGTCACTCGCCTATCAAGGCGCGGCACGCGGGCTGGGAATAGAAGAGATCGAACGTCTCAACCGCTGGGCGGCCGAAGACCTGATGCCCAACATGACCCTTCTGATCGACGTCGACGCCGAGACCGCGATCTCGCGCGGTGCCGAGGAGAATGATCGCTTCGAGGATGAGGGCGCGGATTTCCAGCGGGCCGTCGCCACGGCCTATGAAGAACTCGCGGATCGGTACTCCGACCGCATCATCCGCGTCGACGGCGCGCGCGGACCGGACGACGTCGCGGTCGATGTCAAACGCCTCGTCTTTGAACGTCTGGGGCTGACCCCGGCATGAGCGCGACCAGCACCGAGCAAAGGCCAGGCGCCGAGCAGCTCGTAGTCGCGACCGAGCGCCATCCGCACGCCCGCGCGCTGCTGACAGCAGCGCTCGCCGGAGAGCCGACCCACGCCTACCTTTTCAACGGACCGCGCGGCGTCGGCAAGCGCGAGGCCGCGCGCGCGTTCGCAGCCGCACTGCTGGCGGACCAGGCGAACGACCCCGACTCCGCCCACGGTCGTGCGATGCGCGGCGCCCACCCGGATCTCACCTGGGTCACTCCCAGTGGCGCCCACGAGATGCTGCTCGCCGACATCGCCGAGCCGGTCGTACGCGGCGCCACGCGCACGCCGATGGAGGCGACACGCCGCGTCTTTGTGATCGAGCGGGTCGAGACCATGTCCGACGCCGTCGCAAACTCGATGCTCAAGACGCTTGAGGAGCCAGCCCAGTTCGTCCACTTCATCCTGCTGACGTCCGAGCCCGAGCGAGTCCTGCCGACGATCTTCTCCCGCTGTCAGTCGGTGCGCTTTGACGCTATCCCGGCGGCGGCGATCGCGCAGCAGCTCGAAACTGACGGCGTCGATCCGCTGCGGGCAGCCAGCTGCGCAGCGCTCTGCGGTGGCGACGTCGAACTCGCCAAGGAGCTCGCAACCGACGAAGGCGACGCGATGCGCAGCGAGGCCGGCCGCATCGTCGGCTGCGCGCTCAGGGGGGTCAGCGGTCGTGAGCGCCCGTGGGAGGGGGTGCTTGCCCGCGCGACCAGCGCCGGCGAGCTCGCCGAGCAGCAGTTGATCGAAGAGCTGACAGTCGCGCTCGAAGCCTTTCCCTCCGGCCGCGAGAAGACCGCCGCCCAGAAAGAGGGCGAACAGGCCGCCCACCGCACCGCCCGCCGTGTGCGCAGCGACTCGCTCGAGCGCTCGCTGTCGATCTGTTCGCTACTGCTGCGCGATATCGCCGCCGTCGCGGCTGGAGCTCCGGACATGATTCTCGCCCGCGACCGCGAGGAGTCGATCGTCCGCTCGGCGGCCGGGCGTCAGATCGGTCCGTTGCTCGATTCGGTCCAGGCCGTCGAGGACACACGTCGGCAGCTCACCCGAAACGTCGCCGAAGAACTCACGCTGCAGGCGCTCTCGTTTCGGCTCGATCGGCTGCTCGCGGGGGTCTGATCCAGTGGCTCAGTTCGCCGCCCTGCTGCGCGGGGTCAATGTCGGTCCGACCACGCGTGTGCCAATGGCCGATCTTCGCGAGCTGCTTGAGGTCTTCGGCGCCCAGGACGTCAAGACCCACCTCAACTCCGGCAACGCGCTCTTCCACCTCCACCACTCGCCGAAGACGATCGACGCGGCGCTGACCGAACTGATCTCCGAGCGCTTCGGCTTCCAGATCGACGTCACCTGCCGCACGAAGAAGCAGCTCGAATCGGTGATCGCCCTCGATCCGCTCAAGAAACTGGGCGAGGACGACTCCAAGTACATCGTCGCCTTCATGCCGAGTCCGCCCAAGCCAGCGGCGATCAAGCCCGTGCTCGCCGCCGACTATCCCGCAGGCGAGACTTGCGCGCACAAGGGCCGCGAGTTCTACGTCTTCTCGCCGCGCGGCGTGGCCGAATCGCAGGCACTCAAGGCGCTGAACAAGACCAAGCCCGCAGCCTTTGCCACTGCCCGCAACGTTCGCACGATCGCGAAGCTGATCGAGCTGATCCCGCCGGCGCGCAAGTAGCCGCGCGCAGCAAGCTCAGCGCGGCAGGCGCAGCGTGACCGAGACCGACTTGTGGTCACTTCCCGGCAACGAGCGCACCTCGTAGCTGTCGACCGCTACCGACGGGGGCGCCAGCACGTGGTCGATCACCAGTCGCGTCATGCGGCCGATCGTCCAGGTCCAGACCAAACCGTTGCCGGTCGAGTAGCCGGCGTCCGAGTAGCCGCGATCGAGCACCGCGCGGAACAGCCGGTGGTCGACCGTCGCGTTGAAGTCACCCGCAATCACGTGCAGATCGCCGGCTGCCGCGGGCAGGGAGTTCAATGCTGCGCTCCACTCGGCCTCGCGGCCCGGCGTAGTCGGCGAGCGCGAGTGGAAGTTGAAGAAGGTGATCCCGGTGCCGGCGACACGCATCCCCGGCCAGCGACCGGTCAGGTCGTAGCGGTCGCGCAGCTCGCGAAGCGGCCAGCGCGAGATCGTGATGTTGGCGAACGTGCCGTCGGAGGAGTTC
>JAEYBE010000064.1 GCA_023404495.1 Actinomycetes bacterium | reverse complement strand
GCCGTAGACTGCGCGGCGATGAATCGACCGATCGAAGACGCCGTCGAGCTGGGCAAGCGCCTGGCGGCGGGCGACCGCAAGGCTGCCCCGGCTGCCCTGAATCTGCTCGAAGAACGCGGCGCCGGCGCCCAGGAGCGCGCCGATGCGCTGCTCGCTGAAATCGCGCCCGACAAGCTCGGCCGCGAGGCCCCCGGGATGATCGTCGGCATCACCGGACCGCCGGGCGCCGGCAAATCCACGCTGTTGTCCGAGCTGATCTCCCGCTGGCGGGCACGTGGCAAGTCCGTCGCGGTGCTGGCGATCGACCCCTCTTCCAAGCGCTCGGGCGGATCACTGCTTGGCGACCGCGCACGCATGGCCGTCGACTCACGCGACGACGCGGTGCTCGTGCGCTCCTCTGCCACCGCGACCCGGCTCGGAGGGCTTGCCCCCACCACCCGCGAATCTGCGATCGCTCTGTCGGCGGCGTTCGACGTTGTGATCGTCGAGACCGTCGGCGTCGGTCAATCTGAGACCGACATCGCCGAGCTCGCCGACATCACCGTCGTGATCGTGCAGCCGGCCAGCGGTGACGTGCTGCAGTTCATCAAGTCCGGGGTGATGGAAATCCCAGATCTTCTTGTCGTCACGAAGATGGACCTCGGGCGCGTCGCAGGCAATGCCGCGCGCGACCTGCGGGCGGCGCTCAAGACGCTCGGCTCAGGCACGCCGGTCCGCCAAGTCAGCTCGCTCCCACCCGCGCAGGGAATCGACGAGATGATCGATGCCGTGGAGGAGATTTTCGCGGGGCTTGACTTGTCAGAGCGGCGCGCGCGGGTGCGGCGCTTCGCGGCACTGGATGCGTTCGTGCACGAGAACGGCGAGCGCGGCCTGCGCGCGCTGGGCGGCAGGCGAGCCGCCGAGAAGCTGCTCGACGAGCAGCCGGCTGACGCGGGACACCGCGAACTGCGCCGGCTGCTTGACGAGAAGACTGGCTAGGTCAAGATTCGGGCTACTGCCCGAGGATCTGAATCCGCCACTTGCCGTCTTCCTTGATCATCGTGAGATCCTGCGGCTGGGCGGTTGTGTTGACGTTCGAAGTGACGTCGACCTTGGCTACGGCGGTCTTGCCGTCCTTGGCGATCTTCACCGAGTTGACGGTGATCTTGAAGTCCTTCAGCGAAGAACCGGTCTGTGAGAAGGTCTTCACGCAGTTCCCGCCGATCTTCTGAGCGGCCTTCGACAGGATGTCGTTGCAGAGCTTCTTGTAGTTCTCGTTCGCCGTCGCATCGGCGAATTCGCCGATGCGCGCAATCACGGCCTGCTGCTGCGCGGTGAAATCGGCGTCTGAGTTGACGACGACCTTCTTGGACTTGCCGACGGACTCGCCAGACTCGAACTGCTTGGTCTGGGCGTTTCCGGCATCGCCGCCGCCAGTGGGCTGGCTCTGGTCGACCGATGCGGTGTCCTTCTTGGGCTCATCGCCCCCGCAACCGGCCACAACGAAGGCCGCGAGCGAGAGCACCGCGACAACCGCGACCAGCCGGGCCATGAATCCAACGTTCTTCATCAACAAGTTCCTTTCAAACAAATGTCTGCCGAGGTTCTGAAACACCATTTCGGCACGCAAGTCGCAGCTCCTTATCCCGGAGCGCCCCCCTTAATCAAGCTTTCATACGGTATTGCATACAGGATTCACGCCGGCCAACTGGCCCTAGACTCTGGCGCGTGGAAGCTTTTGGAGGATCATCGGACGTCGGCGCCTGGTTGCGCTGCTACCGCTGCTGGTCGCGCAGCCTGGAAGTGCAGCTGCATGTCGAGGGGATCTACAAGATCGACCCCGAGACGGCGGAGCGCACTGAGACTGTCGATGAGCTGCACGAAGCGGTCGTTCAGTGTGTCGATTGCCTACACGACCAGCCGCACCTGACGCTGCTCGACGGGCGGATCGCGCCGGTTGAGGACCGCTGGGAGCGGATGGTCACTGGCACACCGTGGGTTGCCTCGGCGATCGTCTCGGTGCCGGAGGAATCAGTTGAAGTCTGCGCTGGCCCCGAGGCGGCCGAGTCGCTGACGCATGCGGCCTTCGGCGAGTCGGGGATCCGCGAGTTTTTCGCCCACGTGCGCTTCCACAAGCACGAGGAGGGGCAGATCGTGATCCACATGCTGGTCGAGCTCTACGCCCGCAATGCCGACGAGGCTGCGGGAGTGCTTGAGGACGCCAGTCGCGGCGACCTGACTATTGCATCCCTGGCGGAAGAGTCTCGCCCGCCGGCTACCACGCCCAACGGCCCCCACTGATGAGGATCGAGCGGTCGGTCGACGTCGCGCGCGGCGCGGATGATGTCTGGGCGGTGCTGCGCGATCCGGCGCTGATGCCGGATTGGTTTGAGAAGCTCGACAACTTCGTCGCAGTCTCCGGAGATGGCACGAGCGCGGGCGACCGGTACACAATCGATTACGTCCGCGATTCTGGGCCCGTTGGGCTTGATGTCGAGGTGCTCTCGGTCGATTCGCCCGACGGCCACGTGCACCGCTTCGAGGGCCTTCCAGTGGCGTTCACGATCGCCAGCGAACTGGTTTCGATTGACGCCGACGCGACGACCTGGACCGCGACGATCGAGGTCAAGCTCTCGCTGGTGCAGCGCGCGTTGGGTCCGGTGATCAAGGGTTACCTCGATGACCTCGCCGGCGACATGGCCGAGGGCTTCAAGATCTACGTCGAAGCGCAGTGAAGGTCGCTCACACCGAGGTGATCGCGGCTCCGGTGGCGGAGGTCTTCGCGGCGTTTGAGGACCCGGAAGTGATCGCCGCTTGGCAGGAGAATCTGCTGGAGTTCGAGATGGTCAAGGGCAGCTTCACCCGCAAGGGCGGCGTCGCCCGCATGAAGGCGCGTCAGGTCGGTATGACCAGCGATCTGACCGTCACGGTGCTTGAGCGAGACGCACGGAAGCGCTTTGTGAAGTACGGCTACGAGGGCGCACAAGCCCCGTTCGAGATCGCAAACTCTTTCGTTGACCTGGGCGACGGCTCGACAGAGTGGACCGCGGAGATGGACGTGAAGCTCTCGCTGCTGACGAAGGCGCTCGGACCGGTTTTGAAGCCGATTGCTTCCGAGCTGGTGAAGGGCAACGGCAGGAGCTTTCGCGCCTGGTGTGAGGCCGAGCTCTAGCTAGTGATCAGGTAGACGGCCAGCGCCACAGTCCCGACGCTCACCAGCGTGAAGGACGCCGCCTGCGCCAGCACAGCCTTCGTGTCCTTCGGCTTGGCGTCATGCCAGGCGGCAGGCAGAAAGAGCAGTGCGTTGGTCCACGCTCCGATCACCAAGAACCAGCTCCATGGCGCCGGGAAATCAGGCGCTGCCGTACCTGCTGCGATCAGGATTACCCCCATCACGATCAGGTCCAGGTGCGCCTGGAAAATCCGCCGCGGCGAGCGCACACCGACGCGCTTGAGCCAGTCGGTGTCGGTGGCGGCCCAGACCACCCAGCCGCTGAGAGCTCCGACGGCCAGCTCAATCGCGCCGACTTGTGTGATCCAAGAGGTCCCGCTCATGCGACGCGAACGCTAGTCGTAGACGCGGCGCCCACCGGCGAAGAACTCTCGATCGATCTCCTTCCGGCTGGCTTTGCGCTCCATGTAGCTCCGGTAACCGTCCGGGCCGCCAAAGAGCGCGAGGCCGCGCTCGGACATCAGCCACGACGGCGCGATCCCGCTCTCGTAGAAGCGGTGGGTCGAGTACGCGTAGTCGACACCGCTCGGATGGTTGTCGTGGACGTAGGCGATCGTCCAGCGCAACTGTCGGTCATCCGTGATGCGCCTGCGGCGGTATGGGCCGCTGAAGAGCGGGCCGGATCCGCCGTATTTCTTGCGGTAATAGACGGCGTAGGTTGCGATCAGCCGCTGCATGAAGCGCGCGAGCGCGGCATCCGAGCGCGCCTCGATCACGAGGTGGAAGTGCGTGGAGAGCAGGCAGGCGGAGAAGAGGCCGACGCTCCCCGCGAACGAGCCGCGCGTCAGTTCGGACAGCAGCTCCAGGAAAAGGTCGCGGTCGGCGTCCTCGCGAAACACCGCCGAGCCACCCTTGCCGCGGTTGTAGACATGCCAGCGGCGCTGGCTCAGATGCGGCGCGGGGCTAGTTCTGGAGTACTTGCGTGGCACTCCCCCATCCAACCGCTAGCCGCGTAACAGTTCAAGACCGATCTGCGACATCTTTGCGCCAATACCGCAACAAATCTGCAAAGAAAATCGAAACCTCTGGCCTTTTGGGCCAGAGGTCTCTGAGGTCAATCGGTTTACGATCCCTTGCGCGGGACGAGGACTTTGCGCTCGAAGGTCGTGACCAGCTCGTTGTGCTGGTTGTAGACGTCGGTGCGCACCTTGACGACGCCGCGGTCGCTCTTGCTCTCGGACGGCGTCTTCTCCAGCACCTCTGACTCCGTGTAGAGCGTGTCGCCGTGGAAGACCGGCTTGGTGTGCTTGAGACCGTCAGTCGCGAGGTTGGCGATTGCCTTGCCCGAGACGTCGCGGACGCTCATGCCCAGTGCCAGCGAGTAGACGTAGCTGCCGACGACGACGTTGCGGCCCTGCTGGCTCTCCTTGGCGTAGCGATCATCCAGGTGCAGCGGGTGGTGGTTCATCGTGAGCAGGCAGAACAGGTGGTCGTCGTACTCCGTGACCGTCTTGCCCGGCCAGTGCTTGTACGTCGCACCGACCTCGAACTCCTCGTAGCTGCGGCCGAACTGCATCCCACGCTCCTCTGCTCAGACGTGGGA
>JAEYBE010000043.1 GCA_023404495.1 Actinomycetes bacterium | reverse complement strand
CTAGGCGGCATCGCCGGCGGTCTCGGCCTGCCGGGCATGTAGCCGAACCGCATTCCCAAGGGCCAAACTTTCCATCGGGCCACCCCGCGGGGTCGCCCCATGGAAGATTTCCCGCTTGTCTATGCGCGGTCGCGAGTCAGTAGGGCGCGAATGTATGTCGCGCAACCGCCTTGCGTGGTTCAGCACCCGACCGCGAGAAACTCCGCCGGAGAACCCCGTCGCGATAGAACTCGCCGTGGAGCACCGTCACGGACCACAGGCTCCTTCCGCTCTGGCGATGGCTCCACTCAAATCTTCCCGCAAGTACGTCCTCTAGATCCATCCGGAGGCACTCGAGACGCTCCGAGGCATCTCCGAACATTTCGTCGGTGGCGGAGTCATAGGACACAGTCGGGTAATCGAGAACCACGAAGACCTCGCAAGCGTCAGGATTTGTCGGGATGACCGATAGGCAATCTCCGGGTCCGGCCAGAATTTCGCGGGTGACCGTTGCCCGACCGTTGTCGATCACTTCCGCACATACCTGACGCACGAGTGCCTCAATCCGGTCCGGCCATTCGGGGTCGTCGAGCGTCGGATCCTCGGTGACGCGAGTGAACCATTGGAGCAATCCCATGTCTCCGGACAGCTTGACCGATCTTGCGGTCACAATCTGCGAACGATGTCGTCGATGTTCTCCCCACCCGTAGAGCGCCTGATCACCGAGCTTTCGAAGCTCCCGGGGATCGGTCGGCGCACGGCGCAACGGCTTGCTTTTCACATCCTGCGGGTCGACGAAGCAGAGGGACTTGCGCTCGCCGATGCAATCCGCGAGGTCAAGGAGAAGATCGGCTTCTGCGAGGTCTGCTTCAACCTCACCGACCAACCGGTCTGCAAGATCTGCAGCGATGAGCGGCGCGACAAGAGTCTGATCTGCGTTGTCGAGGAGCCGGGCGACATCATTCCGATCGAGCGCACCAACGAGTACCACGGTCGCTACCACGTGCTCGGGGGCAGCTTGAGCCCGATCGATGGCGTCGAGCCCGAAGACCTGAAGATCGCCGAGCTGCTGACCCGCGCCGACGATCCGGTCGTGCAGGAGGTGGTGCTGGCGACGAATCCAACGACCACCGGTGAGGCGACCGCTCTCTACCTCGGCGACGCGTTGTCCAGGCGCCGCCCCGACCTCACCGTCACGCGCCCGGCCAGTGGATTGCCGGTCGGCGCGGATCTTGAGTACACCGACGAAGTGACGCTCGGTCGCGCGCTGCAGGGGCGCCGCGCGGTCAACTGACAGGTCCCGGCATGGCGCGCGAGATGTCAGCCGCCGACGCGGCAGCGCTGATCGATCCGGTCGACCAACTCGCCAGCGGCCTTGGGCCCGCCTGGCCGCCGGACCTGATGGCGCGGCTCGGCGAGCGCGACGACTGGGAGGATCTGACGGTCGACGGCGCGCTGATCACCGTGGGCACCGAGCTTTTCAACCGCAGCGGCGTGCGCTACCGCTCGGGCTTCTTCGGCCCGATCGAGCGGTATCTCGCAGGCGCCGGTGCCGCCGTCGAGTACGTGCCAGCCGACTTTCGCCGCTTCGGTCCGCTGCTCGCACAGGTGAAGCCCCGCGTGATGTGTTGCGCCGCCGCGCCGCCGGATGAAGACGGCTGGTGCAGCCTCTCGCTTCACGCCGGCGGGACGATCGACGAGCTGCGGGCGGCCGGCGCCGACCCCGGACGTCTGCTGATCGTCGAGGTCAACGATCAGTTCCCGCGCACGTTCGGAAACGGCACCGCCCGGCACGCCCTGCACCTCGACGAGATCGACGTCCTCGTCGCCGGCACGCTCGGACCCACTCCGGTCCCGAGCAAAGAGATCGACGAGACGTCGGCACGGATCGCAGCCCACGCGACCCGCCACATCGCCGACGGCTCGACCCTTCAGACTGGGATCGGCGCCGTTCCCGACGCGATTGCCGCGCAGCTGGCCGAGGGCGACGGCGGCGACTACGGCGTTCACACCGAGATGTTCAACGACGGACTGATGCAGCTCCAGCGCTCGGGCAAGGTGACAAACAAGAAGGGCGCAAACGACGGCAAGTCGGTCTGCACCTTCGCGCTGGGCAGCCGCGAACTCTACGACTGGCTCGGCGACAATCAGGAGGTCGCGTTTCTTCCGGTCGAGCAGGTCAACTCGCCGCACAAGATGAACGAGAACCGCCAGATGGTGACGGTCAACGGCGCGCTCGCGATCGATCTCTACGGACAGGTGATGGCCGACACGCGCGACGGCAAGCAGTTCAGTGGCGTCGGCGGCGGCGAGGACTTCGTCTCCGGCCCGGCGTACGTGGAGGGCGGGACCTCGCTGCTCTGTTTCGCATCGACGGCGGGCCAGGGCGACGCCCGCGTCTCACGGATCCTGCCGCGGCTACCCGATGGCGCGCTGATCACGACCCCGCGCCACCAGCTCGACATCGTGGTGACCGAGCACGGCTCGGTCGATCTGGCGCTGATGACGGTCGCTGAGCGCGCGAAGGCAATCGCGTCGATCGCGCACCCCGACCATCGGGAAGAACTCGAACGAGCCGCTTCGCAGATCGTTTGACCGGTCGTCTGATCGACCTGTATGCTTGCGCCGCCGATGCGCACTTTTCGTAACCCAGACAGGCGAAACCGCGGACGGACCGTGATGCTGGTCGTGGGGGTTCTCGCGACGGCCTGCGTGCTTGCGGCAGTTGCCCTGGCCGGACCCAAGCAATCGCCGCCCGCCGCCCAAGCGGCAGTAGCGCCAAACGCCTACAAACAGCGGATCGCAGCACAGCTCCGGGAGTTCGATCGCGTGGAGGCACGGGTGAAGAAGTTCGCCGCCGCAGCCGCGCGGCACAAGACCAAGACCCAGGAAGAGACATTCGTCTATGGCGGAGCCGCCGACGGGCAGCAGCTCTACTGGGTGCGTCTGAAGCTTCGCTTCGACCCAGATGGTGACGACTTCCCGGTGTCGCTGAAGGTTGCGTTGATGCGCACCGATCGCACTACCGGAGTCGACCAGAAGCTGCTTGAGAGGAAGGACATCTATCCGATCAGCCTGCATGCCCGAGGAGGGCGTGTCGCCTTCCAGACGATCGGCACGGCCGGGGCAGCCGTCGGTGAGAGCTACAAGTCGGTGATCTACGCGGGTGCCACAAGCGAGAGCGCAATCCCGGTGGTCGACGTCGCAAAGCTCGACATCTCCGATGACGAGGAGAACGTCTGCTCAGATTTCCGCTCGCTGAACGGAATCTCAAGCAGCGGCGACGCGATCATCACTGCAGCCCACGCCGAGTGTCGCCATGGCCAGACCGCAGAGCTGAGCGCCACGCGCTGGCTCTGGAAGCCCGACGGCGCGCGCCAGGAAATCGGCGTCGCGGCCGCTGGCGACATCTTTGGCAGCGGGAGCGCCCGCGCGGCCGGAGGCAAGCTGGTCGCTGCCGATCCCTACGTGACGGCGACCGCAATCACCGACATCGAATCCGGCGATCGCGCAAGTCTGTGGTCACCGCGCTCGGGAGGCTTCGATGTCTCCAGCGACGGCACCGTCGCGTTGGTGGGCAGTCCGCCGCTCAGAGGGATTCGTGACCCCAAAGCCAAGCCCAAGAGTCCATTCGTGATCTTCCCCGGCGGCGACGTCGACTCGCCGAAGGTGATCGCTGCTTCGCTCGCCAAGGCTGAAGCGGTTCAGTTCTGCGGCACGAATCTCTACACAGTCGTCGGCAGCTTGAGCTTCGCGCAGACCAAGGAGGAGAGCTCCGGAGAGGAGACTTTGTTCTTTCCGCTGCTGCCGAACCTCTTCCCGGGCGAGCATCAGATCAAGCTCTATGACGCGCAGGGGAACTTCGTCAAGGATCTGGCGAAGATCTCCCAGAAGGGCCTCTCTTCAGTGGGATGCAACGGCGACCGGCTTGTCGTAGGTGTGATTCAGGGCAGGACCGTCCGCGGCACGGAGGTCGGTCCGTGAGGAAACTGCTGTTGATCGCAACCACCGCCCTCGTGGTCCTCTCCGTCGCGGCGCCGGCCGGCGCCGTCAACCTGCCACCCAGCCAGTCGCAGGTCACCAGCGCATCGATCCAGGACGGCCGGATCCTGTGGTTTCAGCGCAACGACCGCGTCAAGCACAAGAAGCGCGGCGGACGCCTGATCAAACGCGGGGTTGGAGCGATCTACGCCCGCGCGCTGGATTCGAAGCGCGCAGCCCGCGTGTACATGCCCCCGCCGGGTAACCGCATCGTCTCGTTCAAGGCGCGGGCAGGGCGAATCGTGCTCGGACTTGCGACGATCGCCAAGGACAATCGTGGACCAAGTTCGATCGTCGAGCTCACGCCATCCCAGGAGCCGACCTGGAGCGCCCGAACGCTGGCGACGGATGCGGACCCGATCGACGGAGTCGACTGCGGAAGCCGTGTGCATCTTGTGGATGTCCGATCCGACGGCAAGGTGCTTGCCGAACGCTCGCGGCTCGAAGCGCGCGGTGACAGTTGTCTGCTCGTGCGCCAGCACTCCGCGCTGATCTCACTCGACGCGGACGCAACCGAAGCGCTGGTTGGGGAGCGCGCGTCAGGTTGGGCCAGTGAGCGAAAGTGGAACCTGCTCCCCTCGCTGATCCCGATCGCGACCGACGCTTTGATGCAACTCCAGGACTCAGTCAACGGGATGCGTTACCCGACCGCACTCTGGATGCCCGCTGACGACAAGCTCCGCTCGGTGCCGGGCACAACGATCGGTGCAAATCTGATCGAACGCCTGGGCGACGAGTCGCTATTGCTCCGCGCTTGGTCATTCAGCGCTGAAGTTCTTGCCCCCGCGAGCGAACCGATGAAGCTGACCGCGCTGGCGAACGAGGAGAGCTGGCGCAACTCGTGGTATCGGGCCTGCGGCAATCGCCTGCTTGAGATCCACCGCCGGTACGGCTACCGGCCCGGAATCCCCAAGTGGCAATTGACCCTGCGCACGCCGGACGGCGAAGCGATCAGGACGCTCAAACAGAAGATTCCCGCCGGTGCCGCCTTCGACGCCTGCAATCAGAGCACTGTCGTCTTCCACCGTCCCCGCCACGACGGCGGGATCCGGCAGTGGGCAGTCTCGCTGGGCGCTTAGGACTCGCCGAGCTGGGCGCGGGCGCGCTTGGTGAGATCAACCACCGCGCCGCGTAGACCGTCCGGGGCCTCGACGCGCTCTGCGAACTCGACGCGACCGTGCGTATTACCTCGCGGCGTCTCGATTCCGATGTCCATCCCGTAGCGATCCGCGCGCAATGCGTAGGCGCCGGTAGCGTCGGTGTGGCCAGTGAACGCGCGCGCCATCAGCGCGAGTGCATCAGCGTGATCGTCGTTCATGTGTTTGACGGCGTAATCGGCGCCCCTGGCGGTGGGGTCGACCTCGGCCTCGTGGTACGCGGCAGGGTCCGTCGAAGCCATGCGTCCAAAACCGCCGACCCAGCGAACAGTGCTGACGCGCACCACATAAACGGTGAAGTCGCCGAATTGGGTGTAGAGCTCGGCCGAGGGGCTGACCTTGTAGTACGCCTGCTTGGCCGCCTCCAGTTCGTCGCCCTCCGGCTGCTCGACGCGGCCGGCGACAGTGACGCGACCGGAATCGCCGGGGTCGTGCCCTTCGGGCACTGGACCGGCGACCGCGAGGCTGACGCGCGGATCGGCCTGCACATTGCGCCCGTGGAGCGCGAGGGTCGAGAGGATCAGCACCGGCGTGCCGTCGCCCAGCACCGCGTACTGGATGACCGAAGCCCATGGCGAGCCGTCCTCGGTAAGCGAAGCGAGCGTGGCGACGCTTTCGTTGGCCAGGATCGTGCGAGCGTGTTCGGCGGCGCTGAGCGTGCGCGGTGAGTCGATCGACTCAAGTGGCTCGATCGGGCGCATGAAGTCGGCGGCCGGCGAGTCTTCATTGACTGCGTGGGCGCCAGCTTCGCGAGGGATGAAGGATTGTGAGCGATCAGTCATGAGGGCGCAGAGAATACACGTGTTCGGGCAAGATTCTTAGGCAGCCCTAACAGATTCCTAGTTTCTGACTATGATTTGCCGCGTTCGCAGCCGTCGAGCCTCCTTGCAACGACGCGCGGATCGCAACCGCCGACCCCAGGCGGTGTTCGAACATCCAAGAACAGCAAGGAAAGGACACATCTAGATGTCAAGCCCCAACCGCCCGGCGCGCGGGATCACCCTCCAGCGCCTGGCACTCTCGGCAGTCGTCGCGCTCGTCGCGTTCGCAGGACTCTCGGCCTCGGCCTCGGCCGCCCCGGTATCCCTCACCTGGTCGCAATACAAGGTTTACGACTCGCCGTACGTCGTCGCCAACACCTGCCGCACCTGGCTCGGCTACGTCGCGCGTGCCGGCGTCGGCGCCCAGTACGCCAACGGCAGCGCGTACGGCCCTGACGGCAACGGAGGAACGCTGACTGTTGACGGCACCAACCCGTTCGACTGCGACACGCCCTACGACTGGAAGTTCGAGGCAACTTCTGGTTCTGTGAACGCCACCACTCAGGCCGGATCGTTCACCTTTGCAGGGACGTACACATTCGACAGCCCGGCTCCGCCATCCGGTCACGGATTCCACATCGAGATCACGAATCCAAAGATCGTGCTGGCCGGCGACGGCACCGGCGAGCTCCGCGCAAGCGGCATCAACAACGCCGATGCCGCATACACGAGCTACAGCGACGTGAAGATCTTCGATCTGAACCTCGCCGAGGCGGTCTGCAATGTCAACTGGAACGGTACGACGACCCTCTCGAACATCGCGCCATCCGTCGCAGCCGCCAACTTCTTCACCGCGGCGTATGCGATCGGGAGCGGTCCTAACCGCGCCCCGAACACGTTCGGCACCTTCTCTTTGGAGAACTTCCCATGCGCCTCGAAGGGAACCAAGGGCGACACAGGATCGACGGGCGAAACCGGTGCGACCGGTGCAACGGGGCCCGCGGGCGGAACTGGTACTGACGGCGCGAAGGGCGACAAGGGCGACCCGGGTGAGCCGGGCCCGATAGGTCCGGCAGGACCGGCCGGCAAAGACGCCTCGACCAAGACATTCGTGATCAAGAAGAGCGTCTTCAAGACGAACAAGCGCGTGATCGCCAAGGTCACCAAGAGCAAGAAGTTCGTCGGATACGCGGTCGTCACTGGCAAGCGTGTGAAGGTGACCTACATCACCGACAAGATCAAGGGCACCTACAAGTTGACCCCGGTCTCACGCAAGTACAAGGCCGTGTCGGTCAAGCTCGGCTGAGCAATCCCGCTCGATTGATCAAGCCTCCAGCGCCCGCGTCGGAACCCTCCGGCGCGGGCGTTTTTTTTCGCAAGTCTGCGCTGGCAGCGCGGACTTGCGCGCTTCGGGCGCTTGGGCTAGGTGGAGAGCCTGCGGCGTAAGCGGCCGGCGGCGCCGAGTTCGAGTGCGGCGCCGAGTCCGAGGAGGCCGAGCGCGACTGCGGCGCCGGCTGCCTCGGTGGGCACACCAGCGGTGGCCTTGACGTTCTCGGCCTTCTGGCCGGACCGCGCTGCGAGGTCGCTCGGTGACAGAACTTGCCGCTCGCTGCTGAGGAGCTCTCCGGTAACGGACTCGAGCGAGTCCGGTGATGGCTGATCAGAGTTCTTACGCTTTTTCGCCTTCGGTTGTGCCTCTTGGGTGCCGGCGGTCTCACCTTCGCCACTCGTCCCGTCGGCCTGGCCGGAAACCGGCGCGCCTGCGGCGTCGTTGTTTCCGCCGCCCTCGCGCTGCTTGTCGCTCTTGCGCGCTGGTCCCACCTGGATCTTGAGCACGGTGAAGCCAGATTTCTCCTCCCCCTCGCCGCGCACGGAGACGAGCACGCGGTAATAGCCGCGCTTCCTGAAGCGATGGCTCGGGTTCGCGCCAGAACCGTTGGTCCCGTCGTCGAAATTCCACGTGTACGTGAGCTTCTGGCCGGCAGCACCAGTCGCTGAGGCGGTGAACTTGAGTGCTTCACCAACCTTCGCCTTGGTCTTGGAGACCGATGCCTTGAGGTTGTACTCGACGTCGTCGACCTGCTCGATCACTAGCGGCGACGCCGATACGAGGTCCTGGGCATTGCTGTCACCAACGAAGTACGACGGTCGCAAGAAGGTCGCGAGTCCAGCGGATTCGTAAACGACCGGCGTCAGGCCGCCAGCCTCGATCTGCTTGCGGCTGATGCGCAATGGTCCGCCGCTCGCTCGACTGATCTTGACCGCCGAATACGTGGGGTCGGCGCCCGCGACGTCGAGCAGCGTTCGCAGGGAAATTCCTTTGATCGGCTTGGTGGACGTCTGCCCATTCGCAGAGACGAGCGGATACTCCTGGTTGACGTCAAAGCTCGATGCCAGAGAGCCGATCGAGACTGTCTTCGACCCTCCGTCGCGTGGGTAGACAACGGTCACATCCGCAGCCGAAGCGCTCGACGTCAGAACCGCGAGAGCGGCGCACACAGCGACAGCGATTGTGACCCGAAGCCGCATCAGAAGTTGAACCCCACGTCGAAGCAGCCCGCATCGGGATTGGTATAGAAGCCAAGCAGCACATCGTCAGCGACGTGCGGCGTGAACACAGTGTCAAGGCGCGTCATGGCGGTGGTTGGCCCAACGGGCCCACCCGCACGAGCGACGCCGGCGTTGAACGTCGCGAAGCTGGTGCGCTCACCTCCCGGCGCGCCGTCATGGACAACCGTGGCCCAGATTTCGGAATTCGCACCGTCGAACCGCACGTCTAGGTCCGACACGGTGATGTCAAGCCCGTGGCTCTGGTACTTGAACGCCACACCGCCCGCGAGCCGCAAGTCGCCCTTGTTCGTCGCGGCATCCCACCAGCCGGCCGTAATCGGCAGGCTGAAGTAGTAGGTGTCGGCTACATCGGCTTTGTCGACGATGCAGTAGTGCTCAGAGCCTTGAATCGGCGGAAGCGATTGCGCCGGGGCGATCGGCGAGTTGATCTCGAGGTAGTCGATGAAGGAGCTGCGCGGAGCCCAGGTGAAGAAACCGCAGTCGATGTCCACCGCGCCGCTCGGCTTGGGCAGGTCTGTGGCCGCGCCGGCGATTGGCGCAGTGCATTCCTTCGAGCGGCCCGGGTCGATCGTCCCGCCGCCTCCGGGCGGCGGCGCGATGACGTAGGCAGCGCCCTCAAAGACGCCGGCGCTGCGCGACTTCGGCTTGTAACTCTTGATCGTCTGGCGTATGACCGCCGAAGCCTGCTTGGTGAGCGAGAGCTTCGCGCCGGAAGTCGCGAGCGAGATCCGCCCGCCATCGACCTTCGGCATCGTGGGCGAACGTCCGGTGAAGATCGTGCGCCGCTTGCCGCCGATCTTGCCCGTCACTGAAACGTCGCGGCCTCTCACAACAACCAACATCCCGCGCACAGACACGCCGCGCTTGCCCTTGACAATGCGGAAACCGTCTTTGAGAACGAAGGATCCGCGTGTCGCGCCGCTTACGGCGACGTCCGAAATCATGAAGCCGAGCTTCTCGAATTTGTAGACGGCCTTGCCGGTGGGCCGGAGCTTCACGCCGTTGGCGCGCAGGGCGCTCTTGGAAGAGCTCACATCGAGCAATGCGACTGGGAGGCTGGCCGGCTGGGCAGCATCAGCCGCGGCCGGCAGCAGAAACAGCGCAAATGTGGCAAGAAGAAGTGCCCGCATCGGACTCAATTTGAGCCTATTGGCGCCCCGCGATATATCTGTGATCTGAGTCATTCTCCGGCTCCAAGCCACGAGACCTTCAGCGCGGTGCGCTCATCATTCGAAACGTCCAGCGATGCATCGACCCCCCAAACCTCCGCGAGCCGCTCGGGTGTGATCGCTTCGGCAGGCGGGCCGTCGGCGACCGTGGTTCCGTTGGACATCACGACGACCTCGTCGGCGACCGCCGCCGCCAGCGATAGATCGTGGACCACAAGCAGAATTCCGAGCCCTTCGTCAGCCAGCCTGCGCAACAGCCGCGCGATCGCGACCGTGGCGCCAAGGTCCAAGGCGCTTGTCGGTTCGTCGGCGATCAGCACTGGAGCTTCCTGCGCCAACGCAACCGCCACCTGTACGCGTTGCATCTCGCCGCCCGAGAGGGTCGTCAGGAATCTGTCGGCGAACTGTTCAACCCCGGCGCGCTCCATCGCGCGATCAACCGCAACACGACCCTCCGCCCCGACGCGCTGCCAGGGCTTGACGTGCACTGAGCGGCCGATCGTCACGGCCTCGCGCACCGTGACCCCAGGCGGGACCAGCGAGCGCTGCGGGACGAACGCTCGGGTCAGTGCAAGGTCACGGCCGCGCAGTTCGCCGATCGGAGTCTCGCCCCAGCGAACTTCGCCGGATTCGATGCGCTGGATTCCGGCCAGCGCTCGCACGAGCGTGGACTTTCCGGCGCCGTTGGGACCGACAATCGCAACCAGCTTGCCGTGCTCGAGCCGCAGGTCAGCGCCCTCGACGATCGTGTTGCCCTGGATCGCGACCTTAACTCCGCTCGCGGTCAGCGCGGCGGTGGCTGTGGCTGCACTGTTCATGCGTGCTTTCGGAGCAGGTAGAGGAAGAGCGGCACGCCGAGCAACACCATGAACGGT
The DNA here is from genome assembly GCA_023404495.1 of Actinomycetes bacterium. Taxonomy (GTDB): domain Bacteria; phylum Actinomycetota; class Thermoleophilia; order Solirubrobacterales; family JACPNS01; genus JACPNS01. Next base: position 7,966 of record JAEYBE010000043.1, on the reverse strand, counting down.
CCGACGGGAAGTTCCACGGGCGCCGCAACCACCCGCGCAAGCGTGTCGCCGACGAGCAGCAGCGTCGCGCCGGCGAGCGCGGAGACCGGCACCACGTAGGTGTTTGCCGAGGTCCCGGCCGCCATGCGCACGAAGTGCGGCACGATCAATCCGAGGAACGCCAGCAGTCCGGCAAGCGACGCGGATGCCGCGGCGAGGATCGCCGCGATCACGCCCGCGATCAGCCGAATCACCTGCGGCCGGCTGCCCAGCGAAGCGGCGACCTCATCGCCCAGTGCCAGCCGATCAAGCGGGCGCATCATGCAGACTGCACCGATGAATCCGACGATGAAGTACGGCAACACTGCGGTGAGGTCATGCCAGCCGTCGCTGGTCAGCCCGCCCGCGATGAAGAACAGCACCGAAGGGACGCGATCGGGATAGGCCGTGAGGATCGCGGTGGTGCCGGCCGCAAAGAGCGCGCCGATCGCGATTCCCGCGAGGATCAATTTGGTGACCGCACCGCGGTTGGCACCGGACCAGGCAAACCCGAAGACGAGCGCGGCTGCGACGAGGCCCATGATCAGGGCGCCAAAAGGCAACAGAGCAGCCTGCGCCGGGAAGAGAACCAGAATCACGACCGCGCCGAAGCCTGCGCCGCCGGTCACGCCGACGATGTCTGGAGAGGCGAGCTGGTTGTTCAATGCGCCCTGGAGCAATGCGCCAGCCACTCCGAGCGCGGCACCGACAACGACAGCCTCGACCGCTCGCGGCAGGCGCAAGTCGTTGATGATCTTCTCGCTGATCGGCGAAACGTCGCCGCCGGTCAGCGACTTGATCACGTCAGAGAACGGGATGCTGACCGCGCCGAGCGCGAGGGCGGTCACGAATGCCGCGCAGAGCGCCACCGCGAGGGCCAAGACCACGCCAGTCCTGCGCGCCACCGGGCAGCTACCAGTTCTTCAGGTACGACACGCGCAGGCGCTTGATGGTGTCGCCGACGTCGGTGTTGGGCTGCAGCAGCGACTCATCCATGTCCACGTACACGCGGTTGTTGTTGACCGCGCTGGTCGTCGACCACGCCGGGTTGTTGCGCATGTAGTCGGCGATCGCACTGACGTCCTTGTTGCTGCCGTGCGGCACGGCAATGATGATGTCGGGATTCTGCTGGACGACGTACTCGTCGGAGACCTTGACAAAGCCGCCGCTGCCCTGCTGGTTGCCGCCCAGCAGATTTGCGCCGGCCGCGCGGGCCACCGAGCCGCCCCAGCTGTTGTTGATGAAGACGTATGGAGTGCGGCCGACGCCGAGGATCAGCATCACGCGCGGCCTCACCTTGATTGGGCGCGGCTTCTTCTTGGAGCCGCCGCGGGCGTAGGCGATTTCGGCCTTCGTCTTCCTGACGAGCTTGTCGGTCAGCCGCTTTGATCCGTAGGCGTAGCCGATCGCTCGCTGACGGGCGGGGACATCGAGCGCTCGGGTGGCGTCCATCTCGCGAACCGTGATCGCGAGATCACGCATCGTCTGCGTGCCCTTGCGCCATTCGCTCGAGGTCAGCACGACGTCGGGATCGATCTTCGCGATCTGCTCCATGTTCGGTCCGGTGGGATGCGTCATCGTCAGGCGCTGAATGCCGCTGAGTTTCGGGCTGTACGCCTTCTTGCCAATCGCCAGCTGGCCGACTGCCCGTGGCTTCACGCCAACCGCGATCAAAGTGTTTGCACTGAAGGGCGTGAGCGCGACGATGCGCTTCTTTGATGCGGCGCCCGCAGGGCCCGAAAGGAGCGCAACGAGCAGGACGGAGGCCAGAGCGAGTGCCGCGGCCAGCGGCAAGCGAGATTTAGTGGAGTTCAGCATTTGGGGAAGATGAAATGGAGGGGAACGGCAGTTAGGGTAGCCTAATTCCCTAGTTCGGAGCTAGGAGAAGAGCTCTGGGCCTTCCGGCACACCCTCTGACGCTAAGTTGAAACCCACGTGAAGATCGAAAGTCTCCTTTTCGACATCGCCGAGGCGCTTTTGTACCCGGTGCTGATCGCAGCGATTCTGGCGCTGGCATACGCGATCTTCGAGGTCGGCGTGCTGCTGGCCGAGGCCTACAAGCGGCGCGGCCGCGGAATCGAGCGGCTCGACCACGCGATCGCCTACGCGCGCCACTATCTGGCGATCGGCGACAATCAGTCGGCGCTGAACACTGTGCACGCACTCGGATACAACGACCGTATGAGCGAGGCGCTTGATGCGCTGGTGCTCCAGCGGCCCTACCCGGATCGCGAGGACCGCATCGCCAAGCGCCTGGCCGAGTACGACTACAGCTCGCTGCGCCGGCTCGAGCGCACCCGGATCCTCGTGCGCATGGGTCCGGCGCTGGGCCTGATGGGCACGCTGATTCCGCTCTCACCGGCGCTTGCCGCGCTTTCAAACGGCGACATTCAGCGCCTCACCAGCGACTTGCGCGTGGCATTCAGCGTCACCGTCACCGGCCTGCTGATCGGCATGATCGCCTTCGCGGTCTCGATGGTGCGTGACCGTCTCTACTCCCAAGACTTCTCTGATGTCGAGTACGTCGCGGCTGCGCTGAGCGACACGCCGTCCCCGCCATCTACCCAAGCCCACACCGAGCCCGGAAGCGTGGCGATCGGGGCATGAGCGCGAAGGTCTCAGCCCGCGCCCGTTCGCACGAGGATCGCGCCGGCGATCCGCTGGACGGCCTGGTCAACCTTTTCGACCTTGGCATCGTGCTCGCCGTTGCCTTCTTGTTGGCTGCGCTGAGCTCGGTCAATCTCACGCCGGACGTGCTGAAGAACAAGACCACTTCGCAACAGGTCCCCAAGGACTCCGTGGTCACCAAGCAGGACCAGACCGCCGAGCAGATCACCGTCGAGCCAGGATCGACCGTGGTCGGTAAAGGCAAGAAGCTCGGCGAGGTCTACCAGCTATCTGATGGCCGCACCGTGATCGTCAAGCCCAAGGGGGCGACTGGCTCGACCGGCAACTAGGCCCTGGGCAAGCGCGCCGCGTTGAGCAGCTTGCGAGCGATGGTTTCCGCGATCTCCCGATGACGTGGCACGGTCAACGGGCGCCCAGATGCGCTGACCCACTGGTCGTGAGATCCGCCGTGGCGCACGAACCTACTTCCAAGCCGACGGAGCTCTCGCTCGAGATCCCGTCGTTTCAATTCGTGAGTGCAAGGGCGAGTCTCTCGATGTGCGTACCGGATGCTTCGGTGTCAGATGCTTCCGGGTCTCCGCCCAGGACCATCGAAAGAGCATCAAGGATGTTGTGGCGCGCCTCTTCAAGCGTGCGCCCCTGGGTCAGGACGCCCGGCAACTCCGGAAGCGACGCCATGATCCAACCATCCTCGACCACTTCAAAAAGCACCGTGAGTTCGAGATCTGCCATTGGGTCGATTTTACCTGTGACGTACATCGAGCGCGACGCTACCGATGCCGGTGTTACAGATCAAGACCGATACGCAAAAACTCCGTACCAACTCTGCAAAACAAGTGCAACTAACCTGCCCAACGTGAGCGAAACGATTGTCATGAAGTTCGGCGGCACGTCTGTGGCCGACACCGAGCGCATCAAAAATGCGGCGCGGCGGATCGTCGCCGCCCACGAGAAGGGCAACCGCGTTGTCGCCGTTCTTAGCGCGCAAGGCAAGATGACCGACCGTCTGGTCGAGCAAGCCAACGAGATCAGCGAACGTCCGGTCGCTCGCGAGATGGACATGCTGCTCTCGACCGGTGAGCGCATCTCGTGTGCGCTTGCGGCGATGGCGATCCACGACATGGGCCATGAGGCGATCAGCCTGACCGGCTCGCAGGCCGGGATCATCACCGACACCTCGCACACCAAGGCCCGGATCGTCGATGTGCGCGCCGACCGCATCAAGGAGGCGCTGGGCGAGGCGAAGATCGTGCTGGTCGCCGGCTTCCAGGGCGTCTCAACCGACAGCAAGGACGTGACCACGCTCGGCCGCGGCGGCAGCGACACGACGGCGGTCGCGGTGGCGGCGGCGATCGGCGCCGATGTCTGCGAGATCTACACAGACGTTGATGGCGTATTCAACGCGGACCCGCGCATCGTGCCAAACGCGAAGATGCTGCCGGTGGTGAGCTTTGAAGAGGTGCTTGAGATGAGCGCTTCCGGTGCGGGTGTGCTGCAACTGCGCTCGATCGAGTACGCGCGCAATCACGGAGTGCGCATCCACTGCCGATCCAGCTTTCACGACGGCACGGGTACGATGGTCGTCTCTCAGGAGGAAACGATGGAACAGCCTTTGGTAACAGCAGTCACCCACCTCACCGATGAGGCGCGCGTGACCGTGCGCGGTGTTCCCGACCGCCCGGGAGTCGCCGGCGAGCTCTTCACCAAGCTCGCCGACGCGAACATCAACGTCGACATGATCATCCAGAACGAGCCGCTGGGTTCGCCGGCCGAGATGACCTTCACGGTCCCCAAGGACGACCTGCCCGTTGCGCTCGACACACTCAACGAGATGGACGAGTTCGAAGCCGTCGAGAGTGACTCCACGATGGGCAAGGTCTCGGTGATCGGCGCGGGCATGCGCTCACACCCGGGCGTCGCCGCGAAGGTTTTCACGGTGCTTGGAGAACAGGGCATCAACATCGAGATGATCAGCACTTCACCGATCAAGATTTCCTGCGTCATTCCGGGCGAGAAGGTCCCGGACGCCGTCCGCGCGCTGCACGACGCCTTTGATCTTGGGGTCGCCGAGGAACAGGCGACCGGGAACTTCAGGCCAGTCGCGCCATGAGCAGCTACCGGGTAGCTGTGGTGGGTGCGACGGGAGTCGTCGGCACCCAGATGCTCCGTACGCTCGCCCGCCGCGGATTCCCCGCTCGCGAGATCGTGCCGATGGCCTCTGCGCGCTCGGCCGGCAGCAAAGTGGTGATCGGCGGCCAGGACGTCGAGGTGATCGAGCTTGCCGACGGCAATCTCGACGGATTTGACATCGCGATCTTCTCGGCCGGCGCAGGCACTTCAGCTGAGTGGGCACCGAAGTTCGCCGAGACCGGGGCGATCGTCGTCGACAACTCTTCGTACTGGCGCATGCACGACGACATCCCGCTTGTCGTGCCTGAGGTCAATGCCGATGCGCTCGACGCCGCGGTCGGGGACGGCGGCCGCAAGATCATCGCCAATCCGAATTGTTCGACCGCGCAGATGCTTGTGCCGCTGAAGGCCCTGCACGAAGTCGCAGCGCTGCAACGTGTGATCGTCACGACGATGCAGTCGGTATCCGGCACCGGCAAGGCGGCGATCGACGAGCTGCGCGCGGAGACCCAGGCAATTGTCAATGACGAGAACCCGCCGGCACCCAAGAGCTACCCGCATCAGATCGCCTTCAATGTGCTCCCTCAGGCCGGGTCCTTCAAGGACGGTGATGACTACACCGACGAAGAGCGCAAGCTGATCAACGAGACGCGCAAGATCATGTCGTTGCCGGACCTCCCCGTGACCGCCACCTGCACGCGCGTACCGGTCTACGTCGGCCACTCCGAGGCTGTGACGATTCAGACCGAATTGCCGCTGAGTGCAGAGCAGGCCCGCGAGGCGCTTGAGGCCCAGCCCGGCGTACGCGTCGTCGACGAACCGGCGAGCGCGAAATACCCGATGGCGATCGACGCTGAAGGCGAAGGCGACGTGCTTGTCGGGCGCATTCGAGTGGACGACTCGGCGCCGAACTCGCTGCACCTCTTCGTAGTCGGCGACAACCTCTTGAAGGGTGCCGCGCTCAACGCGGTGCAGATCGCCGAAGCGCTGGTCTCGCGCGGGCTCGTCTCGCCCGGCACTGCTGCCTCCGGCTAGCCGGCGCCCGGCTATTTCAAGCGAATCGTTTTCGCCGCGCCCGTGCCGGACGAGTTGCTCGGCGTGACCGTCAATCTCACCTTGCGGTGACGCTTAAGCCCGGCCGCGACCTTCTTGCGCGCCTTGCTCGAGAGCTTGATCGTGGCCTTGGTCGCCCCTGACTTGACCTTGACGCTCGGGAGTTTGACGGTCGATTTACCGATCTTCAGGCGCAGCTTGAGCGTGCAGCCGGCAGGGCAATTCACGGTGAGCACGATCTTCTTCGTAGCGCGAGCGGAACTGGGCACCTTCGAAATCGAAGGGATCACGACGACTGGCTCCGGTTCTGCGCCGCCAGGCCCCGCAGGATCATTCTGGCCGCTGACGCGCTGCGGCGTGTTCCGCCACGCCGTGCCGTCGCCGAGCTTTCCGTCGTCCCCGTCGCCCCAGCACTTGACCAGTCCCGAAACCACTGCGCAGGTCGACTCGTCACCCGCGGAGACCGCGGTGACGCCCGAGTCGAGGCCGGTGACGTCGGTCGGCAGCGCGCGGTCGGTCGTCGTACCGTCACCAAGCTGTCCGGCGCCGTTGTAGCCCCAGCACTTGAGCGCAGCAGAGACGACAGCGCAGGCGTGATCGCTGCCAAGCGAAACAGAGGTCACTCCAGAGCCAGGAGCGATGACTGTCACCGGCACATTTGAGCTGGTGTTCGTCCCGTCTCCGAGACGGCCGTCTTCGTTGTAGCCCCAGCACTTGACCCCACCGGCGACGACGGCGCATACGTAAGAGCGCGATACCGAGATGTCGGTGACGCCCGATCCGGCTCCGAGCCCCTGGACATCGACGGGCGTGGGCGAATTAGTGCCGTCTCCGCTCGTGCCGTTTCCGAGAGTGCCTTCGTAGTTGTAGCCCCAGCACTTGGCTCCGCCATCGACGACTGCGCAGGTGTTGTCGCCGGCGAGGGCGATATCGGTGACATCTGCCGTGAGTCCGTTCACAGCTGTCGGCGAATCGGCGGTGTCGGTAGAGCCATCTCCTATCTGGCCCAGCCCGTTGGCACCCCAACAGTAGGCGCCACCAGATTTGACTGCGCAAGCATGGTTTCCATTGGTTGCGATCTTCGAGACACCACTTTCGAGGCCGCTGATCGTCGACGGAGAAGCCGAACTGGTTGTATCGCCCGTGTCAGCGACGACGTCGTAGAACTGGCCCCAGCATCTTGCCGCGCCGGATACCACGGCGCAGCTGTGGTTGCGACCCACCGCAAGTTCGGTGAATCCGCTTCCGAGCGGCTCTGTTGCGGTTGGAGTGGAACGGCTGTTCCGCGCTCCGTCGCCGATCGCACCGTCGGCCCCATAACCCCAACACCAGACCGTGTCGCCCCCAGCCGCGCACGCGTGGTTATTGCCGACGTTCACCTGACTCACCCCGCTGATGCCAGCGACATTCACTGGGACTAGCGAGGAGCCGCCCGGCACGCCGAGCTGACCGTAAATGTTCTCACCCCAGCACTTGATCAGGCCGGAGACCATGGCGCAGACATGCGAGGAGCCGGCGTGTATCTCGGTCGCGCCGGAATCTGCACCGGCCACGGTGACCGGTGTGAGCGAACCCTCCGATGATTCGTTGCCGAGCCGCCCAGCTTCGTTGGAGCCCCAGCACTTGACGGCACCGTTGTCGAGAAGACAGGCGAAGCCGGCACCGACCGTGATTGCCGCACTCGGACTGCTGACGGTGGTCACAGTGACCGGTGTGTCCGAGTAGTCGGGGCCGGAGAGGCCGAGTAGACCACCTTCGTTTGAGCCCCAGCACTTGACGGATGTTCCTTGCAAAGCGCAAACGGCTCCCTCGCCGGCCGCAATCGCGGTCACACCAGAACCAAGCCCAACGACGTCCGAAGGGGTGTCGCTTTGATTGGTCGAGCCGTTTCCAAGTTGGCCGGCGTAGTTCATGCCCCAGCACTTGACGCCACCGGAGACAAGCGCGCAGCTGAAGCCAAAGCTGAGCGCCAGATCGGTCGCGCCGCTTGAGATGCCGCTCACGCTGACGGGGATTTGGGACTCAGTGTTCAACCCATCGCCGAGCTCGCCGCCGAAGCTCGTGCCCCAACACTTGACGACCCCGCCCGAGACGATCGCGCAGAAGTGAGTCCCACCGCCCTCAAGCAGGGACACCC
>JAEYBE010000011.1 GCA_023404495.1 Actinomycetes bacterium | reverse complement strand
GTAACGCCGATCCAATCCTGTTCGGTCTGATCACGAATAAGCTTCGCCAGCTCTCGGAGGTCGCCGGAAAGCGTCCCGGTTGTGAAGCGCTTGTCACCGCCACAAGTCGGACACGGTTTATCGGTCGCCGTTTCCGGCTCCCCGGTGTCGCCGGTCTGTCCTTCATCCGTGGATGCTCGCGTGGCGGCGTCCCTGAGGGCTTTCAGTCCCTTGTCCGTCAGTTCCGTGTAACCCTCGCCGGTGAAGTCGCGGCCATGCTTCAACAGCCCCAGGTCGAACGGGCGCTGCGGGAAGTCGTTACCGAATACGTCGTCGCTGGAATCGTCAGACGGATATCCGCTCAATGCCAACGCGATGATTTCACGAATCGACAGCCCGGCCTCGCCGCCACCCACTCCATCGTCAGTGGGTTCGGGTGCTTCCTCTTGCGCTTCCTGCCAGTCCTCGATGTAGGGAAAGCCAGCACGAACAGCGTGGATTGCTTCGATGTGGCGGTCGAGCAGGCCGCCGTAGTGATAGTCGGGGCCGAAGATCAGGCGATCCCCTCGCTCGCGCTTCTCGTCATCCCACTCCCACGCGCAGGTTTCTCCGACCCACGGTGACTCGATTACGCCCATCGGCAGGCTTCCGCCCTTGCTCTCGACGGTGGACACGAAAGCAGTCCGTCCATCCGGCAGGCTGACGTAGCTTCGATACTGGTCGCTCATCGGTCGGCCTCCTGTCCTTCTGTGGAGAGGGCGGAGCGGAGTCTGTTGAGCGCGTCACGGTCTAGCTCGTACAGGCCGATGTTTTCCTCGCCAATTGGATCAACCAGTGGCCTGTTGTATTGCAGCGACCCGACCAATTCCCCCGCCGCCTTCTCGATCCGCTCTGCTCGTCCGTCTGGCTGGGGGTTGTTTGACTTGGGTTGGGTGGCGAGGGCTTCGGCGAGGTTGTCCAGTAGGTCGCTGCTGACCATCTTGGTCATGCCTTCACCGGGTCCGTTGATCGCTGCGCTCGTCAGGATTTCCCGTCCGACCTTCCTCAACTCAGCATCACCTTCTTGGATGGACGGGAGGTCGGCGGCGAACTTCGCTGCAACGTCGAATGGGGCAAGAGCCTTGATCAGGCGGTCGTAGTGGCCCAACGTGTCCTCGTCCACATGGCCGCAGTCGTTCTCTGCCTCGGCGAAGTCGCCAGCCGCTCGCACCAACTCGAAAACGTCGATGAGCTTGATCTGCTCGATCAGTGGGTAATCGTGCGACTTCGCCTCGGGGATCTCTCCATCGGAGCGGGTGGACACAGGTTCGTTCTGCGCCGTCCCGATGAAGTGGTGATCGGAGTAGACGCTGATCGATCCGTCTTGTTCTCGGCGGAGGTTTAGTCCTTGGTGTGTTTGGTCGGTGGCTCGGTCAAGGATCTGGTGGGCTTTGCCTGCTGCGTAGCCGTCATCGAAGCTTTGTTTGTGGGCCTCGGTGGTGGACTGTTGGCCTGCGGCGAAGAAGTGATTGGCGATCTCGACGCTGTTCACATCGAGAGTGCTGCCTGCTCCGTCGTAGTCTCCGACCTTGCACGGTCCTTCGGGGGTTACGTCCTCCGCTGCGCTTCGGACCGGGGAGTCGTGGTTGGCTTCGCTGTCTGCTGTTGCTCGCGTGGCGGGGCCGTACTGCTTCGTGCAGTTGTCTATCAGGGGCTTGAGTCGATCTTGAATCTCTCGAATTTGTCCGATCACAAGTTGGCGCGGGATCGACACCGTTTCCGTCGCCGACTCAAGCTTTGCCACCAGCCGGTCCAAACCCTCACGGGCATACAGGTCAAGCTCGAATATCGTTCCCGTGGGCTTCTCTTCCTTGGGGGTGGCGGGGAGGGCGATCAGAAACTCGCGGACCCGTTGCTTCACCATGTGCAGGCGCGTATTGGCGTTCCGGCGCTCTACGTCGTCGTAAAGACCAACCTGCGCCAGCGCTTCATCTGCGGAAAGCCAATCGCCCAGCAACCTCTCAGCCAGCCCCCCTGACTCTGATTGGTTTTGTTCGGGGGGAACGAACGCAGGTCCAAAGGTTCGTGAAATAGCCATCACTTCTCTTCTTTCGGGTCGGAGGCAAAGACCACGGTTCGGTCGTCGTCCCAGAACATGCCGACCTCACCGTTTTTGCAGGTGACGAAGTACGGGGCGTCTACGCGGGTTGATGTGACCACGGGGTTGCCAGAGGTAGAGACGCCGGTTCCGCTTGAGGTCTGCGGGCCTCCCCGTCGTGAGACGAGTCCGCCACGATCTGCGCAAGCTTTCGTCGCAACTTCGTCAAGCGCCCTCTCCGACATAGCGAACGCCCATGCGATCACCGTCAGGATTGCTAGGACGCCGAGCGCAATGAGCACCCACCCTCCGATTGCTTTGGCTTTGCTCATGCCGCTTCTCGCTTCCGGTAGACCGTGCGGGTCGAGTTGGATCGCTTGATGTGCTGCTCGCGATCGAATGGTTCGCCGAGCTCGACCGACCGCTCCAGGGCCGGCAGCATCGTGTCCCACTTCACGCTCTTGGACTCCTGCGGCTCCAGGGCAACCTCTCGGTCCTTGCCGTATGGGATAGGCCCGTAGTCGCTCGCCCAAGCCCGCAGTTCGGCGCCGAGCCTCTTGGACTCAGCTGCGTGAAACTCGCGGTCCTCAGCTGCCGCAGCTGCTTCCTCGTGCGTGGTGATCTCTCCGACGCCGTTGCGCAGATTCGCGATGAGCGGACACTCGGCCTTCGCGGGACACCGCCGGCAATGATCGCCAGGATGCGCGGGGAAGCGACCGGTGTCGAAGGCCGTGTGCACCTTCCCGACAAGATCCGTCAGGTAGTGCAAGTTCTCCTGAACGTCGAGCCGGTCGTAGTAGGCCGTCCTCTCCCCCAGTCGGCCGTCAAAGACGTACCGCGGGTAGACCACGTTCGACTCGAACATGTCCACCTTGGGCAGCTTCACACCGTCCTCTGTGTGCCCGTAGGCCAGCAGGACCGGGTACTCCATCGACTGGAAGTCGTGCTCCCACTCTTCGGTCGTCTTCATGGCGAGAGAGGTCTTGTAGTCCGTCACCTTCGCCATGCCGTCGCCCACGAGCAGGAGGTCGAGCTTGCCGCGGACAAGGGCCTCGTCTAGCTCCAACACCCATAGCTGCTCGACTCCGAAGATCTCCCCGGTGTTGATACGGAAGTGCTCGGCCCAATTCCAGTTCATGCCTCGAACCGCGTCTACCTCGTGCGGCGGCAGTACCCACTCGGGATGCTTCTTGAGCACGTCAGAGAAGACGTCTCGGGCTACCTCGCCTGGGACCGTCGGTTCGTCAGAGACGATGAGCAGGTTCGTCAGCGTCTCCCAGACCTCGTGGCCTAGGGATCCTCGGATCATTGGCTGGGTCGGGGCGCCGTTCCTATATTTTCTGGCAAGGAAGCCGCTGCGAGGACAATCCGCGAACTGGGAGAGCCAGGTTACAGCGAAGGTTTCCGGCTTCGTAACCGCCGACATTTCCTCGTCGCTGATCGGCGGCAGGCTGCGGTAGTACACCTGCTTGCTCATGCGGGAACCACGTCCTTCCAGAACTTGCCCTTCTGGATTCCGCGAATGTGCTCCGCGCAGACGGGGTACCGCTCGGCCAACTCGTCCAAGCTGCTTTCGGTGTCCGCCTTGATCTCGGCCACCTGCTCGACGGTCAGCTTGGTCGCCACACCACGCCGGCAATTCTCTCGGTGGGTAACCGGCTCAAGGTGGTCCGGATTGACACAGGGTGGAACTCGGCAAAGGTGATCGAGATCCAATGCGTCCGGTACCGGCTCCCGCTCGCGTTCGTACACGACTCGATGCGCAGGCTTGTGCCGGTGAACTCCGTAACCCTTAGAGTTCAGTCCCCCTTGCCAGATCCAACACGGCGTCTCAAAACCACGATCCTCTTCGACATAGCCGGGGAACTCGGTCTTGATGTTCATGTGGCCCGGGCGGTAGCGGACGTGCTCACCCTTGACGTAGCCATGCTTGTAGTTGTTCTGCTTTGAGATCGAAGTCGTCTCACCGCAGCCGCACATGCAGAGTCCGGAGGGGTTCGGCGGGTCCAGTGGCTTACGACCACGGTGGTACAGAACGAACTTCAACGGTTCGCCCTCGATCCAGCCGTTCCGCGCACTCGTCTTCGGTGCCGGGTTAGTCCTCTGCCCGCACCCGCAATGGCAGTAGCCATATGGGATCCCGGCAGTCACGCGAACCTCGACCGCGCAGCCGCTCGCTTACGCGAGGCAACCCTGCCCTGAGCCTTCGGCCCCATCTTCGGGCGGCTCATCGGCTTCTGGGCCTGAGCACGGCGCCGGCGCTTGTCTGTGGCGCGGCGCTTCTTCTTGCCCTTGAGGTTGAGCTCAGCCGGTGTCAGCTGGAGCATCCGGTCGTCGTGCGCTCGACGGGCAATGCGAGCCCGCCTGAGCGCTTCTTGGTCAATCATCGTCTACTCCTGTGGGGTCCGAGAACGTCTTCTATGAAGTCGTCCGCCGTGCTGATCGAGCCCGTCCGCTCGTCATAGAGCCGCTGCCAGCCGTCGATGCTGCGCTGGTGGGCTTCCACGAGTTCCGCCCACTTGCGATTGATGCGCTTGAGCAGAAGGGCGAAGACCAACGCGGCGACGAAGTAGCCGGCGAAGAAGGCAAAGAGGATCATTCGTCAGCCTCGACTTCCGTGGTTTCCTCGACCGGCGGTTCGTAGGTGCCGGTGCAGAACGGACATGGACACGGCTCGTATCTCACGCCGCGGCCTTCTCGTAGGCGCTCCGCGTGTCCTCAAGCTGGCCCAGAAGCGTCCTGAGAGCTTCGTGCGAGCTCCATGCGGCCTGTAGGTCAGAGTTGAACCGTCCGGGCGGGACCTTGGTCTTGAAGTCGGGGAACTCGCGTCCGATGGCCTGATAGGTCTCACGGCATGACGCGATCAGCTTCTCTGCCTCCGGGTCACCGAGCGCCTTGGGCTTGTCCTCCATCGGAGCGCCGGCGCCCATCGTGATCTCACGCAGCTTGCGCGGGTCGTTCTTGGCGATCGCGAGGATGCCTTGGCGGATCTGCTCAGGGATGAAGTATTTGAGCGCGTTCCTCTGGGCCTTGGAAAGCGCCTTGGTGTAAGCGAACTCGTCGTCCACCGTGTCGTCGTCTCCGACCTTCTTGCCCTTCTCGCGGTACTTGCGAGCGGTGTCGGCGCGGAGCTTCATGCGGACCGGCTGCTGCGCCGTGCCCCAGTAGCCCTGGCCTGACGCTTCGTCTTCGGCGTAGACCTTCACTTGGTGGTACGACTCACCGTTGATCTGGATCACTTCGCTGATCGGTGCGTGACGGCCGGTGTTGATCCGTCGTCCGGTCCGCTCACCGATCAGTCGGATTGCTTCACGCACTCCCGAGAACGACAGGTCCATGCCGGTCGGGATCTTGTAGACGAGGACTTCGGACATGCGGCCCTCGATCTCTTCAATGATCTGGGTCTCGTCGTAGCGCTCCATCGCTTGGAAGGCCGCGTTGGGGTCTGCGGGATGGGCAACGACTTCCACGACCTCAGACGGAACAGGCGCGACGGGACTGGCACCGCCGGCCTGCTCGTCTGAGCTCTCCCGATCGTCTGGCACCGGGGGGGATGGCGCATCGTCGGAAGGCACAGTCGGAGCCTCTGGCTGAGCGTCCGCCGTGTCGGTGGCGGCGGAACTCTCCAAAACCGGATCCTTGGAGCCCCCATCGGACCCGGGAGCCTGAGGCCCCGACTCTGCCTTCTTCCGGCGCTCAAGCTCCTGCTCGAACGCTTCGTCTTTGGTCTGCTTCTTGGTCGCCATACAAACAATGTAGCACAATGTACGGGATGGATGACGGCTTACCCCGCGTTTTGCGGGAGTTCTAGCGATCCATGCGCCTACTTTGTGCTACGCCGAACCGCTTGAAGCGCACCCCGTACACCGCTCTGAACCTGCTCACGCTGCGCGGTTTTGGCGGCGTAGATGCGCAGTCCGCGCTCCCGGCCGTAGAACTTCTCCATCGAGTCCTGGGCCTTGGCCGCAGCGCCGCTCTTGCCGCCCCAAGCCTCGTCGGCCTCAGCCATCAGCGAAGAGTTGCGCCGGGAATCCCCGAGCCCTTCTTTTTGCTGCGGTAGTAGTCGGTCGCCTTCTTGCGCGACGAGCGCTTGCGGAAGGTCTTGAGGATGTCCTGCACCGACTGGTTCTTGGACCCGCCGCCTGACCCGAGCAGAGGCAATGGGCCGGAGTCGATGTAGCCCTTCGACTTGAGCGGCCCGGAGTCGATCCTGCGAGCCTGCTTGAGCGTGCTCTGGACGGCCATCAGCCCTGAGCCTTCTCGGTCAGCTTGGCGACGACGAACGGGACGCAGCCGGCCACGAGGCCAACGGGAGCCGCGTAGACCGGCGACCAGCCATTGTCGGTCAGAAACTTAGTGATGCCGGCAGCGATCAGCAAGAGTGCCGTGAAGCTGGCGGGGTAGTTTTTCGGATTCATTACCAACCCTCTTTCTTGTACTTGCGAGCCATCTGGAGAACCGTGTGAAGCGGGTAGCCGGGGCCGGGATCACCGTGGTTGCCACCGGCAGCGCCGAGTTCTGAGTGGCGCAGGACACCGGTCTTGGTGATGACACCCCCGGAAGCCTTGCCTTTGCGGATCGGGATGCCGTACTTGTGCGACCAGTACGCGATGTACTTGGCGGTCTTCTGAAGCTGCTTGTCGCGACGGTTGATCCAGAACCAGCGCGACCACTTCGAGAACCCGATCTGCTCGACCGAGAGAAGCTGTCCGTTGTACGCGGCCTGAGTCCACGCCTTCCGGTTGTCGGGGACGTAGCGAGCCGAGTAGCCCTCGCCATCGACGGCGACGTTGCTCGACGCTTGGACCCGGTTGAAGTAGTCACCGAGTCCTTCGAGGTCGCTGATGCCCTTCTGGTCATAGCCCTCGGTCGTGTGGAGGCCGATGCCGCGGATCTGAGAGGTTGGCCGGATGCCGCCGTTGCTCTTGACGGTTCGCTTGATCCGCTCGTACGGACGACGGACTGGTTTCTTCTTCGCCACTGTCGGCCTCCTTGCCGAAGATGAGGGGCGGCAGGGCATCCGTGCCCCGCGCGTGATGCCCTCTGTCGACTTCCGTGCTTCCTCCAGAAGTGTCCAACCACCCCCGGACGGATTGTGACGAATGTTACTTAGGTGTCTGGTCCGCGAGGATGACGATGAAGTTGGCGATCAGGCCAGCTGCGGCGGCGACGACGGTGATCAGGGTGGTGATCAGGAGCCGGCGGTTCGTCTTCGCGTCGTCCTTGAGCTCCGCCACGTCCTCCTGCATGGTTTTGAGCAGGCCGGCGGTCTCAACCTTGTGAACCGCGAGATCAGTTCCTTGAGCGTTGATTTTGTCCCACATACGTCCGTGTACCCGCTCGTGGTTTTGGTCATTCTGCTCAAGCAGTTTGAGCCGGATATCCATCTGGCTTGCTTCCATCACATCACCATGTGGCGGACTTTGAACGCGCTGAGATAGGAACCGCCCAGAGCAGAGCGGGGGATCCAGCCCGCACCACCGCCGGGGTTGGACCTTGAAGTGCCCCAGAAGCGCTCCACGCCGTTCCTGACGACCGACATGAGAACGTGGCCCGCGTTGTAGTAGACATTCACCGCGTTGTTCCGCTTTGACTTGCCTGCCTTGCCCCATCCGCCGAAATCGCCGGAGACTCGAACCGGTATATTCAGGGCAAGCGAGACGGCCGCGGAGCAGTCGATCGGCTTGGCATTCTTGATCGAAAGCCCGCCCCCGTGACCACCGCCGTAGAGGTAAGAGCGGCGCTGACCGTCGATTCTGTCCATGCGGCTGACGAGTCTCGCAATCCCAGACGATGATTGCGCTGGCGGGAGGTCTGCAACCTTGGTGATCTGCGTAGCCGGCTCAGGCGCCTGGGTACCGACTTCGACTTGAGTCTGCTCCGGCGGTGCCTGATTTTGAAGCGCGGGCAGTTGCGGTGCCTGCCCCGATGCTGAGTTCGTGAGGTATTGCGACGTGTCGAGAATCTGGGGCGGCGCCGGCGGCGTGATCTGAATCTGCGGCGTCGGGTTCACCGTGGCGGCAAGGGAGATCGGCTGCTGCTCCTGAGCGCCTGTAGAGCCGCCCGAGGCCGTCTGAGCGGTACTTGCGGGCCGTGGCTTCTGGCCGGGGTACTGAGCGCCGCTGATGCCGCTGAGGATCTTCTTGACGTACGCCTGGGTTTCGGCGTAAGGCGGGACTCCACCGTACTTGGCGACCGCTCCGGTGCCAGCGTTGTATGCAGCCAGCGCCTTGCGGTAGGAGCCGTATTGACGGACGTACTTCGCCATGAGCTTCGCCGCGCCGTCGAGCGCCTGCTTTGAGTCCATCGGGTCGATCCCGAGCTCACGGGCCGTGGCGGGCATGAACTGCGCGATCCCGCGAGCGCCGGCCGATGACCCGGCGTAGGGGTTGAAATCAGACTCCGCCTTGATCTGCCGAATGAAGATTCGCGGGTCGAGTCCGTACTTTCTCGCCGCACGGTAGGTCAGGCGCTTGTAGTAGTCGCGGGAGGCCATTACTTGACTTCCTTGACGAAAG
This sequence comes from Actinomycetes bacterium, assembly GCA_023404495.1. Taxonomy (GTDB): domain Bacteria; phylum Actinomycetota; class Thermoleophilia; order Solirubrobacterales; family JACPNS01; genus JACPNS01. The sequence goes on along the minus strand of JAEYBE010000011.1, from coordinate 68,518 downwards.
TGAGTACGGTGTCGCCATGATCGGAGTGATCGTTGGCCTCGTGGCAGCCGTCGCGAGTTACCGCTTTGAAATGAAGAACTCGGGTTCTGACGCACCGCCGAGCCGGGCACATGGAGTCATCCTCGCCGTCGTTGTATTCGCGGCAGTCGGAGCGCTCACAAACACTGGGCTCACTTTTCTCGTAAACGCAGGGGGATCCTAAACCATGCAACGCACCTTCAACGTGCTCAAGTGGCCACTGGTCGTTCTCGTGCTGGTCGTTCTCGTGCCTGCTTTCACCGGCTCTTGGCACGATCTTGGCTACAGCGCACTCTCTATCGCGCTCGGCCTGAGCCTGCTTGCCGTATTCGCGTGGCTCGCTGTATTTGACCGCTAGAGCGCTCACTTCCAACTGCTCCAGTCGTAGGTGACCTTCGGACCGCTGTTGCCGAAGTTGCGCCAGTCGAGCCTCGGCTGCTGGACGCCTGATTCCGGTTCTGGACTTGGCGATGCGCCGCTCTTCGTCACGGCAAATGGATTCAGGAATTTGTTCCAAGTGGTCTTGCTCCCCTTTCGGCTACCAGGCTTGACCGAGACCTTCCAAACATAAGACGCCCCCTGCTGCTTGCCGCCCTGCTCGCGGATCCGACGCGCGACCGCGATCAACGGGATCAATGCCTCGCCGAACAAGTAGAACGCGAGCGCTGCTCTCTGGGTCTGATCGAGCTCAGATCCGTCTTTGTTTTTGAGGTGGTCGCCCTTCCAATCCAGTCCGCGTGCGGCGTCAAGCGCGTTTCGGAACGGCGCCCACGGCATCGTGCCGATTGATTCCGGGAAGGCGCCCGCGAACCCGAATGACGTCATGTTCTGCATCCCGATCTGACCGCCCCGCACCGGGATTGCACCCTGCATGAAATCGGGCTTTGCGCCCTTCACGAACGGTTCGAGGCCGAGCTTGATCCGGTCCTCGCGAGTCATAGTCTCCCCGGCCGCGATCAGGCCGGTCAGTATCGGGTGGTTCGCCGGCATCGTCACGAACACGAACTGGAGCGCGTTCTTCATCCAGGCACCGAACGGCAGAGCGTCGAACAGCATGAAGCGGGCGGTCGGTCCGTACGTCGTCCAGTTGCCCACGATTCGACGTACTTCTCGCGCAAGTTGGATTTGCGCCGACGTGTTGCGAAGCCCGTTCGCCAGATCTTCAACAGCCTTCGGTTGAACCTTTAATCCGGCATTCCAACTTCCGGTCGCGGAACGGAGCTCCGAACGAATCGAGCGTCCCAATGCCATCTGCTCGAAGACGTGCTCCAGCCGTGAATTGAGGTCGAACACCGTGTCGCGGTAGACCCTCCACGGGGCGACGGCGATTTTTGCGGGCTTTGTTTGACCAAGGATGTGCGCTTGCTGCGCGTAGAAGTTGTTGAAGTCATCGGCCGTCCGCAACACTCCCATACGGCCGCGCGTCGAGAAGTGCATACCGCCCATCGTCATCGCGCGGAATTCTTCGGCCCGCTTGGGGTCCATCTTCTTGAGGTCGTTCAGGAACCGTTTTGCCAGGAAGTAGTCTCGCGGGCCTGCACCCGACACCGCCAATCGAACCGCATTGTCGATGATGTTGCCCGCGATCCACTTGGTTGAAGTAGGCAGCACAACACTCTTGAACTGGCTGTTGATGCTCTGGAGAGTCTTGCGCCCGACACCCGCGCGTTCATAGTGCTGGTTCAGACGCTCCCAGACGTGTCGCGGCACAAGGACGACCGGCCCCTTGTCGCCATCCGTCGCCTCGCGCAAGAACTCCTGAATCACGCTGCCAGCCGCTTCCTGCTTGCTCAAATCCGTAGACGAGTCGGTGATCGTGTCGATGATCTTGTCCACGGTGGTTGACTTCGAGCCGATCGGTGAGACGCGCACCGGAACGAGCTCGGGAAGCTGCTGGGATTCCAAAAGCGCTCGGCCCTCCCTTGTCTTCAGGAACTTCCGCGCGTCTGCCGCGCTCTTGAACCGAAGTGGCCGACCGTTGGTTTTGATCGCGAAGTTCTTGAGGATCCGGTCGAACTGCTGCACCCAGTCGCGCAGCCCGGTTGCCCGAATCGCGTGCTGCCAGGCGGCCTCGTAGGACGAGTCGAACGTACCCTGCCGCGTTGCCTCGCCTGTGCGGTGTTCGCCGGGAAGCTTGCCTCGGTTCGGGTGTTTGTTGACGTAGGCGGCATTCCGCATCGTCTGGCCGGGCCGCTGACTCACAAACGCCGGATCACTTACGCCGTGCGATTCGCGGTGGCGTCGGATGGCTACCGCATCAAGCCGGTTGCCGTCACGGTCGCGAAGCTCCATGCCAGAGCGCTTGTTTGCCTGATGTTCGGCGTGGGTTTTCCGAGCGTTCTCGTGATCCGCCTTGGCGAGATCCACGTCTTCGGCAAGCTTTCGGCTCTTCGCCATCAGGTCGTTCATTCGCGTAACCGAACGCCAGTAGCCAGCCGGTCGCGCAGTGCTCGATTCAAGGGCAATTCGTGGACTGATCTTCTTCCATGCAATTCCTGCCTCACGTCGGAAGACATGATCGGCTTCGAGCTTGGCTCGCACCATCTCTGACGCGCGTGCAACCGCGGCCTGAGCAACTGGGCTGTCTTCGCCGAACCGCGCACGAACCTCGGACGCTGCAACCTTGGCGCGATTGGCAGCGTCGATGGCCTCTGCCCGCGACTTGGCAGCCTTTTCCACCCTGGGGTCACGCATGATCTCACGGAGAAGACCTTCGAGGTTCTGCCGATCTCGCCCGCTGAGTTCCTGCGCGATTTTGCTTTCGGTCTTGGAGCTCCGGCGAACCTGACGCTCATACTCAGTTGCAGTGTCGGCGACCGCCTTCGATAGCTCCTGGTTCTTTGCCAGCCATTCCGCTCCAGCATCCACTTCTCGCGCGCCCATATGACGGACTGCGTAGGGAATCTCCTTCGCCATCGCTGCGGTGCTGGGTTCGATCAAACCTTCCTCGACCAGACTTGCCTCAGTCGCCTCGTACGACTTGCGGTATTCGTCAGCAACCTCGAACAGCTTGTTGGCATCGACCCCCTTCTCTAGCGCCTTGTCGATCCGGTCGATCATCTTGGCGTTGTCGCGAATCTTCGCCTCGTTCGGGTTCTTTGCCTTCGCCAACCTCTCCGTCTCGATGGCGAGCTCGTCGCGATAGCTCTTGAGGTCGGCAACGGCCGTCTTCGCGCTGCGAAGCGTCCGATCCGCGGCGAGTACGAGTATCCCGCGATCAGTCCTGCTGAGGTTTCTCGCCTTCCCCTTGATCCGGCCAAGAACCGGGGTCGGCATCTTGCTCTCGATGATCTGTTGGCGGTCTTGACGACGGATCGCTTCGCCGGTCGCCACCACTTCATCGACAACCTTGTTCACTTCGGACTTGCGGTAGGCGTCCTCTGTCCCTCGAAGCCGGACTCGCGCTCCTGACTTGGCAGCGCGGCGGTCGCCAAGTACCTGAAACCCCTTGGTGATTAGATCGGGTGAGTACCTGCGTTGGCGGTAGTGATCCCCGTATAGATGTTCTGGATCTCGCGCGGTCCGACCGACTCGGCGCATAGCCGGTGTCCCGCGGCGCGCTACAGCCCCAGCGGTTCGCCCCACGGCCGCCTTCCCGCCGGAGAGTTCGAGCGCCGTCGTTACCGGACGTTCGTAGGCAGCCCGGCCAGATTCCTTGACCCTTCCCTGCACGAGAAGCGCTACCGGATCCGTGTCTTTGAACTCCGACCACATCCGCTTGATGGGGGCTGAATCGCCGGAGGCAGCGCCGAGTCCCGCCTTGGCGAGAAGGTATGTCGAAGTGGCAGTCGTCATCGGAAGCGTGATCGCGTCCTTGGCGGCGTTGCCCGCGAACTTACTGTTGACGTTGACCTTCGCTGCGGGGATGCGCCCGCCACCCGGACCGAACTTTGGACCCGTGGCCGTTCCCGCTTCCACCATCAGTTCGGTAGGCAAGTTCTCGTAGACCCAGTTCGTCGCCTTCTGGAGCGCCCCGCGCTCGCCCAACACCTTTTCGGCGATCGCGCCGGCAGGCAGGGAAAGCCGAATGCGGCGCTTGGTTTCCCCAGCAACCGCGAATTGCCGCTTGGCACGATCAGCCGCGACTTGCGGCGCTCGCTTCGCCTCGTACTTGTCGATCGCCGCGACGATGTTGCGTAGCTGCCGAGCGGCTGCCCGCTGGTTCGCGTCTTCCGACTTGAGCGCCTTCGCGAGCATGTCCTGGCCCTTGCGGGTCCGCAGATGGTTTTGGTCGATCCCCATCGCTTTGGCCTGCTCGTACTGGATCGTGTAGGCGTCTTTGAGCCCACGGACGCGCGGGTAGTACCGGAGCTTCGGCGTGGATGCGTAGTTCTTGGCCTTGTAGATCGGGGTTGTGTTGGTGAGAACCGACGAGACGCCCTTGGTGCGCCCCGGACGCACCTTGATTGTCTTACTCGGCTTCTGGGACGCAAACCTCTGAGGCGTCAACCGAGACCGTGCCGCATCACGACGTGCCATCGCACGCCGGTGCAGCATCGCATTCCGACGGCCGACTGCTTCGCGGTGCCGCTGATCCTCACGAACCTGTTGACGCTGCGCGCGAGAACGGTTCTGCGGCTTGAGAACGTAGGTGCCAGACCTCGCCATGAGGCGCCCCTACTATCCGACCCATGCCTTCGGCGGCTTCACCCGGCGGCTGCGATAGATCCGCTTTGACGTAGCCGTGAGGGTGCCCTGCCTCTGTCCGGGGCGCGACCCCGGCCGCACGTTGTAGTAGAGGTCCATGGCGATCCGCGCAACATCCGTCCCGTAGTTCGGCACCTTTTCGCCGGCAACAGATTTCATCGTGCCGGTGGCAGGGTCTTTGTATTGACCGCGAGGCGTACTTCCACCTGCCGAGAGCAACTGCCGGACCTGCTTTCCAGAGGCTCCACTTCCCGCGAGGCGCTGCACCCAGCCGTACGCCTGCGACACCTTTTCGTTGAAGGCGTTCTGCTGCGACTGAGTGAGCCACTTACCCTTGCCGGCCCCCTTCTTGTTCTCCATCGCCCGGTTGTGGCGCGCCCGTTCCGCGGAGTCACCAAGCAGGCGTTGCTCCTTGTTGTAATCGTCAAGGAGGCTCTGGTACGTCGTCTCGGTCGAGGTTGCCGCTTTGTCCTGGATCTGAGACAGCTGATCACGGAGCTTGGCGACGTTGCCTTGGAAGGTGGCGTTGGCTGCCTGTTCTGCGAATGCGCCGCCGGAACGGGCTCGTGCAGCCCTGCTCTCGGAGTCCTGGATCGCGAGTGCCCGCTGATTGGCGACGTTCTGCGGCATGTTCTGCCGGGAGTTCTGAATGGCTGCGAGCAACGCTGAGCCCGGGGTCCCTTGTGCTACCGGAGAGAGCTTGTCCATGTACGCGCCTGACTGAGCCGCTGCGTCACGGATGCCGTCGAACGCCTTGTTGATGCCGACCTGTCCATAGCGCTCGGCATCGGTGCCGTACTTCGCGCCAGCCCGAGCCTGCGAGACCTGCGACTTGCGAATTGCGCCGGCCTCAGCGATCGCCTGCATGATCGCGTTGGCCTGCGATCCGTACTTGAGCTTCGTCAGGGCGAGGGCCCGCTTCATAATGGCGTCCATGCTTCTCTCCTATGCCAGCGTCGTCATGTCGCTGCGTGGAACCTTTTTGCCTGACGGGAGCAACTTGACGACTTGCCCCTTGTAGAGCCCGTGCTTTGCGCGGATCAGTCGGTACGTCTGCCCGCCGACGGTGTGTTCGTTACGCGGGCGCGTCGGCTGCGTCAGGAACGGGTTGTTCTGTGTCGCTTGTGCCCACGCGCTGTTTCGTGACGCCGCCTTGAACGCATCGAGTTCGGTCTGCGCCCGCCCTGCCTGCGTCGTGCGGTCTTCCGTGCCACGAGTGAGGCCGAGTTGCAGAGAGCGTCCGTGTACGCCGAAGTCTCCTTGCACGTTCGGGTTGCCGTAGTCCTCGTAGATGCGGCTCTGATCGCGCTCCTGGTTGGCCCTGCGCGCCTTGAGAGCTTGTGCGACGCCGCCCCCTCGCAGACCTGCCGCCGCGAACGCCTGCTTCTGCTTGTTGGCGAGACGGTCGAAGGAAAGTTGGAGGTCCGAGAGGGTGCGGCCGCGCGATCGACCGATCCCTTCGAGGCCGATCGCGTAGTCCTCTTCCGAACGGCGCTGGGCTTGGTCCAAGTCGCCGTAGTCGTACTGACTGGCCCCCTGCACGCCGGCCTGTCCGCCCACGAGGTAGGTGTTGCCACGGATCGCTTGATCGAGCGTCGCGTCAATCGCAGGGTCGTAGGAGCCGGACGGCGGAAGGCCGGGTTGCCAGGGCGTATACGCGCCCTTGGGCGTTGGCCTGCCGATCCGGTTGTCGCCGACGTAAACGGGTTTCTTGAACTTGATCTTCGCCATGTGACAACTGTTACAAGGTACTGGGAGTAGTGGACTGCTGGACCTGCAATGTCATTCGTCCGGTGTGTTCGCCTCAGCGACCGTAATTTCCCCCGCCCTGACCCTTTCCAACGCTTCGGCAGAAAGCTCCGCGACGGTCTTCCCGAGATCCGCAACCTCTCGCCTGGCGAGCTCCTTGGCTGCGAGTCGCTGCTCGACTGTTGGCGGAGGATCCGCGTCAAGGGTTGCTCTGAGCACTTCGATCCGCGCCAGCGGCGTGATATTGCCGTCGCGGTAGCCCTGAGCCAGATCGGTGTTGCCGGCGGCTTCGGCTTCCTGTGCGTAGCCCTCAAACTTGTCCACTGTCGCTTGCAGGCGCGCGATCAGACTCTCCGTATCGTTCATCCCACTACTCCTAGCTGTCCGATATTCCACGAGCCTTTGTGACCCGCAACCGTGCCGTCCTTCTTGGCGCTGGACATGAGCAGATGAATCGCGTTCGCGGCGGTGATGTCGTAGTAGTCGCCGTCGGGTGCTGCTGCGCTCAGGTTCCAGATCCCCGCGCCACTCGTCTTGCCCTTGGTATTCATGCGGTTGTGAATCGTGTTGGTGTTACCGCCTGTGTTTGCTGAATACGGGTTGATCCGGCAGTAGCTGAAGGTCGCCGGGTCGCACTGCACGACGATGAGCACGTTTACGTGCCTGTCGGAGTTGAAGTCACCGATCGGCTGTGTGTCGCCGATCTTGCCGAGATTGATCGTGGTGGTGGTCTGGTCGATGATCAGGATTGTCGGCGGGTCCGCTGGATCAAGGTTGTAGACCGACCCTGCGAGGTCGATGCGGCCATGCATTGCATAGGCGGCGATCGCCCCCGCGAAGTTCACCGGGTAGTCGAACCCGATTGTGCCGGTGCCGTTCGCCAAATCACCGGCTATGAGCATCCCCCCGCCCAGGCCGCCCAGCAAGAGCGAAATGTTCTCGAAGGTCGAGAAGTCAGTTACGGAGTCGATGCTGCTTTGCCCGAATTGGATGTTCCCGCCGCCTCCCGCGCCGTCGTTGTCAACGATTAGCCATTCGGCTGTTGTGAAGCCTGTAAAGGCAGGATTGTCCAGCGGAGCCTTCTCGTCCAGAGCGTCGGTGAGCCCGGTTACGTCCGCCTGATCGTGCGTGTGCACCGTAGGGGCTTTGCCGGCGAGCGCCGTGGATAGAGCGGAGAGATCCGTCACGAGGTCCGTCACGTCGGACTGCGGGATCGGCGGTGAATAGCCGCTGCCGCCGGCCGCGAGTTCCAGCCACCCCGTGTTGCCAGTGCCAGCGTTCTTTTTGTAGACCTTGCCGTTTGCCCGGTTGCAGGCGATAGTTCCCGGCGGCGCGGAAACGGCGCCCTCGGGGTTGCCCGAGACAGGCCGGATAAGACCTTGGATCTGGCGAATCAATACGGCTAGATCGGTCACGGGCCCACCCAGGTGAGCGCAAGTTCGTTGTGGATGCTGCCGCCGATGATCCGACCCGTGCCGTCGTTCCCGAGTTCGACGTAATCGCCGGCGCTCAGGGGCATGATCGTGACGATTTGAAGCGTGGTCTCGACGTTCTCTGGAATCGAAGGCGACGTGGCGCGCTGAGTCGTGTTGGCGTTGACTCGGAGAACGAGTCCCATCTGGCCGGGGGTCGGAGAGAGCTGACGCTGACGCGCTCGGCCGCTGATCACGTAGAGACCGCCCATGCCCGCCGGCACCGTGAGCCGTGTCGGAGCGCCGCCGGTCCAGAAGTTGTTCGGGTCGTAGTGCTCGGTGTCGAACGGGATCTGAGCGTTGGCGAGGTCGTAGTTGTTGTTGCGGTAGACACGAGCTCGCGGGAACGCGGCCATCTTCGCGATCGTGATAGTGCCGTCTCCAACCTCGGTGGAGCCAACTGCGCCGGGGGCAAGCTTGGCTGCCGTAATCGCGTCGTCGGGGATCTTGCCGGTCGTCACGGCTCCGTCCGCCAGCTGCGTCGAGCCCACCGCGCCGGCGGCGATCTTCGCGCCCGTGACCGCTTCGTTAACCAGCTGCGCCGTGTCGATCAAGAGTCGATCCGGCACGTCCACGCCGTCGCTCAGGTAGCTGTAGATGCGATCAAAGTTCTCGTTCACCTGATCGGCGTCGATCACCTTGTCGGGACCGTTTTCGAAGTCGTATGCCTTTGTCGGGGCTGCCATGTGGATTCCTTTCCTAGAGGCGGCGGTTGGCGCGGAAGAAGATTTCGAGCGACCTGATTAGGCACTCGTGGGACGGGCCGTTGGTGCGGAAGCGGAAGCGCACGTACTCCGTTCGAGCTCGTCCGAAGCGGAGCCGCCAGAACTTTGGCTTGCGGCCGTCGTCCTCAGGGGCTACGCCGAGCAGGTCGGTGAACTCGGAGCCAACGTCGGAGGTCCATGTCCCGACACCCCACATATCGATGCCCCAGAACGAACCAGACTCCTGAGCCTGGCCGTCAGACCACGAACCCGAGATCGTCGGGTTGTCTGTGGCCGCGTCGATCAGGCGGTAGCTCAGTTCGACCGCCTTGACGAGCGCCTTGTTCATCCGGCCGGTTGGGAAGTCGCGCGTCTCGAGCACCATTCGCGGCGTCGTGTTGTCGTGGTCGTACTTGACCGCCGCCTTCGGAGTGAAATAACCCGAGCAGTCGAGCACACGAGACGACGCCTGAGCGCCCGCTGCGATTAGCTTCTCCTTGTCCACCGCAGAGGTCACGGTGCGGGACGCGAAGCCGTAGACGTTCGCCCCCGAGCCCGTCAACCATCCCCAGGGGTAGATCACCTGCCCGCGAGCACGGGTCGGACGATCGAGGCGACAGGTCAGCACTTCCCTGACCTCGCCGGAACCGTCGATGATCGGGAGCAAGAAGTGCGAGTTGTAAACGTGCCCCTGACCCGGCTTGCAGCCGTCAGCTATGTGCCGCGAATACCGGCTGTCGATCGAGCGCGAGATCTTGTCGTAGGAGCGCTCTGAGACCATCCAGACGCCATCAGTTCCAGGCACGATCAGATCGCCTGCGAACGTCGCCATCGAAGCCGGGTGCCAGAGGTTGATGTCCTCGGTGACCTGGCGGACGTTGTGCTGCGGGTTGCCGTACTCGTCTGTGAGGTCGTACTCGATGTTCGAGGCTTGCCAGAGACCGGCGGTGGTTAGGAGCAGCAGCCGGTTCTCAATCCCTGACGCTCCGATGATGCGGACTCCGCCGGGGAGCGCCCAGTTGTCGTCGGCGTCCCATGTGTGCGGGTCGTCCAGCTTGGACATGTAGAACTTCTCGTTCTCGCAAGAGATCAACTTCTGACCCGCCACCGCGTACAGGGAAGATGAGCGGTACGGCGCAGAAGCCGTCTCAAGAGCCTTGAGCGTGTACGCCTCTCCCGTGTCCGTCGCCCCCTGGTAGGGCTCCGTGAGCGTGATTTGGCCGTCGGAATCGACCGACTTGACGACGTAAACCCGCTCGGATCCGTGTCGGAAGATCATGCCAGCGTCAACATTCGCGCTCCACGACGTGCCCGATCCCGTCACGACCGCGGAGCCGTTGGTCAGGTCCACTGTCCCGGTCGAATACGGATTTGCTTTCAGGGAGCCGGCGTAGATCGTGCCGCCGCCGATGAAGAGCAGGCCGCCGAGATAGGCGTAGGTCGCAGGCTCAGCCAGACCGCTGCCCCCGAGGTTGATCGGGGCGTCAGAACCGTCGAGCACTCCGAAGTCAGAGGGGTTCGCGAAGAGCGTTCTATGGCCCGCCGGGAAGTAGCCGTGCCAGATCCACGTCAGTCCCGCAGCGCCGAAGCCTGCGGTCGAGAGAACCTTGGAGCCGCCGCGCTTGTAGACCCCACCATCGAGGTTCAGCAAGCCGTTCTGTAGGCCGTAGAGCCCGTTTTCCGGGATCAGATTGCGAGCGAACGACGGACAAGCCCCCGCTGAAAAATCTGTCTGAGCAGTCTTAGGCGCCAACACACGCGATCACCAGTTCACGCCGCGCATGGGAATTGCGATCGGGCCGTCACCAACGCCGCGGGCCTTCACCATGCCGGCGAGCTTGACGACGGCGTTCTCGAAGTTCTGCTCCAGCGCTGCCGCCGAGCCCACGTCCTCGTCAAGCTCCTTGAAAACGACCGCCTTGATCCCGTCGAGCAGGGCCTCCGCGAAGTCATCGGGGATTTCGAGCTCGTCGGTGCGATTGACGAGGGTCGCCGGGTAGGTCTCGCACTTGGCGAAGAGCGTTCCGGCCTCCGGTGTCGGGTAGAGCGCGAGCTCCACGCCTGCATCCGCGTCCTCGTCGGTCGTGAAGACGTGCTTGCCGGTGTCGATGTCGCCGGCGCGGATCGCCCAGTAGTCGTCTTCACCGATCCGATCCGGGTAGCGGACGATCGACCCGTCAGCGAGTTCTACCCGCACGAAGAGCACGCGAGAGACTTCCGCTGGCAGCGCGAACGTCGCGGTAGAACCGTCCGTCGCGCCGAGATTCACGGTGGCCCGTCGCCACCCAGACCGGCGAACTAGCTCCTTGTGGCGCTGGTCCGCGATCTGGATGGCATCAGGCTCGTCAATCCCGTCCGAGACAGACCGATCAACGATCTGTCCGAGAGTCCACATCGGTTAGGACGTGGCCTCTCCACCTTCGGGATCCTCAGGCTCGGTGCCCTCGGTGCCCTCTCCGGTGTTCTCGGGGTCCGCTTCGGCCGGACGTGCGCCCGGATCCGCGACTGCTTCCTCGGCGACGACCTCAGGCTCGGTGTACGAGGGACCAACCTCGTTGAGCTTGCGGATGTTGGCGAGGGCGGTCTCGGCAGCACCGACGATCTCGGCACGGTTGTGAGTCGCGCGCTCCTGCTGGAGAAGCGACTCCACCGCGGCGGCATCGTTGGCAACCGAAGCCTCGGTCAGCGACTTGATCGCGTCCGGGAGCGTGGGCTTGATCGCGTCCGGCTCGTTGCCGAACTCGTGGAAGTCCACGTTGAACGACTCCGCGGCGCGAAGCTTCTCCGCAACCTCGGGGTCGTCCGTCTCGTAGCGACCGTCGGGAGCGAAGTCGGCGACGACTCCGCCTGTCTCGACGCGCTGACCGTGGTCGTCGTAGTGAACCCGCGCCGGCACGAGACCGACGCAGAAGTTCACTCCGCGCGAGTAGAACTGGAACTTGCTCTCTTCGCTCATCTGACTGGGCCTCCTTAGCCCGTCACGCCCTTGAGGACGCCGTGACGACGCTCCAGGCCGAACTCCAAGCCGGTCTCCGTGAGGTACTGGTCCTCGCGGTAGTCGGCGTTGTTGGGCTGGATCTCCGTCTCGATGTGGGTGTCACGTCCCTCCAGGTGACGACGACGCAGAAGCGCGAAGTCCAGGAAGATCGCGTGGGACTTGTAGTACGGCGACTCGGACAGCAGGCGGTGCGGGGTGAACCGCAGGATGCCGTTCGGGGTCTGGTAGGCCATGATCTGGAGGCCGTATACCTTGTCCGAGTCCGACTGGACGACCTGCAACTTGCCGACGGCGAAGTTGTTGATCACGTCCAGCACGAAGTCCGAAGCGCATCCGACGATCTCTCCCTTGCCGGCGTACCGGAAGATGTTCCGGGTCAGCGGGTTCAGGTGAGTGGAGGCGTTCAGCGTGCCGCCGGCGTCGGTGACGTTCGTCTGGATGTAGTGCAGAGCACCACCAGTCGTACGCCGCGGTCCGTTGCCGGTGTTGATCTCGGAGGGCTTGCCGAGCAGGAACTGGAGTTCCATGTCGCGCTTGTGCTCGATGCCCTTCTCCTTCGAGCGCTGACCCCACTCGTCCACGCCGTTGATCTGCTGCATCGGCTTGGCGGTGTTGGTCATGCGCCACGAGGTCTTGAAGATCTGCGTGTAGTTGCTGACCAGGGTCGGGTTCTCGAAGCGCGGGGTGGGCGACACGTCGCCTTCCTCCATCGCCGTTCCGAGACGAATGAGCTCGTCGTCGTCGTTGAGCGCTGCCGCGCCGCCGCCGACGCCGCGGACAACCGTGAGGGTGTTCGAGACGACGTTGGTGACGCGGAAGACCTCACCGGTGCGGGGCACCTTGACGAGATCGCCGATCCAGAAGACCGGGCCGTTGTCCACGACGATCGCGGTGTCCGTCGAGAGGTAGCCGCCGCTGTTGTTCACAGCGTCCGCGTAGATCGGGAGGTCCTTCTGAGACCAACGGAACTGCGGGTTGTGCGTTGACTTGGAACCGAGCTTGCCCGTGAGGACAGTGATCGGCGCTGCATCGGGCTGGAGCTCCAAGAGCCCCTGATGCATTTCGATCCGACGCAGAGTCTGGTCGGCGTTGAGAGTGTTGGTTGCACCTGTTACCGGTGGCATGGTCGTTTCTCCTGGTGAACGTGTTGGTCAGTGACCGGCTAGGAGCCGAAGAGGCTCCCGCCGCCTGCGCCGACGATCGAGGCCACAGCCGCCTGCTGCGCTTCGTCCATCGACTGCGAACCGGGCTGCCCTCCGCCGGTCGCTTCCAACCCGTCTGAGGCGCCATCGCCTGCCGGGGTGATCTGTGCTGCCAGCTTGTCGCCTCGAAGCGCACGGTGCGCAAGGGCGATCAGCCGGGGGTTCATGTGCTTGGGGTCTACCCCCTGGTTTGCGAGCTCCTGAGCGGCTGCCGTCGCCACTTCTCGGTCTCGCAGCTCTGGGAACTGAGCTTCGATCTTCTCGGCGGACTGGGCTTCGATCATGTCGCTGATCTGCCCCTGCACCGGCCCGAGCGCCTGCTCAAGTCGCTGCTGGACAAGACCATCGACGTACTGGTTGAAGCCGTCCTGATCGAGCTCCACGGGCTGCTCTCCGAACTCACCCTGCTCTTGGCCGCCGAAGAAGTCGAAGTCGGGGAGTTCCGCCCCCTCGGCTTCTCCTTGCGCGGGGACCAATTGCTCGGTCAATCCCTCGAACATGTCGCGGAACTCACCCTGCATCTGATCCATGCGGTCCGTCAGCGGGGAGAAGTCCTGAGTTGCTGCTTCCGTGGTTGCGGCCTCGGTGCCTTCCGTGGCGCCGCCGGCCTCTGCTACTGCCGTCTCTTCGCTCATCCTTGAGCTCCTTGAGATTCGCGCGGTTTGCCGTCCTCGTCAAACCGCTGGTCGTATGCCGCGATCACATACTCCGGGAAGCTCAGAACACGCTTCTCGCCGGCTGCCGTGCCGACTCGACGTGCGTCGAACTCTCCAGTGAGGACAACCGACTCGGCATACGCCGTGAAGTTGCCCCCGATCACCGATTCCAGCTGCGCCCATCCTTGGGAAGCCAGAAGTTCCTCCATGTCGAGCTTGAGCGACCTGTGCTCTTCCTGCGACAAGGAGTCGAGATACGGCGCGTACACCGACATGGCGATTGCGCGGATCTGCTCTGCTGGTGTGCTTGTGACACTTGACACAAGCAAGAAAGTAACAATCGCTACAGACGACGTTTGCGACGAACGAGCCGAAGACGCTTTTGTGCCCGTCGCTTAGCGTCCTGCGGGTTCTGCCCGTAGAGCGTCCGACCGCGCTTCATATTGGTCAGGACGAGGCTAGGAGAGCGTGGTCCTTTGCGAAACGGCTGTGTTTTGCGAGACGGTTTCACTCGGCCACCACATAGGCGAGATTCGTGGTCAAGCCCGACGGCGAGTTGATCGGTCGGCGCGTGTCGTCCACGGAAATCGGCGTCGTCAGCCCTGTGGCTGCGGCATCACCGGCGATACCGTCGTCATTGGCGAAGATCCAGTTGTACTTCCCCCCCGTGGAGAATCCGACGAGCGAAGGTGGCGTGGTTGCCTCGACCATGAGGCCGACGTACACAGGCATCGGACCGGGCGCCTCGTAGGGGTCGGCGAACTCAAACGTCTTGAAGGAATCGGCCGCCCATGCGGAGTCCTCCTGATCTTCCGTGACCGCCAGGACGCGGCCCTTGCGATCGAGCAGACACGCCCATTGGTGTGTCGGCGTGTCTGCCGCGGTGTCTCCCGAGAGAAAGCGAAGGCGATTGACCGGCACACCCTCGGGAAGCACCATGCCGCCAGCGAGATAAAGAACCCCCGAAGTCAGAACGGCGAGGTTCGCCATTGCGGCGCTCTGGAAGCGTCCCATCGGGACGTTCTCGGCAATCGCCGGGGTGCTGTCGTCAGGGTTTTGCGGGAGCCAGAAGTCAGCCTGCGAAGCGACACGCGCCTGCGTCGTTACCGGACGCTGCTCGGTGTACTTACAAGAAGCGATCTTGACTAGCGGAGAGTTCGCCTGCTCCACGATCTCGTGAAAGACGGTGCGGCCCCAGTTGGCCTTGAGATCCGGGTCGGAACTCGTGTGAGTCGCGCCAAACGGATCGGTCATCGTCACGGTGCCTGTGCCCCAGTCAATCTCGACCGAGACCGTGTAGTCGGTGTCCAGCGAGAGGGCGTCGTAGGCGTGCGTGGCGATGTTCGAGAACTCGCCGTCAACAAACTTCTGGAAGCTCATCGAGCTCTTTGTCCAGATGAAGTGCGCGAGGTTCTGGTACACGTTGAAGTCCATCGCGCCCTTACAGGCGACGAGTGCGACAGTCGGGTCCGCAGAATCATCGCCTTCGCCCGATGTGAGCCGAAAAGTCGCCTCCATCTTCAACGGCCGGCGCCGAAGGGTCGATACGGCGTAGCCAGCTTCATTCTCCGTGCCATTCACGAGAAATCCGCCAGAGACGGTCATGTTCCCGTCCCCGGTCAGGTGAATCTTGTAGCCGCTCTGCGGGTCGTACCCCGGCGCACCGTCAGCAATCTCGGAGTAGTCCACGTCGAAGTCCGCATACAACAAACCTTCTACCGAGCGCTTGTTCATGCCATCACGCGCTTCGAGTGCGTCTGCCAGTCGAATAAGCCGCGCCCAGCCCGCGAAGTCAACGTCCTTGAGGATGTACGGCAGAAGGTCCGAAAGGTAGATCTGATTCGGATTCGTTACCGACGACAAGTAGGCCGATGGACCCCCGGTCTTGTGGTACTGACCGTGCTCGTCGTATTCAGCCTTGCGCACCGGTTCCGCATTGTCGGATGGTGCCGGGAGGCCAAGAAGATGCTGCCCATCCATGCTCACGGGACCGTCTGGTTCGTTCAGTTCGTTCAGCCGCGGGAGACCCGCTACGGGGTCTGCGGTCGCAACCCCGACGAATCGCCACGCCCCTTCCACCTGACCGCCAATCCAGTAACTCATGCCATCCGAGAGTCCCGTGAATGTGACGCTTCCCCCGCTTACGGTCTCGGTATCGAGCGCCGGTCCAGTGGGGGCTTTTTGAAGTCCGGGTGACACGGACCCGTCGGCGTAGATACCGACAACCGTGCCCTCAGGAAAACGCGCTACGTCTCCATACGTCAGGCTCGCCATCACATCGCTCCTGCCAACGCCTGCGCGGCGTTCGGATCGGCCCCCTGCTCGTGCGGTGCCATCGCGGAGTCACGCGCTGCTTGGATCTGTTCGGGCGGGACGCCCTGACCTTCGAGTGCCGCGCCCATTTCATCTGGCACCGTTGCGGGAATCTGCTGTTGATCCACGAGGTAAGACTCGGGGTCGTTCACGCCCATCAACCGGATCATTTGCTCGGTGACGCGGCGCTTGTCCACAAACGGATTCATAATTAGCTGGGCCCAGAGCGTGATGTCGTTGCGCATCTGAGGCGTGTTGTCCGCGGCGATCGAGCCGGATTCGACTCCGGGGAGGATGTCGCCGGCGATGTCGTTGGCGTCTCCCTCGAACCACTGCCAGCGACGGTCTGGCTGGCCCGGTGCCGGCGGTCCCGCTTCGACCGGCATCTGCACGGCGAACTCGCGGATGTGCTGCTGGTTCATCTGGATGAAGAAACCGAAGTCGTCGGCGATCGTCTCTTCCTCCAGGCGCTTGACCATGTTGGCGATCCGCTGGTTCGCCTCGGAGTAGACAAGCTGGGCGCCGGTGGCCGTCTCGGTGGTTGAAGACCCGCCAGCAAGATCGAGGACACCCGCGGTGCGCTGAATGTCGTCCTTGAGGCCGTTTTCCTCTTGGTACGAAGACGCCGGCACTTCGTTCGTGCGCAGTTGCTTGAACGCCTGATCTACGTCGCCGTCTACCGGGATTGCGAAGCCCCTGCCCCATCTGATCTGCGCCGGATCCACCATGCCGATCCGGTAGGCGTACGGGGTCTCGATCGCCTGCGAGGCAGAGTCACGACGCTGGGCGCGCAAGGTGTTGAGCTCGATATTGAGGTCTTCGAGCGAATCCACGATCGAGCGACCGACGAATTCGCCCGGCAGCGAGACAGGCCGGAAGATCGAAAACGGAATCTCGCCGTGCCAGTGGGGGTTCTGTCTGCGGCCAACGGGGATCTCGCGATCGAGGATCAGGATGACCTCGGCACCGTCGTGGTACTCCCAGACCTCGTGGATCCGCTTCTCCGATCCTGAAAGCGTCTCTCGGCCACCGAGTGCGGTGGCGCGACCCTGACGCACGAGTTGGTACTCCTGATCGGCATGGCGCTGCATCACGTCTTCGAGCGTCACACCGCTCGGCATCGTCCAGTCGCCTGACTCGAACTTGGCCTTCACGAAGTCGTCTGAGCGCCATGTCCGGTGGATCGCCCATTCGATCGTCTTCATATCCGAACCGAACGGATCCCAGATGAAGTCGCGGGGATCCACGTCTCCGCTCATCGGGTCGTCGTAGATCGTCTTGTTGAACGGGATGGTGCCCCACGAGTCATCCATCTTGACGAGCTTCTTCGTCGTGCGAACGTTCTTGACCCAGGTGTTCTTGCGGACACCGACCCCGTGGAGCAATCCGTGCTTGCCGGTGTCCTGGATCGAGAGGCCGTACTTCATCTTCGGAAGCTGCGACTGCACGAGAAGCTGCATCCGCGCAGCGTTTTCTTCGAGGTCCGGTGCTCCAGGGGTGAACCGCGGGCGCGGCGGGTTGGCAGCCATCCGCGGCAGAATCGTCTCAATGGTCGAGAAGATGAATGGGATGAACATCGTGGCGCCGAACATGTTCTGGCCGTCGCCGAGAACCCGCTCGCGCTCCGAAGCCGACGAAGCCATGCCGAGCTTCTTCTTGAGCGAGTCCCAGTTGTTGTAGAGCGCGTACTGCTCGTCACACCGCTTGCGGAACTCGCGGTGGATACGGCTGTCTGCGAAGTCGAAGCGGCCCTTGACGCGCTTGACTAGATCCTTGTCGGCGTCACTCAGTTCCATGCAGCGCGAGTTCGAGTTCGTCCTCGGGCTCCAGCGCTGGCACCGGCTGGTCTTCGGCCGTGGAGCGCGTGAACTCATCCTCGGAGAGCGCCGGCACCGAGAACGCGCGGAACACGTAGCCGCGAGTCTCAAAGGTGCCGTTGGCGAGCTTCACCCGGAGCGGACTGAAAGTGGTTGCGAAGCCGAGGTTGTCGGCGTAACCCTGAAGTTGCAGAAGTTCCGATGCGAGCCGGTCGGGATCAACGTCCCCAAACCCCGGCTCGGGGAGCACCGTCCATGTGCGCTCGTAGTTCTTTTCCTTGGCCATCCTTGCCTCCGGTCGCTTGTGACGATTGTGGCAAAGTCGCCGGACTACATCTGCTTGCGGCCCTCGATGATCGCCTGGCGGTTCTTCTTCACCCAGCCGTCGAGCTCGTGGTCGCCCACCGCGAGGATGTCCTTCATCCGCTCTTGGTGACTGAGGCCCGCCACCAAGTCCTCGTTCGCGTTCGCGCAGTCAACGACGTGCTTTTCGTACGTCTTGAGCTCGTGCTCGAAGAACTCCTGACCGCAGAGCAGGCAGCCGTACTTGGGCTTGAGCTCGAATGGCAGGTACAGCTTTTGTGCAACAAGGCTGGTCATTTCAATATCCAGTTCTGGGATCTCGGGCCCGGTCGTTTGTTACCACCACGAAGTCGCCCAGCTGAGCGCGGGGTCGTTCCTCCTGGCGGATCTGTTGTCCGATCTGCGAAGCCATCACAAGGTCGGTTCGTTTGCCTGCTTGAGCGCCGGTGCGTCCGTTGTCGAAGACGACGTAATTCAAGAACTGCTTGGCGAGCTTCTGCGACCGGATGCCGTGAGTGTTCGTCCGCAGGCGCTCGCGCATCGTGTCCTCCATGACGGTCTTGCCAGCGCGCGACGTATTCCACCCCAACCGCTTCTCGTCGTCCTCGCGCTGCTTGGTGTCGAGTCGCTTGCCGACGTAGACGTACGGGTAGTGGAAGTCGCGGTGGAGCTTGTGGACGATCGAGAATCCGTAGCCACCCGTGGTCTCGACGGCGAGCAGGGCGTTGTTGTAGTAGACGGCGATCCGCAGGAGCTCATCCGCGAGCAGATCGGAGTCGATCCACGTCTCAAGCTCGGCCATCTGCGCGCCGGTCTTGTGGTCGATCACGACGACCGCGTGGGCAGCTGACTTCTCCGGGTCCGGTGACGGGTCGCCGGCAGGGTCGCACGAGACGATGTAGCGGCCTTCTTCCTTGTAGTCGCCGGGTTTGACCGGATCCTGCCACTTGCGCCAGAACGGGTAGTCATCCGGGAAGCCGGTGGCCGTCGATGGCACCCAGAGGACGGATTCAGCGACCTCGAAGTGAGTCGTGCGACCTCGAACTGTCTTGGTGGCGCCGTCTTTCAGGACGCCGAGCTTGGGCCGCGAGCCTTCCTGATCCGGCTCCGCATCGGTCTTGCGCGTCTGGGCAATCAGCTTGCGGATCTGCGACTTCGTGAAGACCGTGCGCCCCGACGCGATGAAGGCGTGCTCAGGAGTAGCCGGGTACTCCTGGTTGAAGATCTCAATATCCCCGCGGCACTTGTCTGCGATCGTGCGACGACGCCAGTTCAGCTGTTCGTATGTGCACCCGAACTCGGCCACGAGGTATTCCTCTTCCTCGCCGTACTCACCCTTGCCGAAGATCTTGCCGACGAACTCTTCCTTCTCGTCGTCGTTGATGAAGTCGCGGGTGTAGCTCGGTTCTTCCCACCATCCGACGAAGATCGGGGCGAAGCTCGACTGCCCGAGCACCGATGCCTCCCAGAGCTCTTGCCATGCGTTGAAGCCGTTGGCCGTGGACTCGTCCGCGACGAACGAATCCGGGTCCTCAGGCACCGCGTTGTAGAGCGCCACCGTCTTGCGCGGATCTTTCCAGAATGCACCCTCGGATCCGTGGAGCGAGCGATAAGTCAAGCCTCGGCCCGATTCATACTCGTTCGCGGTGTCGATGGCGTAGGTGGAGTTCAGGCCGGCGATGCCGAGCTTGCGCCGATTACGAGCCGACTCTCCGAACTTGAGGAATGGCTTGTTGGTGGATTCGTCATTCCACGAGGCGATCGGCGGCTTGATGAGCGGGGTGTTCGGCAAGTGCTCCCACCCGAAGTGCCCCATCCGGAAGAGCGCGGCTGAGGTCTGCTTGTTATGCCCGATCGTCAGCGCAGAATGGTTCTCTCGGGTCGTCGTGCGCTGCATGAGGATGCCCTGAATCGCGGTCGAGAAGCCGATCTGACGACTCTTGAGTACGCGGACGCGCTGCGGCACTCCAGCTTCTTGCTGTTCCCGCAGCGCGTCGTAGAGCTTCTTCTGACCCGGCCGAGTCTTGAACTTGATTACAGAGCCGTCTTTGGCGACTATGTAGTAGAAGTTCTCGGCCCACCACTCGTAGTCGTGCTTGAGTTGGTGCTTCTGCTTTTCGGAAAGCTCCACCGGCCTAGATGCCGAGCACGAGCAGACTCACGTCCGTGAAGCCGGAAAGGTCGGTCTCGTCCGCGACCTCGACCCCCGGCGCGTCAACGGCTTCCTCGTCGTACGCGAGGCTCGTGTTGTAGATCAGGAGCTTCTGCGCCGCCGCGTCCCACTCGGTCGTGTAGCCGGGGAGTCCAGCGATCACGAACACCGCTCGGGGGCGCTCGAACTTCTCGAAGGTCAGCGCAACGCCGCCCTCGGCGTACTCGACCTCATCGAACGAAACCGTGTGGAAAGACGCCTGGAGCGAGTAGTCGCCCGGAGTGCGTACTTTGACTGTGGTCGGCATCTGTGCCTCCTTCGTAGGGGCATCGTGCCCCTGACAATCCGCTTGTGACGGATGTTACGAAGTCAGCCCGATGCCTTCCCGATGCGATCAGCCCCATCGACCTCGATCTCGAAGGTCGGATCGGTGCGGACCTCGCCATCGACTGTGATCCGGCCGAGCGCGAGCCACTTCTTCGCGATGTCGGTCCTGACCTCGTACTTGTACGAAACCAGTTCCGCGAGCGTCGTCTTCCGGGCACGGTTGCCCCGCGGTGGACGGCGCCGGCCGGGTGAGTTGTACGAGCCCGTCGCCTTGAACTCGCGATCCTTCACGAGCTCCACGATCGTCTGCTGGCCATAGCGGATCAGGCACTCGCGGACCACGACGGACATGTTCAAGTCTGCCGCCTCCGCTGCTTGACGGATCGGCCGGATGTCGGACTCGGCGATTCGGACGGCCGGAAGTGAAGTGTTCTTCGCCACTTCTTGATTTTCGGGCGGTGTTGCGTTCATCCTGCTTTCAATCCTCCGGTCCAGAGCGAGCACCTACAGAGTCAGCCAACTCCCCCGCGAGAGCCGAAGTCAGTAGTCCGACGCAATCCGTTCGAGTTGGGACGCCGCCGCCGAGACTTCCTGTCCGCTGCGCGACGAACTGATCTTCAACCTCCGGGGTCTGTACTTCGGCGAGCAGAATCCACTTCGCCACGACGCCGCGCTCGGGGCCGATGTACTCCTGCACCGCGTCGTGGAAAGTGTGCTGCGATCCCTCCATCAGTCCTCAATCAACATCTTGTCGGGGTCGTCCTCGGGCGGCACTTCGTCCTCCAGCATCGACTCCGTGGCCTCGTCTTCGGGCCTCTCGGCGCGCGGACGTTCGGCCTGGCGGATCACTCCGATGTGGCTGCCCTTGATCGGGTCCACACGGATCGGGTCGCCCTCGCCGAAGATCGTGAGAATCAGCTTGTCGCAGGCCATAGCTTCGGCCACTTCCTTGAGCCGCTTGGCGTCGATGCAGATCTGCTGACCCTCCACGTCGCCGTCCTCGACCGGAATCAGGTGGTGGACGTTTGAAGTCTCGCTGACCAGCTGAGCGTCACGGTTGAAGGTGACCTCCGCGTCATCGTTGTCGTCCCAGACGACGATCTGCTCGGCGCTGGCGTCCTCGATCGACGCGCCGGCCTGCATGAACTTGATCGCCGGCGCCGGAATCTGACCGGAAACGAGATCCTGCGACTCACCCTTCTCGATCGGTACTTCCTCGTGCTCCAGCTGAATCACCGCGGCGCGGTTGCCATCGGTGACGTGGAGCTCGTAGGTGTCGGTCTTGGGGTCGAAATGAACCGCGCCCGACGCGAACTCGCGGTCAACCTTGTTCGTCGGTGCCCGCTTGGGCAGAAGTTTCACCGGCTTGCACTTCTCCGGGAGCCTGAGCTTGATCGCTGTCGGCATTGTCTACTCCGATCGTGTGTTTGATTTCTGTTGCGTGGATCGCGATGCGCACGGCGATCCGCTGAATTGCTTCTCCGACGGCCTGTCGGTGAGTGGGCTTCTCTGGCAAGCCGTCCTTGGCTATCTCCATGAGTGCCTGACACTCGTGCCCGATGGCGACGAGCTCGGGCTCAACTTGCTCGCTGGCGGCATTGAGCGCGATTTTTGCCGCGGTCGTCGCCGTCTCCGCGTCCTTGCGCAACGCCTCGAAGTCACCGTTCTCGACGGCGAGCTCTTCCCTGTCGGACCGCATCGCCGCGCCCATCACGTCGCCTCCGTCGCTTCCGACGACACAGCGGCCCAGAGCAACACGGCCGCGGCACGGCGCGCCTCGTCCGCCGAGATGCTTTCGGCCGCGATGTTCCCCTCCGGGTCGTACACATCAATCCTGCCCTGCGCATCCACGGACGCCTTGAGCGGCGAGCCGTCCTGGACCCGCGCCTCTGCCTCGACTGTCGATCCCTCTGAACCCATCTGTCACTCCGATCCTCAAGTTGAAACCGCTGTCCACGCGGTTGCCCTGTCGGGCGGACTAAATGTAGCACAATGTTGGGACCTCTGTTTTTCGGTTCCGGGGTGGTTATGGGTGGCAGTCACATAAATCCGCGGGGGTCCCACGACGCGCGAGGGGGTGCCGGGGGGTCTAATCGAACCGGCGGATCGGATCGGATCAAGTGCGACGTTCTTACATAGGAACGTCACGCTGATGACCTCTCACCGCTCTATGAGAGGGGTTCAATCTGTCCACCCAGGCGGACGGTGCTGATCTTGCTACTGAGAGGCCACGATCACGCCGCTGGGCACGCCAGAACAGGGTCAGAATGGCGGACAATCACGCCGTCAGAACAGCGTCCGAACAGGCTGAAAACCGCTTAGTTATGCATAAAAGTTCCACATCTGATCTGGCCACTTGGGCTGTCAGTCTTTGGACGCGGGCACTACCTCCACGCTCTCCCCTGTCCCTTAGCGCTATCTGGGGATGATCTGTATTGACGGTCTCGCGCAGCTGGCCCTTTCGTCTACAGGCCGCACGATCGCTCAGACGATGCTCTCTGATACCTAGGCGCTCTAGAGGTTTGAGCGCTGTATGGACGGTGCAACAGAACGCCGTGTGAATGGCCGTACGTGTCCGTGCTGGCGGACGGTGTTCAGAACACGATCTGCAACTTTTTCTGCACGGTGTCGGAATATCTGCTACTCTGTCGAACATTGCAGCACAATCACCTAAGCGTAAACGGCGCTTGATTGTGACTCACTAAGGATCGGAGAAACCATGACTGACCCCGCAATCATCCTGGCGCTTCAAGCTCTCCCGACACTGGCGCAGGGCCAGGCCGACGACTTGAAGATCGACACTGGCGCAGCTCGCGGCTATCACGAGGCCGGAGACCTCCGTCTCTGGGTGTCGCGCATGACCGTTGAAGACGGCGCCGCGGTTGACAACGAAGTCGCCGTCGAGCGCATGGACACCCTCGGGCGTTGGGTTGACATCAGCGAAGCCGCCGTCTTGGAGCGCATCAGCGAAGGCCTGAGCGAAGCAGGCATCTAGTCACCCGCGCACGTCGGAGGCCGCAAGGTCGCCAGTTTCGATACTGGCCGTGCGCTTGGCCAAACGGCCACACAAGAAAGACGGCCGGGAGGTGTAAACGGCACCTCCCGGCCAATGCCAACGGATCGGAGTAGACCAGATGACGGAACCCATACTAACGGTCGATCGTGATCGGCCACGCTTCAATTGCCGGACGTGCGGATCGTTCTGCACGGCGCCATCAGACGTGCCAGTCGGCTACGGCTCAGACCTCGCAGACGTAGCGCAGATTGAATGCCCGCGATGCCGTTCGGTGTACGCCGTCGCCTCAGCTGGGCACGATGAACTCCTTATCGAACTGGCGGTACGTCAGAACGAATACACGCCTAGTCGCCCTGGGGTGAAGCGCGTCAAGCCTCAGAGAGACGCGATCTACGCCTGCCCGGTGTTCGGGCCGATCCGACGCGCCCAAGACCGCATACGGGCCGCTGAGCGTGACCTAGCGCTAGCCATGGCATCGGCGCACCGTGACGCGGGCAAGTCGATCCGCGAAGTGGCGCAGGTCTCGGGATTCAAGAAATCCCGTACGCACGAACTCATTAGCGCGGTCGAAGTCAAGCCTGAGCCGTTGCCACCTATCCCCGTGCTGGATACAGACGAAATCGTTTTCTGAGTCGAAACCGCTTCGGCGGTCACGCGGAATTGGCCTACCGCGTCTGATGAGACAGGCCCAACACAAGGAGTAGACCATGGACCCTCTAGACATTCACGATCCCGCCGAAGAAGCGGCGAACCGCGAACTGCTCGCGAATCCCGATCCCCTGACCTTCCCCTACGGGGAGACACCGGAAGAAGTGATTCGGGAGCGGCTTGACGACTCGATCACGTTCGACCTAACAAAGCGTGACGACAACGGGACCGCGCTCTACCCGTTCTGGGCGGGAACACATGACGAATTACTCACGGTGCTAGATGCGCTGAGGGATGTATCGGCGTTCTCAATCACCGGATCGGATGAATCGGGTTGGAACATTGAGGACACGGGCGGCGTCATAGAGGGACACAACGACTACGACTATCGAGAGGACGCCGAGGACGCTCTGAGCGCCATGAAAAACCCTGCCGCTCGCAAGCTCCGAATCTCCATCCTTGCTGCGTTGGGGGTGACGGAGCGATGATTCGCAAGGCTGAATACGTCAATCCCGGCGACACGCTCGAAGTGGAGGACGGGTTTTCTCTTTTCTACTTCCACGTTGAACGAATCGAAGTGTCTTTTGCTGAGCCGCGCCGATTCGGTGAGTTGACGCACTACACCTTCTACGGCCACGATGGGGGTGACGACGGAGAGCTGTACGCGGTCGCCGGAGAGTCGATGGAGGTTGTCACCTTCCCGCTGGAGCGGTTCGGTTCCTCAATCACGGTCAACGACAACCCGAACCCTTCCGCGCTCAGGTGGCAGGTGTACGCCGACGGGCGTGGGTTCATGTACGCGGACACGCTCGGCGGCGCTGTTGACCTGGCGCGCGAGTTGGAGGCGAAATATGCCTGAGCTTTGGTCACCCGGCGACATACGAACGAACCTCAAGCGGCCCAACCACAAGCCCTACAGCCGTGACACCGTGTCCAAATGGCAGAGACGGCCTGACTTTCCGGCGCCGGTCATGCAGCACGGCACGGTGCGGTTCTACGACTCAGCGGAGGTCATGGCGTGGCACACGGCCGAGCGGCTGAAGAACCCGCGGCATCGGATCATCCTGAACGCCTACCGCGAGGATCCAGAGCGCTCGAATACGTCAATCGCGGAGCTAGCTGAGTGCGATCCTCGAACGGTCTCGCGGGTGCTGGAGAAGTTCGGCTTGCGGCCCTAGTATGGATGCACCGACGGCGCACGATCAAAAGCCCTGGGCATCTGCTCGGGGCTTTTTCGTGGCGCAACACCGTACGCACGAGCTCTTACTTGAAGGCGTCCAGCACCTTGACTGCTTCGGGGTCTGTGGGCGGCTCAGGCGGCTTCTCCGGGCCTTCCTCGCCCTCTTCGGGGTCTGGGATAGCCGGCGCAATGATCGCCCATGCAGACTGAGCGGTTGCGAGCAGGTGCTTGAGCCTCGCGGGGTCAGCTGGCACTCGCTTGCGGTCCTCGCCCTTCTTGAGCGGCTTCGCCTCCTGCTTGATCTGCGCAAGCTCCGACTCGCAAAGCTCGAACGTGTCCCGCGCGAGCCGTTGCATTTGGTCGTACTGAGTGCTCCCCGGATCGTCGCGTTCATCTGCGTCTTTGCACCAGTCGCGCACGGTTCGATCGATCACGTAGTACGGCCCTTCGATTCCAGGAAACCGGCCCTCGCGGAGCATTCGTCCGATCGCCGCCTTGGAGAGATCAGGATTCGTCCTGGCAAACTGGACGACCATCGCCACGGTCTCGTCTGAGTGGACTTTCTGAAAGTGCTTGCTCACGGTTGGTAGCTCCTGGGATCGCGATTGTTGCTGCCCTTGATTCGCTTGGCGTGTCGCTTCATGCTCCGGGCCTTGTTACGGGCCTTTCGGCGCTGCGGAGAGAGACCGCCCTGCGTGAGTACGGTCACGATCGAGTCATCCGGCGCCACCGCCAGGACGATGCCTTCGACCAGTTCGTAGAACCGATGGTCTGGACGCGGGTCATCCGATGCCTCGTTGAGCCAGTCGGGTTTCTCGATGAACCGGCCCATCGGAATCATCCGGTCCAGATCCTCGCGGGCTTGAACGGCATCCATCGCGGGCTTCACGCGCTCGATGTAGCGCTTGATCGCGTGCCTGGTCGGTTTCATGCCCGTGCTCATCGGGCCTCCAAGCTGTACGGCTTGAGGCCGTAGTAGAGCTCGACCGCTGCCTCCAGCTGGTATGCACGAACCACGCGCATGAAGTCAGGAGGCAGGATCGGAAACGCTTCCCTGCGCAGGTCGATGTTGTTGTCAAACGGCGCGTGGATGCCGTCGCAGCCGGGAACACCGAACCGCGTGTCGCTGCATATCTCGCCGAGAGTCAGCGTCACCATGCCTTTGCGGTTGGGCGTCTGGCGAGTCAGAGGGCGCCAGAACTGGCCGTCGGGCATCTTCCATGCGCCCTCTCGAAAGTCCCGCTTCAACTGCGACTGCGGATACAGATGCATCCCCCAGCTACGTCCGGTGCAGCGGTGTTCGATCCGGTGCTCGGGGTCGGCGAAGTAGCAGTAGCCGTACTTGTCTTGGAGGTTCGCGTGGAACTCCTGCATCTGAGCCGGCGTCATGGGGCGATAGGAGCCGGCGCGCTTCACTTCTCGACCTCCGGCTCTGCTCGATCGTCAAGCTCCGGGTGGGTCTGCTCAAGCTCCATGAGTGTGAGCGCCCCCCATGCGACCGAAGCCAAGTGATGCTGACCATCGTCGGGGTCATGCGTCTCACCGCGCCACCACGCAAACAGGTGGCGACAGATCGCAGCGAAGACCCGCGAGAACTCCAGACCCTTGCGCCAATTGTGCGCGTCGTACTTCGCTGCGCCGATCGTGTAGACCTCGACCAGCTTCTCCAGCGGCCTCACCGGGAGCAAGTCGAAACGCAGCTTCCCGCCGTCGAACTTCTTGGCCCCGCTCATCGCAACGCCTCTTCCAGAATCCAGAAGTCCGGGATCGAAGCGTCAAGCACCGGCTCCTGCCACTCGACCGAGAGGTTCATTTCGTCGTCCTGCTGCACGACTCCGAGCCAGCGCTCTGTGCGTTCAGCGTCAGCGATCGTCGCGAGCACGGCCAACTGACCCGACTCGGCTTCGACTTCGGACTCTTCCCCCAGCTGCATCGGACCGACGACCACGAGCGCAATCCGCTGGGCCTGACACTTCAAGATCAGCGGCAGGATCTTGAGTTGCCACGTCGTCTTGCGGATCATCGGGTTCGAGATCGCGACGTTCTCGACCTGCACGACCATCCCCTTGTCGCCCTCGCCGTTTAGGAGGATCAGGTGCTTGCCCAAGTCGAAGACCAAGTGCTCGACGGTGGCGGCGGACTCTTTCTTGACGTACTCCACGAACTGGCGGTAGATCATGTAGACACCGCCAGTACGAACGCTGCGAGGTTGATTGCACCAACGGCTGCGTCGGATCCCCTATCTGTCACGAGAGCCGCGGTTGAGAACCCCAGGCCTGCGATCAGGTTGATCCACATGAGAACGCTCATCAGGACACCGCCCAGACGACTGCGAACACCACGGCGAAAAGCGAGAAGATCAAGAACATGAGCAACGCTTGCTCCAGCACGTCGTCCGATCGGAAGGTCTCGCCGAGCCGGTCGATGCGCCAGACTGCGATTCCCCATGAAGTCAGCGCACCAACGCCGCAGGCCAAGGCAGCAATCCCCCAGGCAATCATCGTGCCACCGCCCAACAGTTGCGGAGACTGCTCCAGACGTACGCGAGGTCTCCCGCACCGAGCCGGTTCTTGAGTCCAACCGTGAAGTCCCACTCGCGGCCGGAGACGTACGGGCCACGGTCGATGATCCGCGCTCGCTGAGTCCGGCGTCCTAGGTGGAAGAATCGCTTACTTCCGAGCGGCAAGGTCTTGTGAGCCGTGCCGATTACGCCTGGATGGTCGTAGCGGTATTTGCCCGCCGTGCCCTCGGGGTCGTAGTAGCTCGCCCACGACTGGTGCGCCTTCTCTAAACACCGCTTGCGAGCCGTCTTGATCTTGTCGCGAAGCTCGTAGAACTTCGACGCGCAGACGCTCCGATCAGCGAAGTTCGGACGCTTGCCCGAGATCGCTTTCAGGACGTGCACCTGCGCGTTGTAGGTCTTGGCCGGCACCGTCTCGCACTTAGGCGGCAGCGAGCTTGCGCTCCACGCCGTAGTCGTGGTAACGGCCAGCAAAAGCAGGATCAATCCGATCCACTTCATGGTCTACTCCTTGGTTGGTTTGCGGCTCCGTCAAGCCGTCTGTCTGCCAGTCGTAGGGACGCGCAAATAGCTCGAACGGCCAGCGCACCCCCTCGACTCCTTCACCCACGAGGTCGAGCGCGAACTCTGCGTCCGACACAACCTCGATCTGGATCTCGATCTCCATCAGAACGGGAACTCCTGTGTGTCATCGATTGCGTTTGCGCCCTTCTTGGCCTTGAATTCCGTGAACTTCTGATGCGGGCCGTCGAATGTGACCTTGATCTCGCCCGGTTGTCCACCGGAGCGGGTCTTGGTCGCGTACAGCCAGCCGTCATTCCCGCGGCGACCGTTGTCGTTCACGTCTCGATGGACGAAGACGACGTAATCGGCGTCGTTCTCCAGCGAGCCGGTGCCACGAAGGTTTGAGCCGTTCGGCTTGGCGGGCTTACCGTCCCGCTGCGAAGGCTTGGTGACGTGCGCGGTGAGCAGGACGTGGCAGTTGGCCTGCGACTCCTTGGGCACGTCGTTCAGAACTCGGGACTTCTCGTCAAGCTCGTAGACCTGCTGCCCGCCGGCGATCTTCTGGAAGATGTCTACGCCGGCAATGTCAGGGCGCTTGGCCCGGATGTCGCGAGCGATCTCTTCGGCGGTCCAACCGGCGCAGTCGGTGATGCCGAACGGAAGCTCACCGAGCACCCGCTGCAAGGTCTTGTGATCCTCGATCGTGAGCTTGCCCTGGACGATGTGATCGAGCGGGATCTCGCCGCGACGGGCGCAGATTCGAGCGACCCGATCCGTTGGCGTCATTTCGTTGATCCATAGGTGCGCCTTGTAGCCGTCCTGGACCGCCCGCTCGATGATCTGATCCACGATCACCGACTTGCCGTGCGACGAGTAGCCGGAGAGCACCGTCAGCGAGCCCCTGCGGAAGCCTCCCGCGATGATCTTGTTGAACTTGGGCCACGGGGTCTTGAAAACCTCAGCGGGCTTCTCGAACGATTCGATCATCATCAGCCCGAGTTCGTCTGGCTGATAGGTCACCTGCGAGCTCGCCGTGTCGCGTCCCACCGCAGAGACAAGCGACTGCGCTTTGGCCAAGATTTCGAGAGGGTCGGCGCCTCGATTTGCGACGAGCGACTGAATCTCGTGACCAGCGTGCGCGAGGTTCCGCAGCAAGGCGTTTTCGAGCACGATCTGCGCGTACTGCTTGGTGTTTCCGATCGCCGGGATCCGCGTGACCAGCGTCTCGATGTAGTCCTTGCCGCCGGCCTTTTCAAGATCACCGTCCGTAGCCAGGCGCGCAGCCACGGTCAGCGTGTCAATCGGTTGGCCGTTGTCCCTCAACCAGAGCATTGCCTGGAAGATCCGGCGGTTGCGTGGGCGGTAGAAGTCGTCCGCGCGAAGGCCCAGCCGCATCAGAACATCCATCCAGTTGTCGGCGAGCATGACCGCGCCGAGAACCGACGCCTCGGATTCCTCGTCGTGCGGTGGAGCGCCGCTGCCAGACTCGCGGTCATTCACGCCTCCAGCCCTGCCTCGGCGATCCGGCGGTCCGACTCGGCGTCGAACGGGTACTTGTCCTCGCTCCGCAGGTCTTCGACTTCGACCTCGTGGTAGCTCTCACGGAGCGCGGCGAGCTCTTCGAGGCCGATCACCTTGCGCGCCGGCACGCGATCACGGAAGCCCTCAAGCTTCTCGCCGTTGCGGAAGATCAGATCGATGCCGTTATGGACCTGTCCGCCGTTGCCGGGGTCGCGGCCCATGTGGAAATCCGATGAGGCGCAGCCGTCGATCGCGCGGCGGCAGTCGTCCTCGGTGTAGCCCTCCTTGAGCCGGGCGATGATCTTCTTGGCGCGCGACTCGGTGTACCGCCGTGTGCCGGAGCTCGGCATCACCGAATCCCAATGCTCGAAGATCCGGCGAGCCGCGGAACTTAATTCAGTCTCACCCTCAGCGCTTGGGTTCTCTTCTTCACTGAAAAGAGGTTGTTCGCCTTGATGGTTAGTTGATGGTTCCTTTAAAGGAGCGGATGTCGGATTTGTCACAGATTCGTGACTTCCTGTCACTCCGGGAAGCAGGATTTGCCAAATTGTCACGCCGGATTCCGTGGTGCCGACGGCCTCGATTTCCGCCTCGAACTTCTCCGTTCCTTCGAGCTTCTGGAGAGCCCGCCGGACTTGCCTGGTGGACATCAACGCCTCGGCCGCGATCAAGGGGAGTGACGGGAATGAGTTGCCCCCGTTGGCGTCGGCATGATCGGCCAGCACGAGCATCACGAGACGATCTCCGAGTCGCGCCCTTGAGTGCTTGAGCACCGCTGAGATCGCGTGGACGCTCATACGCGATCCTTCTTGGCGGTGTTGCACGATTTGCAGAGCGTCTGGAGGTTCCGTATGGCGTTCGTGCCGCCTTTGGAGACCGGGATGATGTGGTCGATCTCCAGCGATTTCCACCCACCGCATTCGACGCATCGATAGGCGTCTCGCTCGAAGACCTGACGCTTCTTCGCGCTGCTAATCGGGACGCGCCTGTTTGCTCCCGGCCGGAGATAGCCGGGGAGTTGATCGGCAACGCGAGCCGCCGCCAAGTGGCTATCGCCCAGAGCGTGCGTGAGCCACACCACGGCCTGTTCGACCAGGGTCTCGCCCTCAACCTCCGCACAACGGCCGGCGTCGGGATGAGCGTCTAGCGGTGGGAGCGGATCGTCAAGCCGATCCTGGGCATCCTCGCGCTCGAAGAAGTTGCTGCCCCGCTTCATCGAACAAACGTCCAGACGCGGTATTGACAAGAACCGGGTACCGGCGGTACTTTGGACTCCCGAGCCTCACGCTCGGCAGCCTTTGTCGCCCACCACCGCCGAGATGAAGACGAACATCTTCCACACGGCTCGCGCGGGCGACGAGTTGCTGGCACTCGCGGTGCCGCTGCACGTCGGACAGCGCACACATGTCTGGGAAGTGCGCATCGCGCGCGAGGACGTGCAAGTCGCGAACTTCATCTGCACGCAGGTGCTGCTTGAGCCCAAGGGCGACGCGCCGAAGAAGTCGACCAGCGAGGTGCCGCCTGAGGCCGTCGGACGTGAGGGATCGGAACGCACTCCTTCAGTCGAGCCGCTCGACCTTCCGCAAGGCCCGTACGCGACCCACCTCGGAATCGAGGCAATCGAGATCGGCAAGGACCGCGCGGTCGGTCGCATGAAGATCGACGAGCGCCACCTGCACAGCGGCAAGTTCATGCACGGCGGCGTCTGGGCGACGCTCGGCGACACCGTCGCCGGCTGGGGCACGCGCGAGAACCTGCGCGAAGGGCAAGTCTTTTCATCTCAAGATCTGAAGGTCAACGTGATCGGCGCCGGCCGCGCGGGCATGACGCTCGACGCCGAGGCCACGCCGTTGCACGTCGGCGCTCGCACCCAGGTGTGGATGGTCGCGATCCGCAGCGAGGGCAAGATCGTGGCGGAGTTCATGAATACGCAGATGGTGTTGACGCCGGAAGGCTGATCCGCGGGGCAACTACACTCCCCGTGCCCTCGCGCCAGTGGCGGAATTGGTAGACGCGCAAGGTTGAGGGCCTTGTGGGCCGTTTGGCCCGTGGTGGTTCGAGTCCACTCTGGCGCATGTTCCTCGGTTCTCAGTTCTTGGTGAGTCTCCCGACTCGCTCGCTGAGAATCACATCGAGATTCCATGGGGAGCCGGCTTTGGCCGGCTCCACCAGCTCGGTGCGCAGGCCTGCGGCGTCGACGATCTTCTGGACCCCATGGGGATCGTCCGAGGCCGACTTCGCCTCGACCAAGATCCGCGCCACATCGCCGCGCGTCGCCTTGGCCATGTGCGTCACGACCGAGCGCTCGCCCGCTTCCTCGACGAAGACCCGCACGCCCAGCACCACCCCATTCGCCGGTGTCCACGCCGCGGCGTATCCACCGGAGCGCATGTCGACCACCAGTCCTTCGCTCGGCAGCGCGGCCGCGAGCGCCGGCTTCCACCAAGCGGCGAGCCCTTTCATCCGCGGCAGCGAAGCGCCGATCCCGAGTCTGTAGGCGGGAATCCGATCCTCCAGTCGCACGACGCCCCAGAGCGCCGACTGGATCAGTATTCGCTCGGCGGCGCGCTTGCGGTCGGCCGCTTTCAGCGAGTGCAGGTCGAGGTACTGGTACAGGACGCCGGTGTAGACATCCGCCGCCGGTGCGGCCGGTTTCTCGAGCAGTCGCGAGTTGCGGGAGATCTCCGCGGCCTGCGACTTGCCGAGGCCCAGCGCCTTGAGTGCGCGCGCCGGTTGCACGCGAGTGAGCGCATCGAGCTTTTCGATCAGCTTTTCTCGCTGGGGCGTCAGCTCCGGGTGGACGAGCGCGGCGAGATCAACTGGCGCGGCGCCCTCAGGCGCGTCGGTCTTGCCTTCCGATGGCGGCAGCAGCACGAGCACGCGCGGCAGCGTACGAGGCGGTGCGGCGGCGGTCGTCTCAGCCGAGGTCCAGCGGCGGGAGCTGCACCTTCTGCAGCTCCGGCCAGGTGGCCAGATCGACCTGACCGGTCACCGCGAGGCCGCGGCGCGTCTGGAAGTCCTTGACCGCGGCCGTCATCTTGGCGTCAAAGCTGATGTTGGTCGAAAGCTTGGCGCCTGCGGCGTTGAGCTTGAGCTTGGCCCACCGGACCATGTCGCTCTTGTAGCCCTGGCGCAGCAGCGGATACGGCGTCGCCGGCTTGGCCGCAACCTTCGGCAGCGTCGCGCGCAGCGCCGACCAGGTCTTGGGGCGCGTCTCGTGCCAGACCCACCAGCTGTAGCCCTTGGCGCGGTAGCGCTTGGCGTACTTACGGAAAGTGAGCGCCTTGGCGTACGGGACCTTTCCGTAGGTCTGTCCTAGCGGATGAATCGGGCGCTGGTAGATCTGGTTGTAGCTGTACGTGTGGCTGTAGACGTTGGGGATCTCAGAGCGAAACGCCCAGAAGTACATCTGCGGCAGATTCCACTGCGCGCCGCCCGGCCCCAGGAAGACGCTGTAGGGAATCGTCGGGTGGAAGTCCGGATAGGCGAAGCTCGTGAACCCGACCGGATACTGCGTGCCGATCTGCTGCCGTAGGCGCGTGATGTACCGGCGGGCCGACGTGTAGCGGTTCTTGTACTCGACCTCGGCATCGATCACGATGCAGTCGGCGCCGGCCTTTGCCGCGCGTGACGCGAGTTCGGCCTCGACGTAGGGGTAGCTGCCGTAGACGTACTGCCAGGCGCAGACCTTCAATCCGCGCGCCTTGAACTTGGCGGCGTACTGGTCCCACTGCTTCCACCAATTGGCCCCGTCGGAGCTCTTGATGTAGAGGGTCTTGATCTTGTACTTCTTGGCCTTGGCGACGATCTTCTCGACGTTGCCGCCCTCTGCCTGCTGGACGTACCAGATCCACATGCCCTGGCCCTGGAAGGCGGAGGCGGCCACAGCCGGCTTTGGCACGGCAGCGATAACCGCGAGCGCGAGAGCAGCGAGCAGCCCGCCTACGACGAGGCGCGCGCGAAGGTGGTGAGCTGTCGGTGCCGAGCGGGGCATCAGGGTTCTTTCTTCCGAACACACAGCTTGCCTCTTTGTCGCGCGGTAGGAGCGAAACGGATTGCACCGATTGTCAAGCGTGAATTCTTCGCAAGTCTGCGCTCGGAGCGCAGACTTGCGAACAAACCCGGCTTGGGTGCGGTAGTGTGGTCGATCGCAGTTGCGGAATGACATGTCATTCCGCAAGCGTCCTTCCCATTCCCAAGCCACCCGACGGGGGTTCCACGCGTGACCAGCGCACAGCAGACGAAAGTGCTCATCATTGGCGGCGGATACAGCGGCATCGGTGCCGCGATCCGGCTCAAGCGTTCCGGCATCGAAGATTTCGTGCTGATCGAGAAGGCCCACAAGCTCGGCGGCACATGGCGCGAGAACACCTATCCGATGGCAGGCGCCGATACCCCGTCGATCATCTACTCCTTCAGCTTCGCGCGCAATCCCGACTGGGACTACACGTTCGCGTTGCAGCCGCAGATCGAGCAATACCTCGACCAGACCGCGGAGCGCTTCGGCGTCCTCCCCCACGCGCAGTTCAACACGGAGGCGCAGACCGCCGACTGGGACGAGGACGCCGGCCACTGGCGAGTCACAACCAACCAGGGCGAGATCCACGCCAAGTACGTGATCGCCTGCGCCGGGCCGATGCATGAGGCAGATTTCCCGGACATCGACGGTGTCGACAGCTTCAAGGGCGAGGCCTTCCATACAGCCAAGTGGGACCACTCGGTCGATCTGACCGGCAAACGCGTCGCGGTGATCGGCACCGGCGCATCGGCGATCCAGTATGTGCCGGTGATCCAGAAGCAGGTCAAGGAGCTGATCCTCTTCCAGCGCACCGCCCCCTGGGTGATGCCGCGCATGAACCGCCGCGCGAGCAGGTGGAAGAAGGCGATGTACCGGCGCTTCACCTGGATCAACCAGCGCGTCGCCGATCTGATCTACGCAGCCAGCGAAGGCCTCCAGCTGCTCGAGCGCAGCCCACGCACGATGCGTCCGCTCGAGCGGATCGGCCGCTGGCACCTCGCCCGGCAGGTCGACGACCCGGCACTGCGCGAGCGCCTGACCCCCCAGTTCGCGATGGGTTGCAAGCGAATCCTCTTCTCCAACCAGTGGTATCCGGCGATTACCGCGAGCAATGCCACGGTCGTCTCCGACGGCGTGCAGGCAATCGACGAAACCGGCCTCATCGACTCCAGCGGCAACCACCACGACGCCGACGTGATCATCTATTCGACCGGGTTCAAGGTCACCGACCCCGACATCGCCCGGCGCGTGCGCGGCCGCGGCGGCGAGCTGCTCGCCGAGCATTGGCAGGGCAGCCCGTTCGCCTACCAGACTGTCGCGGTAAATGGCTACCCCAACGCCTTCGTACTGCTCGGCCCCAACGTCGGCAATGGTCACGGCTCCGTGACGACCCTGGTCGAGTTGCTAAGCGACTACATCGTGCGCGGCATCGAGGCGGCCGAGGCCGCCGGCGCCAAGAGCATCGAAGTCGACGAGCATGTCCAGAACGTCTGGAATGCGCAGGTACAGGACGCCCTGCGCGGCACGGTCTGGAATGATGGCGGCTGTTCGAGCTACTACATCGACGCCACCGGCCGCAACTCGGCGATCTACCCCTGGACCACAGTGCGCTTCAAGCGCGATACAAGAGAATTTGATCTGTCCGACTACGAACTCACGATGCCGGAAGTTCCCACACCGGCCGAAACCGAGAAAGATGCAGTGCCCGCATGAACCGCAAACCCACACCCATCCAGCTCGCAGGAGCGACAGTCGCGATCACCGGCGGCGCGCGCGGCATCGGCTTTGAGGCGGCGAAGATCTTCCACGCCCAGGGCGCAAAGGTCGTGATCGGCGACCTCGACGAGCAGTCGACCAAGGACGCGGCAGCAGCGATCGGACCGCAGGCGCGCGGACTCAAGCTCGATGTCACCGACCGCGAGTCGTTCGCGGCCTTCCTCGACGAGGCCGCCGAAATCAGCGGCCCGATCGACGTGCTCGTCAACAACGCCGGCATCATGCCCGCCGGCCCGTTCCTTGAAGAGTCTGAGCAACTGATCGAAACGCAGATCGACGTCAACTACCGCGGACCGATCATCGGCATGCGGCTGGTCCTGCCGAAGATGATCGAGCGCGGCAAGGGTCATGTGGTCAACGTCGCCTCGATGGCGGGCAAGTTCGCGGTCCCGGGCCTTGCCGTCTACTCGGGTACCAAGCACGCGGTGGTCGGACTCTCGGGAGCCGTGCGCGATGAGCTCGACGGCACCGGCGTGTCGATTTCGACCGTGATGCCCAACGCGGTGCAGACCGAGCTGACCAGCGGCCTGCCGACCGAGCGCATAGGGATTCTCAAGCCCGAGCAGGTCGCCGAGGCGATCGTCGGGTCGGTCGAGAACCGCCGCGAGGAAATTGCGATTCCCCGCTGGTACGGCGTCTGGCCGGCGCTCCCGGTGCTCTTCCCCACGCGCCTCCTTTCGCGCCTCAAGAAGCTCTTCGGCGTCCACCGTCTCCTCGACCACACCCGGATCGACCGTAAGACTCGCGACAAGTACGACGATCGCATCTCTGGATCAAGCTCGCGGACGCGCGACAAGGCAGAGGTATGACGGCAGTCGCCACCGCAGCTGAGCGCCGCGCGGCGCGCGCCGAATCGCGCCGCGAGGACATTCTCGACGCAGCGCAGCGGATCTTCGCCGAGAAGGGCTTTGCCGAAACCGGCATCGCCGACATCGCGGCCGACCTCGGGATCGGTCACGGCACCGTCTACCGCTACTTCGAGAACAAGCGCGACATCGCCGTCCAAGTGGTCGATCGCGCGATCCTCGACATCATGTCGCCGCTCGCCGACGAAGATCCCGACGCCAGCGAGACGCTCGGCGAATATCGCGCGCAGACCGAGCGCATCATGCAGCGGATGTTCGAGACGCTCGACTCGTCGCCTGACGCCTACGCCCTGCTCCACGTGCAGTCGCTGGCGATCGATCCGGAGGCTTCACACAGGTCCTTCGAGGTCTTTTCTGCCCGCACGGCGATGTTTCTGGAGAACGGCGTCACCAAGGGATTCCTGCGCAAGGACATGGACATCGAGATCACCGCGCAGGCGCTGGTCGGCCTGATCTTCGAGGGCACGAGGCGGGCGGTCGCGGAGGACGCTCCGCGCGACCTCTGGCAGCGCTGGATTGACGCCGGCGTCGCGCTCATGTTCGGCGGGGTCGCTGCGCGCGACTGAGCGCTACGTGTCGTGGCGCGGCTCTTCGGGATGCTTGCGCCGCCAGCGCAGCGGCATCACGAACCAGCCGCCTGTGAACAGCACAGCGGCGACCACCCCCACAACGATCGCCGCGGTCTCGCCGTAAATCAGCAATGCGACGAACGTCAGCGCGCCGACCATTGAGACAGCGACGAACACTGTGCCCCAGATCGCCAGCCGCGTGGCGATCTTGATCATCGCTCCTTTGTCGATCAAGCGGAAGTCGAGCCGGTGCATCGCGCCCGGCGCGATCAGAAGCAGAGCAGACATTGCTGTGCTGCAAAGCGTGATGAAGTAGAGGGCGCGATCGGCGGTTCCAATCTCCTTGAAGCGGTCCGAGAACGGCACCGCCAGAAGGAACGCGAAGATCACCTGCGTGCCCGGAAGCAACACGCGCAGCTCGTTGAGCAACTCGATCAGCTCGCGGTTATGGCGCTCCTTGGATGTCTCGTCGTCCACGCGCACAACATACCGCCGAGGCGGCTCAGCGGTAGGACAGCAGCTCGCGGTCCGCGTCAAACCACGGGTGCGCGTTCCAGGTCACGAGGCTGATCCCGCTGCGACCGGCGACGATCTTGGTCTCCGAGCAGTTGGCGCAAGTGCGGTTGAGCCGCATCCAGCCATCAGACGACATCCCCAGGAGTGACGAGGCAGCCGCGCTGACCGGCCCGCCGGAGGTGAACACGAGGATGTTCTCTGCACCGGACTCCTCCGCCAGCGCCGTCAGGCCGGCGACCGCCCGCTCGACGAACGCCGGCCATGCCTCGCCGTACTCGGCGTCATGCTGCCCCGCTGTCCAGCGCGCCAGCGCGTCATCAAAGAGCAGTTGGAACTGCCGGCGCGGGTCGCCCTTGCGGGCAAGGTCAGCGACCATCACCGTCTTTGAGCGGTAGATCGGCTTATGGCGAGCGATCACCTCTTCGTGATCGAATTCGTTCCAGCGCGGGTCGATCTCGGGCTTGAGATCGAGTCCCATCGCCTCAAGCGCGCCTGCGGCGGTCTGGGCATGGCGCTCCATTGCACCGCAGACGACCAGGTCGACCGCGCCCACGCGGCCCTTCAGCGACTCGCCGAGCAGCCGCGACTGCCGCTCGCCCAGCTCTGAGAGCTGGTCGTAGTTCTTCAAGCCAAAGGATGCCTGACCATGCCGGATCAGGCGGATCACCGGCACCGTGCGGCCCTCACTTCTTCATCGCCTGCCGCGCCTGCCTGTGCAAGTACCAAGTCGCAAGCCAGAAGTTCTTGAAGCGCGGGTTAGTGGTGGCGCCGTCGTGGTAGCGCTTGTAGATCTGCTGGATGATCCCGGCCAGGCGGAAGTAGCCGTAGACCTCGTAGAAGCGAAAATCCACCGCGTCGCGGCCACTGCGCTCCAAGTAGTGCGCGATCAGTTCGGCGCGCGAGAGCATTCCGGGGAGATTCGACGGCTGCATGCGGAAGCGCTCGGCAAGCCCCTTTGCCCCTGGCTCGATCCAGTAGGAAAGCGTTGCGCCGAGATCCATAAGCGGGTCGCCGAGCGTCGCCATCTCCCAGTCGAGCACCGCGATGATGCGCCCAGGGTCGTGCTCGTCGAGCACCACGTTGTCCAGGCGCCAGTCGTTGTGGATGATGCAGCTGGCGACGTCGTCTGGTCGATTCGAATCCAACCAGCGCATCACCTTCTTGAAGCTCGGCACGTTGCGTGTGCGCGCAGCTTCGTATCGCTTGCTCCATCCGGCGATCTGACGCTCCACGTAGCCGCCTCGCTTGCCCAGGTCTTCAAGTCCGCAGGCCGCCGGATCGACCGCGTGAAGGTCGACGAGGCGGTCGACCCAGTTGGTCGAGAGCGCGCGGGCCTGGCTGGCGTCGAGTGTCATCCCTGACGGCAGGTTCTTGCGCAGGATCACGCCGCGAACCTTCTCCATCACGTAGAAATCGGTGCCCAGAACTGCGTGGTCCTCGCAGAAGGCGATCATCCTGGGCACATAGGGGAAGACCGGCGCGAGCTTGTCCTGGACGTTGTATTCGCGACGCATGTCGTGCCCGGACTTGGGCAGTTGCCCGCCGGGCGGGCGGCGCAGGATCAGCTCGCGATCTGGATAGGTCAGCTGGTAGGTCAGATTGGAGGCACCGCCGGGGAACTGCGTCACCTCGGGCTCGCCGGTCAGTTCGACCTGCGACTTCAGGAATGTGTCGACGGCCTCGACATCGAAGGCGTCTTCGCCGCGAACTTCGCCGGCCCGATCGAGCGCAGCTTCGGCCATCAGCCCTTGGCGTCGCCCGAAATCGACTGTCCGCCGGCCTCGCCGGCGTACTTGCGCAGTTCGATGCGGGCGACCACGCCTCGGTGAACCTCGTCCGGTCCGTCAGCCAGACGCAGCACGCGAGCGTTGGTCCAGGCCGCCGCGAGCGGGAAGTCGTTGGAGAGACCCCCGCCGCCATGGATCTGAATCGCCATGTCGATCACTTCCTGCGCCATGATCGGCGCGGCGACCTTGATCTGCGAGACGGCGCTGAGTGCACCGGCCAGGCCGCGCGTGTCGATCAGCCATGCGGCGTTGAGCACCAGCAGACGAGCCTGATCGATCTTGATCCGCGCGTCGGCGATGCGCTCGCGGTTGCCGCCGAGGTTGGCCAGCGGCTTGCCGAAGGCGACGCGTTCCGTTGCGCGCCGGCAGGCGAGCTCCAGCGCCAGTTCGGCAAGCCCGATCAAACGCATGCAGTGGTGGATCCGGCCTGGGCCGAGCCGCGCCTGGGCAATTTCGAATGCGCGACCCGGTCCGCCGATGAAGGCGCTGGTGGGCAGCCGCACGTCGGTGAAGCTGACCTCACCGTGGCCGCCGGGCTCGTCCCAGAATCCCATCGTGGTCAGCATCCGCTCGACCTTCACGCCGGGCGTGTCCATCGGCACGAGCACCATCGAGTGCTGCGCGTACTTGTGCGCGGTCGGATCGGTCAGTGCCATGTAGATCAGCACCTCGCAGTTGGGGTGACCCACCCCTGTGCTCCACCACTTGCGCCCGTTGAGTACGACCTCGTCGCCCTCGACGGTCGCGGTCGCCTCCATGTTGGTCGCATCCGAAGAGGCGACGCCGGGCTCGGTCATGCAGAACGCCGAGCGGATCTCGCCGGCGAGCAGGGGCTTGAGCCAGCGATCCTTCTGTTCGTCGCTGGCGAACATGTGCAGCACTTCCATGTTGCCGGTGTCCGGTGCGTTGCAGTTGAAGACCTCCGGGGCGAGGAACGATCGGCCCATGCGCTCGGCCAGGACCGCGTACTCGACGTTTGAAAGGCCTGCGCCGTACTCCTCGTCCGGGAGAAAAAGGTTCCAGAGACCCTGCGCGCGAGCCTTCGCCTTGAGTTCCTCCAACTCCGGCGGGACCTTCCAGCGATCCTCGGCATCGCGATCGAACATCGTCAGGCGCGCCTGCTCCTCGAGCGGGGCGATTTCGGTGTCGATGAAAGCCCCGACCCGCTCCAGGTAGTCCTTGGCCTTGTCTGAATGCTCGAAATCCATGCTCTTCCCCCGCCCTCCGCGGTGATTGTCGCTGGTGCCCCGCGGGCAAGGCTATCCCACTCGACGAGGCGCCCGAATGGGGAAGAATCCTGCTGAATCTTGAGGCACTTGGGCCAAAACTGGACGAATGTTGAGCAGGCTCCACATTATTCGTGCATGCTCTTGCGACGACCTGGGGGGGTCGAAGTAAATGAGCACCGTCGCTACAACGATCCAAAATCTGCCGCTCTGGGCACTGCTGACTTTGAGCGCCGTCTGCGGAGCCGCGATCGCTGGCGTCGGTGCTCTGATCTTCAGCCGGTACGTCGACGACCGCGATGGCGACCGCTCAGGCGGGGACAGCCTGACCGGCGTCGGCAATCGGCGTGAACTAGTCCACGAACTCGAAGCCGCCTGGCGCGAAGGCCGCGCCACTGGCGGCGAGTTCGGCTTGCTTGTGGTCGACATCGACGCATTCGGCGACATCAACCACCTATACGGACGCGCAACCGGCGATCACGTGCTCGCGGAGGTGGCAGAGCGCATCAGGCTGCGCGTGCGCGGCGACGACTTCGTCGGCCGGGTCGACGCCGACGAGTTCGCCGTCGTCTGTCACGACGTGTCACCGGAGGAGCTCGAAGCGATTCGCTGCAACCTTGAGGCGTATGTCAACTTCGCCCAGTCGGTTCCGGTCAGCCTGAGCATCGGTGTCGCCACGCCTGAGAAGTTCGACGAGGCGAGCCTAGATCTGCTCGTACGCGCCCGCAAGTCGTTGCGCCAGCGCCGTGAGGCGCGCCCGGAGCGCGTCGTCGACGAAGCGCTCTCGGCGCTGCTGCTACCTCGCTGAACGGTTCGTCGCCTCGAACTCGGCGACTCGAACGCTTGCCGACCTATTCTATATAAATCTGATCAACTTTATGTGATTCTCCGCGCACGGATTCACCGCGACGGTCATGTCTCCCCCTTGGCCGGCAGGTGACCAGGCGTAGCGCGAACGCATGTGGGTGCGCCGCGTGAACCAAGAAACGTGCGATTCCGCCGGCGGCTACCACAGCAGCGCCGTCGGCGGGTCGCAGGTTTCTCAGGCCCCTCGCGCGATTGCCAGCTCGGCAAATGCTTCGAAGACAGGATCGGTGGCGGTGCGAACGCGCTGATCGATCTCCCGCGCGCGCGAAACGACTGCGGGGACCTGATCGCCGAGCTCCGCCTCGGCTTCGGCGCGCATCGACGGCTCCGCCATCCATTGCTCGGCCAGCTGAAGATCCGCTTCGGCGTGAAACAGCAGCCCCCAGGCGTTCCCGCGGCGAAACGCCTGTACCGGAGACTGCTCGCTGGACGCCAGCAGCGTCGCTCCCGGCGGCAGTCCGATGACGTCTCCGTGCCAGTGCAGGACCTCCGCAGCCGGCGCCAGCGGTCCGATCAGCGGATCTGAATCCACGTGCACCTGAATGTGGGACCAGCCGATCTCTGGTGCGGGACCAGGCGTCACTGCCGCTCCGAGCGCCCTGGCCAGCAGTTGTGAACCAAGACAGACGCCGAGCATCGGCATGTCCATTCGCACAGCCTCGGCGATCCATTCGCGCTCGAGCGCGAGACTCGGGTAGCGATCGGTTTCGTCGACGTTCATCGGCCCGCCCATAAAGACGGCGGCGGAGACTTCTTGATGCGAGGGCAGCGGGTCGCCGTCGAGTGTGCAGCGAAAATCGAGCTCCAATCCGGCGCCTTCCAGCGCACGAGCAATCCGATGCGGCCCCTCCCAGGGGACGTGCGTGACGATCAATGCGCGGCGCGGCACCGCCAGCCCCGCCTGGAGCTAAAGAACCTTGAGCAGGAACAGCGTGTTCACGAAGAACGCCACTGCGAAAACGATCGTCCAGCGATCGAGGTTGCGCTCAAGCAACGAGCCGCCGCCGAACGGGCCACTTCCCGGTGCGACGCCGAAGGCGCCAGAAAGCCCGGCGTCCTTGCCCGAGTGCAGAAGCACGAGGAACACGAGGACGACCGCGATGATCAGCTGGACAACTGCGAGTACTGCTCCCATAAGCCGAGAAGTCTAGCCAGCCGCCGGCTCTTCGCCGGGTTGATCTGATTTCTTCGCGCCCAGCGTGTCGATCTCGCGCAGGATCAGCATCGCCTCGGCCCGCAACTCACGGTCGGTCTCGCGCCACTGGGCCTCGGTCATGCGACCGGCCTTGTACTCGAGTTCGGCGTCTTTGATCTCGCGGTACTTGGACTGTTTGGCGTCCTCGAGCTCGCGGCGGTCGGCGTCGACGACCTGCTCGTCCACGCCGCGCAGCACCGGCCAAGCGAGGAAAGTCACGACCACACTGATCATCGCCAGCGTGAGAAGCACCTGCAGCACCATCAGGCCGCTCCCTCCTTTGCGAGTTCTCCGCGGGCGGCCCGTGCCGCACCTGAAGCGGTCATGCGTGAACGCAAGAGACTCGAAGATGGCCAGAGCGCGGTCAGAGCGCCCAGCAACACGATGATCGTCCCGATCCAGATCCAGGTGACCAACGGGTTGACCAGCACCAGCACGCGCGCGCTGGGCTTGGCTGCCGGGAACGACTCGACGATCGCCGTGATCGCGATCGCCTGCACCTGCTCGTTGGTCTCGATCTGCGGCAGCTTCCCGGCGGCCACAATCGCCCGCTCGAGTCCGTCGGTGTTCGGCGAGACGCTGGCCCAGATATCGCGCCACGGGCCTGCCTTGAGGCCGACTTCGCTGGTGACTTCGCCTTCGAAGTAGCGGGCCACCGGGCCAGGTGCCGCTGAGTTCAGCGGATAGTTGTTGCGCGACGGGGTGAGTGTTGTGACGTGCTTTCCGTCCTTGGAGACATCGAGCACGACGCCGAAGTTGAGGTATTCGTTGGAGACCTCAGACGTCGCCTTGACGTACTTGACGTCGTAGTCGCCCACCTGGAAGGTTTCGC
The DNA here is from genome assembly GCA_023404495.1 of Actinomycetes bacterium. Lineage (GTDB taxonomy): Bacteria > Actinomycetota > Thermoleophilia > Solirubrobacterales > JACPNS01 > JACPNS01. The sequence continues at coordinate 25,118 of JAEYBE010000011.1, read as the reverse complement.
CGACCTTGATGTTGCGCTCGACGCTCGAGCTGAAGGCCGAAGAAGCGGCAACGCCGATCAGGAGCACCGCGATGCCGACGTGCACGATGTATCCCCCGTAACGACGGCGATTGCGCGAAACCATCCGGCCAAGCGCGTTGAAGAAGCCCCCGCCCTCAAGCGCCTGGCGGGCGCGCGCACCGCTGTAGAACTCGCGAAACATCACGCAGAGCGAGAAGGCCGCCGCGCCGAAGAGCAACGAGGCGCGCCAGCTGTCGAAGAATCCGGCGATCAGCGCGGTGGCGACCATCGCGGCCGCGGCCGCCAGCGCGGGCAGCACGAAGAGCGCCGCCGCCTTGGCGCGGTTGACACGTCGCCACGGGATGATCGGGCCGATGCCCGAAACGAGCACCAGAACAATCGCCAGCGGCGTCACATACTGCGAGAACCACGGCGGCCCAACACTCGCCTTGGTGCCGGTCACGGCCTCCGAGATCAGCGGGAAGTATGTGCCCCACATGATCACCGCGGCCAATCCCACGAGCAGGAAGTTGTTGAGCAGGAACATCGCCTCGCGCGAGAAGAGCGAGTCGAGACGATGGGCGCTACGCAGATCCGGCAGGCGCATCACGATCAGCGTCGCCGAGCCGAGGATGATCGCGCTGATGAAGATCAGGAACGGCACGGCGAGCGTCGACTCGCCGAACGCGTGGATCGAGTCGAGGATTCCGCTTCGCACCAGAAATGTGCCCAGCACGGAGAGCGCGAACGTCGCAGCAATCAACGAGACATTCCAGACCTTGAGCATCCCACGGCGTTCCTGGACCATGATCGAGTGGATGAACGCCGTGCCGGTCAGCCACGGGAGCAGCGCGGCGTTCTCGACCGGGTCCCAGCCCCAGTAGCCGCCCCATCCGAGTTCCGTATAGGACCAGCGCGCGCCGAGCACGATGCCGATTGAGAGAAACGTCCAGGCCAGCAGCGCGAAGGCGCGGGTCGAGCGAATCCAGCTGGCATCGACGCGGCGGGTGATCAGCGCGCCGATCGCAAAGGCGAACGGGATCGAGAATCCGACGTATCCCGAATAGAGCATCGGCGGGTGGAACATCATGCTCGGGTGCCGCAGCAGCGGCTCAAGACCATTGCCTTCGATCGGCACCGGCTTAGACGCCAGAAACGGGTTGGCGTCCGGGAAGAAGACCATCAGCGTGAGGAAGAAGCTGGCGATCGCGCCGAGCACGACGGTCGCCCAGGCCCCGACCTCGCGGTGTGTGTTGCGCGTGAAGTAGAGCACCAGCCCGGAGAGAATCCCGAGCACCGTTACCCAAAGCAGCATCGAGCCTGCCTGGCTCGACCAGACGGCGGTCAGCTTGTAGAAGAGCGGTGTCGTCGTTGACGAGTTCAACGCCACCAGCGAGAAGCTGAAATCGGACGTGACGTAGGCGATCTCGAGCGTGATGAACGACGCGATCGCGAGCCCCGCGATCACGTACATCCCGCGGCGCGCCGAGACCGACCACTCGCGCTTGCCGGTTTTGGCCCCGTACCAACCGGCGGCGACCACATACAGGGCGACCGCGAACGCGGTGAGGATGCAGGCGCGGCCGAAGGTCAAGAGAGTCCGATCAGTACTGCTTGGAAGCCGAGCCGCTCGCGCCCTCGCCCTTCTTCGAGTTCGTGAACTTCGAAGGGCACTTGGTTATGAGCGATCCGGGTTCGGCGACCATCTCGCCGTTCACCATCTTGCCGGTGACGATGATCTCGCGACCCTCGCGGAAGGGATCCGGCACGGTGCCGCTGTAACGGACGACGATCGACTTGGCGTCCTCGCCGGCGGCGCGATCGCGCACGCGGAAGGTCATCGAGTCTTCGCTCTTCTTGACCGAGCCCGTGACAACACGACCGGAGAGTTCGTACGACTCACCAGGGGTCGAGGATGTCAGCAGCTGAGAGGGCGTGCGTGCAACCGTCGAGGCACTGAAACTTGTGTAGATCAGAGCCGTGGCGAGCAGCAACGCGATCCCGAGCGTGACGATAAGGCGGGTCTTGCGCTTGCGTGCGGGGTCCATCGGGGGCCGTGATTATCGCAGGTCATCGCATTTGCTCGCCCGCACTGGGCACTGCTTGAATCTCGTCGATGACGGCGGCAACCGACAGTTCCCGGCGGCGCGCATTGAAAGAACTGGCCGCAGAAGTCTCGGCCTGCCGGCGCTGCTCGCGTCTGGTCGAGTGGCGCGAAGCAGTTGCGGCCGATCCCCCCAAGCGCTACCGCGGCGAGCGCTACTGGGCCCTGCCCGTCCCAGGCTGGGGCGATCCCGATGCACGAATTCTGATCGTCGGTCTCGCACCCGCCGCCAACGGCGCCAACCGCACCGGCCGCATGTTCACCGGCGACCGCTCGGGCGACTGGCTGTATGCCGCGATGCACCGGGCCGGACTTGCCAGCTCGCCCGATGCGGTGTCGGCCGACGATGGGCTTCAGCTGGTTGATGCCTGGGTGACGGCCACTGTGCGCTGCGCGCCCCCGGACAACAAGCCTTCGACCGCTGAGCGCGACAACTGTCTGCCGTTTCTGGGGCGGGAGCTCGAATTGCTGCCGAACGTGCGCTCGATCGTGGCCCTGGGTGCCTTTGGCTGGAACGGCGCGCTCTGTGCGCTGGGTCAGATGGGGCATGAGATCCCGCGTCCGAAGCCGAAGTTTGCACACGGCGCGCGCGTCGCGATCGGCGAACTGACGTTGATCGGCAGCTACCACGTGAGTCAGCAGAACACGTTCACGGGGAGACTGACTGAGGCAATGCTGGACGAGGTGTTTGCTGTCGCTCGCGACGCTGCCGGCATGCCTGCGAGCGGGTAACCTGCAGGTCTCTTGCGGGTGTAGCTCAGTTGGTAGAGCGCAAGCTTCCCAAGCTTGAGGTCGCGGGTTCGAGCCCCGTCGCCCGCTTCTCCGCAAGGTAGCTCCCAGAGCGCGCTTGCTGTCTTTGACATCTCCTCATGCCGGTCGACTTCGGACGATCTGCAAACACAGGCCGCAGTTTGCGACCGTCGGGCGGCGCATAGGCTAGGACGAGTCAATAGCGCTTGACCTGGTCTTCCATAGCGTCGATCAGTCGTGCGCTGTCACCCGGCTCGAGATCGCCGAAGCGCACATCAGCCGGTAACGCCGCCGCAGCCAGAATTTTCGAGACCGTTCTAGCTCCAACAAGCCGCGCTAGACCGAGCAGCGGGGCTATAGGAAGGCGCTTCAGTCCCATACCAACGTCGGGACCATCCTCCATGTACTCAGCGACCAGACCAACCGCAAGAAAAGCCTCGCGCTTTTCACTGTTGACCACAGCGGCGCGAACAACGGCGTCGGTGAGTGAGCTGGAGTCGATCGCGTTCCGGATGCGGGTCGGAGGGTCGAGAAACGCCGCGCGACCAACTGTCTGCACCGCGCTCCGTGCAGGCGTCGAAAACCGATGAAGATCCTCGAGCGCAAGCGAGATCTCCTCGAGCTTGCCCGCGAGGCCCGTTCGATCCGAAACCGGGACACTCGCGTCGCATTCGTCCAGATCTCGTCGGAGGCCGAGAAGCTCCCTCTGCACATTAGTGATCGCCGTGTAGAGGGCGTCGAAACGCGCCGACGCCCGATCGAATCCTCGGCGAGCCTCCGACAGCGGATCTTTACTCATTGCGGGTCTTACCCGTCCTCGTCGAGGATCCCGCTGGCTGCGATTTCCTCGTCGATCTTCCACGCGGACCCGTCGCACCCGAAACGAACGGTCCCAGGTGCCGCTTCGGGGTTCGTCTCGACAGGGAGCCCAAAAATAGACTCCGCAAAGAGGATCTCCGACTGATCCGGGTGGAGGATTACCGCCGCTGCTGGCAGCGGGCAACTGACGTTGTGGTCATCCAAAGCCCACCGGATTTGGAGAAGAAGCCGTGCCAACGCGACATGACGCTCTGGTGTCGGCTCATCGTTCATGGTGGTGTTGCCATCCGATTTCATTGTCTCCGAGTCGACGTCCCGAGGGCATTCGCGACACGAGCTCCCATTTGTCCTCTGGGTAGAGGCCCGCCAGGAGAACTTGGATCTCGCGGTTCTGCGTGTACCTGTTCGTGATTGTGAACGCAAACGTCACCGCTTCGATCCCGGGCTCATATTCCACCACCACCGCCGCGTTGATATCGCCGGGAAGGTGGTCGCGGTACTCCGCTCCCGTTTCGCGCGCACGATCCATCATGTAGCGGCCCTGCACGACGAGCAACTCCGCGCGAGCATCGTCGCGCTCCTTGAGTCGCTGCACTTCATCCACATCAGCTGGCAGGAGCTCTCCCTGATTCCAAAGCTCGTGAAAATGGACTTGGGCGGGATCGACACTCCCCGAAGTGTGCTCGGGGCTGTACGCGGTCATCCAGACAACCCCCTCACGCTCGTCGTAGACGGTTATCGCCCGTTCCCGGTTGCCGTGGCGCAACCACGCGTAGCCAACGTTGCCGCCTCGTGGAGTCGGACCCAGCCAGGATCCCCCCACCGGATTTGCGCACCGCTGCTTCACGAACGCCCTAACAATTCCTAGACGCTTTGCGGCAGCAAATGTTGCGTCTTCGGGCAAGCCCAAGTCATCGACCAAGCACCGCTTGGTGATCCTCAGTTCCCATGTTTCGCAGAAATGGGAGCCTCCGATTTCGCTACCTGCAAGCCGTCCCCATGACATTGGTCGCAGCTTACAGTTTGCATTATTTGCCTAACCAGGTTTGGGTGCTTTTTCGCGGAGCCTTGAAATATTGGCCTTGGCTCGTTCCTCGCGATCGTGCGCCCCGAGGTAGTCGCCTAGATCTGAGGTGGTGCCGTTGCGGATTACGTCCGCCAGGTGCTCGAGATTCGCGGCGAACTCTTCGCGGTGGTTCTTCACGAACTCGTCCCAAGCCATGTCGATAGCTTCGGACGGCTGGATCCCGAGCAGGGGCCCCACTTGCCTACTCCCCTGGTGTACGCGCTCCGAAACGCGCGTAGTCACGGTCTTAGCCATGATGCGAACTCACTTTCTTTGCCCTGCACGCGGGCTATGTCAGCACGAATGGATGCGTAATGGTTGGCTTGTTCCCGAACATGCAGCTCCGGTAACTGTCGTGCTTGTGTCACACTGTAACAATGTGATTCGACAAAAGTATTGCTCACCTTGAGCGCTTTGTCAACGTTTGTTGAAATTGCTGCACTTGGTCGACCCGGTGCAAACACTCAGCAAACAGCCGTGCCGGCTACGGCGAGTAACGACTATCGCCCACGCCGCCCCTTGATTACGGTGATTTGCAGGGCGGGAACTCGCTCACGCGAGCCCACCAAACGGTCGGACCAGCTTCCCAAGCTTGAGCTTTCGGGCGCCGCGAGGCCCGTCCTCGACGGGTATTCTGCGCAACCACGCGGGTGTAGCTCAGTTGGTAGAGCGCAAGCTTCCCAAGCTTGAGGTCGCGGGTTCGAGCCCCGTCGCCCGCTTCTCTTCTCAGCAGCCCGGCGGGCGCTGCGGAATCGCCTGGGGAGCATCTGTTGGCGCGGGCTGCGCCACGGCTGCCTGGGGATGTGCGGAGACGACCGCGGGCGGCGCGAACGGATCGGGAACCGCGCTCGCAGGCGCTTGCTGCGGCGAATACGACTGCTGCTGGTAGCTCGGCGCCGCCGCGGGCTGCTGAAGAGGTCCGCCCTGCGGCTGAGCCAGCTGCTGGAGGTTCTGGAGTTGCTCGCCGTAGGCACCCGAGCTTGCGGTGCCGCTCTTGCGCCACTCCAGGAACGCCCCGACGGTGAAGAACGCGCTGCCGAGCATCGCCACGTACGCGCCGTAGGTCGGCTTGAGCGTGGCTCCAAATGCCTTCAGGACGTCCTGGGTGGAGACGTTCCCGAGGTCGAGCTTCTGGCCGTTGACCGTGAGATCGCCGGCGTTGCCGGGAATGTCGCCGATCGGTGCAGAGCCGGGGGGCGAAATCCAGATCTTGTAGATCAGCGCGCCGGTGAAGAGCACGCCGACAATCAGATAGATCATCGCCATCGTCTCGCGCGTCGAGAACCGCACCTGCGCGAGCGCCAGCAATCCGTACGCGGCGACGAGCACCAGCGCGCCCTTGTCGACCGTGTTCAGCCGGAAGCTGAACCCGCCAAGCCCGACGAACGACAATGCGAAGTACGGCAATACAAGCGAAACGAGCAGCAAGAAGCCGCCGAATCGCGCGAAACCACTGGCCTCTGGCGATTGCATTTATTGGGGATCGACAGATCGGGCGCGCGGCTTTATCGCGGCGCAGCCGATCTCGCAGGATCTATGCGCCTGGCGGTTGCACGGGCGGCTGCGGCGGCGCAGGACCTGGCGGAGGAGACATCGGCGGTGCAGCGGCCGGCGGTGCCTGCGTCGGCGGTTGAGCGGGAGGCTGCGGCGCGGCCGGCGCCGCGTAGCCCGGCGGCGCTGCTGCCACGGCGCCTCCGGCGCCCTCATCCGACTCGCCCGTCTGCATCAAGCCGCCAGCGGTGATCGCAATCGAAGCAAGCAGCGCAAGCCAACCGCCGATCTTCGTGCTGCCCGGCGAGTCGAGAACAAGCAGCATCCCGCCCAGCACGACAAGGCCGCCGACAAGCGTCACGAGACTCGCGTCGAACGGCAATTCGATCTCAAGGTCGAAGATGTCGAGCACAGCCGGAATGATCGCCAGCACGCCGATCACGATGTAAAGGATCGGAATCCAGCCAAACATGTCGAAGGCGTTGGCGCTGGCGGCGTCCTGGGCGGCGTCCTGCGCGTTGTTGAAGGCCTGCTGGGCCGGACCAGTGAGCTGCGAGCCGACCTGGTTTGCCGCATTGCTCAGGCTGTCGGGGATATCAACCCCTGACCACTTGAGAAACAGCGAGACGATCAGAAGCACGCCGCCGACCGCGGCGACGATCTTTCCGGTTGAAGTTTTCTCGCTCAACTGACAGCCCTCCAAAAGGTGAATTGGGTCACTCGCCGCCATTCTGCCTGATCTTCAGGACACCGCGCACCCAGCCATCGGCCAGGCGTCCCCATCTACCCTCAGCAGCCGCATGGAAAGCAAGCGATCACCATGGACTTACGTCGCCTTCGCCGGACTTGTCGCGCTGATTGCGCTGCTCGTTTACGGCGTCGCGATCAAGGCGGGCGGTAACAAGTACGACAACGCCCTTGCCGCGGGCGACCGCATCGCCGCGCCGACGCGTGAGGTGCGGATCCTCAACGACGAAGGCACCGCGTCGCTTGCCGATTACAAGGGCAAGGTCGTCCTGCTCAACTTCTGGGCCAGCTGGTGCGAACCGTGCAAGGAGGAGGCGCCGGCGATCGAGCGCGTCTACCGCAAGTACGCCAAAGAAGGCTTGGTCGTGCTCGGCGCCGACGTTGACGACCTCTCCAAGGACGCCAACAAGTTCATCGTCGAGAACCACCTCACCTACCCGAGTCTGCGCTACTCCAGCGCCGACGCCACGAAGGACTTCGGCACCAAGCGGATGCCCGAGACGTTCCTGATCGACCGCGACGGCAACGTGGCGGCGCTCAAGCGGATGCAGGTCGACGAGGAGTGGCTTGAGCAAGTGATCCCGCAGCTGCTCGCTGAGAGAGCGGGGACGCAGCAGTGAGCGTGCGCGTTGTCTCCTTGGCGGTGATCGCCTTGTTTGCGGCGCTCACCTTCGCGCCGGCAGCCGAAGCCGCTTGCCCGAAGACGTCGCTGATCGACATTCAGGACGAGGTGATGTGCGTTATCTGCGGCGTCCCCCTGGTCAACGCCGGCGGACCGCAGTCTGACGATCAGCGCGAGTTCATTCGCGAGCGAGCAGACAAGTGCGAATCGAAGGATCAGATCAAGGACGCACTAGTCGCCGAGTACGGCCCGGCGGTGTTGGCGGTGCCGCAGAAGAGCGGTTTCGATCTGACTGCATACGTCGTGCCGATCGTCGCGCTGCTGGCGGTGCTGATCGCCATCTTCTTCGGCGCACTCAGCTGGAGCCGGGCCAAGCGCTCCGAAGCGCCGGCCGGTGAAGCGTCGTCCGAGAGCTCGCTCGACGAAGACCTCCGCCGGTACGATCTCTGACCGATTGATGCGATGGACGGCGGCGTCGACACCACAGTTCTGGCCGCGTTCGGCGTCGGCCTGATCTCCTTCTTCACGCCCTGCGTGCTGCCGCTTGTGCCCGGATACCTGGCGACGATTTCCGGGGTTGCGGCGACCGAGCGAATCGAAGATCACGGGGCGCGGCAGATGCTTATCCCGGCGCTGATCTTCGTCGCCGCGTTCACGCTGATCTTCATGCTCGGCGGGATGGTTGCGACCGGGATCGGTCAGTTGATGACGGACAACACCGAGTTGCTGCGCAAGATCAGCGGGGTGATGATCATCGGGCTCGGGGTCTTCATGGCGGCCTCGATCTTCGTGCCGGCGCTGAACTTCGAGATGCGCTCGCAGCAGTTGGCGCACCGCGCGGGCATGGGCGGACCGCTGATCGCCGGAGCCGCGTTTGCGATCGCCTGGACCCCATGCCTTGGCCCGACGCTCGGCGCGATTCTGACCGCCGCCAGCACGCAACAGAATCTCGCCGAGGGTGCCGTGCTGCTGTTTTTCTATTCGATGGGGCTGGCGGTGCCGTTCATCGCCTCCGCCCTGGGGGTCGGCGCGCTCGCTTCGACATCGAGCTGGGTCAAGCGTCACTACCCACTGCTGCTCGGCGTATCGGCCGCGATCCTGATCGCAGTCGGGATCCTGATCCTGACCGATGAGTTCTTCCGCCTGAACGCCTGGGCCGCCGACCTGACCGGCGACCTGGAACTCAACTACTGATCGACGAGCGACGCTACCCGGGATTCGTCACATGCGCTCGGGGGCCGAGACGCCCAGCAGATCGAGTGAGCGGGCGAGGACCCGACGGGTGGCGACGCAGAGCGCTACTCGGAAGTGGAGAATCTCGTCGGGTTCCCCCACCACCTTGCAGTCGCGATAGAAGGCTGAGAACTCGGCTGCCAGGTCGCGGCTGTAGATCGTCAGCCGGTGCGGCGCGCGGCGGGCGGCCGTTTCTGAGATCTCGTCGGGGAACTCAACCAACCGGCGGATCAGGGAGCGCTCGGAAGCGTGCAGTTCGGGACCGCTCGCCGGCAGCTCGAGATCCCCGCCGACGTCTGCGCGTTCGAGCACTGAGCAGATCCGCGCGTGGGCATACTGCACGTAATAGACCGGGTTCTTGTCGCTCTGCTCTCGTGCGAGCGCGAGGTCCAGGTCCATCGTCGTCTCGTGCGAGCGCTGCACCAGAAAGAAGCGCAGCGCGTCAACACCGATGTCGTCGATCAGGTCGTCGACTGTCACGAACTCGCCGCTGCGCTTGGACATCTGCACGCGCTGGCCGCCCTCGGTCAGATTGACCAGCTGCATGATCACCGGCTCGAATGTCTCTGGGTCCCCGCCGAGCGCGGCATAGGCGGCCTTCATGCGCGGGATGTATCCGTGGTGATCTGCCCCCCAGACGTCGATCAGCCGGTCAAATCCACGCGCGCGCTTGTCCTGGTGATAGGCGATGTCGGTCGCGAAGTAGGTGTAGTCGCCGTTGCTTCTGCGCAGCACTCGGTCCTTGTCGTCCTCGAGATTGCTCGTGCGCAGCCAGAGCGCGTCGTCGTGCTCGTAGATGTGGCCCGAGTCACGCAGGGCCTTCACCGCCGCCTCGAATCGGTGATCCTCGTGCAGGGTGCGCTCGGAGAACCAGACGTCGATCGCCACGCGCATGCGCTCAAGCGTCGCGCCGATCATCTCGAGCATCTTCGCGACGCCGAGTTCCTGAAGCTGCTCCGGCGGGAGGTCGGCAGCGCCCTCGATTGACGATGCGATCTCGTCGACGTATTCACCCTGGTAGCCGTCTTCAGGCACGTCTCCCCCGCGCGCCCGCGCCGCCAGCGAACTGCCGAATCGCTCGACCTGCGTGCCGAAGTCATTCGAGTAGTACTCGCGAGAGACGCTGTGGCCGGCAAACTCGAGTACGCGGCAGAGCGCGTCGCCGTACGCCGCGTTTCGACCGTGGCCGATGTGCATCGGCCCGGTCGGGTTGGCGCTGGGAAACTCGACGTTGATCTTCTCCGGCCGCGGGGCCACCCCGCCGCCAAAGTCGTCCTCGCCAAGCAGCGCCGCAAGCGCTGAGCGATACCAGCGATCGTCGAGTCGCAGGTTCAGGAAGCCGGGGCCGGCGACGTCGGCGCTCGCCAGGTCTTCGCCCAGCACTTCCGCGAGCGCATCGCCGATCTTCTCGGCGACGTTGCGCGGATTGTCCTTTGCGAGCGGAGCGCAGACCATCGCCGCGTTGGTGGCGAAATCGCCGTGCGCCTGGTTCTTCGGACGCTCAAGCGCAACTCCCGGGGGCGCGGATTCTGCGCCGGCGGCAGCGGCAGCCGAACCGACCACCGCAGCGCGCAAATGCGCAAGCGGATCGCGTCTTGAGGTGTCTGATGCGTCGCCGTCCACTGACCGCCGCGATACTAGAGGTTCGTGCCTCTACCCTTCGGGCACGCAGAGCCAACCCTTACGGAGCGACGAGATGTCCGACGACCAGTCAGAACAGCGCGGGATCAACATCCATTTTCAGCCGGAGCAGATGGCCGGGGTCTACGCGAATTTCGCGAACATCAGCCACTCCGACTACGAATTCACGGTGACCTTCGCCCGTGTTGACCACGAGGTCGACGCCGAGGAGATTCCCGGCGTGGTCGTCACCCGCGTCAACCTCTCGCCGCGCTTCATGCGCGAGCTGATCGACGCGATGGAGGACAACTACTCCAAGTGGACCACCAGCGAGGGAATTCGCAACCTCCCCGAGTACGAGGGCGACGAGCCGGGCAACGGCGAGCCCGAGTCGCCAGAGTGACCTCAATCCCCCTCGACTAGGGAATCGGCTCGGCGCGCCCTGCCGCCAGCTCCCGCTTGACGGTTGTTGCCATCCCGATCCGCTGCATCGGAGTCGGGTGCGTGCCGAACACGAACTGCAGCAGCGCCGGCGGCTCCGGGCGCCCGATGTTCTGAATCGTCAACCTGCGCTCGAGTGCGATCGCCGCGTCCGGCTTCTGGGTCACCGCCAGGGCAAACGCGTCGGCACGCGCCTCGATCGCTCGCGACCAGGCATTGGCGGCCGGCTGGCTGATCGCGATCGCAAGTATTGCCACCGCGAGCACCATCGCAGTCCCCGCCGGCGAGGCGAACTCGATGTCACGCCGCTCGGCAAGTCGACGGGCCGCAAGGTCAACGGCGAACAGCGCAAACATCGCCACGAATCCGAACCACACCAGCCCGCTCAGCAGGTCGCGGTAATGAGCGTGACCGAATTCGTGCGCCACGACCGCTCGTCGCTCATCCGGCTTGAAGTCGCGCACGAGCGTGTCATAGATCACCACTCGCTTGGTCGCCCCGAGGCCCGTGACATACGCGTTTGCGCCGGTCGTGCGCTGGGCGGCGTCGACGGTGTAGATCTCACCAGCGTCGACGCCTGATGACTTTGCCACCTGCTTGACCTCTTTGCTCAGCTGCCCGTCAGGCACACGCTTGAACTCGGCAAACAACGGTTCGATGACAACCGGCGCAAGCAGCTGGAAGACCATCGCCAGCGCGATCAAGCAGCCACCAAAGACCGCCCACCATGCGCGCGGGAGACGGCCGATCAACCATCCGCAGAGCATCGCGAGCAGCGCGACCGCAACGAGGATCAGTGCTGTCTGCAGCAGCCAGTCTCCGACCCAGCCGGACGCGCTCTGCACTGCCAGCCCGGCGTTCTGCGCGCGCGTGAACATCGCCAGCTCGAACGGGAACGCCGCCGTCAGGGCGAGCAGCGCGACCCCGGAGGCCGCCACCGCGTGCATCGGGATGCGTCCTCGGCCGAGCAGCGCTCTGCTGCGGCGGTCGCTCCAGCGCGAAAGCGCGACGCCCTCACGCGTGCGAGGCCAAATCAACGCGAGCACGAGCGGCAGGAGGGCGAACATCAGCGCGCCCCCGACCGCCAGCCAACTCTGCAAGCCGCGAAACTCCTCGGCGCGCGCTACGAATGCCTTCGTGAAGTAGCGGTACTGGTCGACGTCGGCAACGGGCGGCAACTGATCGCGCGGCCAGAGCACCAGATCCGCGACGAGCCCTGCGGCGAAGACAATCAGGGCAGCCGCGGCGATAGTCTGCGCCGTGGAGCGACCAGACTCTCTGGGGACCTGAGTACGACTGTTCATCAATCCGGATTTGGGGATGGGGCGAAGTGAACGAAGACGGTTCGAACCTACAACCAGACCCGACGGCAAACGGGTCGGGGCTCTCCGACGGCACTCGCGATTTTGAGCCCGACGATCCGATCTTCGCACTGGCGGCCGAGGTGTACGACCGTCTCCGCGCCGACGTCCCGCCCGAAGAGGCGCTCGAGCGCGCGATCAACTCGACCCGCGAATTCCTGACGAACCTCGGACTCGCTGACGAGACGCAGTCCGGCTGGGGTTGGGTGCTCGAGCCGGTGTTTGACCTCCCGGTCGGCTGGTCGACGCCGGGCGCCGACCCCGAGGGTGCGGCGCTCGCGCGCGAACGGTTCGAGAGCAACATCGCGCCCGCTGTCATCTCGATCCCGGCTGCCGAAACTGTGTTGGCATATCCGGTGATCGGACACGACCCGTCGGGCCAGACAATCGCGGGTGCGGTGATCGCGATCCCGTTGAAAGGCGACGTGACGCCAGATGACAACGCGATGGTCGGCATCGCCACGGGCGGCGGCATCCTCGGCGTCCAGCTCGAGAACTCGATGCGCGCGCGGGCCGCGCGGCGATCGCTCCAACTGGCGCAGGCGGCGTCGCGCACGCAGCGCAGCCTGGTCGAGCCGACCGACCGCGGCATCGCAATGGAGGTCGCGATGAAGAATCTCGCCGAGTGCGAGATGCTCGCCTGGGGGGTTGCCAGCGAAGTGATCGCGGGCGAATCGGTTGAGACGCACACTTTCGGCGACCGCAACAACGATTATGGAGCCGCGTACCCGACGCTCACAGCCAGCGAGATGCAGGCGCTTGAAAGCGGTTCGCGTGCAGAACTGCCGGTGCGAATCTCGGGCGAGACCGAGGCGACGATCACGATTCGCTCACACCACACGCTGGGCGTCGTCGAACGCGACACGCTCGACAGCATCGCCAGCGCTGTGGCCGGGACGGTCGAGCGATTTCGTGCCAGCGAGACGATCGAGACGCTGCGCCGTTCGGCAACGCGAAGGCTCGTCGAGGCCCAGGAGCGCGAGCGCTCGATGGTCGCCGCCGACATCCACGACGGCGTCTTGCAGCAACTCGGCGCCACCGCGATCCGCCTCGAGCTCGCCCAGTCGCGCGTCGAGCAGCACGACTACCAGACGGCCAGCGGGATCATCGCCGACGGCGCCAAAGAGATCCGCTCCTGCGCGCGCGAACTGCGCTCGCTGCTGATGGAGCTGCGACCGCAAGTCCTCGACGACAACGGATTGAATGCGGCACTCAACGAGCTGGGGCGCCATGTCGACGGCGTCAAGGTGTCGGTTGAATCCGACGTGCCCGACGACCTGGGCAATGAGTTCGCGATCACGATCTTTCGCATCGTCCAGGAGGCCCTGACGAACATCGAGAAGCACGCCCAAGCAACGAGCGCGACCGTGGTGGTCACGCTCGAATCCGGCGCGATTCGAATTCATGTGACGGATGACGGCGTCGGGTACGAGGGGGCCGTCACGGGTCCGTCAGCAGAAGGCAGCCACCTGGGCCTACTCGGAATGCGCGAGCGCGCGCAGATGTTCGGCGGCACGTTTTCGATCTCCGGGGCGTCCGGCGGCGGAACGGAGATCGACGCGCTGCTGCCGCTTGGTGGCGCGGCGAGTACGGGCTGACTTTTCTACTTCAACGGGTGTACCCCATGCCGGGGTTTTGAGGTATTAGTCTCCAGCCCCTCAACTCGGCCAGCAGCACCGGGGACGGCACATGACGAACTCGCAAACAACGGAGACGCGCATCGCGATCGCGGACGATTCCGCGGTGATTCGCAACCTGATCGAAGAGATCCTTCAGTTCGTCGAGGGCTACACGCTGATCGCTAGCTTCGACAACGGGCGCGACATCGTTGCCTGGGTGCGCGAGGGCGGCGCGGCAGACGTCTTCGTGATCGACATGCGCCTGCCGGGCCTCAGCGGCACAGCCACGATCAGCGCGCTGCGGCGCTTTGACAAGAGCGCGCGAATCCTTGCCTTCTCGGCTTCCAACCAAGAAGAGAGCGTGCGCTCGGCGATGGCGGCCGGCGCGAACGGCTACCTGCTCAAGGAGTCGACGCTCAGCGAACTGCTCGACGCAATCTCCGACGGCGGGGGACTTGGCACCGCGGAGCACTCGACGGAACAGACCAGGGTGGCGGATGTACCAAGCGCCGACGCCCCCGGAGCCGATCTCACAGTGCTCGTCGTCGACGATCACGACTTGGTGCGCGATGCGGCCGCCGCGATGCTCGAGTCGAAGGGCTTCAACGTGGCGACCTGCGAGAGCGCTGCTGGCGCGCGAGCGTGGCTTGAGGCCGGCAACGCCTGCGATGCGGCGCTCGTCGACATTCGCCTGGGCGACGCTTCGGGTGCGACGATCGTCAATGTGGTGCGCGAGCAACTGCCCGCAGCAGCGGTAATCCTCCACTCCGGCGCCGCCGACGAAGACGGCGCGCGCGTCTCGCGCGAGTCTGGCGCCGACGGATTTCTCGCCAAAGGCGACTACACAATCGACGAGATGGTCGCGACGCTGATGGGCGCCGTCGAGCGACGCCACGGGGAGTTGCTGGACTGAGAGTCCGCGGGGCCACTTACCCTGTGCCGGTGCCTAGAGAGTCGGGCAAACACCCTGCACTTTCCCGCATCCTGGGGGTGATCGCCGCGTGCGCGGTGGCCGCTGTGCTGGCCGGATGCGGAGCGTCCGACGAGAAATTCACCAGCGGTGAGGCCGCGCGGGCGCTCGACGCGCTCGACGCGATCCAAGAGTTTGTCGAAGAAGGTCGGTGTGAGCTCGCGCGCAAGCGAAGCAACGCGCTCGCAATCCAGTCGACCCACGTGAACGATGACCGACCCGCGCTCGGCGAGGCCTACGCAAGCAGCGTCGCTCGTCTGCAGGTGTTGATCGCCCGCGAGTGTGTCGAGATCGCGCCGGAGGGGCCGACGCCCGACGTCACCCCGGCGACCGGCGCAACTGGTCCCGAGCCGCCGGTCGAGCCAACCGAGCCGGCCGGCGGCGGAACCGACAACGGCGGTGGCGGCGGCACGGACCCCGACACCGGCGGCCAGGACGGCGGCGGTGGCGGTGGTGGTGGCGGGCACTCAACGCCGCCAGACAACTCCGGAGGGGCGGCACCAGGCTGATGAGCGACGCGCCTTCAACAGAGAACCGGCCGCTGATCGGCGGGCGCTACCGCGAGGTGCGCAAGATCGGCAGCGGTGGCATGTCGGTCGTGATCATGGCTGAAGACACAGTCCTCCAGCGCACGGTCGCTCTGAAGATGCTCGCGGAGCACCTGGCGAGCGACAAGGACTTCGTGACGCGCTTTCGCCACGAGGCGCTTGCGGTCGCGAAGCTTCAGCACCCGAACATCGTGCAGGTTTACGACTCCGGATACGACGAGAAGACCAAGCAGCACTTCATCGTGATGGAGTACGTCGAGGGAACGCCGCTTTCGGACATGCTGCGCGGCGGCCGCAAGCTCGAGACAGCTCAGGCCGTTTCGATTGCGTCGGATGCCTGCGAGGCGCTCGAATGCGCGCATCGGGCCGGCGTGATCCACCGCGATGTCAAGCCGGCGAACCTGATCGTCACGAACGAGGGCGTCGCCAAGCTGACCGACTTCGGCATCGCCAAGGCCGCCGAGATGACTCGGGTGACGCAGGTCGGATCGGTGCTCGGCACCGTCGCCTATCTCTCGCCCGAGCAGGCGATGGGCGGCGAGACCGGTCCGCAATCGGACATCTACGCGATGTCGGTGGTGATCTTCGAGATGCTCGGCGGGCGCCTCCCCTACCTCTACAAGTCGATCACCGAACTCGCGATGAAGCAGCGCGACGAGTTGCCGACGCCTCTGACCGAGCTGAACGCCGACGTGCCGGTCGAACTCGACCGCACAATCCGCGTGGGCCTCTCTTACGACCAGCGGCTGCGCTTTGCGACGGCGCGAGAATTCGCTCAGGCGCTTGCGCGGGGTGCGCGTCGGCAGGAATCAGAGTTCGTCACCAAGGTGCTCTCCGATCCCGCTGCGGCCACGCGACTGATGGCCCAGCGCGGACGGCAGGCGTCGAACGATCAGACGCGCGTCGCACCGGTCCCGCCTCCATCGCGCAACGCCGCGGCCGGCGCGACCGCCGTGACCCAGGTCGCAAACGCCCCCGAGCGAACAACCGGCAGCAGGCCCGCTGCGCGACCGCCGGCAACCCAGAAGACGACCCGCCGCTTGACAGTCGCAGTGCTGGCTGTGGCCGCGGTGATCGCAGCCGCGGCGGCCGGCGTGATGCTCGGCGACACAGCGCCCCAGCCGGTCAAACAGGACACCGTCCAGGGCCAAATCGAAGGCATGCGCGGCTTCGTCCAAAACCACCGCTAGCCCAAACCCCTACAAAGATGCACCTTTGTCGTACGTCAAAGCTGCATCTTTGTCGTAGTTTGGATCATTGATTGGCCGGTCATTTCGGGTGGTTGATCGATTCCTAGGAGATCCAGGACGGTTGGGGTGACGTCGGCGAGGATTCCTTGCTCGCGCAGCTCGAGGCCTTCGCGTGTGACGATGAAGGGCACCGGGTTGAGCGTGTGGGCGGTGTTCGGCGAGCCGTCTGGCTCTAGCTGCTGTTCGGCATTTCCGTGATCGGCGGTGATCAGGCACACGCCGCCTTTTTCGGTCACGACATCGACAACGCGCGCGAGCTGCGCGTCAGTTTCTTCGACGGCCTTCACGACGGCGGGGATCACACCGCTGTGACCGACCATGTCTGGGTTGGCGAAGTTGATCACGCCGAACTTGTGGTCGCCCGCGCGCCAGCCCTCGACAAACAGACTCGCGGCGGCGTCGGCACTCATCTCCGGCTTCAAGTCGTAGGTGGCGACTTCCATTGGCGACTGCGCCATCTCGCGCTCCTCGCCGGCCTGCGGCGTCTCCTCGCCGCCGTTGAAGAAGTACGTGACGTGGGGATACTTCTCGGTCTCAGCGACGTGCAGCTGCGTGCCGCCGGCCGCCGCGATCGTCGAGGCCAGGGTGACCTGCGGTCGATCCGGCGGATAGGCCACGAAGTACGGCCAGCCGCTGCGGTACTCGGTCATGCAGACGATCTCAAGGCCCTCTGGACGCTCGCCGCGGTCAAAGCCCTCGTGGTCGTAGCTCTCAAAGTCGTCCTCGCCGAGCGCAGCCACTAGTTCGCGCATGCGGTCGGGACGGAAGTTGAAACAGATGATCGCGTCTCCAGGCCGCACCGTGCCTTCGCGCGCGCCGACCAGGGTCGGCTTGATGAATTCATCGTTCTCGCCGCGCGCGTATGCGGCGAGCACCGCCGAGACTCCGGTCTGAGCGGGCTCCTGCTCGGACTCACCGTGCACGATCGCGTCGTAGGCGAGCTTCACGCGGTCCCAGCGCTTGTCGCGGTCCATCGCGAAGTACCGGCCGATCACCGTGGCGATGCGGGCGTTGCTCGGCAAAGCCTCCTCAAGCTGCTCGACAAACCCCTCCGCAGAGCGCGGCAGGGTGTCGCGCCCGTCAGTGAACGCGTGCACGACTACGTCGGGCACCTCCTGCTCGGCCGCCAGACCGAGCAAGGCCTTCAAGTGTTCGAGACTGCTGTGCACACCGCCATCAGAGACCAGCCCCATCAGGTGCAAACGACCTGACTCGCGCGCCTTGGCGCACGCGTCAAGCAGCGCGGGATTGGCGCCAAAACTGCCGTCCTCGATCGCGATGTCGATGCGCGTGAGGTCTTGGTTCACGATCGCCCCGGCGCCGAGGTTCAGGTGGCCGACCTCGCTGTTGCCCATCTGGCCCTCAGGCAAGCCGACGTCGCGGCCACTGGTCCGAAGCGTCGCGTGCGGGTAGCGATCCCAGAGGCCGTCGAAGACCGGCGTGTCGGCAAGCTCGACGGCGTTTCCGGGACCGGGCGGCGCCAGGCCCCAGCCGTCGAGCACGATCAGTGCAACTGCTGGAACCGGCTCGCGCGCCTCCATCGAGAAAAGCCCCTTAGGCCGCCGCGTCGCCAGCGGCGACGAGCTTGGCGAAGTCGTCGGGCGCGAGACTGGCTCCGCCGATCAGCCCGCCGTCGATGTCGGGCTGGCCGAGGAGCCCGGGTGCGTTGTCGGGCTTCATCGAACCGCCGTAGAGGATCCGCACGGCCGCTGCGGCTTCAGGGTCGATCGCCGCGATCAGCGAGCGGATGTACGCGCAGGCTTCTTGTGCCTGCTCGTCGGTCGCAACCTTGCCGGTCCCGATCGCCCAGACCGGCTCGTAGGCGACGACCACTTCAGCGAGCCGCTCGCCCGGAACGTCGGCAAGGCCTGCCTCGATCTGGGTCTTCAGAACCGCCTCGGTCTCACCCGCTTCTCGCTGGTCGTCGGTCTCGCCGACACAAAGGATCGGCTCGAGCTCATTCTCCAGTGCCACCAGCACCTTCTGACGCAGCGCGTCGTCGGTCTCGCCGAAGTACTGGCGACGCTCGGAGTGACCGAGCACCACCGCCCGCACATCGAGGTCGCGCAACATGCCGGCCGAAATCTCACCCGTGTAGGCGCCGGACTCGGCCTCGTGCATGTTCTGCGCGGCGACCTTGATGCGCGTGCCGCGCGACGAGTCGATCACGTTGGTCAGCGTGGTGAACGGCGCGCAAATAACGACTTCGGCGATGTCCTCCCCGGCGATCTGCGGCAGCAACGCGAAGACGAAGTCCTCTGCCTCAAAGCCGGTCTTGTTCATCTTCCAGTTGCCTGCGATGTACGGACGTCTACTCATCTTCCAGTGCCTCCACTCCGGGCAGCTCTTTGCCCTCGACCAGTTCCAGAGCCGCGCCGCCACCGGTCGAGAGGTGGGTGACGTCGTCGGCAAATCCAAATTCCGCGATCGCGGCTGCGCTATCGCCGCCGCCGACGACCGTGACGCCCGTCGCGTCGGCCATCGCCTGAGCGACCGTGCGCGTACCGGCGGCAAATGGCGCCAGCTCAAAGGCCCCCATCGGACCGTTCCAGAAGACGGTGGCGGCGGACTTCACGCGCTCTGCGTAATCGGCCGCACTCTTGGGTCCGATGTCGAGCCCCATCCAACCGTCGGGCACATCCACCCCGTCAAGCTCCTGAACTTCGGTTTCAGCCGAGAACTCGCGGCCGAGCACGAGGTCAGTCGGGAGCACCAGCTCGCAGCCCGAGGACTTGGCGTCGTCGAGCGCCTTGGCGGCGAGCGCGACGCCCGCCTCCTCAACCAGCGAGTTGCCGGTCTCGTGTCCTTGCGCCGTGTAGAACGAGAACGCCATCGCACCGCCGATCAGGATCGCGTCGGCGACCTTCAGGAACGAATCGATCACCGCGACCTTGTCGGACACCTTGGCGCCGCCGAGCACCACTACAAGCGGGTGCTCAGGAGCCTCGATGATGCCACGCAGAGTCGATACCTCACGCTCAAGCAGGAGACCCGCAACCGCGTGATCGACGTGGTGGGTGACGCCTTCGGTGGTCGCGTGCGCGCGGTGCGCAGCGCCGAAGGCGTCGTTGACGTAGAAGTTCGCGAGCCTGCCGAGCTGAGCGGAGAGCTCGGCGTCGTTCTTGGTCTCCCCCGCCTCGTAGCGCGAGTTCTCAAGCAGCAGCACCTGGCCATCTGCAAGCGACTCCGCCGCCGCCTCGACGTCCGGGCCGACCAGCCCTGGGGCGAGCGTAACCGGCACGCCCAGCAGCTCGCTCAGCCGTTCGCCTACCGGGGCAAGCGAAAGCGCGGGATCGCGATCCTTCGGGCGACCCAGGTGCGAGCAGACGATCACCTTGGCGCCGGAATCGAGCAGCAATCTGATCGTCGGGACCGAGCCGGCGATCCGCGCGTCGTCAGCGACGACGACGCGTCCGCCCTCATCCTTGAGCGGGGCGTTCAAGTCAGCGCGAACGAGTACGCGCTCGCCGGCCACCTGGCCGGCGATGTCGCGCACAGTCTTTTTCGTAAAGACGCCGGGCATGTCGCCTGGCTCCTAGAGGATCTTCTGAGTGAGCTCGACCACGCGGTTCGAGTAGCCCCACTCGTTGTCGTACCAGGTGACGACCTTGACGAGATTGCCATCGATCACGCTGGTCAGCAGCGAATCGAAGATCGAGGAGTACGAGGAGTGGACGATGTCGCTTGAGACGATCGGGTCCTCCGTGTACTGCAGGATGCCGGCAAGCGAGCCGGAGTCGGCCTTGGCCTTGACGGCTGCGTTGATCTCGTCAGGCGTGACGTCGCGGCCGGCCTCGAAGGTGAGGTCGACGACCGAGCCCGTCGGGATCGGGGCGCGGACGGCAAATCCGTTGAGCACGCCGTTGAGCTCCGGGATCACGAGGCCGATCGCCTTGGCGGCGCCGGTGCTGGCCGGCACAAGGTTCGTTGCGGCCGCACGTGCCCTGCGCAGGTCGCTGTGCGGAGCGTCCTGCAGGCGCTGGTCCGCGGTGTAAGCGTGGATCGTCGTCATCAGGCCGCGCTTGATCGTGAACTCGTCGTGCAGGACCTTCGCCAGCGGAGCGAGGCAGTTGGTCGTGCAGGAGGCGTTGGAGATGACGGTCATCGAGTCCTTGTCGTAGCCGTCGTCAAAGTTCACGCCGAGGCAGAAGGTGCCGTCGGGGTTGGTCGCCGGGGCCGAGATGATCACCTTCTTGGCGCCGGCGTCCAAGTGCGCGGCGGCCTTGTCACGGTCGGTGAAGAAGCCGGTCGACTCGACGACGACTTCGGCGCCGAGGTCGCCCCAGGGCAGGTTGCCGGGCTCGCGCTCGGCGCTGATCGGAATCGTCTTGCCGTCGACGACGATCGCGTTCTCGCCAGCCTCGACCTTGCCCGGGAAGGGCCCGTAGTTGGAGTCGTACTTGAGCAGGTGCGTGAGGGTCTTCGCGTCGGTCAGGTCGTTGATGCCGACGAAATCGATGTCGGCGCCGGCCTCGTAGGCAGCGCGAAAGACGTTGCGGCCGATGCGGCCGAATCCGTTGATTCCAACTTTCACAGGCATTGTGTTCTCGGGTCTCCAGTGGGGGCCGCGGCGCGTGTCCAACTTGCGGCCTGCGGCTGATCGATGAAGGGGATGGACGCCCGAGAATCTATCGAACCGCTTCTGGGCTGCCGGTGCGAGAACGCAGTCTGCGCGCGACCTTCCGACCGATCAGCTCGGGACGAGTGAGCACCCAGGGCTCGAGCATCCGGGCAAGGCGGTCGTCCTCAACGAGCTCGACACGCCGTCCCGCGACCTCAAGCGCACCGTCTTCATAGGAGTGCGCCCGCCATGCCTCATCCAGCCGATCCTCCCCTGCCATCTCCAGCCAGTAGCGGTTCTGGACCGAGACATTGGGCCGCGAATCGACTCGGTTGATGCGCTCGCCGTGTTCGACCCGGCTGAATGCTTCGTCGCGCGAGCGCATCGCAAGGTGGAAGATCGCCAGGTCCGGATTGACCTCGATCGGACCCGCGAGTCCGGTGGCGCTGTGGGCTCCGCGCGCGATCGTCAGCTCGGGTGTCGTGCGCATCAGCAGCTTCGACGGCGGAGCAATCTCAAACATCGACCGGCGCTTGCTGGCAAATTCAGCGACCGGCTGGTCGCCGAGTAGCACCGGCTCGACGCGCATTGTCGCCCGCAGCGGTCCCTTGCGCGTTGAGTGGATCTGGTCGTGCGCGGTCACGAACTCGATGCGCGGCGCTTCGAGCGCGCCGAGCCCATCCGCCTCGGCGCAGAGTTCTGCCAGCGGACGGGTCGGCCGCCAGAACTCGTCGGTGTCGAGCGGGATCACCCAGTCGGCGCCCTGCTCGCGCGCTTTGTGCGCGAGTTCGGTGACGATCTCCGGCTGGCGCAGTTCGCCGGTGTCAGTCGACGATTCGACGGGATACTTGCGCGCGAGCTGCTTGAGGATCTTCGGCGTCTCGTCCGTCGAACCGTTGTCGACCACGAGTACGCGCTCGCAGCCGATCGAAAGGTGCAGCAGGATGTTGGCGCGCAGGATGTCCGCGTCGTTTCGCGTCATCAGGATGCCGAAGATGCGCTGCGCTGCTGGATCGCTGCTCACGGGCGCGGTCGCTTGTCGATGTCGCGGTGCACAACTTCGACGCTGAACGAGTCGCTCTCTCGATAGATCCCGGCAAGGTGCTCGGCGATCACAACAGACCGATGCTTGCCGCCGGTGCAGCCGATCCCGATCGTCAGGTGCTGTTTGCCCTCGTCGGAGTAGGCCGGCAGCAGATAGTCGAGCAGCGGAACAAGCCGCGCGTAGAACTCATCGATCCCGGCAGACTGCTCGACGTTTTCCCGCACATCGTCGTCGAGGCCGGTGTGATCGCGCAACTCCGGCACGTAGTGCGGATTGGGCAGGAAGCGCACGTCGAACGAGAGATCGACGTTGCGCGGCGGACCGTGCTTGAAGCCGAAGGTCATGAATGTGAGATTCAGACGGCCGCGCGTTTCTGGCGTCAGAAAGTCCTCAGCGATCACCCGTCGCAGACGTGCCGGCGAGAGCTCGGAGGTGTCGATCACCTCGTCAGCCATCTCGCGCACCTGCGCGAGCAGTGCTCGCTCGGCCAAGATGCCTTCCTCGACGGCGCCCTGCGGGGCCATCGGATGCCTCCGGCGCGTCTCCTTGAAGCGGTTGACGATCACCTGGTCGTCGGCGTCGAGAAAGACCGTCTGAAACTTGGCGCCGCTCGCCTTCAGCTCGTCGAGCACCCCGGTGATCTCGTTGAGAAAGTCGCCACCGCGCGCGTCGCAGACGATCGCGGCAAGTTCAACTCGGCTGCCCGCGTGATTGAACAGCGCGATCAGCGAAGAGATCATCTCCGGCGGGAGGTTGTCCACACAGAAGTAGCCGGCGTCCTCGAAGGTGGCCATCGCCGCCGACTTGCCCGCGCCGGAAAGACCGGTGATGATCACCAGGTCTCGCAGGTTGCCGGCGGGCGTCGTCTCCGTCATCTCGCCGCCACTCTACAGAGCGGCTCAGCGCGTCTTGTTTATCTGGTGGAAGATCTGCCGGCCGATCTTCGGCGGCAGGCCCGGCACCGATTCGAGCGCGTCGCGGCTGGCAGAGAGCACGGCGTCCGGCGAGCCGAAGTGCTCGATCAGGAGCTTCTTTCGGGCCGGTCCCACGCCGGCCAGGTCGTCAAAGACCGATGCCGTCATCGCCTTGTCGCGCCGCTCGCGGTGGAAGGTGATCGCAAAGCGGTGCGCTTCGTCGCGGATGCGCTGCATGATCTTCAGTCCCGGATCGTCTTTGCTCAGCACCACCGGGTGCCGCACGCCGGGCACGAAGATCTCCTCCTCGCGCTTGGCCAGCGACACGACCGGTACGCCCTCACGGCGGAACTCCTCGAGTTCCTTGATTGCCGACGAGAGCTGGCCCTTGCCGCCGTCGATCACGATCAGCCCGGGTAGCGATGCGAACGATTCGTCATAGTCGTCGTCGTGCGGTGAGATCTCCTTCTGCTTGACAAACTGCGCCATGCGGCGACGCAGCACCTCGCCCATCGATGCGAAGTCGTCCTGCTTGCCACCCAGCTCCTTGACTTTGAAGCGCCGGTAGTCGGCCTTGCGCGGGTTGCCGTCGCGAAAGACGACCATCGAGGCCACGACATTTGTCGGACCCAGGTTTGAGATGTCAAAGCACTCAATTCGCACCGGCGGCACCTCAAGCCCGAGCGCCTCGCGCAGGTTCTCGAGGCCTTCGCGGCGGGATCGCTTGGCGCGCTCGGCGCGGCCCTGTTCGCGCTCGAGCGCCAGCCGAGCGTTGCGCTCGGCAAGTTCGAACAGCTTGCGCTTTTCGCCGCGTTCGGCGCTGCGCACCTCCACCCCGGCCCCGCGGTTGGCCGCCAGCAGTCCGCCGATCGCCTCAAGCTCGGCGGCCTGGCGCTCGAACTCGCGCGAGACGATCACCTGCGGCGGGATCGCGCCGCCGGACGTGTAGTACTGGGCGATGAACTCCTCGGTGACCTCGATGTCGGAGACCTCGCCGAGGTTGTCGAGGTGAAAACTTTTGCGGTCGGCGAGGAACCCGTCGCGCACCTGAAATACCTGCGCGTTGGCCTCACTGCCGTCGGTCGCAACCGCCACCAAGTCGACCATCCCCAGCGAGCTCGAATCGAGCCGGTTGCGATCGATCGAATCCTTCACGGCTGCGATGCGGTTGCGGTAGAGCGCGGCTTCTTCGTACTCGCGACCTTCGGCTGCTTCGCGCATTCGCTGATCGAGCTCGTCCAGCACCTCGCGAAAGTCCCCGGCCAAAAAGCGCTCGATTCGATCGATGTTGGCGCGGTAGTCGGCTTTGGAGATGTAGTCGACGCACGGCGCCTGACATCGCTTGATGAAGAAGTCGAGGCATGGGTTCCCGGATGCGCGGCCGGGCTCTGGACCCTCGCATGTGCGGTACTGGAAGATCTTGCCGAGCAACTCAACGAGATTGCGCGCGCGGCGCGCATCGCTGTAGGGGCCGAAGTACTTGCGCCCGCGCTTGTGCTTCTCACGGGTGAAGTAGACGCGCGGATAGTCCTCATCGAGCGAGATCGCGATGAACGGATAGGTCTTGTCGTCACGCATCAGGACGTTGAAGCGCGGGCGGTACTGGCGGATGAACTGCTGTTCGGTGATCAGCGCCTCGGACGGGTCTCGCGTGACCACGCACTCGATGCGTTCGGTCATCGCGATCATCTCGACGGCCTTGCCCTCCGGGGCGGAGAAATGCGACGAGACGCGGGACTTGATCGACGTCGCCTTGCCGACGTAGACGACCGTGTCTTCCGCGTCGTGAAAGAGATAGACGCCCGGCTGATCGGGGAGCTCGCGCCGCTCGTCGATCAACTTCCCGCGAAACGGGTTGTTGCGTTTGGGTTTCTTCGGCTTCTCCTCGCTGGGCACGAGTCCAGCCTAAGCCCCGCCCCCGCGCCCGCATCCGTCACCGCACCAACGCCGCCTCCGC
>JAEYBE010000021.1 GCA_023404495.1 Actinomycetes bacterium | reverse complement strand
CGTCAGGCCGGTCTGCCCGGTCTGCCCGGTCCCGCCGGTTGCACCAGTCGGGCCGGTCTCGCCGGAGGTTCCGGTGCTGCCGGTCTCGCCAGTTGGCCCGGTCTCGTTCGTGCTTCCCGTGCCCCCGGTCTGCCCGGTCTGCCCGGTCTGCCCGGTCTGCCCCGTCTCGCCGGCCTCTCCTGTCTCGCCGGTCGGCTCGGTCGGCGCTGGCCCAAGGTCGAGACCCGCGGCGCTCATCGCCGCAACGACGGCCGACGCTACGGCGCGCGCTCCCGCTGCGTTGGGGTGCAGCGCGACGCCCTCTCCCGTGGCCGTCGCGTCCAGCTGGCTGAACGGCACCACCCAGCGAATGCCTGCCGGCGTACAAGCGGTGTGTGAGAGCGAGGAGGGGTGCATGTCGACAAAATGTGCGCCGTGCGCCGCGGCCTCGCTGGCGAGCGTCAGATTGACGGTGTCTTCCCAGGTCGCAAATACCGGACCGTCGGCCAGAGTCAGGTTCAGGTAATTGCCTTTGCAGTTGATTCCGCTGGGCGGGGCAATCCGCGGATAGCCGACGAGAAATATCTCGGCGTGGGGAGAACGTGCGCGAATCTCATCGATCGAGGCCCCGATCGAGGGGATGTACTGCTGCGAAACGGCGATCGATTGCGCGATTCCCAGGAGTGCGTTCCCGCTCCCGCTCACGTAGGTGCTGGTGCACGTGTCCGCGTCGTAGGTGGCGATGTGCACGAGACAGTTGTTGGTGACTTCTCCGTACTTTGCATTGTTGTCGCCGATCCCGAGGATCACCGCGTCTTCGGTCCCGTCGAGCGCCGATAGCTGCGCCGGGATCATCGGGCTGGTAGATCCCCAAAAGAGGGAAGTAGTGGTGGCTCCATCGCAGGCGACGTTCACAAATCCGCCGTGGACGATCTCGGCCGCAGCGAGATCGGGATAGCCAGATCCGGTGCGATTGCACTGCGCCGGCGTGCCTGGCAACGCCGTTCCAAGTCCCGTGCCTGACGCCGACGAATCCCCGAGCGCCACGACTCTGCCTATCTGGGCGGCAGCAGGCGAGACGCCCACGCAAGCGAGAGCGACCGCGGCAAAGAGGCTACAAATGAACACACGCATTCGCAGAATTGTCGCAGACGCGTCACCCAATTAGTGGATCGCGCCGAGTGGCTGAGCCGCGGCTACTTGACTGCAGTGAACGACGCGGTCGTCGGCGTAGCCACGTGCAGCGATTCGCTGCGCAGGCGGATTCTGTAGCGACCTTTGGCGAGCTTTCGCCCCGCCGCTCGCCCGGTGACGTAGATCTTCGTCGCGCCCTTGGGAAGGTACGCATTCCACCACCCGCCGCGCGATGCAAAGCGCGAACAGTGCTTGGCCGATCGGTTGCTGCGACTGACGGCGCGGCACTTGCCGTTGACCATCCGGCCGGACTTGACGCTTTCGAGCTTGAGGCCGACGGTCGCCACCGCGTCAAGCTCGACGGTAACCGCTGCCCCGCCGCGCGCTGGCGCGTTGCGCGAGAAAACCGAGCCGCTTGGCGCGGGGCGCAGCTTTGCGAACGCGAGCTCTTGGATCCGGGCCTCGGAACCGAGGTAGAGACCGGCACCGCGCATCGCGTCAGTCACCATGTTTGCGACCGCGTCGGCCCCGGCGGCGCTCGGATGTAGACCGATACCGCTGGTCCCGCCGACCACCGGGTTTGTCCAGCGCTGTTCGGCGGGCGATGCGCAACCGGTATGCGCGCCCGACTGTGAATAGGCGTCGACGAAGTAGGCGCCGTGCGATCTGGCAGTCTCGCGGAGCGTGTCGTTGACGGCGACTTCCCATTGCTCGAACACGGGAGCGTCGGTCTGCGTCAGCCACATCAGACCCGCACAGCCGGAGACGTTCGTCGGCGCGATGTCGGGGTAGCCGACGAGGAAGACCTTGGCCTTCTTGGACTTGTTCTTGATCGCGTCGATCGACTTTCCGACGTTTGTGGCGATCGACTGACCGCGGGCGATCAAGCTGTTGACCCCGCCGCTTACGTAGGTCTGGGTGCAGACATTCGCATTTGACCCGCCGTGGTAGAGGCAGTTGTTGGTCACTTCGCCGAAGCCCGCGTCGTTGTCGCCGACTGAGATCAGCACAGCTCGTTCGGTGCCGTTGAGCGCATCGAGTTGCGCGCGCGCCCGAACGCCGCTGCCAGGGAAGGTGTAGCCGGCAAACAGGCTCGAAGTCGTAGCGCCGCTGCATGTCTCGTTGACAAACTCGCCGTAAACCACGCGCTGCGCGACAAGCGCGGGGTAGCCACCGGTCGTGCGCTCGCACTCAGGAGGCGAACCCGGATACTTGGGTCCCAAGCTCGGCCCGCTCGCCGAGGAGTCGCCGAGAGCCACCATGCGCCCAACGCTCGCTCCGGCATCGCCGGCGGCCGCGTAGGTGGCAACGGCGAGAGCGCAGGAAATCGCCAGTGCTGTGGCGATCATCCGGATCGCGTTCAGATGGAGAGGCTTTTCGTGCTTCATTCAGGGATCTGGAACCACAAACGCCGCGGGGCGCAAGAAGTTTCGAGAATCAGCCTATTTGCCGTCATCGTGTCCTGCCACCGAATCGTGACCGAACGATCGTGCGGTAATCTTCAGGTATCGCTTTATCCCCGCCCGGGCGATTCGGAAAACCCCGGCGCAAACTCTCCCTCCACCTCACCAATCTTCACCAAGGAGCACATCAATGCCTGATGCAGTGATCGTCGATGTCGTCCGTACCCCGATCGGACGCGCCTTCAAGGGGTCGCTCGCCGGCGAACGAGCCGAAGATCTCGCCGCGTTCGCAATCAAGACACTCGTCGAAAAGCACAAGGACGCGGTCGCGCCCGAGGACTACGACGAAGTGATCATGGGTGTCGGATTCCCCGACAACGAGCAGGGCTACAACGTTGCACGCAACGCCTGGCTGCTGGCCGGTTACCCCGAGTCGGTCCCGGGCCACATCGTCTCGCGCTTCTGCGCTTCGTCGGTGCAGAGCATCCGCGCTGCCGCCAACGCGATCCAGTCCGGCGACGGTGAGATCTACCTGGCCGGCGGGCTTGAGGCCTCCAGCCGCGCTGGATCGAGCCCCGACTTCACGATGCACCCCAAGCTCGACGGCTCGGAGGGCTCGCTCTGGAATGTCTACATCCCGATGGGCCTGACCGCCGAGAACGTCGCCGAGCGCTACGGCGTCTCGCGCGAGGCGCAGGACGAGTTCGCCGCCCGCAGCCAGCAGTTGGCAGTTGAGGGCCAGGAGAACGGCTTCTGGGACCGCGAGATCACGCCGTACACGACCGCCGACGGCACCGTCGTCGCCAAGGACGACGGCCCGCGTGCCGGCACCACGGTCGAGAAGCTCGCCGGCCTGAACCCGGTCTTCAAAGAGGGCGGCTCGGTAACCGCAGGCAACGCCTGCCCGCTCAATGACGGCGCGGCTGCCGCGCTGATCATGAGCGCCGACAAGGCCGCAGAGCTCGGCCTTACGCCGCGCGCCAAGATCATCGGTGCGGTCGCCGGCGGAGTCGAGCCCGAGTACATGGGCGTCGGTCCGATCCCGGCGGTCGAGACGCTGCTCAAGCGCACCGGCATGAGCGTCAGCGACATCGACCTCTTCGAGGTCAACGAAGCGTTCGCCGCTCAGGTGCTTCCAAGCGCTGAGAAGCTGAACATCCCGATCGAGAAGATCAACGTCCAGGGCGGCGCGATCGCAGTCGGACACCCGTTCGGCATGACCGGCGCGCGCATCATGGGCACGCTGCTCAACAACCTCGAGACCAACGACAAGCAGTTCGGTCTTGAGACGATGTGCGTCGCCGGCGGTCAGGGCATGGCGATCATCGTCGAGCGCCTCAACTAAAGATGACCGCGGCCGCGACCAGGCACGTCCGGATGCCGACTGGCTACTTCGCCGGATCGGCACGCGGACGCTCGCAGATAGCGCTGCTATCTGCTTCGCGTCCACGCGCCGCCCGGCTCGCATCCAGCCGTCCCCGGCCGCACCTGGCCACGACCGCGATCATCTAGCCTCGCCGAATCACCTCGGCGGCTACAACGATTGACAGTGCTGACCGGCCCCAGGATATGGGGCCGGTTACGCGCTGGCTTGAAAAACTGACCGCCGTCCTCGAGCGTCGGAAGGTCGAGTACGGGATCTTCATCGGTGTCTTCGTGGCGCTCTTCGCGTTCACGCTCTGGCGCCCGATGTTCCCCAACTACGACACGTATTACGCCCTGATCTGGGGCAACGAGATGTGGAGTCTGGAGCTGCCGGACTACGACGTCTTCAAGACGCCGACGCCGCACCCGATCTTCAATCTCTACACCGCGCTGCTCTCCCCGCTGGGATCGGCGGCTATTCCAGTCCTCACGTTCTTCAGCCTGGCGATGTACACCGGACTGCTCTACGGCGTCTACCGCCTTGTCAAGCAACAGGTCGGGACGCTGGTTGCGTTCGTGACCGTCCTCGTGCTGCTCACGCGCACCGACCTGATGGCCTACGCCTTCCGATCGATGCTCGACATTCCATTCCTGCTGATGATCGTCTGGGCGGCGGTGCTCGAACTCCAGAAGCCTCGCCGCGGGCTAGGCCCGCTGATCCTGCTCTCGATGGCGGGCTTGTTGCGTCCGGAAGCGTGGCTGATGGCCGGTTTGTACTGGCTCTGGCTCGCGTACGGGTGGGTGCGTCCGAAGGACCAGCTGCCCGGCGAGCGCCCGTCGATCGGAGCGCTGATCGGTTTTGGCTTCCTCGTGATCTCGGCGCCGGTCATTTGGCTCGTCTGGGACGGGATCGTCACGGGCGATGCGCTCTACTCGGTCCATTCGACGAGCGAGGTCGCCAAGGAGGTCAACCGTCAGAAGTCATTGCCGGAAGCGATCCTTGCGCTGCCGGGATTCATCGGCGGCAGTGAGCAGTGGGTCAACGCGATCGCCGGCGTCGGCGGATTCGCGCTTGCGCTCTGGGCGTACCGCAAGCACATGCTGATGCTCGCCGCGCTCGTCGCCGTCGGAATCGTCACGTACCTCTTGATCGCGCTCGCCGGCCTGTCGGTGATCCCGCGCTATCTCGTCGTTCCGTCGCTGGTGATGTGCTTCGGCGTCGCCTTCTCGCTGGTGGGATGGGAGCGCCTAGATGGAACGCCGCGCAGGATCGGGATCTGGTTGGCGTGCCTGACGTTGCTGTTGATGGTCGTGCGGGCGCCGGCCTACCTCGACCAGCTGCGCGGACTGAACACGAGCACCGACCAGATTTCAGTCAGCTACAGCCGCGTGATCGACATCCTCAACAAGCCGAAGGTGGCCGCCGAGATCGAACAGTGCAAGCCGATCCTCGCCTTCACCCACGAGTCGGTCCCGATCATCCGATACGAGTTGCGCGCAGGCAAGGATGAGGTGGTCGCGACGACTCAACTGAAGCAGCCGCCGACCGACGGCGTGCAGCTGCTTCAGACCAGCGCCCTCGATCCGCTGCAGATGACGGTCGTGACGCGCACGACGCGAAAGCCCTGGACCGGCTTCCGTCAGCCGAACTTCGTCTTCGTCGGCGAGAACCGCGCTTGGATCGCGTACTCGAGCTGCAAGGAGGCCAAATGAGAATGCGCGTAAGTGCTGCGCTGCTCTGCCTGACCGCGCTTCTGGCGCTCGCCGGCTGCGGCGAAGAGAAGAAGGTCAAGCGCAACGATGCGGGAGTACTCGTCGAGAGCTTCGACGGCCAGACCACAAAGGTCCCGCGCCGTCCGATCGCGGTGGCGGCCGGTGGCGGTTCGGTATGGGTGGCGAGCATGGCCGGCGGAGTGCTCACGCGGATCGACCCCGAGAGCGGCAAGAAGCTCGGCAAGCCGGTCACGATCGACGACGCGCCCTATCAGTTGCTTTATGCCTTCGACAAAGTCTGGGTCGCGGCGTTTCAGAACGACAAGCTCTTCCGGGTCGACCCAGAGAGCGGCAAGGTGATCGACTTCACGAAGGTCGACAACCGGCCGTTCGGCATGGCGGCAGGCTTCGGTTCGCTTTGGTTGACGAGTATTCGCAGCGAGACGATCAGACGGATCGACCCGAACACTGGGAAGCCTGACGGGCCGCGCATTGCGCTGAGCGGCACGCCGTACAAGGTGGCTGCCGGCTTCGGCTCGATCTGGGTGACGGACCTACGCGACGGCTTGGTCGATCGCATCGACCCAAAGACGAACAAAGTCGTCGAGACGATCCGGATTGGCAGCAGGACGTGCAACGCGGCCGCCGAGGCACGCACCGGCGATGAGGTCAATGACGTAGTCGTGGATTGTGGGGCACCGGCGGCGATCGTCGCTGCCGGAAAGTACATCTGGGTCAGCAATCTTCGTGGCCCGGCCGTGAAGTCCGGCGAGGCCACCGACGTCCAGGTGCGCCAGGGGATCCCCAACGGTCAGGTCTGGAGGATCGATCCGCAGACCAACAAGGTGGTTGGCGGGCCGATACCCGTGCCGGTACGCCCGCTGGCGATGGCCGGCGACGACGCATCGGTCTGGGTGATCGGCGTCGAGACCGACACGCTCACACGGATCGACACCAGGACCGCAAAGCGCGACGAGTTGCCGATCGCGATCGGGAATGCTCCGACTGACGTGGCGCTTGGCTACGGCAAGGTCTGGGTGCCGATCTCGAAGGACGACCGGCTTGCGTCGCTCAGTTCGCGCTGAGCGGCAGGATCACTTAGGACCGAGGTAACGCAGGTAGACCTGATTGGCCTCGCCGCCGAGGTTGCGAATCAGGCGGTCGATCGCTGGCGCCGTGCTCTGGAAGACGACGTAGTTGCCACGCAGGCTGGTGGACGGGTTCTCGGACGGGCCGTCGACGTACTTGTTGGCGTAGTTGCGCGATTCGACGGAGACGTGGCGCGTCGGCTTGTTCCAGAGCATCATGTTCTGGTGGCCGTTGCGCGTGAAGCGAATGTCGCGCGAGGGGCGCAGGTTGGTCGCCAGTGAGTCGAAGAGCACGAACTCGCCGCCGCCGGTGATCGTCGGGTCGCCCGAGGCGCCGTTGGCCGGGCCGTCGATCGACTTGCTCACCCACATGTTGCGGCGCTGGATCAGGTCGGTCTGAACGATGTCCCTCAGGCGGTTGTTGTCGCCCGGGAGCAGGTTGGTGGCGTCCGTCTGGTAGGCGACGTACTGGCCGTACTCGTTGATCGCCGGGTGGCTCGAAGGCCCGTTGCCGCGGCGGCCGCGCTTCTGCGAGACGAGACGGGTCTTGAACTTGAGCTTGCTGCCCTTCTTGAAGCCGCGGACATAGACGTCTTCGCCGTTGTCACGGTCGGCCGAGGAGAGATTGGTCGACTCGGAGGTGAAGGCGACAAAGTTGCCGTAGCGAGCGAACGAGACCTGGTAGCTGTCGCCGTTTCCGGCAGTGCGCGAGTTGTTTGCCGAAGCGATGAAGGTGAGCTTGGCGAAGCGGCCGGAGCGGATGTGCACGTAGACCTGGCTGTCGCCGCTGGTTCCACCGCTGGTGCGCGCGGTGCTCCAGCGCGACTTGCCTCCGCCGGTGTATCCAAGGTTGGTGGCCGACGAGACGAAAGCGACGCGGCCGCAGTTGGCGTTGACCGCGACTTCGGTGGTGGGGCCGTTGGCCTGCTGTCCGGAGCTGGAGACGGAGACGCGCGTGATGCGGCGGTTCTTGAAGTTGTAGACGAAGGCGTCGGCGACGTCGTTGGTGTCGTTGGGCACGAGGTTGCTGGCCTCAGAGACGAAGGCAATGCACTTTGGCGTGTTCCATGTCGAGCCCGCGACTGCCGGCTTGTAGGACGGGCCGTTTGCTTCCTTGCCGCCCATGCCGATCGAGATGCGCTTGGTCTTGCCGATGTGCCAAGGCGTGCCGTTCCAGCGCCAGGGCCGAGCGCGCTTGACCATGAAGACGTCAGTCACGCCGTTGTCGTCGCCGCGCACGATGTTGCTGGCGTCCGACTCGTAGGCCGCGACACGGGCGATGCGCTGATCGCGCGAGATCGATGCGTTGCGCGACTCGCCGTTCGGGATTCCTCCGTTGTAGGAACGCGAAAGCAGGAAGGTCGTGCGAGCCGAGGCCTCTGCGTCAGCCGCTGCGACTGCGACGACGCTGCAAAAGCAAACGAGCGCCGCAAGAGCGGCCCATGTCATCCGTGACTTGGACACGACTCACCTATCGGCGGTCACGTCGAGAAGGTTTAGCCCCTCAGGTTTGTGATTTCTTCGTTGCGCACTTTCCGCCGGTCAGGCGATACACGTCGATCTGGGGACCCGGGCGGTAGTAGGCCAGCGGGAAGTAGTTGTAGGAAATGTCGAAATTGAACTGCGGCACGCTCCTGCCAGGCTTCATCGGGCTGAACGAGGCGACCTTTTCGCCGCGCCGCTCGAGCGCCGAGTAGTAGGCGGCAGCTCCCGGGGCCTTCGACGGGTCCTTCGTCACGCGGCCCTTCTGGATGCTGGCCGAGACGACCCAGCAGTAGCCGTCCCGCTCGAAGCTGTCGAGCACCGCCGGCGAGAGGTTCTGCGCGTACTTCTCGATTTCGGTGCCGCGTGGCAGGGGGCGGATCGTGAACGCCGGATCGCCGGAAGCGGCGTCGTTCTGCTTGTAATACGGTGGCGGGCCCACGAGATCGAACGCGATTTTGTCCCGCGTTCGCACGTTCTCGAGAATCCATTCCTTGGCGAGCTGACGCGTGTCGGTGCGCGCCAGGACCCGGTCGTTGTGGATCACATGCACCAGCGGCCCCACCAGCGCCACCCCCATAACCGCCACCGCCGCATACGTCAAAGCTGCATCTTTGACGTACTTGTCGAACTTTGGGGCTAGCCATTTTGCGGCTTCGATTGCGAAGTAGCCGGCGAAAAGGGCGAGCACTGGGTAGATCGGCATCATCCAGCGCGCGTAGAAGCGCAGCTGCTTGCCCATGAAGAGGAAGACGAGCAGCGCGAAGAGCACGAATGGCAGTGAGCGTCGCCAGTCCTTCTTCAGCGCGAGCCCGGCCCCGGCGATCGCCATCAACAGCGGAACGATCCCAAAGCCCCAGGTCAGCGTCCAGGCGTAGTAGGCCCAGCCACTCGTGTCGTCCGTGCCAAGCTTCGCCACGCCGGCCGAGAGATCTTGCTGGCGGCGCATGTCGTAGACAAACTTGTGCGGATCGAGCACCGCGAACGGGTTGACGATCACGAACGCCGCAAGCGATACGCCCGCGGCGAGCACCAGGTACAGGAACTCACGCTTTCCGCGTTCGCGATCATCGAAGAAGCGGATTGCCCAAGCCGCGAAGATCGAGACGCTGAGTGCCGCGGCCGTGTACTTGGTGCCGGTTGCAAGCCCCAGCCCCAGGCCGGCGATTCCGTAGTCGAGCGCGCGGCCCTGCTGGATCACGCCAGCCAGTCCGAAGAGTCCGAGCGCGAGCGGAAGCAGCGTCGGAACGTCGTTGAGCGCGAAGTGGCTGTAGTGGACGGGAAGGAACGTGAACGTCAGGAAGGCTGCCGCGGTCAACCCGACGCCGGTCCCCCAGAGCCTGCGGCCAGCGAAGTAGAGCACCCAGGCAGCGCCGACGCCCATCAGCGCCGCGGTGACGCGGGCGATCGTGTAGATCGTCGTCGGGTCGGTCGTGAAGGCCTGCTGGATGCCGCTGCCGACGGATCCGATCGGCGGCGTGAGGTAGGCAATCGAGAGGATCACCTGCAGCAGATAAGTGAAGGCGGGAGGATTCTGGAAGTAGTTCGGGTTGTGGCCGCCGCCGAACATCTTCACCGCCGAAACCGTGAAGTGGGCGTATTCGTCGAGGTTGAATGCGACCGGAAGGCCGCTTCTGATCCCCCAGAGGCGCAGCGCCAGCCCGACCGTGAGGATGCCCGCGAGCGTCCATGCGGCGGCGCGCCCGCGGCGTTTGGTCTGGTCGCTCACGGCGGGAACCTTACCGCCAGCGCGTCCTGTCGCCCGCACGTCCGTGGATCCGTTACGCTATGTGAATGGGGATTCACATTGAACAGACTGCCGAGCCGGCGACCCGCGCGACCCATCAGGTCGAGAACCAGGCATCGCCGCTTGAGCCGATCAACCACTTCACCGCCGACCTCGCGCTGCAGGAAGCGATCATCCGCGAAGGCGGCGCCTGGGGAGAAGACCGCCTGACCGAGATCGGTGAGCTCGCCGGGCTGCCGGAGCAGCGCGAGCATTGCTGGCGCGCCGAACACAACCTTCCGCGCCTGCTCACGCACGACCGCTACGGCAACCGCATCGACCAGGTGGAGCTCGATCCGTCGTGGCACCACCTGCTCGGTACGGCGATCGAGCGCCAGTGCCACTCGCTGCCTTGGCGCGACCCCGAGCCGGGCTCGCACGTCGTGCGTGCCGGGCTCTTCATGCTCTGGGGCAACACCAACGGCGGCGTGATGTGTCCGGTGTCGATGACCCATGCCGTGATTCCGCCGCTGCGCAACCATGCGCCGGAAATCGCGGCCGAGTGGGAAGACCGTCTGACGGTGCCCGATTACGAGAACGGCGCGATAGCCGGGATGGCGATGACCGAAAAGCAGGGCGGATCAGACGTGCGCGCCAACACCACCCAGGCGGTGCCGGTGGGGGGCGACGAGTACGAGCTGACCGGGCACAAGTGGTTCTGCTCCTACCCGCCGTGCGATGTCTTCCTCGTGCTCGCGCAGGCGCCGGGCGGACTCTCGTGCTTCTTCGTCGAGCGCGGCGAAGGCATGGAGTTCCAGCGGCTCAAGGACAAGCTTGGCACCCACTCGCTGGCCTCGAGCGAAGTCGAGTTTCGCGCCGCTCGCGCGCGCCTCGTGGGCGAAGAAGGCCGCGGCGTGCCGACGATCATCCAGATGGTCAACCACACGCGGCTCGACTGCATGATCGGCTCGGCCACGTCGATCCGCAGGGGCGTGCTTGAGGCGACCAACCACGCGCGCGGCCGCCGGGCGTTCGGCGCGTTGCTGATCGACCAGCCGGCGATGCAGAACGTGCTGGCAGACCTCGCGATCGAGTCTGAGGCGACGACCGCCGCGGTCTTCCGCATCGCCCGCGCCTTCGATGAGAATGACGACGCGCTGCGGCGTTTTGGCACGGCCGTGATGAAGTACTGGATCTGCAAGCGAGCCGCCGGGCACGCCAACGAGTCGCTTGAGTGCTTCGGCGGCAACGGCTACGTCGAAGAGTCGGGGATGCCGCTGATCTACCGTGACGCGCCGCTGATGTCGATCTGGGAGGGCTCCGGCAACGTCGCCGCGCTCGACGTACTGCGTGCGATGGCCAAGGAACCCGAGGGGCTGCCGGCTTTTCTCGCCGAGTGCGAACTCGCCCGCGGCGCCGACGCACGCTACGACGCGCACCTGGACTCGATCGGTCAACGCCTGGCCGGTCTCTCCACCGGAGACATCGACGCCGACGTGATCGCCGCACAGTTCTCTGCCAGGCGCATCGTCGAAGACCTCGGCATCGCCTTCCAGGGCTCGCTTCTGCTGCGCAACGGACCCGAGCCGGTGGCCGACGCCTTCTGTGCCGGACGCCTGGGTGACGGCGGCCGCGCCTACGGCACGCTCCCGAGGGGCGTTGACGCCGAGGCGATCGTCGAACGGGTGATCGCGGACTGATGGCCGCCGTCGAATACAGCGTCGATCAGCGGATCGCCCGGATCACGCTCAACCGACCCGAGCGTGGCAACGGGATCACTCGGCAGCTGCTGCGCGAGCTCGGTGACTGCGTCGAGCGCGCGGATCTCGATCCAAACGTGCACGTGATGCTGCTCGCCGGCAGCGGCACCGGTTTTTGCGGCGGATACGACCTCGTCGATTCCGCCGAGGGCGCCGGGGCCGCCGACGCCGCCGAAGGCGATGAACAGGGCTCGCCACTTGATCCGATGGTGATCGGGATGAATCACAACCCCGATGAGACGTGGGATCCAATGGTCGATTACGCGATGATGCGCCGCAACGTGCGGACGTTCATGACGCTGTTTGACGCGGGCAAGCCGGTGATCTGCAAGATCCACGGCTTCTGCGTCGCTGGCGGCACCGACATGGCGCTCTGCTCGGACCTCGTGATCGCGGCGAGTGACGCGAAGATCGGCTATCCGCCAGCGCGTGTCTGGGGCTCGCCCACGACATCGCTATGGGCGCATCGAGTTGGCGTTCAGCGCGCGAAGCGCCTGCTGCTCACCGGCGACTCGATCTCCGGCACCGAAGCCGCCGAGTGGGGGCTTGCTTGCGAGGCACCGGCGCCGGAAGAGCTGGACGAGCGAACCGAGATCCTCGCCGCGCGCGTCGCGCGGATGCCACTGAATCAGCTGATGATGATGAAGCTGCTCACCAACCAGACGATCGAGGCGCAGGGGCTCCGGCAGACCCAGGTGCTGGGCACGGTCTTCGACGGCATCACGCGCCACACCAAGGAGGGCTACGACTTCCAGATGCAGGCGCTCTCGGGCGGCTTCCGCGAGGCGGTACGCGAGCGCGACGAACCATTCGGGGATCACGGACTCTCTACCTTCAAGGGATGACGGCGCTCCCAGCGGCGACTTCCACCAGAGAACGATTGATGGCTGCGACGCTCGAGTTGCTGGCCGAAGGCGGCTATGCGGCGGCGAGCGTCGCGGCGATCACCTCCCGGGCCGGCGTCGCCTCGGGCACGCTCTACCGCCACTTCAGCTCAAAGGAAGAGCTGTTTGTCGAGCTGTTTCGGGAGATGTGCGGCCGCGAGATCGAGGCGATGCGGACGGGCGCCGAAGAGAAGGATCGTCCACTCGAGAAGCTCGACGCCGCGCTTGAGACATTCGCGCGGCGGGCGCTCGTGCAACCTCGCGTCGCCTGGGCGCTGCTTGCTGAGCCCGTCGACGCCTTGGTTGAGGAAGAGCGTTTGGCATATCGCCGTCGCTATCGCGACCTGGTCGCGCAGATCCTCGACGCCGCGGTCGTGGCCGGCGACATCCCGCCATCGGACACGCGAACGCTGGCTGCGGCAATCGTCGGCGGCGTCGGTGAAGCCCTGGTCGGCCCACTCTCGGCCGACGAGGGGTCGAGCTCCTCGCGCGAAGACCTGGTCGCGACGATCAGAGCGTTCGCGCGGCGCGCGGCTGCCGGTTGAGCACTCCGCCAGTTACTATCGGCGCGCTGTCCAATTGGGGGCGTCGACTGATCGGAGGGTCGGATGACTGAATTGACGATGCACGGCGAGGTTGCGCGCTTTGCCGGGGGCTGGCACGAGATCGACAATCAGACTTGGGCCTACCTGCAGCCCAACGGCGGCCTCGGCGAGTCAAACGCAGGCATGGTCTTCGAAGCGGACCGCGTCTTCTTCGTCGATTCCCTTTGGGATCTGAAGCTCACACGCAAAATGCTTCAGGGGGCTCGCGAGATTGCCGACGCGCCGGTCGAGACGCTCTTCAACACCCATTCAGACGGCGACCACGTCTGGGGCAACGAGCTGTTTGAGGGGGCGCGGATCGTCTCCACCGCGAAGGCTAAGAGCCTGATGACGCTCGACCCGCCGAAGGCGATGCGGGCGATGCAGCGCGGGGGAAATCTGCTTGGTGTGCTTGGCCGCGCGCCGCTCCCCTTGATCGGGCCGCGCGACTTCGGCAACCTGCCGAGGCTCCCGCTCAAGGACATGGGCCACGAGATGGCGCCGTTTGACTGGAAGGACATAAGCCTGACGCTCCCGCAGGAAACCTTCGAAGGACGCATGAAGATCTCGGTCGGGTCCCGCGAAGTGGAGCTGATCGAGGTCGGCCCGGCACATACCGAAGGCGACGCGGTCGCCTGGGTGCCAGACGCCAAGGTTTGCTTTGCCGCCGACATCCTGTTCATCGGCGGCACCCCGATCATGTGGGCCGGACCGGTGTCGAGTTGGCGCGCGGCATTGGACACGATCTCGGGGTTGGGTGCCGAGACGTTCGTTCCCGGCCACGGACCGATCTGCGGCCAGGCCGAGGTTGATCTGTTGCGCGACTACTTCGCATGGGTGGCCGAGGAAGGCGTCAAGCAAGTGGAGAACGGAGTCGCGCCGGCCAAGGCCGGTCAGCGCATGCTGCTGTCGGATGAGTTCGAACAGGCGCCGTGGAGCCAGTGGGACGATCCCGCCCGCTTGATCCCGATCCTCTGCACGGAGAAGTACCGCCTTGACGGCGGCAAAGGTCAGCTCGGCGGTGCCGGACGCTCGCGGGCGATCACTCAGATGCAATTGGCCAAAACGAAACTCGCCCGCAAGCGGGCAAAGGGGGCATGACGGTGGGAGAGCAAGCGAGCGAGCATTGGCTGCACGTCGTCGATCACACGGACGACCCGCAGATCAAGCGTGGGCTGATTCCGAGGCTGGTGACAACCGCCGCGGCCCGAGTGACGAAGGGCCGAAGCTTCCACTTCATGCGAGTGCTCTCGATCGACGGCCGGCTCTTCCTCCCGTACCTCTTCTGGAACTCGCGCCTGATGCCGCGGGGCAAGTTGCCGCGCAAGCAGACCGAAGCGGTGATCCTCCGAACCGCCTGGCTCTGCCGCTCCGAGTACGAATGGACGCAGCACCGCGCGATCGGCCTGAGCGTCGGTCTGACCAAGGAACAGGTTGCCGCGGCGGGTCCGGAGCCGGAGAGCGAGCTGTTCGATGAGCGGACGCGAGCGCTTCTACTCGGGGTTTCCGAACTGCTCAACGAGCATCGGCTCTCGGATGAGACTTACGAGTCACTGCGCGAATCAATGCCGCCAAAGCAGATTCTTGAGTACGTGATGCTGGTCGGGACCTACTCGGCGCTGGCAGGCGCGCTCAATACGTTTGGGGTACAGCTCGAACAAGCCTGGCGCGCCCGCTGATTTAGGCCCTGCAGATACATACGGTCCGATACGTTTACACCAGGAGGGCTATCCACGATCTAACGGAGGCTCCTATGGCGGACCAAAGCACATCGCGGATCAGAAAGATCGGCGAGGCTTATTCGGAGCTTCCGGCCCGTGGCGTGATCGCCGTCGCGGCAATCTTGATGGCGATCGTTTTCGGCGTCCGCACGATGAACGACAGCCCGGCGGATGGCGTTCATCTCTTCTACATCATCCCGGCAATCCTTTTGGCACTGCGTTTCGGCGTGCGTGGCGGACTGATCGGAGCCCTGGTCGCAATCTTCCTTTTCGCGATCTGGAGCCTGATGGTCGACGAGACGATTGATTACGTCACTTGGATCAGTCCGGCATTCACGATCCTGATCGTGGGCGCGCTCGTCGGGTATCTCGCCCAGACGCTGTCCGAGAGCGTGCACCGCTTTCGCACCGCGGCAGAGAACCTGCTCGAGCCATTCGCGCTCTACTCGGCTGTACGTGACGAAGACGGTGCGATCGTGAATTTTCGCAACCAATTCATCAACGGCCCGGGAGCGGCATCTGTCGGAATGACGTCCGAGCAGATGCAGGGTCGGCTTCTGTCCGAACTATTTCCCGGTCGTCTCGAGCACGGCTTGCTGCGCGATTATGCCCGGGTCGTAGAGAGCGGCAGACCGATCTTCCGCGAGGCGATCGACTACGTCAATGTGCTTGGCGAGGAGACTCTGGTCCGCGCTTTCGACATCCGAGTCTCGAAGCTCGAGGATGGCGTTGAGATTACCTGGCGCGACATCACCGAGCGAGTACTCGCCGAACGCGAGCGCGACTGGCTTGCATCGATTGTCGAGCAGGCCAGTGAGGCGGTGCTCAGCGTCGATCTCGACAAGCGAATCGTGAGTTGGAGCGACAGCGCCGAGCGTCTATATGGCTACACACGGGAGGAGGCGATCGGTCAGAAATTCACGTTCTTGATTGACGAGCACCTGCACGAGGCACGAACTGCGTACCTCGAACGCGTCCTCGCAGGGGAGCGGCCCGGCCCGATCCGCGCCGTTGAGCGCTGCAAGGACGGCAAGCAGATCGAGGTGAGCTTTGTCGGTTGGCCGATCTTCGACAAGCAGGGGAGCGTGATCGGCGCCGCAAGAATCGTCCGAGAAGTGACCGATTGATCGACGATCAGCTGCGCTCGATCAACTCGATCCGGTAGTCGTCCGGATCGCGCACAAAGCAGATCCGCGAACCGCCCTCGCGCAGCGAATACGGTGGTCGCTCCGGCTCGATGCCGACCGTCGCAAGTTGCTCGAGTGTCGAATCAAGGTCCTCGACGGTGAGAGCGATGTGCCCGTAGCCGGTGCCGATCTCGTAGGCGTCGACACCGAAGTTGTAGGTCAGCTCAAGTCGATCGCCGTCGCCGGGCAAGCCCATGAAGACGTTGATCGCTTCTTCGCGAATCGGCATCCGTCGCCGCTCTTCAAAGCCGAGCTTCTCGTAGAAGCCGACCGAGGCGTCGATGTCGGTGATGCGGTAACAGGTGTGGATCAGCTCACTCATAGCCGGCCACACTATCGGCGCGCGGGCTACTCGGAGCCGACGAGCTCGGGGTGCTCCTGCAGGTTGCGCTTGAGGATCTTGCCTGTGGCGTTGCGCGGAAGCTCGGTGAGGAAGAAGACGCTGCGCGGCACCTTGAAATTGGCGAGGTGGGTTTTGACGTGTCCCTTGATCTCGTCCTCTTCGAGGTCTGAACCCTCGTTGGGCACGACAAACGCAACCAGTCGGGCGCCGAAGTCTTCGTCGTCGACGCCGATGACGGCGACTTCGTAGACGCCTTCGTGGATCGCGATCGTGTCCTCGACCTCGATCGGGTAGACGTTCTCGCCGCCGGAGACGATCATCTCGTCGATCCGTCCGTCGATGAACAGGCGGCCGGCTTCGTCGAGGTGGCCGACATCGCCGGTCCCGGCTAGATTGCCGAGCGCGTTGCGCTGCTCGCCACCGGTGTAGCCCTCGAAGATCATCTCGTGTTGCACGAAGATCTGACCGGTCTCGCCAGTCGGTACGTCCTCTCCGTTCTCGTCGAGGATCCGCAGCGTCGTGCCCGTCGGCGCGCGACCGGCGGTACCGGGAGCCGCGCGCATGTCCTGCGGACCGGCGACGGTGGCCCATGCGACCTCGGTCGATCCGTAGAGGTTGTAGAGCACGTCGCCGAAGGTGTCCATGAACTTGATCGAGAGGTCGCCCTGCAGAGCGGAACCGCTCGCGCAGACGGCGCGCAGCGAAGTGACGTTGTACTTGTGCGGATTCTCCTCAGCGACGTCAAGCATCCGCTGCAGCATCACCGGGACGACGATCTGCATGTCGATCTGTTCCTCCTCGATCGTCCGCAACGCCTCTTCCGGATCAAAGCGGCGGCGCAGCACCGTCGTGCCGTTGAACATCACGTTGGCAGAGAAGTTGGAGAATCCCCAGGCGTGAAAGAGCGGGGCAGACACCAGCATGCGGTCGCCACGTCGGTAGGGGATCGTCGAGACGACCGCGAGCAGGTCTTTGAGACCCTTCGGTTCGGCGCGGGCGGCGCCCTTGGGCTTGCCGGTGGTCCCTGAGGTGAGGATGATTGTGCGGCCGGTGCGCTCGGGGGCGTCCGGCTCGGTGGCCGGCTGGCCCTCGCGGAGCTGGTCGAGCGTGGCCAGCGGAGTGTTCGCTGCATCGTCGTACCAGCCGATGAATGCCGGACGGTCGCCGATGCCGTCCTTCAGGAGCTCGTAGTACTCCTCATCCATGATCACGGCGTCGGCGTTCTGGTCCTCGATCACCGGCACGAGCTGTGGCCCGGCGAAGGCCGTGTTGAGCAGCAGGCCGTCGGCGCCGAGCTTGAGCGTCGAGACGAAGGCCTCGACGAAGTAGCGGCTGTTGCGGGAGAGGATGGCGACGCGGCTGCCTTCGCCGACACCTGCGGCGGCGAGTCCGTGCGCGATCTGATTGGTGTGCTCGTGAACCTCGCGCTGCGTGACTTCGCCCTTTTCATCGATGATCGCGATCTCATCGGGGATCAACTTGGCGTTGATCTTGTAACCGGCCGGCTGGGTCGGGCCGTACTTGTCCAGCGAGCGCTTTATCTCAAGCAGCGCAGACGGCGGCAGCAGGCGAACCATTTTGGTGCTTGCGAGCGTCTTGGCAAGCTCCAGATAGCGCTTGCCGAAGGATTCTTTTGAGGCGCTCAAGAGTTGCTCACCGTCGCCGCTGCGGCGGCTGCTTCGGCGCTCTCGGCCCGAATCGCAAAGCCACCGCTGGCGGTGGTGGCTTCGACCTTGGGCGGGACGGCGGTCATCGCATGCTCGGTGATCGCCGTGATCGTGAGGCTGGGGTTCACCCCTGGGTTGGCCGGCATCGCCGAACCATCGCAGATCAAAAGATTGTCGTACCCGAATGCGCGGTTGAAGTGATCGACGACGCCGGTGTTCGCGTCCTTTCCGATCACCGCGCCGCCGAGGAAGTGGGCCGTCGTCGGGACGTTGGCCAGCACCTCGGTGATGCCGCTCTGGGGCACTCCGCCCATCCGCTTGGCTGCGAGCTCGGCAGCCTTGTTGGCGGCCGGGATGAAGCGCGGGTTCGGATTGTCGGCGTCCTCTTCTGTGGTCAGGTGCCAACCGCCGAAGGGGTTCCTCTTCGGCTTGAGCGAGAGCGAATTGTCGAGCGTCTGCATCACCAGGAGGATCACCGTACGGCGCGACCAATGGTAGGCGCCGAGCAGTCGCAAAGCCTGGAGCGGATGACGGATCAGCACGCCGAGAAAACGCAACGGACGCGTCAGCTTGTTGCCTTCGCCTGTCAGCAGCGTGAAGTTGCGCCCCATCCAGTCGCCGCCGTCGCCATAGGTGACGTTCTCGATGTGCGTGTTCTCATCTGGGAAGAAGCTCGAGCTGATGGCGACCGACGTGCCGTAGTGCACGCTGTCGTCTTTGGCGGTGACCGCGAGGATCGCCTCGCTGTTGGTGCGCACAAGTTCGCCGAGCCGGTGCGAGAGACGCGGGAGCGATCCACCCAGCTTGCAGTTGAAGAGCAGCTTGTTCGTCCCGTAGGTGCCCGATGAGACGACGACGCCGCGAGCGCGCTCGGTGCGACGGCCCTTGAAGAGCCACGCGCCGGTCTTGACCGTCGTCACTTCGTAGCCGGCCGAGCCATCGCGGCGTCCGGCCACGCCGCGGATCGGCTTGATGTCGACCACCGTGCGCATCGGGTCGATCTTCACTCCGAGCTTTTCAGCGAACCAGAGGTAGTTCTTGACCAGCGTGTTCTTGGCGTTGTGGCGGCAGCCGATCATGCAGGAGCCGCAGGCGCGGCAGGCGGCACGCGGCGGCCCTTCGCCGTCGAAATAGGG
This sequence comes from Actinomycetes bacterium, assembly GCA_023404495.1. GTDB lineage: Bacteria > Actinomycetota > Thermoleophilia > Solirubrobacterales > JACPNS01 > JACPNS01. The sequence continues at coordinate 38,243 of JAEYBE010000021.1, read as the reverse complement.
GTCGGGCACAGTCTCGCCGACGCGGTCGCGGTCGCCGAAGTAGACGCCCACGCGAGTCTTCTTGTAGGTGTCCGCGGCGCCGAAGTCCTCCGAGAGCCCCTTGATGATGTCGTCGGCCGGCTGCGAGAGCGGCACTTCGTTGACCCCGAGCATGTACTCGGCGGTGTCGTAGTGCGGCTGCAGGACCTTCTCCCAGTCCTCGAGTCCAGCCCATTGCTTGTCGGCGAAGAAGCGAGGGCGCGCGCGGTAGAGCGTGTTGGCGTAGCCGAGGCTGCCGCCGCCGACGCCGCTGCCCGAGAGCACGGTCACGTCCTTGAAGAACGTCATGCGGAAGATGCCGTACATCTTCATCGTCGGGCGCCAGAAATACTTGTGCGGCTGTTTGGCGACGCTCTCGGCGAAGTCGCTGTCCTCAAAACGCCGTCCGCACTCGAGGATCTTGACGTCGTAGCCCTTCTCGGCAAGGCGAAGAGCAGAGACGCTGCCGCCGAAGCCTGAGCCGACGATGATCCAGTCGTGGTCGTATTTCATCGTTGTGAGGGAGTTACCGCGGAGATGATCCGGATCCGGTTTCGTGAAACGGAATTCACGAACCGTCCGAACTCGCAAGATTCTACCCCCGGGGAGTGCATTAAGCCACTCGCCGGTAACAAACACTCACTTTGAGGTATGTCGCGAAATCAGTGAGCGCGTCGCGCCAGTGGCCGGCCCGCCGAGGCCAGCAGCACGTAGACGTAGAGCATCAGGGACTGGTGCTTGAGATAGAAGAGGTCGCTGGAGAATTCGTCGGCCGGGTCGGTCTCGTGATGGATCTGCGCCCAGCCGGTCAGGCCCGGTCTGAGCATCTGCCGGCGGCCGTAGAAGGGGATCTCGCTCTCACGCTCGGCGAGGTCGCGCGGGTGGACCGGCCTGGGGCCGACGAGCGTCACGTCGCCGCGGAGCAAATTGATCAGCGCCGGGAGTCGTTCGATTCCGGTGCGCCTGAGCACCCGACCGAAGCCGACGGCCGGAGCGTGCTCGTCCGGCGGCGCTCCCGTGACCTCGCGCCGGGCGACGCGGAATCGCCAGAGGCCGATTGCGCGTCCCCGCTCGCCGACCCGGCGGCGTGAGACGAGCACTGGGCGTCCGAAAGCCAGTCGCATGAAGAGCGCAGTCGGCGCCCAGAGCGGCAGGGTCAGCAGGCCAATCGAAATCGCCAGCACGATGTCGACAGCGCGCGTGACGATGCGCGGTGCCGGGCGGAATCGCGGATGCATGATGTGCTGGAACCAGGCGACGTTGAGATGGTCGAGCGGCACCCGCCGGAAGACGGCCTCTTCGTAGGCCGTCAGTGAGAGCAGGCGCGTGCGATAGCGCTCGGTGCAGACCGCCGCACGCTCGAAGTACTTCATGCGGTCGTCGTGGGCGGCCATCACCAGCAGGTCGATGTCGTTGCGCGCAACGATGTGTGAGAGGTCTGAGAGCAGGCCCAGCCGGCGCACCTTGAACGAGACGTGGCTGAGGTCGCGCAGGTTGTCGCGCTCAGACGTGCGTGTGACGTAGCCGACGATCGTGTAGCGCCGCTGGCCCGATGCCGAGAGCTGCCAAGCAAGGTCATGTGCGATTGCGGCGTCGCCAAGGACCGCGATGCGCGTGTGGACGAAGCGATCGACGATCAGTCGCAGCAGGAGCGCGGCGGCGGCGCCGGCGGCCAGGGCGACGAGTCCGGCCGAGATCGCGTGGATCGCTGAGGTCGGGAGCACGGCGTAGGTCAGGGCGGTCGCCCCGACTGCCGCGGCGAAGGGAGAGATCGCGCTGATCTCCGTGTCGGTGAGCGCGCTGCGGCGTCCCTGGGCGCGGATCAACAGAACCAGCAGCGCCGTCCCGATGAAGACCGCAATGCTGCCCGCAAATGCGGCAGCGGCGACCGGTCCGACCATCGCCGCAGCGAAATCGCCGAGCGTCGAAGCGGTCGTCGGGTCGATCGTTACGCCGCCATCGCGCTCTTCCTCGTCGCCGTCGCCGTCGACGACGGTGAAAGCGTGCTCGGGGACCGCGGCGGCCATCGCATCGGTGTCCGCGAATGCCTGCGAGCGCCGAGTTCCGGGCGCGCGCACGATCGGCGCTCCGGCGATCGACTCGCCGGGACCGGCGATCGAGCGCCGAGTCTTGTCAATTGTCGCGTTGGCGTCTGAGCCGTCAGACGAAGGCATTGCGTTTCCAGACTTGAAGATTTCTGACCGGCGAGCAACTACCGAGTTTGCTGCCTTGGCTCCAACGTACCACGGGGTAGCACTCAGGGCAAGCCAACAATCCACGCAAATTGCATGCGTGGCCTCACACCAGGTGTGAGGCCACGTGCGGAAATTGCGTGGGAATGGGGGGTTCGCTTGCTTGGGGCGTAAGATCGTTGGCGCGTCGGGGCGTGGCGCAGCTTGGTAGCGCACCTGCTTTGGGAGCAGGGGGTCGCTGGTTCAAATCCAGTCGCCCCGACTTTTTCTTGGCTTGGGGTTGAGCCGGTGAGCCCCTCTCGTCCTCGGCGCGCTGCGCCTGCGGGCGAGAGCGGCTCCCCGACTCTCTACAGCGCTTGGGTGGGGCGAATGAATTTGTTCCAGCTTCGGGTGAGCGGGTATTCATGCGCGGCTGGCTAGGTTCGGGGCGTGCACTCTTTGTTGACTGCTGTTGAGTTTGGGTCGGTTTCGCCGCCGATGATTCTCGTGCTGGCGCTTGTGACGTATGGGTACTTCCGGCGCGTTGCTTCGCTTGCGTCTGACCCTCGGCGGCGGGTGTCGGGTTGGCGGCAGTTTTCTTTTGGGTGTTCGATCTTCATTCTCGTGGTTGAGCCGATCTCGCCCTTGGGGGCTTGGGATGACCGGTCGTTCACGGTGCACATGATCGAGCACTTGACGATTGGCGATTTGGCGTCGCTCTTGATGGTGCTGGGCCTCACGGGGCCGCTGATCCAGCCGTTGCTGCGCAATCCCGTGGTGCACTTCATTCGCCCGCTGACCGAGCCGATCCCGGCGTTCGTGCTGTGGGTCGGCAACCTCTACTTCTGGCACCTGCCGTTTGCGATGGACGGCGCGGTCGGCAGTGAGTACCTGCACGTCTTGCAGCACATCTGCTTCTTCTCGGTCGGATTCAACGTCTGGATGGCGCTGTTTGGGCCGCTGCCCAAGCCCGAGTGGTTCGGCAACATCGCGAAGCTCATCTACATCGTGTTGCTGCGAATGAGTTCGATGGCGCTGGGCAACTTCCTGATCTTCAGTGGATCGCTCTTCTACGCGTCCTATCGTTTCGCCGAGAATCCTCTGGGCATGGCCCCGGTCGCCGATCAGAGCGTCGCCGGCGCCGTGATGATGGCGGAGGGTTCGATCGTCACCTTCATCCTCGCCTCGGTGCTGTTCTTCAGAGCGGCCAGCGAGGGTGAAGAGAGCCAGCAGTTGATCGAGCACGCCGAGGAACACGGCGTCGAGCTCTCGCAGGCAAGGAGCGATCGCGCGGCCGCGGCCGGAACGGGCGAATTCTTGCGTGAACGCATTTCCGCCGGCGGGACCCTTGACAAGGACCCGCCGTCCGACGTATCCTGATGCAAGCTTGAAATGGCCGCTCGGTCCGCGTGAGAAGCGCGGATGGCCCCAAGCGCTTCGAACAAAGGACTGGACCCACGGTGGCCGCAATCTCGGCTAATCCGCGCGCACTCGGCGCGCCCCTTACAACGCTCGCCTGCGCCCTGCTGCTTTTCGCGGCTCCGGCATCGCACGCCGAAGAGACCGCGCAGGCCACCGAACCGACGGGCACGGTGGTGCAGCTCGGAGCCGACCCGACGGTCCGCATCGCACGGCACCGCCACTGCGTCAGCAGCAAGGCCTACTTCCGACCGCGCTACACCGGGGGCGGCGGACTCGTCGCCACGTACCTCTACGTCAACGGAGCCAAGGTTGCCGAGCGCCACTCGGCCGGCTCAATCCGCATCTCGGCGCGGCGCCTCGCACGCGGGGCTAACAGCTTCGAGCTGATCAGTGAGTTCGCCGACGGGCGCGCCGCCAGCGTTGTCGGAAACCTGCGCCGCTGCGGACGCCGCTGATATCGCTCAGCGCCAGGCGGCGTCTGCCAGTTCCTTGACTCGGTTGGCCCGAGTTTCGAGTGGCTCAAATCGACCGTCGAAGTCAACGACATTGACATGGCCGAGCTTGCGACCGGGCCGCGGCTGCTTGTCGTAGAGGTGCACATGTGCGCCGCGCACATCGAGCAGCTCGCCCAGCGCCGGTAGCTCACCAACGAGATTGACCATGACGGTTGGAACGATTGGCGCGGCGGCGCCGACCGGCAACCCGAGCACCGCACGCACATGGTTCTCGAACTGTGAGGTGCCGGCACCGTCAAGCGTCCAGTGGCCGCTGTTGTGCACACGCGGCGCTATCTCGTTCACGATCAGCTGATCTGCGGCCACGAAGTACTCGACCGCGAGCGTGCCGACGTGATCGAGCTCCTCGGCGATCGCCAGCGCGTGTTCGACGGCCTGATCAGAGATCGGCTGAGCGACGTGGGTCGCCGGCGCCGAGCTGGTGTGAAGGATCCCGGCACGGTGGACGTTCTCGGCGGGCGGGTACGCCATCGCTGTGCCGTCGGCCGAGCGCACGACGACCGCTGAGATCTCGCGATCGAACTCGACGACCCCTTCCAGGATCGAAGGTGCGTCCTCCATCGACTTCCAGGCGTGAGCTGCGTCGCCCGGATCTTCGATTCGGGCCTGACCCTTGCCGTCGTAGCCAAATCTCCGGGTCTTGACGATCGCTGGAGCACCGAGCTCGGCGAGCGCGTCCTCGAGGTCAGCGAGTGACTCGACAGGCCGGTACGGAGCGACCGTCAGGTCGAGCGCCTCGAATGTGCGCTTCTCGAGCAGTCGGTCCTGACTGACCTCGAGCGATCGCGGGGAGGGCGCGAGCGTCGCGTGCTGGGCGATCGCCTCGAGTGCGGGCGCTGGGACGTTCTCGAATTCGAAGGTCACCACGTCGCTCCACTGGGCAAGCTCGGCGAGCGCGTCGAGGTCGTCGTATGCGGCGACCATCTGCTCTGCGGCCACCTGAGCGCCGGCGTCTTCCGCGGGGTCGATGAAGCGACAACTGACCCCGAGCGGTGCGGCTGCCAGCGCCAGCATCCGCCCGAGTTGACCGCCGCCGACGATGCCGAGGCGAGCGCTCATCCGCGAATCAGCCCCGATCCGGCGCTTCGGCGACGCTGGCCGTCGCTTGCGCGCGGCGCGCCTCAAGCGCGGCGAGCAGTTCTGGGCGCGACCCACCGACGATTGCGGTCGCCAGCAGGGCGGCGTTGGTTGCTCCCGCTTCACCGATTGCCAATGTGCCGACCGGCACGCCGGCGGGCATCTGTGCGATCGAGAGCAGGGAGTCAATCCCGTTCAGCGCACGAGACTGGACCGGCACGCCGAGTACCGGAACGGAAGTCTTGGCCGCGACCATCCCAGGGAGATGGGCGGCGCCACCGGCACCGGCGATGATCACCTCGATGCCGCGTTCACGTGCAGTCGACGCGTACTCGAACAAGCGGTCGGGCGTGCGGTGTGCGGAGACGATCTTGACCTCGTGCGGGACGCCGAGCTCTTCGAGCACGGTAGCCGCCAGAGACATGGTCTGCCAGTCGGACTGGGAGCCCATGATCACGCCGACGATCGGCGCCTTGGCGTTGTCCTGTGGAGTCTGCACGGGCTCGCTCACGACTGGCCGCAAGATAACATGAGCGGCCCATCCTTCCTTGCCAATCGTCGCGCGCATTGCGCCATCCGAGGTGGTTCACGAAATGAAGTCCAAGTCCGTCATGTTGCTCGCCCTGGCCGCACTTGCGCTGTCGATCTTCGCCGGCTGCGCGCAGGACAGCACCAACACCACCGACGACAACCCGGCGATGCAGGAGGAGATCCGCAAGGAGAAGGCTGGCGAGCCGACGGGCCCGGCGAGCACCAACCCTACGCGTGAGGGGAAGGCCGGTGCTTCCGGCGGCACCAAGGGCACAAAGCTCTCGCTTTCAGCTGACCCGGGCGGCGCGCTCAAGTTCAACACCAAGAAGCTCAACGCCAACGCAGGCGCGATCACGATCGCGCTCACAAATGAGTCTGCCGTTCCGCACGACGTGGCGGTGCGCGACTCGGGCGACAAAGTCCTCGGCGAGAGCAAAGAGGTCACCAAGGGCAGCACCGAACTCGTGATCAAGGACGTCGGCGCGGGCACCTACACGTTCTTCTGCACCGTTCCCGGCCACGAGCAGGCGGGCATGGTCGGCACCCTCACCGTCCGGTGAGCTGGGCAGTCAAGTGAGCAGAGCGCCGTCAGACGGCGCATTGCTCGCCGCGTGTTACCGCGGCATAGAACCATTCCTGCGGCTCTGCGGCGATTCGGAGGGCGGATCGCTCCACGAACACGATGGCGCGCTCTCGGCGCTCGCGCCGATGATTCCGTTGGCCTCCCTGTTCAACGCGACGCTGCACGACCGCGATCGGCCCGAGACGCTTGCCGGCGCGCTTGAGGCGATGTGGGGGGTCTACGACGAATCGCCGGTGATGCGCTGGAGCGCGTGGATCGTCGAGGGGGACGCAGATGCCGAGGCGATCGCCCGCGGTCGCGGGATGTCGATTGATTCGCGGCCCCTGGCGATGGGTGCAGGGCTCGACGCACTCAATCTGGAGACAAGCACCGACTGTGTTGTTGAGCGGTGGGATCTTGCCAGCGCGGCGCGGATCAACGAGCGGGCCTACGGGGTTCCCGATGGCCTGTTCGGCGCTGCAGCCGCGGCTCCGCAGCTCCCGGGCGCGCGCTGCTTTCTCGCGCTGGCAGAGGACGGCGAGCCTGTTGCGGTCGTCGTCTCACTCCCAAACGGCGAGGACTGCGGGATCTACTGGGTTGCAAGCGAGCCGGCGGCGCAGGGCGGCGGCTTCGCGAAGGCGGCGATGACGGCGGCGCTCAACGCCGCGCGAAGCGACGGATTCGCCACCAGCACGTTGCAGGCTTCGGCCGCGGGGGTTCCGCTTTACGCGAAGCTCGGCTACCGGGATCTTGGCGCCGTGATCAATCTCTGGCAGCACACTCGCTTCGCGTGAGGACCAACGAGCGGGCCAGCGCTTAAACGAGAAGAGCGGCTGCTCAGGCCGCTCTTCTCTGCTTCTCGTTCCCATCGCACACGCATCGGAGGGGGGTGATGCATGTGTTGCTCGGTATGTGCAGGAGTATCGACCAGAGGGATTCATTCCGCAGGTTCTGCGCATTAACGAATTGTTAGCGGCTACGTTGGTGGCCGATATGTGCGGTCGTTACAAGCTGCAGGACCCCGACTGGGTCGAGGCCGACTTCTCCAACACCTTCCCGACGCTGGCGACGGCTGTGCGCCGGCCTCGCTACAACGTTTCGCCCGGTCAACTCGTGCTTGCGATCACCCGCGGGCAGGGCGGGCGCGCACTCGAGCAGATGAAGTGGGGGATTGAAGCCCCTTGGAAAGGCGGTCCGGCCCAGATGATCAACGCGCGCGGAGAAAAACTCAAGGAAAGCCGCTTCTGGCGGCCCATGCTGGAGAGCCGCCGCTGCGCAATACCCGCTGACGGGTTCTACGAGTGGCGTGCTCCTCAGGGCACGCAAAAGCACAAGCAGCCTTATCTCTTCACTCGTGACGGCGGCGGAGGGTTCTGGTTTGCGGGGCTCTATTCGGAGTCGCGGGCTGAGGACCCAGAAGCAGCACGTGAGTGCGTGATCGTCACCGGCGATCCAAATGAACTCGTCGAGGGCGTGCATGACCGGATGCCGGCGATGCTCCATGAGTCGGAGGTTGACGATTGGCTGGGCGAAGACGCCGACGAGGCCCTCGGCGTGCTTGCTCCCTATCCGTCCGCCGAGATGAGCGCACTTGCGATCGGTCGGGCGATCGGCAACTCTTCCCTCGAGGGCCCCGAGCTGATCGAGCCGGCGCCCCTAGAAGGCCCAGCCCAGGGGGAGTTGCTGTGAGCGACGCTGGACTCGACCCCACGATCTCCGCACTTGGTACCTGGAGCGGAGGCCGCCACATGCATTTCGGAGTCGACCTGCCCGACGAGCGCCTGATCCCGCTGCTGCGCCCGGGCAACGGAGTCGACACGCTGATCACCGCCGATGCATACGGTGCCGGCGCGGCCGACCGCCTGGCCGGCGACGCGATCGCCGGATTGGTTCGGGAGAGTTTCTGTCTGGTCGGCGCGGTCGGACACGACTTCTATGAAGGCGAGCGCGAGGGCGCGAAGGGTTTCCCGCGCTTCACCGATCCGCGCCTGCGCGGCCCAGCGGACTATGCCGATTATCTGCGCATGGCGACCGAGCGCAGCCTCGAGCGCATCGGCGCAAGCGCGTTCGATCTGTTGTTGCTGCACAATCCCGACAGGCGCGGGTTCACTGACCCTGCGGTCTGGGAAGGAATGGCCACGCTGCGAGAGGCGGGTCTCACGCGGATGCTCGGCGTAGCGCCCGGCCCGGCAAACGGGTTCACGCTGGACGTGATCGAGTGTCTCGAGCGCTATGGCGAGCTGATCGACTGGGCGATGATCATTCTCAATCCGTTCGAGCCGTGGCCGGGCGAACTGGTGCTGCCGGCGGCCGCAAAGCATGACGTCAAGCTGATTACGCGAGTGGTCGATTACGGCGGCATCTTCCACGACGACGTGCGGCCCGGTCATCAGTTCGCCGAGCGCGATCACCGCTGTTTTCGGCCGGACGGCTGGGTTGAGCAAGGTTCGGCCAAACTCGACCAGGCGCGTCCGATCGCACAGGCGCACGGTCTTACGCCGCTGCAACTCGCCGCGTGGTGGAACCTCGCGCACGAGCAGGTTCAGTGCGTTGCGCCGACGTTGATCGAGGAGCCGAGCTCCGGCAAGTCTGCCGAGCAGAAGCGGGCGGAACTCGCCGCGGTGAGCGGCGCGAACCCGCTGACGGCGGCTGACATCGAGCAGCTGCGCGCAATCGGCGACAACACGAACTGTATGCGCCTCAAGGGCGCTTCACCCGAAGCCGAGCAACCGGCGCCCGACAGCTGGCCGCTGGATTCAGGCCTGCGTGAGCTGGCCGAGCGATGGGGCATCGATCCCGATCGCCAGCTTTCGAGTACGCACTGACGTGCTCAGGCTTCGGCCGGCCGGTCCTCCTGCTGGAAACGCTGGCGACTGAACGCGCCATAGCCGTACTTGCGTTTGAAGCGCGCAAGCTCATGGTCGAACTCGAGCCCCAGCAGCACGGCGATGTTTGACCAATAGAGCCAGATCAGAAAGACAGCGACGCCGGCGAGGCTGCCGAAGACCTTGTTGTAGTGGCCGAAGTTGGCCACGTAGAGGCTGAAGAGCAGCGATGCGATCAGCCACAGGACGAACGCCAGCGTGCTGCCAGCAGTACCGAAACGAAAGCGCTTCTCCTTGAAGTTAGGCCCGAGGCTGTAGAGCACACCAAGCGCCGCGTAGAAGAGCAGCAGCAGAATCGGCCACTTGATCACGCCCCAACCGCCGATTGCGTCGGCGTGCACGCCGGTCACTCGCGTGAACTGTTCGGCGATCGGACCGGTCAGGACGATCGCGGTCGCGGTGATGATCGCCAGCACCATCAGCACGAGCGTCAAGGCGAAGCGCAGCGGGATCGTCACGAAGAAGCGGCGCGTCTCCTCAACGCCGAGGATCACGCCGGCAGCGCGAATGAACGCGCCGATGTAGCTTGAAGCCGAGTAGAGCGCGACCAACAAACCCACGACGAGGGCGGTGGTCGCCGCGCCGGCCGCGCCCTGGAGATTCTTCATCGCGCCGAGGATGATGTCGCGCGCCGGCCCGTCGGGCAGGTCGCTGAGCGTGTCGATGATCGCGTCCTGCGTGCCGTGCCCGACGATCCCGAGCAGCGACACCAGCGCCAGAAGGCCGGGGAAGATCGAGAGCACCGAGTAGTAGGTCAGAGCTGCCGCCCAGTCGGTCAGCCGGTGCTCGCCGAAGCGCGTGAAGACGATGTCCAGCTGTTCGTAAACGGCTTTGGCGCGGCGCTTGAGCATGGGCAGATTGTTCCCGATCAGGCGGAGATACCCGTCAGGCGGCGTGCTTAGGCTGGCTCCATGTACTTCTGGATCATCACGCTCCGGCAAGCGCTCAAGGAGCCTGAGGCCCGCGGGGCGTTGCGGTCAGCAATCGTCTTGCTGACGAGTGGGGTGATCTTCTACATGCTCGTTGAGCACTGGAGCTTCGTGGACTCGCTCTACTTCTGCGTGACCACGCTGACGACCGTCGGGTTTGGCAACCCGGCGCCCACGACGGACCTCGGCAAACTCTTCACGGTGCTCTTCGTGCTCAGCGGCGTCGGAATGTTCCTCGCCGTGATCAACGGGATCGGTCGTGCCGCGGTGAAGAATCAGGTCACTTCGATCGGCCGGCGTAAGGGCTTCACCAGCGACCCGAGCCGACTGCAGGACTACGTCGATCCGACGTTGCCAGACCCCTCCGCGGGTCCGGAATCGTCCGGTTCGGACGAGGACTGATCGCCACCGGCCTCGATCGCGTGGACCTCTTCCTTGAAGTTGCCCCACTCCTGGGCAGCGATAAGTAGCGTCGCCGCGATCGGGATCGCAAGGATCGCGCCGACCACGCCCATCAGCGTGCCGCCGAAGAGCACCGCGATCAGCACCACGAACGGCTCCAGGTTGACCGCCTCGCTCTGGATCCGTGGCTGGATCACATAGTTCTCGAATTGCTGGTAGCCGATTACGAAGGCCGCCCAGACGATCGTGTCGATCGGGAAAGTGGCAAACAGGGTGACGATGCCGACGAAGACACCCGCGATCGTCGAGCCGACCATCGGGATCACATCGAAGACGGCGACCACGAACGCGAGCACAAGTGGCGACGGCACTCCGAGGATCGACAGCACAATGAATGCGGCGAGTCCGGCGATGAATGCCTGGAGTAGCGCGCCACCGATGTAGCGGCTGACCGAATCGCCGATGCGCTCGAACGTGCGGTCGAGCGCCGCGCCCTCGGGCCCGTCTCTTCGCCGCACCAGGGCGTCGATCCACCCGCGGCCACGCGCGACCATGAAGATGCTGAGGATGAAGATCGTGAACGCGCCGAAGACTGAGTTGATCACCCACTCGCCGATCTTGCTGAGCGCGCCGGCCGCGTCGCCGATCCGCCCGGCGAGATTGCGTTGGAGGTCGTTCAGCTGCTGCTGGATGTCGAAGTTCTCGTCGATCTTCTCGAACCGCTTGTCCTTTTGCAGCGTGTCCTGGAGATCATTGATGTAGCCAGGGAGATCGTCGATCAGCGTCACGGTCGATTTGACCAGCGGCGGGAGCAGTGCGGCGCCGAGCGCGATCGGGACCAGGACAATCGCCACATAAACGACGGCGATCGAGGCCGATCGAGGGATGTGCCGCGAGAGCAGATTGACCGGGCCGGAAACGGCGATCGCGACGAACATCGCGATCACCAGCCACAGCAGTGGCGTGCGCAGCAGGTAGATCAGGTAGAGCGTGAGGATCACGATCACCACCGTCACGACGGTGCGGATCACTCGGCGATCGAAACTCTCGTCTCGAGAGGGGGTGTACCAGGGGCCTGCCTCCACGGAAATCCATCGTATGGACGCATCCAGACGGGCAGAGATCGCCCGGACGAGGGATTTTCTTACACGCCGCGTCAGTAGTCGTTACAGTGTTGGCGTACCGCTTGGTACACGTAGGCCGCGCTCGGAACGCGGCCGCAGAACAGACATCCTGGGGAGGGATCACTTGAATACAGAACGTTCGCGTCGGCTGCTGCCTGCGCTGTTGACATTCGCAATGGCGGCCTGCGTACTGATGGCCACCGCGAGCTTCGCATCTGCACTGACGCAAGGGCGCTACGTCGCGCTGGGCGACTCCTACACCGCTGGCCCGCTCGTCGGACCGCCGACCGCCGAAGATGCGCCGCTTGGCTGCATCCAGTCGATCAACAATTACCCGCATCTGATCCGCCCGCTGACCGGGCTTCGCGACTTCACGGACGTCAGCTGCAGCGGTGGCCAGACCAAGGACATGACTACTTCACAGGGAGTCACGCCGGGTCCGGCCAAGCCGCAGTTCGATGCCCTGACGGCCGACACGCGGCTGGTGACCGTGGGCATCGGCGGCAACGATGTCGGCTTCTCGTCGATCGCCACCGACTGCCTGAACGCTTCGCCCTTTGGCACGCCGTGCAAGGACAAGTTCGTAAAGAACGGCGTCGACACGCTCGCCCAGCGGATGATCGACAATGGGCCCAAGGTCGGGGCGGTGCTCCGAGGCATCAAGCAGCGCTCGCCGCTGGCGAAGATCTTTCTCGTCGGCTACCCGGACATTCTGCCCGAGAACGGCCAGGGTTGCTGGCCGATCCTGCCGGTCAGCAATGGCGACATCAAGTACCTGATCACGGTTGAGAAGAACCTCAACGCGATGCTCAAGGCGCAGGCGGACGCCAACGGCGCGGTGTACGTCGACACCTACACGCCGAGCATCGGACACGATGCCTGTCAAGGTCCGGCCAAGCGTTGGATCGAGGCGGTCGTCCCGACGCTTCCCGGTGCGCCGATCCACCCGAACACAGCCGGCGAAGCCGCGATGGCGGCGATCGTCTGGCGGGCGATTCGCGCCAACAGCTGAGCTGATGAGCGGCGCGCGCGGCGGCCCGGTTGCCGCCGCGCCCGTACCGCTCGGTACGCTCGGCCGCATGTCAAGCATTTACAAGGACGGCCTGCTGGCGGGCCAAGTAATCATCGTCAGCGGCGGCGGAAGCGGAATCGGTCGCCAGACGGCAATCGAACTGACTGGCCTCGGTGCCGACGTGGTGATCTGCGGGCGCGAGATTGAGCCGCTGCGGGAGACTGCGGACCTCTGCATGGGCGAAGGTGGCGACGGCAGCTGCAGCGCCATGCAGTGCGACATCCGGGAGGCAGACCAGGTCGAGGCGCTGGTCGATGCGACGCTCGAGACGCACGGAAAGATCGACACGCTCGTAAACAACGCGGGAGGCCAGTTTCTCGCGCCGGCCGAGTCGATCACCGAAAAGGGTTTCGACACGGTGATCCGCCTGAACGTGCACGGAACCTGGCTGATGACGCACGCGGTCGCGACCAAGTGGATGATTGGGAACGGCGGCGGCAAGGTGATCAGCGTGACGCTCTCGCCGCACAACGGGATGCCGGGGATGGTCCACAGCGGCGCCGCGCGCGCTGGGGTGGAGAACATGATGCGCACGCTGGCCGTCGAGTGGGCGCGCTTTGACATCAAGCTGAACGCCTTGGCGATCGGTCAGATCGCAACCGAGACGCTGCTGACCAAGTATCCGAGCGTCGTCGTCGAAAACCTTGAGCACTCGGTTCCGGCCGGACGCCTGGGTCGACCGGAGGAGGTCGCTTGGCAAGTGGCCTACCTGGCATCGCCGGCCGGCGACTTCTACAGCGGCTCGGTACTGACGATGGACGGCGCGCGCGACGACTGGCTGGGCCCGTGGCCACCGCAGCAGATGATCGGCGAGGGCGGCAAGCCGGTCGCCGAAGAGCGCAAGTCCTAACCGACGCTCGAGCTGCGCACCTTTAGTGCGCAGTAGGAATTTGGCCATGGAAATCGCTTATTCAAGCGGTATTCAGCTGCGCACGTTTGGTGCGCAGTTCCGGGCTGCGGCTGCGCACCAAACGTGCGCAGCTAACGATCCCCATTTCACGGGCTTTTTGGGACTCGACAGCCACTGCGCACCAAAGGTGCGCAGTTGGAAAGGACGGCGGATAGGCTCGCGGACATGTCATCAGCACTTATTCAAACCTCAGAGGGCGACATCGAGATCAATTTCTTCGATGACGCCGCACCCAACACCGTCGCCAACTTCCAGAAGCTGGCCGGCGAGGGTTTTTACGACGGACTCATCTTTCACCGGGTGATCAAGGACTTCATGATCCAGGGTGGTTGCCCTGACGGCAACGGCACCGGCGGCCCGGGATACAAGTTCGACGACGAGTTCAACGACAACAAGATCGTGCGGGGCGCATTGGCGATGGCCAACGCCGGGCCCAACACCAATGGCTCGCAGTTCTTCATCGTCACGACGGCTGCCGCGCCGTGGCTTGACGGCAAGCACACGGTCTTCGGCGAGGTCGTTTCCGGCATGGAGACGGTCGACGCGATCGAGGCCAGCGAGACCGACGGACGTGACATGCCGATCGAGCCGAAGATGATCGAGCGCGTGGAGATCCGCGAGTAACTATCCGGGCCCGAGCACGCCGCCCTTGCGACCAAGCTCATCGAGCACGTCGGGGGCGTCGTGCTCGATCGCGTCGGCGTGCCCCGGCCAGACTGTCTTCGGGCTGACCGCCGAGAGTTTGAGTGCGCTCGCCTTGGCCATTTCGGTGTCGAGGTTGAAAGCGCCAAGTGGAATCCGCGGGGCCCCGCGACGTCCGCTCAGCGGATTCAGCGTGTAGACCGCGTCGCTGCAAAGCACCAGGTCGTCGCGCTCGCGGTAGAGACCGATCAGCCCGGGCGCGTGGCCGGGTAGGTGGATCACCTGGAAGCCGGCGACTTCGTCGCCTTCGCTCAATGCCCCTTCGATCGGAACTGGCCCGCCATCCCAGGTCTTCGTCAGCGAGTGATCCATGAACTTCCGCACGAAGAAGTTCAGCTCCTCCAAATGGAAATAGTGCATTCCGCCGTCGCTCTCGGCGTCGGCGAGCTCCGCCTCGTGGCAGTAGACCGGCACACCCTCCGCGGCCAGCGCCGGCGCCGCACCGCGATGATCGGTGTGACTGTGGCCGAGGACGATCTGTTTGATGCCGCCGTATGGCGAAGCAGCCTTCTTGACCGCGCGGTCCATCCCCTTGATGCCGGCATCGAACATCGTCATGCCGCCGTCGTCCTCGATCAGGTAGACGTTCATCACGCGCGGCACGCCTCCGCGCACGAGATGGACGCCTTCAGCGATCCTCTCCATCCATCGGACGGTACTCACTTGCCGCGATTGAGGATGCAAGCGCATCGGACGATCCACAGATGGGTTTAGGCTTTTCAACAGATGTTCCTCGCCCGTAGTGACAAGCCGCTATCCGGTCGCGTCTTCGCGGTCGCCATCGCCTTCGCGCTCTGCGCGGGGCTGCTGCTCGCCCACGTCTCCAGTGGCGACGCATATCGCGCGAAGGCGGCCAAGACCGTTACCAAGCCGGCCTGGCTGCCGAAGATGCTCGTGACCGAGTACTACCCGGCGCGCGAGAGCTGGTTTGACGGCAAGCGCATTTCCACGCCGGGCATTCGCGGTCGCAAGAGCAAGATCGACTGGCTCTACTCGGCGTACGGTATGTCGATGGAGGGCGACGGTCTGGGTACCGACGGCAATCGCTACCACATCTACAACCTCGGGCGCGGTGGGTGGATCGGGCGCGACGGCAAGAAGGCCGATTGGGGATCGAGCAACCGCAATCGCTCGCCGTTCTGGCGTTCCTCGGGCTACTGGAAGAACTCGAAGAAGCGGGTGACCTTCCCGCTCGAGGACGGCACCTGGTACGCCGGTGAAGGCAAGAAGTGGGTGCCGGCCGCCGGCATCACGTTTGCGCGCGGTCCTTCGCTCCCGCTGCGCTACTACCGCAGTGTCGCCACCGACACCAGCTTCATTCCGCGCGGGAGCCTCGTCTGGGTCGGTCGCTATCGCGCCAACAACGGCGACGGTTGGTTTCGCGCGGACGACACGGGCGGCGCGATCGACGGACGCCATATCGACGTCTACCGCAAGCCCCCCCGCACAATTGGCGATGCCTCGACGTACCGCAACCAGCGCATCTACGTGGTGCCCAAGTCGAAGATCTCCTCGTACATCCGGCGCGAGAAGAAGTCGGACGCTGACGGCTTGCCACTGCCGCCCTCGAGCCTCTACTGAGTCCGGCTCCTACTTGGCGAGCTTGTAAGTGGTCTTGTACCCGAGCAGTTCGCTGACCGTGACGAACTTGTAGCCACGGCTCTTGAGCGTGCGCACGTACTGTGGGATCGCAGCGAGCGTTTGACCGCGCGGACCGCCGCCGTCGTGCTCGAGGATGATCGAGCCGGCGTGCGTCTGGCGCCGGATCGTCCCGACGATCGTGCCGACTCCAGGCGTGCGCCAGTCGAGCGGGTCGACGTCCCAGAGAATCGATGTCATGTGCTGCGCGCGTACGCGGCGCACTAGATCGCCGCTGGTCGAGCCGTATGGCGGGCGCATCACGCACGGACGAAAACCGGATGCCCGCCTGATCGCGTTGTTGGTGCGCGACATCTGGCTCGACGCGCCCGCTCCGCCACCGCCGAGGTTCGCGTGGTTCCAGGAGTGGTTGGCGAGCTCGTGGCCGTCCCGCATCATGCGCTTGAGCAAGGCGCCTTTGCCCGGCACCTGCTCACCGATCATGAAGAAAGTGGCCTTGACGTTGAGCGCGCGCAGCTTGTTGAGAAACTGCTTGGTCAGCGGGCCCGGTCCGTCATCGAACGTCAGCGCGATCTTCTTGCCGCGACGCGGACCGGTCTTCACCTGCGCGGCGCCCTTGACCTTGCAGCCGACCGGCACGAGGCTGTGGATCCGCACGCTCTGCCCGCCGCTCTTGGGGAAGCGTTCCGCGCAGCTCTCCCCAAGTGCGCCCGTCGCGCCGGTGGTTGGTGTCGGCGAGGTGCACGACGAGACTTCGAAGTGCCATTTATAGAGGCCCGGCGCGAGTCCGGCGGCGGTCGGATCGAGCACCAGGAGCGCGGCCTTGCCCTCAACGCGAATCTTCGCGCCCTTTCGCTTGGTCCCGGCGATTTTCCAGGTCGAGGTCCCAGTCGCCCGCTCGGCGCACCATTCGTGAGTCTTCTCTACGCCCCGTTCGGCGACCGCCCAGCAGACCTTCGATGCTCCACTGCCGGGAGCGAGTGCGTCGACGTTTGCGGCCTTGAACTGCGCCGACTTGACCGTTTGCTTGTAGCTCAGCGCGACACTTGATGACGCCTGCGCGCCTCCGGCAGACCATGCGAGAGCGACACCGGCGGCGATCGCGATGCAAGCAATAGACAGTTTGAGGAGAGGCCGTCCGTGCCCTGGGTGAGTCGAAATCGGTGGCACTGCTTGTGCGTGAGGCTATCGGCCGCTTCGGCCCTCCCCTCAATCGGCGTGTGCGAGGATCAGCCTATGAGCGATTCCGCGGGCAAGCCGTCGGGAGATGATTCCCACACCGGTCCGTCGCGCAGAACTGTGCTGGCGGCCGAGCGCACCTGGCTTGCGTGGTTTCGGACCGGCATCGGGATCGCCGCAGCGGCGATCGGCGTTGGCGGAATCCTGCCGAAGCTCGCCGAAACCGGCCCGAGCTGGGGATACGTGGTTCTCGGAGCCGCGTTCGGACTGCTTTCGGTCGGGGTCTTCGTCGAAGGGTGGCGACGCCAGCGGGAGATCTACTCGGCGCTCGACGACAATGTCGATCTGCCAACCGGTCTCAACTCGATAGCTGTGCTCACAATCGCCGGCGGAGTGCTTGCCGTCGCGACCGTGGTGCTGCTCTTCACCGAACTTTGACGGCCACCGTCGCGCTGTTTTGGGCGATAATCGGAGATCGAGTTTTTCGTCCGTGAGGAGGCAGTTGTGAGCAAGACAGACACGACCGTTCGCGAGTTTCACAAGAGCGATGAGGAGTGGAAGGAGCAGCTCACTCCTGAGGAATACGCGGTGCTGCGCAAGGCCGGCACGGAGGCGCCGTTCACCGGCGAGTACGTCGACATGAAGGACGACGGTGAGTTTGTCTGCAAGGGCTGCGGTGCCGTGCTCTTCGGATCCGGCACCAAGTTCGATTCGGGCACCGGGTGGCCGAGCTTCACGGAACCGGCGGTGGCTGACGCGGTCGAACTACGACCGGACAACTCGCTGTTCATGCGGCGCACCGAGGTTGTCTGCCGGCGCTGCGGCGGCCATCTCGGGCATGTGTTTGACGACGGTCCCGGCCCGAACGGCGAGCGCTACTGCATCAATAGCTGTTCGCTGGAGTTCAAGCCGGCAGAGGACGACTGACCGCTAAAGCCCCGGCGGGTGGCGCACGACAAAGCCCGACATCGGCCGCTTGGCGGTCTGCCAGCGAGAGCCGTATGGGCCGTCGCGGAACGAGGTGTCGTAGCGCACGCCGCCGACGACCATGAAGATGTGACCAGCGTTGGCGTAGATCGTGATCCACTTGCCGGGGCCGGGGTCGCCGTAGTTCTCGTATTCGCCTGAGACCATCGTGCGGTTGACAAGTCCGCCGCCCTTGAGCGCGTAGCTGACCGAGCCCGAGCAGTCATAGCCGCGGGCCTGGAAGCTGCCGTGGCCACCACCCCAGATGTAGGGGAAATTGTTGATCTGGTTCGCGGCGGCGATCACGTTCTGCACGGCGTCCGGAGCGCCGAGCGGGGGCCGCGCCTGACCGTTCTTGTCGAGCTCGACAGTGTCGCCGTTGGCGAACTGCAGCTTCTTCTGCTGCTTGGCAAGCTTCTCGACCTCTTCGTTGCTCGGCGCGCCTTCGGCAACCTGCGTCGTGGCCGATGCGGCGGGGATCTCCGCCAGCCGATGCTTCTTTGCGCAGGATGCGCAGGCCGAGGCGTACTTCTCTTCAGAATCGCGTTGTGCCACCGGGGAGGTCTGCACACGCTCCTTGGCGTCCTCGCCGGAAAACTCCTGGCCGTCGAATGTCAGCGCGTACGGGTCGTCGCTCGCGATCGCTTGTGGCTCGCCGCCGCCTGAGAATGGCTGCAGCGCAAAGACGGCGATCAGCGCGATTGTTGTCAGCGCGAGCGCGCCGATCAAGAGCTTCTTGCGTGGCCGTCGATCGGTCGGCGCGGGCGTCTTGCTTTCTGGCTGCTGTTGGTACACGTGCGGGGGCGGGGATTGGCCGGATGCGTCGGGGGATCAGCCTGCTCTGGCGATAGTAGGTCTGACGGCGCTGGCGGCGTCCGTAAAGAGTTCATCGGACACCCACCCAAACCCTTGAACGGCGATGAAGTTGCAGGAGCGCTGGCTAGCGTTGCCGCTCGTGGAGGAGCGCATCGACCCCAACGACTGGTTCGCAGTGTCCGCATACGCGCTGCTGGCCGGCGTCAGCCAGCTGCTCTGGCTGACCTACGCACCGATCACGACCGAGAGCGCTGCGCACTTCGGTGTCTCCGAAGACGCTGTCGGACTGCTCGCCGAGATCTTCCCGCTGCTCTATGTGCTGCTCGCGATCCCGGCAGGAATATTGCTCGACCGCTGGCTACGGCAGACCCTGATTGCTGCCGGGGCGCTGATGCTGGTCGGCGCTGCGGTGCGTGTGATCTTCGGGAGCTTCGCCGGCGCGATGACAGGACAGCTGCTGATCGCGGTAGCGCAACCGGCGGTGCTCGCGGCGATCACGAAGTTGGCCGCCGAACGCGTGGCACCTGAATCGCGAACACTCGCGATCTCGATCGGCTCGGCGGGACTCTTCTCGGGGCTGGTCGCCGCGCTCGTGCTCGGTGCGACGGTTGGCGCCAGCGACGAGTTGGCCCCGCTGCTGTGGATCAACCTCGCGGCTGCGCTCGTGGCAGCCGCCGGCATCGCCGTCGCACTCCGCAAAGCTTCACGGCGTGAGACCGAGGAGAGTGTCGCTATCCGGCTGTCCGATCTGCGTGCGATCTACACCGATCCGGTGCTCAGCCGGCTGGGCGCGATGACGTTTCTTGGCATGGGGATCTTCAACGCCGTCGCGACCTGGTTGGAGGTTCTGCTGCGACCGGCCGGCGTGGACAGCAGTGCTTCAAGTTGGGTGCTCGTGGCGATGACGGTCGCTGGCGTGATCGGTGCGCTCACGCTTGCGCCGAGCGTCGGCCGGCGTGGCAACGAACGCGGCTACCTGCAGAGCGCGTCGCTGATCGGAATGGCGGGCTTCCTGGCGATGACGCTGATCGGCGGAGCATTCGGGGCGGCGGTGATCTTCGCGGCCGTCGGCTTCGTGCTGCTGGCAGCGCAACCCGTGATCCTTGAATTATCGGAGCGCCGCGCGGGTCACGCCGCCGCCAGCGCCGCCGGCGCGATCCTGCTGGCCGGGAATCTCGGCGGGATAGTGCTGGCAGTGTCGGTGCAGACGATCAACGACTCTCCGACCGCCTCGTTCGTGGTGCTCGCCGCGGCGATGTTGGCAATCCTCCCGGTCGCCCGTTCGCTGCCGGAGCGGATCACCGCGCGCTCGGCTTGAAACGCCGCAGGCGCAGGGCGTTGCCGACCACGCAGATGTCCGACAGCGCCATCGCGGCGCCGGCGATCATCGGGTTGAGCAGCCCCGCCGCGGCGATCGGGATCGCCAGGATGTTGTAGCCGAAGGCCCAGCCGAGGTTCTGGCGGATCGTGCGCATCGTCGCGCTTGAGAGCCTGATGCCGTCGACGATCGCGAGTGGATCGCCGCTGACCACCGTCAGGTCGCTTGCCTCGATCGCGACATCAGTGCCGCTTCCCATGCTGATCCCGAGGTCAGCGGTCGCCAATGCCGGAGCGTCGTTGACACCGTCGCCGACCATCGCCACCGGGCCGCCGGTCTTGAGTCGCTCGACCTCGCTCGCCTTCTCGTCTGGCAGAACCTCTGCGACGACCTGGTCGATGCCGAGCGTCTCTGCGACGGAGTGCGCCGCGCGGGCGCTGTCTCCAGTGATCAGCACCGGCGTAAGACCCAGCGACTTGAGTTCGGCGACCGCCACTCGGGCGTGGGGTTTGACCGTGTCGCTGACAGTGGCGACGGCTTGAACTTGTCTGTCCCAGCTGGCAAGCACGGCCGTGTCCCCGGCCGCCCCGGCGCGCTCGATCGCTGTCCGAAGTTCGTCGGGAACCTCGGCCACCCCGTTGTCGGTAAGGAAGCACTCGCGTCCGACCAGCACGCGCTTCCCGCCGGTCATCGCCTCGACGCCAAGGCCCTGGTGGCTCATGAAGAACTCCGGCTCGGCGCCGGCGAGTCCGCGCTCTTGTGCGGCCCGCGCGATCGCGCGGGCGATCGGGTGCTCAGAGCCGTGTTCGACCGCGCCGACAAGCGCGAGCGCGGCGTCCGCATCGACCCCCTCCGCGACATCAAAAGCTGAGAGCGTCATCTGGCCGTTGGTCAGCGTGCCGGTCTTGTCGAGCGCGATCACGTCGATCGAGCCGACTTGTTCGAGCACCTCCGGGCCCTTGATCAGCAGGCCGAGCTCCGCGCCGCGTCCGCTCCCGGCCATCACCGCTGTCGGAGTAGCAAGTCCCAGCGCGCAGGGGCACGCGATGATCAGCACGCTGACCGCCGCGCTGAGCGCGAACGTCGTGCTGTCGCCGATCGCGATCCAGAAAAGGAAAGTTGCCGCCGCGATCAGGAAGACGACAGGGATGAAGACAGCGCTGATGCGATCGGCCAGGCGCTGGCTCGCGGACTTGCCGGATTGAGCATCGCTGACCAAACGCGCAATCTGGGACAGCGTCGTGTCCTCGCCGACCCGCGTGGCCTCGACCACGAGCCGACCCGATCGGTTGATCGTCGCGCCTGCCACGTCGTCGCCGACGACAACGTCGACGGGCACCGATTCGCCGGTCAGCATGCTGGTGTCGATAGCGCTCTCGCCATCGACGACCACGCCGTCTGTCGCAAGTTTCTCGCCGGGGCGGACCACGAAACGGTCGCCGACGCGCAGCTCAGAGACCGGTACACGGCGCTCGCCGGAATCGGTCAGCAGCGCGGCGTCCTTGGCGCCCAGCTTCATCAGAGCGGCGATTGCCGCGCCCGCGCGCGAGGTGGCGCGGGCCTCGAAGTAGCGACCGAGCACGATCAGCGTCGTGATCACGGCGGCCTCTTCAAGGTAGATGTGCATGTCCGAGCCCTCGCGTGAAGGCATCAGCTCGAAGCTCATCGTCATGCCGATCTCACCCGCGCCGCCGAAGATCAGGTTGTAGAGCGACCAGAACAGCGCGGCGAAGGTGCCGACGCTGACGAGTGTGTCCATCGTCAGCGCGCCGTGCCTGGCGTTGACCCAGGTTGCCTTGTGGATTGGCCAGCCGCCATAGAGCATCACGACGAGCGTGAGGGCGAGGCTGATCCACTGCCAGTAGTCGAACTGCAGTGACTCGATCATCGACATCGCCAGAACCGGCACCGTGAGGATCGAGGAGACGATCACGCGGGTCTTCAGCGCGGCTGCGTCGGCGTTGATGTGGTCGCTGTGGTCGTGGGCGGCGTGGGCTTCGCCTTCCGCCGGGACGCGCGCCGTGTAGCCGACTTTCTCGACCGCCGCGGCGAGGTCGTCGTGCGTGGTGGCTCCAGCGTCGAACTGCACTGTGGCGCGCTGAAGCGCGTAGTTGACCGAGGCGTCGACGCCTTCGAGATCATTCAGTGATTTCTCGACACGTCCGGCGCAGGAGGCGCAGGTCATGCCTTCGATCGGGATGTCAAGTTTCGTACTCATGTCGGCAAGTATATACCCCCGGGGGGTATACTGAAGCAATGAACGAAATTAAAGATCACGCATACGCCAAAGACAAGGCCCCGTTGCTCGCAAGGCTGCGCCGGGTCGAAGGCCAGATCCGCGGCATCGAGAAGATGGTCGAGGACGACCGCTACTGCATCGACATCCTCACTCAGATCTCTGCCGCGCAGGCGGCCCTGGACAAGGTCGCGCTCAGGCTGATGGAGGATCACGCGGCGCATTGCGTCGTCGGCGGTCCCGAGGAACTCAAGGAAGAGCGCACCGAAGAGCTGATGGGCGCGGTCGCCCGGCTGATGCGACGCGGCTGACGGGGGATTCGCATTTGGGCCAGTCGGGGATGTACAAAAGGCCAAGTTCTCCCCCGGCGACAGTTGGTAGGTTCTGACGCATGAGTGATCTGACCCCAGAAGCAATCGAAAAACTCTCTATCGACACGATTCGGACGCTCTCGATGGACGGGGTGCAGAAGGCGAACTCGGGCCACCCGGGCACGCCGATGGCGCTCGCGCCGATCACTTACACCCTGTTCGGCAAGCTGATGCGCCACTCACCGCGTCACCCGCACTGGCCGGCGCGCGATCGCTTCATCCTCAGCGCCGGCCACGCATCGATGCTGCTCTACAGCACGCTGCACCTGGCGGGCTACGACATCAGCCTCGAGGACCTGAAGAATTTTCGTCAGCTCGGCAGCCCGACGGCTGGCCACCCCGAGTACGGGCACGCACCCGGCATTGAGATGACGACCGGCCCGCTCGGCCAGGGCATCAGCCACGCGGTCGGCTTCGCGATTGCCGAGCGCGTGCTGCACGATCGCTTCGCAACGCCGGAGTTCGACCCGTCTTCGCACTTCACCTACGTGATCGCCAGCGACGGGGACATCGAGGAGGGAATCTCGTCTGAGGCAGGCTCGCTGGCCGGACACCTGGGGCTCGGTCGACTGATCGCTTTCTACGACGCCAACCACATTTCGATTGAGGGCGACACCAATCTCGCGCTCAGCGAGGACACCGCCAAGCGCTACGAGGCCTACGGCTGGCAAGTGATCAACCTCGGCGAGGACGTCTCGGTCGAGGCAATCACCACAGCGGTCACCAACGCTCAGAATGAACTCAACCGGCCAACGTTGATCATCGTGCGCACGCACATCGCGTTCGGCTCGCCGAACAAGGTCGACACCGAGGGCGCCCACGGTGCCCCGCTGGGCGACGACGAGATCAAGCTCACCAAGGAGGCCTACGGCTTCCCGTCGCTCGAGCCGTTCTTCGTGCCCGAAGAAGTTCGCGAGCACTACGCGGCGGTTGCCGATCGCGGCGACAAAGAGTTCGCCGATTGGACGACCAAATTCGACGCCTACCGCGCGGATCACCCGCAGCTCGCGTCTGAGTTCGATCGTCTCCAGGTCGGCGAGCTGCCGGACGGCTGGGACGCGAGCATCCCTACTTTCGACCCGGCCGACAAGCCTGTGGCCACTCGCAAGGCGAGCGAGCTGGTGATCCAATGGGCTGCCTCGCACGTGCCCGAGCTGGTTGGCGGCTCAGCTGACCTCGCGCCGAGCAACCTCACATTGATCGGGGCGTCTTCTTCGATCCAGAAAGACGCCTTCGCCGGACGCAACCTGCACTTCGGCATCCGTGAGCACGCGATGGGCGCGGCCGTCAACGGAATGACCTTGAACGGCCTGCGCGGCTACGGCGCGACTTTCCTGATCTTCTCGGATTACATGAAGCCGGCGATGCGGCTGGCGGCGCTGATGGGAATACCGTCGATTTTCGTCTTCACCCACGACTCGATCGGACTCGGTGAGGACGGCCCCACGCACCAGCCGATCGAGCAGCTCTGGTCGCTGCGCGCGACGCCGAATCTCGACGTCATTCGCCCGGCCGACGCCAACGAGACCGCGCTCGCCTGGGCGCACGCGCTGCGCAGCAACGACCGCCCGAGTGCGCTCGCGCTGAGTCGCCAGAATCTGCCGATTCTCGCGGATGTGCCGAGCGACGCGATCGAGAAAGGCGCCTACATCCTCAAGGACCCAGACGGCACGCCGGACCTGATTCTGATCGCCACTGGCAGTGAAGTCGCGATCGCACTCGATGGGGCGAAGCTCCTCGAGCAGCAGGGAATCGCGACCCGTGTGGTCAGCGCGCCCTGCCTTGAACGCTTCAATGAACAACCCGCCGACTACCGCGACTTGGTGCTGCCCCCGGATATCAAGGCACGCGTCGCGATCGAGGCGGGGAGCACCGTCGGTTGGCACCGCTACGTCGGCGATGCGGGATACTCGATTGGAATGGAGAGCTTCGGTGCATCGGCGCCTCAGCCGGCGCTCTACGAACACTTTGGATTCACGCCGGAGGCCGTTCTCGAGCACGGGACACGGGTCGTCGGCGAAGTCGCTCCGGCCGGCGCCTGAAACAAAGGGATCAAGGACGCAATGAGTGTGAACACTGTCAACGAACGCCTCGCCCGCCTGACCGCGCTGGGCACCAGCGTCTGGCTCGACCAGATCGGCAAGGGCCTGATCGAGGACGGCACGCTCGCGCGGTTTGTCGATGAGTACTCGCTTCGCGGCGTCACGAGCAACCCGGCGATCTTCGAGAAGGCGATCCTCGAATCCGAGGACTACGACCAGATCATCGCCGATGGCTTCGCAGATGGCAAGGATGCGATGGCGATCTACAAGGACATCGCGGTGGCCGACGTCAAGGCCGCAACCGACGTGCTGCGCCCGGTCTGGGAGAGCACTGCTGGTTACGACGGCTTTGTCTCGCTTGAGGTGGCGCCGAATCTTGCGCGCGACACCGCCGACAAGACGATCGAAGAGGCCCGCATGTACTGGGGGCTGGTCGACGCACCGAATCTGATGATCAAGATCCCGGGCACTCCCGAGGGGCTGCCGTACATCGAGCAGGCGATCTATGAGGGACTCAACGTCAACGTCACGTTGCTCTTTTCCGTCGATCGCTACGCCGACGTTGCCGAGGCGTTTATCAAGGGGCTCGAGCGACGCCACGCCGAGGGCCTCTTGCTCGACGTGCACTCGGTCGCGAGCTTCTTCGTCTCGCGCGTCGACACCGTCGTCGACAAGCAGCTCGACGAGAAGGGACTGCCGGACCTGAAGGGCAAGGCCGCCGTCGCCAATGCGCGTGCCGCTTACCTGCGCTTCAAGGAGATCTTCCACGGCGAACGCTTCGCCGAGCTGAAGGCCGCCGGCGCACCGGTCCAGCGTCCGCTGTGGGCCTCGACCGGGACGAAGAACCCGGAGTACTCGGAAGTGCTCTACGTCGACACGCTGGCCGGGCCAGAGACCGTCAACACGATGCCGCTGAAGACCCTCGAGGCGACAGCGACGATCAGCGACGTCGATTCGGTGAGCCTCGACGAAGATCCCGCTCCGGTGCTGGCGGAGCTGGCAGAGGCCGGCATCGATCTCCACCAGGTCACCGAAGGCCTGCTCGACGCAGGGATCGACGCGTTCGTGCACTCGCTCGACGGACTGATCGAAGGCATCGAAAAGCAGCGGGGCGGTACCGCCGAGTGACCAGCGACGGCGCGCTCACGATCTCCGAGCGCGTCTGGGCTCGTGACGAGTCGTTGTGGGGTGGGCCAGGGGTCCCCGAGATCGCCAACCGGCTCGGGTGGCTGGACATTGCCGACCGGATGGATGCGGCGCTGCCGGAGCTCGACGCGTGGGCGGCGGAGGTTCACGCCGACGGCCTTACCAACACTGTGCTGCTGGGCATGGGCGGCTCGTCGCTCGGGCCGGAGGTGCTCAGCAGCTCGTTTGGCGCATCGCTCTCGATGCTTGATTCGACTGACCCAGCGGCGGTCTTGTCTGCGGTCTCGGCTTCGGAGCTCGCAAACACGATTTTTGTCGTTTCGAGCAAGTCAGGCGGGACCGTCGAAACGCTCAGCCACTTCAAACACTTCTTCGAGTTGACCGGCGGCAACGGCGCGCAGTTCTGCGCCGTCACCGACCCTGGATCGCCGCTCGAATCGCTGGCCGAGGAGCACGGATTTCGCCGCGTCTGGCTGGCCGATCCGAACATCGGCGGTCGCTACAGCGTGCTGAGCTACTTCGGCCTGGTGCCGGCGGCGCTCGCCGGTGTGCCGCTTGCCCGGCTGCTCGACCGCGCCGTGCTCGCCGGCGAATCGTGCCGGCAGATCGACGGCAATCCAGGTCTGCTGCTCGGCGAGAAGATCGGCGAGCTGGCGCTTGCCGGTCGCGACAAACTCACGTTCATCGTTGACCCGCCGATCGATTCGTTCGGCCTCTGGGTTGAACAGCTGGTCGCCGAGTCGACCGGGAAGCACGGCCGCGGCGTTCTGCCGGTGGCCGGGGAGCCGCTCGCCCCGCCGGAGCTCGTCTCCGAATACGGCGACGACCGCATCTTCATCCACATCGCGTCCAGCGGTGAGCCCGACGGCGACAACGCCGCGGTGGCCGACGCGCTCGAGGCTGCCGGTCAGCCGGTCTTCAGGCTCAGCTCAGACGGCCCGGACGATCTCGGCAGGTTGATGTTTCTCTTCGAGTTCGCTGTCGCGGTGATCGGTCACGTGCTCGCGATCAACCCCTTCGACCAGCCGAACGTGCAGGAGGCAAAGGACGCCACCAAGCGCGTCTTGGAGTCTGGCGACGTCACGCTGCCGTTTGACGACCCCTCCGCGCTCGATCAGTTGATCGCCGGCGGCGAGCCGCCTGCGTACTTCGCCGTGATGGGGTATCTCGCACCCGACCCCGCGTTCGACGAGGCGATCGACGACCTGCGACGCGCGATTCGCGCCAAGACCGGCGCCGCGACGACGTTCGGTTACGGCCCGCGCTTCCTGCACTCGACCGGCCAGTTGCACAAGGGCGGAGCACCGACCGGACGTTTCATCCAGCTGCTGCACGACGCGGCCGAGGATGTGCCGATCCCGGGCGAGAGTCTCAGCTTCAAGACGCTCAAGCACGCTCAAGCGATCGGCGACGTCGAGGCGCTCAAGGCCCACGGCCGGCCCGTCGTGCGGCTCGAGCTCGCCGGTGACCCGGTCGCCGCGGTGCGCGAAATCGTCGCCAACCTGACTTAGATCAAGCCAACACGAAGGAGAGCGGTACCCGATGTCAGACAACAGCGTGCAGATCGGATTTGTCGGACTGGGAAAGATGGGGGGCAACATGGTGCACCGCATCAAACGCGACTCGGAGTACGACGTCGTGGCATTCGACTTCTCGGCCGAAGCCGTCGAACAAGCCGTCTCGGTTGGCGCCAAGGGAGCGTCATCGCTCGAGGAATTGGTTGCCCAGCTCGCACCGCCCCGGATGGTCTGGATCATGGTCCCGGCCGGAGATCCGACGACCGAGACCGTCGATCAGTTGAGTTCGCTGCTGGAGTCCGGAGACACGATCATCGACGGCGGCAATTCGCGCTGGAGTGACGACAAAGCCCGGGCCGCGAAGCTCGAGCCGCTTGGCATCAATTACGTCGACGTCGGAACGAGCGGCGGGGTGTGGGGTCTTGAGGTCGGCTACTGCATGATGGTCGGAGGTCCGAACGAAGCGGTTGATCTTCTCTCCCCGATCCTCGACGTGCTCGCACCCCCGACGACCGACGAACACGGACCAGGCTGGGGACACATGGGTCCGGTCGGCAGCGGCCACTACGTGAAAATGGTCCACAACGGTGTGGAGTACGGCTTGATGCAGGCATACGCCGAGGGCTTCAACCTCTTCGACGCCTGCGAGTACGAACTCGACAACGCAAAGATCGCGCATCTCTGGATGCAGGGGTCGGTCGTTCGATCGTGGCTCTGCGAGTTGGCGGCGTTGGCGTTTGAGCAGGAAGGCAATGACCTGCAGCAGCTCGAGCCGGTGGTCGTCGACTCCGGCGAAGGTCGCTGGACGGTCGAGGATGCGACCGAGCGCCGCGTGCCCGTGCCGGTGATCGCGCTCAGTCTCTTTGAACGCTACGGCAGCCAGTCGCATGCCGACTTCGCCAACAAGGTCAACGCCGCGCTGCGTGCGCAGTTCGGTGGACACGCAGTCGAGCGGAAGGGCTGAGCGATGGAGCCTGAGGTTGCTGCAAATCCAGCGGTCGCCGCGACCGGCCCGCTCGGAAATCCCCTTGCGGCCGGCCTGGAGCACACACCAGTCGACCCGACGACGATGGTGATCTTCGGCGCAACGGGAGATCTGGCGCACCGCAAGCTGCTGCCGGCGATCTACAACCTGGCGCACGAGGGCGCCCTTCCCGAGCGCTTCAACCTCGTCGGCTTCGCGTTCGAGGAGTACACCGACGAGAGCTTCCGCGAGATGATGGGCGAGGCGATCGAGCAGTACTCACGCCGTGCACCCAAACCCGAGGTGCTCGAAGCGTTGCTCCACCGCACACATTTTCTGACCGGCAGCTTCGACAACGTCGCCGATTTCGAGAAGCTCGGCGAGCTGCTTGAGACGCTCGACCACAAGGCCGATGAGCCGATGTCGCACCTCTTCTACTTGGCAACTGCTCCGACGTTCTTCGCCACGGTCGTCCAGCAGATTGGCGCGGCAGGTCTCGACAAGCTCGACGATGCGGCCGTGCGCGTGGTGATCGAAAAGCCGGTCGGTCGTGACCTGGAGAGCGCACACGCGCTCAACCGCGATGTGCTGAGCGTGCTCGATGAAGACCAGGTCTACCGGATCGACCACTACCTCGGCAAGGAGACGGTGCAGAACATTCTCGCCTTCCGATTCGCCAACTCGATGTTCGAGCCGATCTGGAACTCCAACTACATCGACTACGTGCAGATCACGGCCAGCGAAGACCTCGGTATCGGCTCGCGGGCGAGTTACTACGACACTGCGGGCGCCCTTCGCGACCTGGTCCAGAACCACATGCTCCAGCTGATGGCGCTGCTCTGCATGGAACCGCCCAACGCCCTGACGGCGAACAAGGTTCGCGACGAGAAGGCCAAGGTGCTGCGCGCCGTTCGCGCACCGCTCTTCTCCGAGGTCGCCCAGATGGCCGTGCGCGGCCAGTACACGGCCGGCACGATCGGCTCTGACAACGTGCCCGGATACCTCGAAGAGACCGACGTGGCCGACGACTCGAAGACCGAGACCTACGCCGCGCTGAGGCTCGAGATCAGCAACTGGCGCTGGGCAGGCGTGCCGTTCTACCTGCGCACCGGCAAGCGTTTGGCGCGCAAGGTGACGGAGATCGCGGTCAGCCTCAAGCCGGTGCCGCACCTGGCGTTTCAGATTCACGGAGCCCCGCCGCCGCCGAACGAGCTTGTCTTCACGATCCAGCCCAACGAGGGCGTGTCGATCTCGCTGGGGGCGAAGATCCCCGGCGCCAAGACGCGCATCCGCCCGGTCAACATGCAGTTCCAGTACGGCACGTCGTTCACGAGCGAGTCGCCGGAGGCGTACGAACGGCTGATCCTCGACGTGATGCGCGGCGACGCGACACTCTTCACGCGCGTCGATGAGGTCGAAGCGCTCTGGGAGATCGTCGACCCGGTGCTGGCCTACTGGGCCGCCGATCCCGCGCCGCCCGAGCCGTACGCGGCCGGGTCCAGCGGCCCGGCGGCGGCTGACCTGTTGCTCGAGGGACGGGCCAAGTGGCGGTCCCTCTGACCACTCCGGGCGTCTGGAGCGCCCAGGACACGTCGCCGGCGGAGATCGAGACCGCGCTGATGCGGCTGATGCATGAGCGCCACAACGAGGGCATGATGCAGGCGCCGGCACGGGTGCTCAATCTGGTGGTCGTGATCGACCGTGAATGGAAGGGCGAGATCTCGAACCGGCTCGACCGCATCAGCAGCGACAACCCGGCGCGCACGATCCTGATCGTCGTCGAGGATGGCAAGCAGCAGCTCGACGCGATGGCCACGCTGGTGCACGACTCGCCCGGACCGCTGGGCGGCAACACCGTTTTCCGCGAGCGAATCGAAATCGAATGCGGCGCCCAGCACCTGGCGCACCTTGACACGATCATCTACCCGGTGCTCGCAACCGAGGTCGGGACAATCGTCTGGTCGCCCCACGGACACCCGGAGGCCGTCGATTCGCTTCGCGGGCTGGCGTCGTCGGTGCTGATCGACTCGCTGGACTACGCCGACTGGCGCGACGCGATCGCGCGCACGCAGGAGCTGTCGCAGTTCGCCGAAGTCTCAGACCTTGCGTGGCTGCGATCGACGCCGTGGCGCGAGCGCGTGGCCGCGACCTTTGATCCATCGGTCTGGCGGCCAGAGCTCGATGCGATCAACCGTGTTGAGCTGCGCATGCACCCGGGGTCGACGATGGCTGCGCTGCTCTACGTCGGCTGGCTCGCCTCGCGGCTCGAGTGGCAGCCGCACGTGATGGATCTCGACGCCAACGATGACAAGCGCGGATACGCGACCGGTCCGGCGGGGCAGGTCGAGATTGTCTTCTCCAACGACGACACGATGCCGGTTCCCGGACTCGCAGGGTTGACGCTCGAGACGGCCGGAGGACTCGTGCTCGAACTCAACCGTGGCTCAGGCGGCCTGCGCGCCGCGCGAACGCTTCCCGACGGAACGATGCACGGGTGGACGATCATCGGCGGTTCGCGCGGGGAAGACGGAATTCTTGCCCACGGCGTGACGCATGCGCTCTACCCCGACGAGCTCTTCCGGCCGGCGCTCGAGGCGGCATGCACCTTCGGCGGGCGAGCATCGATCGCTGCGCGCGGTGAGGAGTAGTTCGATGACCGAATTGACAGTTGTTGAGGACGTCGCCGCAGAGGCGGCAAAGCGGATCGCGGCCGTCGCCGAGAGCGGTGGCTCGGTGGTGCTCTCCGGGGGCTCGACACCTCGCCGGGCCTACGAAATCGCCTCGGCCGCAGACTGGTCGACCGCGAAGGTCTGGTTCGGCGACGAGCGCTGCGTCCCGCCCGACGACTCGCGCAGCAACTTCGCGATGGCAAAGGCCGCGCTGCTCGATCGCCTCGAGTACCCACCAGCGGCGATCTTCCGAATCCCCGGCGAACTCTCGCCCGAGGAAGCCGCCCATCAGTACGCCGCGGACATCTTCGAACACGACGCTGAGCCGTTTGACCTGTTGCTGCTCGGCATCGGCTCGGACGGCCATACAGCGTCACTATTCCCCGGCAAGCCCGAGATCGCCCAGCGCAATCTGCTCGTTACCGCAGTGCCCGAGGCGGGCCTCGAACCGTTCGTGCCGCGCGTCAGTTTGACGGTGCCGGCGCTCGTGCGGGCCAAAGAGATCCTCTTTCTTGCCGCCGGCTCCGACAAAACGGAGCCGGTTCGCGAGTCGTTTGGCGTGGAGCACTCGATGACGCCCGCCGGGATCGTCGCGCGCAAGGCACGCGGGCGCGTGAGCGTCCTCGTCGACGCTGCGGCAGCCGGCGAGCTAGGCCTCGCGGATCACCAGTAGAAAAACGAGCACCGCGAGGATCAGCCCCACGATCCCGCCGACGGCGGCGTTGACGAATTGGGCCAACAGTACGCCGATCACGATCACGGCAATCA
Source organism: Actinomycetes bacterium (assembly GCA_023404495.1). Lineage (GTDB taxonomy): Bacteria > Actinomycetota > Thermoleophilia > Solirubrobacterales > JACPNS01 > JACPNS01. The sequence continues at coordinate 6,332 of JAEYBE010000021.1, read as the reverse complement.
GCCAGAGCAGCCCGGTCATTGATCCTCCTCTGTGCGTTTCCATGGGTGGCGGGTACCCGGAGCACCGATGATCGAAACCGTTAGCGTGTCGGGCATGAAGATCGCATGCGCCTTCGACCACGCCGGTTTGCCACTGCGCGACGCAGTGCTTGGCGCGGTCACGGCGGCCGGCCATGAGCCGATCGACATGGGCGTGCGGTCCCCGGAGCCGGTCGACTACCCGGACGTCGCGCGCAAGGTCGGGCGCGCGATCGACACCGGCGTGGCCGACCGCGGTGTGCTGGTCTGCGGTTCCGGCGCCGGGGTGTCGGTCGCGGCGACGAAGATTCACGGCGTCCGCGCCGCGACGATCCACGACGAGTACACCGCCCACCAGGCCGTCGAGCACGACGGTGTCAACGTGCTCTGTCTCGGTGCCCGGGTAGTCGGAGAAGCGCTCGCACAGGAGATCGTCAGCCGGTTTCTCGCGGCGGAGGTGTCCGGCGACGAGCGCCACGTGCGAAGGCGCGAGAAGCTTGACCAGATCGAGGCCGAGAACTAGGTCTTCATAAGCTTTTCGCGTGACCAATCCCCCTCGGTTCAGCAGGTATGTGGCGCTCGGCGATTCGACCACCGAGGGCCTCGACGATCCCTACCCCGGTCACCCGCTGGGCGCGGAGGTCTATCGCGGCTGGGCCGATCGGCTCGCTGAGCGGCTCGCAGAAGTCAGCCCCGAGCTCGAATACGCCAATCTCGCGGTTCGCGGCCGGCTGATCGGGCAGATCCACGAGCAGCAGCTCGAACCCGCGTTGGCGATGGAGCCCGACCTCGCGAGTGTCGTCGGCGGGGTCAACGATCTACTGCGGCCGAAGTTCGACCTTGACCTGGTGGCCGGTCATCTCGAGGCTCTCGCGAGCGGCCTGCGCCGGCGCGGTGCGACCGTCCTGGTTATGACTCTGCCGGATCTCTCGACTTCGATGCGCGTCGCGCGGCTTGTTTCCAATCGCATGGCGGCGTTCAACCAGTCGATCCGAGAGATCGCCGGCCGCACCGGCGCGACGTTGGTGGATATGGCCCAGGAGCTGGACGTCTACGACCCGCGGGGATGGAGCCCCGATCGGCTGCACGCCAACGCGGTCGGTCACGAGTATCTGATGCTGGGCGCGGCCAAGGCATTGGGCGTACCGCAGGCGGCGCAGCAGCTCGAAGACTTGAAGGCGACCGCCGAGTCGGTCGAGGAGCGCTCTGCCGCGCGCGCCTATATCGATGAGGCCGCCTGGGTCTGGGAGCACCTGCGCCCCTGGATCGTGCGGCGTCTGAAGGGGGTCTCGAGTGGCGACGGCGTCTCAGCCAAGCGTCCAGAGTTGGCACCCGTGCTCGCTCCCGATCTGGCACCGTCTTAGGTGTGAGCCAGAAGTACACCGCAGCGGCCGCAGCCTTTGTGCTTGCCGGCGCGATCGCCGCCTCCGCGATGGCGCAGGGGACGATCCGCGGCACGTCCTGCAAGGTCTTCCCGAGCGACAACGCCTGGAATCAACGCGTCGACTCGCTGCCGGTTGCGGGCAACTCGGCGCAGCTGGTTCAGTCGATCGGGCGCGACGACAACGCCCACGCCGACTTTGGCTCCGGACGCTGGGACGGCGGGCCGATCGGCATTCCGTACGTCGTCGTGTCGGCCAGGACGAAGAAGCGAAAAGTGAACTTCCAGTACGCCGACGAATCTGATCGCGTGCGCTATCCGATCCCCAAGAACCCTCCGATCGAGGGCGGCAGGAAAGGGCGCGGGGATCGCCATATCATCATGGTCGACCGCTCGCACTGCCGTCTCTATGAGCTCTACGCCGCCTATCCGAAGAAGGGCTCGAAGGACTGGCGGGCTGGGTCGGGTGCCGTCTGGAGTTTGAAATCGAACAAGCTGCGTCCGGCCGGCTGGACCAGCGCTGACGCGGCTGGCCTGCCGATCTTCCCGGGCCTTGCTCGCTATGACGAGGTCGCGCGCGGCGCGATCAATCATGCGTTGCGCTTCACCGCGCCGCGGACTCGTGACGCGTACGTGTACCCGGCGCGCCATCGGGCCGGTGCCGGCGACGATGCGGATCTGCCGCCGATGGGGCTGCGACTTCGGCTCAAGAGCAGCGTCGACATCGCGGACTTCCCGCCGCAGTCACGCGTGGTGCTGACGGCGCTGCGCAGTTACGGGATGCTGCTGGCCGACAACGGCTCGCCCTGGTACGTATCCGGCGCGCCTGACAGCCGCTGGGACAACGACGATCTGCATTCGCTGCATCGTCTCTCCGGTCGCGACTTCGAAGTTGTCGACACTTCGTCCTTGCCGCAGCCGGGCAAGTAGTTTTCGGCATGGACGGGCGGACTTGAACAAATGTCCGTGCTTGCCGATCCAGGGGCGTACTGCCGGTACAACCTGACCGATGGCCGCTTCTGTCCAGACACCCGCTCGCATCCTGATCGCCACGCTGCTCGCGGCGCTCATCGCTGTTGCGCTGGCGTCTTCGGCGCAGGCCGCGCCGCGCGTCTCGGGGCCGATCCACACGCTCGCGGCCGGAGACTTTGACAACTGCCAGAACTACGAAGAGGTCGACGACCCAGCCTGCACCGAACCGGACGACGGCACCGAAGACGACGGAGCCGACGGAGACTGCGAGTTCGAAGAGACCTGCGCAGACGGCACGGAGGGCGAAGACGTGATTCAGTGGCCGGCACCGCCTGAGGGCGCGCTCGCTCGGCTGCGCAAGGGCAGCCGCCGCGCGATAGCTCCGAAGTCGGCGCCAAAGCCGGTCAGGCAGATGATCAAAGCGGCCAACTCACTTGTCCGCAAGCCGTACAAGTGGGGCGGCGGCCACCGCAAGTGGAAGGACCGTGGCTATGACTGTTCAGGCGCGGTGAGCTACGTGCTGCACGCCGCCGGCTACCTCAGCAATCCGCTCTCTTCGGGCGGCCTTGCCAAGTGGGGCACGGCCGGCGCGGGCAACTGGGTTCGTATCTACGCCAACAAGAAGCACGTCTACATGGTGATCGCTGGGCTGCGCTTCGACACGACGCCTTGGGGCGCTTCCGGTGGCAAGGGTCCGCGCTGGCGCTCGACCAGTCGCCCGACCAAGGGCTTCAAGCTCCGCCATCCAGCCGGCTTGTGATCTCGTTCGCGCCGCTGTAGCTGCGGCGTCCTGCGATCGATAGCTGTAGACAGTGTTTGATTTGACCAATCGCTACTTCAATCCGCGCACGGCTTTCACGGTCTTGGCGGCCGCCTGCGCCTTGGCCACGATCACCGTCGGATCTGCCGCTGCCGAGAGGCCGCGCGGAGATGTTCCCGTGGCCGTGACGGCCGGTGCCTGGAAGGGCAAGGACCGCTACTGCGACCCCTGGAATTTCACGACCGACCCCGATTGTCGCGCGCCGCGCCATCAGCCGCAGCCCGGTGCTCCGACCGATGCGACCGGCGCAACGGGCGAGACCGGCGCCACCGGGCCGGTGACGCCCCCGCCCGGGGACTGGGTCTGGCCGGCGCCGCCCGGCGGAAAGTACTCCAAGCTGCGCGAGAACGGCCGCACGGCGGTCGCACCTAAATCTGCCCCGCGCGCAGTCAAGCGGATGATTCGAGCGGCGAACTCCCTGACCAAGAAGCCCTACGTCTGGGGCGGGGGCCATGCGCGCTGGTATGACCGCGGTTACGACTGCTCGGGCGCGACGAGCTTCGTGTTGCGTGCCGGCGGCGTTCTCTCCTGGCCGATGGTCTCGGGGCAACTGGCGCGCTGGGGCTCAAACGGCCCGGGCCGCTGGGTGCGCGTCTATGCCCACGGCACACACGTCTTCATGGTGATCGCCGGCCTGCGCTACGACACCTCGCCGTGGGGCTACGGCGACAACGGCCCACGCTGGCGAAGCACAGTCCGCCCAACCAAAGGCTTCGCCCTACGCCACCCACTCCGCCTTTAACGCAAAATGCGACCAAGCTGTCAGCCCTGGTCTGACAGCTTGGTCGGAAATTGCGGGTTTTTAGCTGGTTACTTCGGCCGGGACTTCGATCTCGCGTTTGAGGATCTTGCCGGTCGCGGTCTTTGGCAGTTCTTCGACGAACCAGATGTGGCGTGGGTACTTGTATGCCGCGACGCGCTCCTTCACGAACGCCTGAATCTCGTCGGCGCTGGCCGACTCGCCGGGCTTGAAACCGATTGCGGCGGCGACTTCCTCGCCGTGCGTCTCGTCGGCGACGCCGATCACCGCAGCTTCGCGGACGGCCGGGTGCTCGTAGAGCACCTCCTCGATCTCGCGCGGGTAGACGTTGTAGCCGCCGCGGATGATCAACTCCTTTTTGCGATCGACGATGAAGTAGTAGCCATCTTCGTCGCGCTTGGCCATGTCGCCCGAGAGAAACCAGTCGCCGCGCATCACTTCGGCGGTTGCGTCGTCGCGTCCCCAGTAGCCCTTCATCACGTTCGGGCCTTTGATCGCGATCTCGCCCACGGCGTCGGTGTCGGAATCAGGAATGTCGTTGCCCGCGTCGTCCACGAGCTTCATCTCGACTCCGGGGATCGGTCGACCGATCGAACCAGGTTTAGACGGGAACTCGGGGTGATTGAAGCTCGCTACCGGTGAGGTCTCTGAAAGCCCATAGCCCTCCAGCAGTTTGGCCTCGAGCTTCGCCTCGACTGCGCTGAGCACCTCGACTGGAAGCGACGCGCCACCGGAGACGCAGAAACGCAACGAGGAGGCGTCAACCGACTCGATGCCCGGGTCGTGCAACATCCCGACGTACATCGTCGGCACGCCCATGAACACCGTTACGCCGTCGCGGTCGATGATCTCGAGCGCCTTGGCCGCGTCAAAGCGCGGCAGCAACGTCACCGTCGCGCCGGATGCGATCGCGGAATTCATCGCGCTGGTCTGACCAAACGAGTGGAAGAGCGGCAGGCCTCCAAAGAGCACATCCCCTGGCGCGAAGCCGAACATCTCGACGTTTGTCTCGACGTTGCTGCCGATGTTCGAATGCGTCAGCTCGGCGCCCTTCGGGGTGCCGGTGGTCCCGGAGGTGTAGAGAATCACGCAGGTGTCGTCGTCCGCGCGCTCGGCGGTTGCCGCTATTGGCGTCGCCGCGCCAATCAGCTGCTCGAACTCACCGGGCTTGACCAGCGTCAGCGGCACTCCCGCCGCCTCGGCCGCAATCTTCGCCTCCTCGCCGAAGTCGTGCCAGGCGAAGAACTGCTTTGCGCCGGAGTCGGAGAGGTAGAACTCGGCCTCGCGCCCCTTGAGCAGGACGTTCATCGGAACCACGGCTGCACCGGCCTTGAGAATTCCGTAATAGATCACCGGGAAGTAAGGGACGTTCGGGAGCATCAGCCCCACGGTGTCTCCAGGCTGCACGCCGCGCTCGGCGAGCAGTCCTGCCACAAGCGAACTGGCCTGGTCGAGCGCCGCGTAGGTCAGCTCGACGTCGTCGAGCTTGAGAGCGATCGCGTCCGGGTGTTCGGCTGCGGTGCGGGTCAGTGCATCGGCGAGATTTGCCATCGGTAAAGAGTTTCCCTGTGATTTCGTTGGCTGATTCGCGGCCGCCCCCCGGCCACGGCGCAGCGAATTCTACGCCCGCAGACAGTTCTGTGATATTGCCCACACTCACAACTATTGAGGAGACGCAATAGTTGCGTAACCGGTAGTATTGCCTGCATGGCCACCTCCCAAGCGCCGAGAACCACCAACAAGGCAGTTGCGGCAGATTTCGTGACGGTCGTTACGGCCGTGATGAAGCGCAGCTCGGCTCCGATGGTCGAGTTCGTTGAACGCTACGACCTCAGCTTCTCCCAGCTGAAAGTGATGTTCGTGCTCGCCACCAGCGAAGAACCGCTGGCAATCGGCAGCATCGCCGGCGTCACCGGTGGCTCGCTGCCGGCTACCGGCCGGGCAGTCGACGGCCTCGTCCGGCTGGAGCTCGCCACGCGCACCGAGGACCCCAGCGATCGCCGGGTCAAGCGCGTCGAGATCACACCGCTCGGAACCAGCGGGATGGACCAGATATTTGAGAACCGCGTCGCGACGTTGGCGGGCATCCTCGCCGGCTTGACGGATGAGGAACTCGGCGCGCTCGCCGACGCGCTCGTGCCGTTGAAGCAAATGGTCGAGCGCGAAAACAACGAAACGGAGGAGGGCCGATGAGCACTGGCAATGGCTCCGCCGCGGCGCTTTCCGCCGCACCCGAAAAACTCTTCGACCGCCGGCTGATCCAGATCTCGAGCGTGGTGATTCTCGGGATCATCATGTCGATCCTCGACACGACGATCGTCAACGTCGCGCTCGACACCCTGGCGCGCGACTTCAACACCGATCTCACGACGATCCAGTGG
>JAEYBE010000004.1 GCA_023404495.1 Actinomycetes bacterium | reverse complement strand
CGAAGGTCTTTCAGATCCGGACCGGCGCTTCGACTGATCGACGGAGTGGTTCGTTCAACGGTCACCCAGTCACCACGCGCGATCGCCGCAAGGTCTGCCAGCCGCTCGATCGGCGCGACGAGTTCATCTCTCGTGAGCGACGCCTCCAGCGCGTTGGCTCGAGGCACCACGAGCACGTTGATGTCGTCGCGTATCGCCGCCTCGGCGATCGCAATCGCGCCCCGCACCGGCTGGACCGCCCCGTCCAGCGAGAGTTCTCCAACCAGGGCCGTTCGCGCGAAATCAGCGACACTCAGCTGGCCGCTCGCGCAGAGCAGCGCGAGGGCGATCGCCAGGTCAAAGGCCGGCCCGGCCTTGCGCAGATCGGCCGGCGCAAGGTTGACCGTGACGCGACGCTGGGGAAACTCGAATCCGGCGTTGAGCACGGCGGCGCGCACTCGCTCTCGTGACTCTCGGACCGCGGTGTCGGGCAGACCGACCACCGAGAACGCGGGGAGACCCGCCCGGATATCGACCTCAACCGTCACCCGCCTGGCGGAGACACCCTCGATCGCGTATGTCGTCGTCTTTGCCAGCACTGCGCCACACGATGGCGTTTGCCGTGTTGCAATTCAAGACCGGATTGCAACGATTCCGTGCCGGGTTTCGAACAATTGACCCGCGACCTGAATCGTTTGAAAGTCGTCGCCAAATCGTTGCGAACGGGTCTTGAATCGCAACACGCGGCTCGGGAAGATCTCCCAATGAACTCAGGACCCGAGAACTCTCGGCAGCGAACCGGCGCGATCGGCGAAGCAGCTGTGCGCGCGCATGTGCAGTCGCTGGGCTGGGAAATCGTCGATCACAATGTGCGCTGGCGCGAGGGGGAACTCGATCTGATCGCGGTGGACGGCGCGACGCTGGTTGTGGCCGAGGTCAAGACCTTGGTCGGGCGCGCGGCAGACGGTTCGCCTGCCTTCTCGCCCTTCGAGTCGATCGGGGCGCGCAAGCAAGATCAGATTCGATCACTCACCAGGCGCTGGATTTCCGATGACGTGCGCAGAATCAGGGGATCGGTCAACACGCGTTTCACCGGGTTGCGCTTCGATGCGTTCGCGGTGATACTCGACCGCGACGGAGCGGTCACGAGCATCGAACACTTGGAGGACGCGTTCTGAATGCGCGCTCAGGCGACCAGCTGGAACTGCTCGTAGGCCGCAGAGGCAAACGACTGCCGGTGGATCGGCGTCGGTCCGTGCTGCATGATCGCCTCTCGGTGCACCGGCGTCGCGTAGCCCACGTGTTTCTCGAACGCGTACTCGGGGTAGCGCTCGGCGATGCTCTGCATGTAGCGATCACGCGAGACCTTCGCGATGATCGATGCGGCGGCGATCGCCGCGCTCGTGGCGTCGCCTTTCACCACCGCCTCGCAAGGCGCGTCCACTCCGAACGGCATGTAGCCATCGCTGAGCAGCGCTGTCTCGTCCGTCCGCACCCGGTCGAGCGAGGTGCCAAGACAATGCAGGTTGGTGCGGTGAAGCCCGTAGTTGTCGATGTAGGCCGCGGACCGCGATATCACCGCGACGGCGCCCGCGATCCGCGTGATCTCGCCGAACAGCTCGATCCTGCGGTCGGCCGACAACTTCTTCGAGTCATTGAGTGCCGAAAGCACCGAGAGATCCTGATCACTGATCGCTTCGTAGTCGAACGCGACGCCGGCGGCGACGATCGGCCCGGCAAGGCAACCGCGACCAGCTTCATCCGTACCGGCCACGCGCCTGCCGCGCGTGCGGTCGAATTCAATGAGTGAGGATCCGGCCATCGGGCATTCAAACTAGCCCTGGCGTCGGCGGCAAGCCTTCTTAGAGCCCGCCGATGCGGTTGATCGGCCAGTACGTCGCAAACGCCTCGCCGACGATGTACTTCTTGTCCACCGGACCCCAGAATCGGCTGTCGTCGCTGTTGTTGCGGTTGTCGCCCATCACGAAGTACTTGTTCGGCGGGATCGTGAACTCCCTCGAAAACGTGCAGGTCGGGCGGAAAGTCTTTGGGTCCGCGCACGAGTCGACGGTGCTCACGTACGGCTCGTCGAGCTTCTTGCCGTCGATGTACGCGTTGCCACGGATGATCTTGATCCGGTCGCCAGGCAGTCCGATCACACGCTTGATGAACGCCTGGCTCTGGCTTCCGGCGTTTGCCTGCGGGCAAGCCATCGATCCGGTCTTCGGATCAGCCGCGATGTCCGCGACTTCGGGGTGTGCGACGTACACCTGCTCGGGCGGTCCGAAGGTCTGTCCGGGTTCGATTCCGCACTCCATCAGTTCGGCCCCGGGAGGCGGATGGAACACCACTACGTCGCCGCGCTCGGGAGTGCCGAAGCGGCCCTCGATGCGGTTGACCAGAACCCGCTGCTTGACCTCGAGCAGGGGATACATCGAGAGGCTTGGAATCTTGTACGGCTTGATCAGCAACCACTGCACCAAGAACGCGAAGATCAGCGCGGCGGCGACGATCAGAATCGTCTCGACCACCGGATTCAGCTTCTTCTCGTCAGCGCCCTGCTGTTGCTCGTTCAAGTCCGTCCAGTCTCAAGGTGAGTTGCGACAGTAGCCCGATTCGACCTACGGAACGCCAATCTTCTTCAATGGCCAATACGTGAAGAAAACGTTGCCGATCACCGACGATTCGTTCACCGGCCCCCAGAAGCGGCTGTCGTAGCTGGCGCCGTCGTTGCGGTTGTCGCCCATCACGAAGTAGTGCCCCGAGGGAACCGTGATCGCCGTCGGGAAGTTGCAGTCGGTCGCAATGTCGGTGTCGTCGCGGCAGTCATCGTTGGAAGGGAGATACGGCTCGTCGAGCTGCTTCCCGTTAATGAAGACGCGTCCTTGCTTCACCGCCAGAGAATCCCCGGGAAGCCCGACCACGCGTTTGACGTAGGCCTCGTCGAACTTGCCGGGCGCTGGCACCGGGCAGGGCATCTTCACGTCGGAGTAGTCCTCTGAGCCGTCCCGGTAGACCTTGCCCGGGGCGTACTCCTCCCCGCTCTGCGCGCCGCATTCGGGTTCTCCGTCGCCCGACGGCGGATCGAAGACGACAATGTCGCCGCGCTGCGGCGTGCCAAAGCGTCCCTCGACGCGATTGACAAGAATTCTCTGGCCGATCTTCAAGGTCGGCAGCATCGATCCGCTCGGGATGCGGTACGGCTTGACCAGCACAGCCTGGATCAGCAGGGCGAGTCCGACCGCCACAGCGACGATCACGACAACTTCGATCAGCGATTGCGAGCTGTCGTTCTCGCCGTCGCCCCCGCCGGCGTCCGAGCGATCACTTGAGCCAGCCATTCGGGCGTCGCGCCCGGATCAGCTCTCGTCGGCAGCAGTGTCGCCGTCAGCAGCGTCGGCGTCGCCTTCAGCCTCAACAGCCGCCTCAGCTTCCGCCGCCGGCTCATCAGCAGCCGCCTCGGCCTCCGGCTCAGCAGCAGCCTCAGCCTCCGCAGGCGCCTCATCAGCAGCCACAGCGTCATCACCCTCAGAAGCCGAAGATGCATCCGCCGACGCCTCATCTCCGCCGGTGGAGGAGTCCTCCCCCGCAGGCGTGCCAGCCGAGGAGGAGGACTCCTCCGCCGGCGTCTCAACAACCTCGTCGACGGCCTCCTCAGCCGGCGCCACAAGCTCGGCCTCCGCCTGGGAGCCCTCAGCGTCGTAAGCGCCCGCCGCCTCAGCGTCCAGACGTGCCTGCTCCTGCGGCGTCCACGCACGCTCGCGAACACGCGCGCGCTTGCCGACGCGGTCGCGCAGGTAGTAGAGCTTGGCGCGGCGCACCTCGCCGCGGGCCGCGACCTCGATCTTCTCGATCTTGGTCGAGTGCACCGGGAAAGTTCGCTCGACACCGACACCGAAAGACTGCTTGCGCACGGTGAACGTCTCACGAGCGCCGCTGCCCTGGCGCTTGATCACGATGCCCTCAAAGACCTGCGTACGACGGCGGCTGCCCTCGATCACCTGGAAGTGGACGCGGACACGGTCTCCCGGGTCGAAGTGCGGGTGACGCTTGATCTGCGCCTTCTCAAGCTTGTCGATGATCGTGCTCATGGGTCTACCTGTCGTGACTGTTTCGTGCTGCGAGAAAAGTTCTTCGGACCAGTTTTCGGGTCCGGGGCAAAAATCAGGCACGAGCGCCCGCCCGTGCCGCATAAAGCGTGCTGATGGTAGCTAATCGCTCGAGTCGCGCTGGATCCGGCGCAACTCGCTCTGCTCGCGCCGCCAGCGCTCGATCTCACCGTGGTGGCCGGAGAGCAGCACGTCCGGCACTCGCCAGCCGCGCCACTCCTCAGGTCGGGTGTAGTGCGGGTACTCCGGCGCGCCATCGAGCGCGGCTGAGAACGACTCCTCCTGGGCGCTGCGCTCGTCGCCGTGTGCTTCGGGGAGTTTGCGGGTCACCGCGTCCACGAGCACCATTGCAGCGAGTTCGCCGCCGGAAAGCACGTAATCGCCGATCGAAACGACGTCCGTTGCGAAATGGTCGTGAACGCGCTGGTCGAAACCCTCGTAGCGCCCGCAAAGGATCGTCAGGTCGCCCCCGGCAGCGAGATTTTCTGTCATCGCATCGTCAAGCCGGCGGCCAGTCGGTGAGAGCACGATCACGCGCCGCTCGGCGCCTACCTCAGCGGGGTCGCGGTCGTAGCGAGCCGCAAGCGCGGCCTCGACCACATCGACTCGGATCACCATGCCCGCGCCGCCGCCATAGGGCGTGTCGTCAACGCGGTTGTTGGCGATCGGAGTGGTCGCGCGCAGATCGACGGTCTCCAGCGAGTGGCCGGCCTCGATCAGGTTCTTCATGTGCCGCTGCTCGCGAAACCAGTCAAACCATTCGGGAAAAAGCGTGAAAACGTCAATCTGCATGGAGCTTCAGCCTAGATCCAGGAACTCGGCATCGACCACCACGCCGCGTTCCGCGTCGATCGAAACGATTGCGTCGCGCACCATCGGAACCTGAAGCGCTGCGTCCTCCCCGGACCCCACCTCGAGAACGTCAACCGACGGAAGATTGGTGAGGCGCTGCACCAAGCCCAGGGCACGCCCCCTGCGATCCTCAACCGGCAGCCCGACCAGATCGTCCGCGTACCACTCGCCGTCCGCGAGTGGCGTCAGATCCCCGCGCGCGGCAGTCACCGGCTCGCCGCGAAACTCAGCGATCGCGTCGCGATCATCAATCCCTCGCAGGGCGACGATCGGCCGCTTGTCGGTTCCGCCGCGGGACGCGAGCTCGAACCCTTGCTTGCCGATCTGCAGCGCGAGCCCGGGTACAAGCGCGGGCGCGTCGATGCAGCCGTCCAAGTGAAAGCCGCCGCGCACGCCATGCGGCTTGCCGACCACCCCGATCTGGATGCGGTCCTCGGGCTTCATGAGCGAGCCGGACTAGTCGACGAGGTCGACGACGACCTTGCGACCGCGCGCCTCTTTGTGCGCGCGAACGACCTGACGCAGAGCGTTGATCGTGCGACCGCCGCGACCGATGACCTTGCCGGCCTCGTCCTCGGCGACGCGCAGCTCAAGCGTGACCGAGCCGTCGGACTCGTCGAATCCTTCGACGGTGACCTCTTCCGGCTTGTCGACGAGACCCTTGACCAGGTTCTCGAGCAGATCCTCCATCTGGGGACCCTCGAAACCGGCTTCGGCGCTGGTGGATTCTTCCGTCACAGCGTCAGGTGAGGACTACTTGGCGGCGAGCGGCTTGCCGTCGGCGCCGAGAGCCTGGGTCTTCATCAGCTTGAGCACCTGATCGGTGGGCTGTGCGCCCTTGTCGATCCAGTGCTCCAGGCGGTCCTGCTTCAACGTGACCGTCGAAGGATCCGTCTGCGGGTTGTAGGTGCCGACATTCTCGATGATCCGACCGTCGCGAGGCGAGCGCTTGTCAGCGACCACAACACGCCAGATCGGGTTCTTCTTGCTGCCAACTCTTGTAAGTCTGATGCGTACCACGGGGAAGGAGAGTACCAGCGCGAAAACGCCTTATCGGCCCCCGCCCATAAGCTGCGACATGTCCGGCATCCCGCGCATGCCCTTGCCGCCCTTGCCGCTCATGCGCTTCATCATCTTCTTCATCTCGGAGAACTGCTTGATCAGCTTGTTCACCTGCTGGACGCTTGTGCCGGAGCCGTCGGCGATGCGCTTGCGGCGCTTGCCGTTGATGATCTGAGGCTTCGAGCGCTCTTCAGGCGTCATCGATAGGACGATCGCCTGGATGCGGTCGAGCTCGCGTTCGTCGATGTTGACGTTCTTCAGGGCCTTCTTGTCGATCCCCGGCATCATCCCAAGGATGCTCGAGAGCGAGCCCATCTTGCGCATCATCTTCATCTGTTCGAGGAAGTCGTCGAAGGTCAGCTCGTTCTTGCGGATCTTGCGCTCCATGTCGAGCGCTTTGTCCTCGTCGATCTCCCGCTCGGCCTTCTCGATCAGGGTCATCACGTCGCCCATGCCAAGGATTCGGTCGGCCATGCGGTCTGGATGGAAGGCCTCGAACTGGTCGAGCTTCTCGCCGACCGAGGCGTACATGATCGGCTTGCCGGTCACCGTCTTGATCGAGAGCGCCGCACCACCACGGGCGTCGCCGTCGAGCTTGGTCATGATCACGCCGTCGAAGTTCGCGGCTTCGGAAAACTGCTCGGCCACATTGACCGCGTCCTGACCGGTCATCGCGTCGACGACCAGCAGCACGTTGTGCGGCTTGATCTCCTTGCGGATCTTCGCCAGCTCTTCCATCAGGTCTGTGTCGACGTGCAGACGGCCCGCGGTGTCAACAATCAACACGTCGTCGAGGTTCTGGATCGACTCCCCGAGCGCCCATTTGGCGATCTTCACCGGGTCGCCCTGGCCCTGCTCATACACCCGGGCGCCGACCTGGTCGCCGACGACCTTCAGCTGGTCGATCGCCGCTGGCCGGTAGACATCGCAGGCGGCGATACCGACCTTCTTGCCCTTGCCCTTGAGCATCAGGGCGAGCTTTCCGCAGTTGGTCGTCTTACCGGAACCTTGCAGCCCGGCCATCAGGATGATTGTCGGCGCACTCTGCGCGAAGACGATCTCACGACCGGAGCCGCCCATCAGCTCGGTCAGCTCCTCGTCGACGATCTTGACGACCTGCTGGCCGGGGTTCAGCGATTCGAGCACGTCGGCGCCGAGCGCACGTGCCTTGACCCGCGCAGTGAAGTCCTTGACCACGCGGAAATTGACGTCCGCCTCGAGCAGCGCGAGGCGGATGTCGCGCATCGCCTTGTTTACGTCTTCTTCGGTCAGCTTTCCGTGCGCGCGGACATCGGAAAGCGTTTCCTGGAGCTTCTCTGAGAGGGCGTCAAACATTCGGCGCTGACTCTAGTGGCAGGACCGCGCGGACACGGCGTGCACATGGCGGGCGCACGCCGCGAACCGCTGCTCCGTCAGGGCGATCAGCGCAGGGTCTTCTGACCTGCCTTGAAGCTGTAGGTGAACTTCACGATGCTGCCGTCGTGGCGCGTCAGCCGGACGGTCAGCGACATCTTCTTGGCGCGGCATTTCTTGAGCTTCTTGGCGTACCCGCGCGAGCCCTTCTTGAGCGTCGCGCAGAGCGACTTGGCCGGCAGCAGCACAGTCGACTTGCGCGTATCGATCGAGATCGACCGCGTGCCGACGGCGAGCGGCCTGCGCGTCTTGAGTCCGCCCTTGACCGCCTTGAAATCGGCGACCGTCAGCTTCTTGGACCCGGCCTTGCCCGTGACGTTCTTCAGGTTCTTGCGCGTCGCACGCTTCTTCTTGTTGTACTTGAGGTTGCGCGAGTTGACCTTGGTCCCCCTCGGGTATGTCACCTGCACCGCCTTGAAGCCCGGACAGCCGGCCGGCAGCGAGATCTTCACGCCGGTCGTCGACTTCTTGTTCCTCAGCTTGCGCGCGCCCTTGGACTTGATCGAAACGGCGGGCTTGGTGCAGGTCCCGGCGCCGAAGGCCGTACCGCAACTCCAGACCCCGGTGATCAACACCGGGCCGGACGCGCTCTGACCGCTGTGACTGCCGTAGTCGGCATTGCCGACTCCGCAGTTGCCGCTGCGCGCTTTGAGGATCCCCTTGGGACCGCCGTCAAGGCGCATTCGCATCGCGTCAAACGGGAAGTCGGGAAGACCACCAAAGACGCTCTGGATCTGGTTGATGTTCACGAAGCTGTTGACTCCGCGGATCTGCATGTTCACCGGGGGGCCCAGCTGGAGCAACATGTCGGGCAGCGTCCCGGCGCCTGTCGTCTTGGCCATGTAGACATCGCCGCTGACGGCTGTTGGCAGGAGCGGTGTCTCGATTGAAACGCTGCCGATTCGCGAGATCTGCGGACAGCTCCAAGCCTGGGCGTCCTGAATCGTGCAGGAGTTGCCGATTCCGGCGACGTTCACGGTCAGCGAGGTCGGCAGCAGGAGCTGCGTGCTCCTGAGCGTGGCGTCACCCGCGGGCCTGCGCAGCAGGATGTCCCAGGCCGGCGAATTCACATCGTCCCCGCCGGTGGCGGTCATCGACATCGTCGGCGCAAACGAGCGCGCGCCGCAGCCGGTTGCCGCGTAGTCGACACCTGCGGGCGAGAACGCCCCGCCCTCGTGAGCGCCGAAAGCGCTGTCGATCTGCATCTGTGCGCACGACGTGGCGTTGTACATGAAAGGCTTGCCGGTCGATTGGGCGACGCCGTAGAGCTTGACCTTCATCTCGCGAATCGGTGTCGGCACGCCCTTGAAGATCTTCGGAAGGCCGTCGAACTCGGTGTCGATCCCGTGGTCCGACGGGCGAAGCGTGACGCGGCCCTGGAGCGTGAACACCCCAAGGTCATACGGACCGGCGACGGCCGGCAGGCGCACTGCGAGCCCGGCGATGTCGCCGCCGACTCCCGCGGTCAGGAAGATCTCCCCATTGAGCTCAAGCTCGTCGCCATCGACCGTCTGACCGCCGGCACCGATCTTCGCCTTCACGTCTCCAACCTTGCTCGCGGATGGGCACGTGCCCGCAGACGCGGCCGCCAGCGAGCACTGCGGGACCGCTGCCGCGCTGCCGACGAAGCCAGCCGGAAGTGAAATCTTCACCGACTTGACGTTCTGATCATCTTCTGGCCTGGTGATCGTGAAGTCGACATTCGGGTGTGCGCCGGACTGAGTCGTGCTCAGCTCGACACCGACCGCCGGCGTGAACGGCTGGTCGGGTGCGCAGCCGTCGACGACAACCGTCGGGTTGAACGTCCGCTCGGCGCCGCTCCACGCGACAAGTCGCGCGCTGGTCGCGCTGGTTGGCGAGCAAGTGCTCGGATTCAGCAGCAGTGGCGTAGTCGGCCCGTCCATCTGAACACTGACTTCCGAGAACGGAATGTCTGGCAGGTCCGAGAAGCGGGCAACGACCTCTCCCGTCGTCTCATCGACCTCGGCGATTCCGCGCATCACGATCCGCGTACGGCCGTCGAGTTCGATCGCGATCCGGTAGCGGTCATCGGCCGTCGCCCCGGGTTCGAGCAGCCGCACGACACCGGTCAGCGAGTGACCTGAGACATCGGGCGCCAGCAGCGGCGTGTCGAGCCAGGCATCGCCAACCTTCGAACCGCTCGGGCAGTTGTCCGCGTCGAGTTCGCTGTCGCTGCAGACGACGGCATCCTTCGCGGCGACAGCGTTGATCCGGAAGCCGTTTAGTGAGAGCTCCATCTCCTTCAGCGTCGCCTGGGTGTCCCCCGAGCCAAGCGTTACCCCAGCGTTGAGCGCCGTCGGGCGGAATGCGGTGTCGACAGCGTTGTCGATCGTCACGCCGTTACCTGCTCCGTCGAAGTTGAGCGCCGCGCAACCTGTGAAGTTCTGCGGCAGCGTCACAGGCAGCGTCTTCTCGCCACCCTCGTGCGACGTCACGTGCCCGGTGAAGACACCAGTCTGATCACAGCGGTGCGGGTTGATCAGGAACTGCTTGTCGTCTCCCGTCCCCGGCGTGCCCTGATCGGCAATACCCCGAATATTCAGGTCGAGCGCGTTCGCGCGCACAGGCACACCTTCATACATCGTCGGGATCTCGTCAGTGGTCGCGATCAGGCGATAGTCGTCGGGGTCCAGCGCGACGAAGATCGGAAGCACGATCTTCCCGAGGTCGAACGGTCCGATCTCGACGTCGATGATCGCGGTAAGCCGCGCGGGCTCATCGGAGTCGGGCTCGGTGTTGAAGACGCCACCGGCGACCGTGTAGTTGGAGTCGTCGAGGCCGACGGTGACGTCGAAGTCTCCGACCTTGCTCGCATCCGTACAGTTGCCGAGCGCCGCGACACTCTGGGCGCAGGCCGGGGCCGCCGCCGGGGAGCCGACGAGGCCTGCGGGAAGCGCGACCTGGATGACCTTCGGATGCTGCTGCTTGTCGGGGCGGTGGAAGTGCATCGCGATATCCGGCGCCGCACCCGCCTGGTAATTCGAGAGCGAGACGTCAAGCGACGGATCGAGGTCGCGCGAGGTCGGACACGGCGCACCGTTGCCGTCCCACGAGGTCTCGTAGGAATCGGTCATCGTGACCGGAGAGCCGCCGGTTGTCTGCGGCCATGCGGTGGCTGTCGCAGTGCTCGTGCCGCACTCGTAGTCGTTGCTGAGCATCGCCTTGCTGCCCGATTCCATGATCATCGTGAAGCTGTTGAAGTAGACCGCCGGGATGTTGCGGAAGGTCACGGTGATCTGCCCGGAGCCGCCGCGGTTTCCGAGACCGTCGACCAGCTCGCTCGAACCGTCGACGATCGTCTCGCCGTGCGCCACAAGCAGCTGACCCGGCAACTGGACCGTAAAGGCGATGCGGTAGCGCTCGTCTGCTGTCGGGCCTTGCTCGACCAGCCAGATCTTTCCGTAGAACGTGCCGGAGAGCAATGGCGTCGTGAACTCGACCGTGCCGAGCCTCGACTCTTCGGGACAATTAGCCGCGCCGGCGTCGACCTCGGCTTTGGCGCACGAGTCGATCCCGGAAGCGAGCGCGGGGTTCAGCCGCATGCCTTGCGGCATCTGCACGCTGACCTCGCTGGCCGGCGGGTCGTACTCGGCCGGCATCTGAAGGGTGGCGCGAATACCGACCGGACGACCGACCTCGGTGTTGGTCGGCTCGAATGAGAAGGTCGGCGGATTCTCGGTGCTGAAGTTCTTCGGGCAGCCGGTGATATCAAAGGATGCCTGAGCAGTCACGGCGTCCTCTTCATCCGGATGCTGCGTGGACCACATCTTGGCCGTGACGTCGTGCGTGCCGCAGACTGTCGGGTTGGTCATGAACGGCGTTCCGCCCACGTGCGACTTGAGCGTGAAGCTCAGCTTGCGCATACGTACCGGGATGCCGAGCATGCGCGTCGGGACCTCCGGCGTCACGGCGTTGAAGCTCATGTCCGGGTTCAGCGTGATGTCGACAGGCACCACGACATAGCCGAGGTCGAACGGCCCGACGGCTGCCGGAACGACGGCCGTGAATCGGGCCGGATTGCGCAGCGCAGGGTCCTCGTTCCACGTGACCTCGGTGTTGTACATCGCGCCGTCGATCTTCACGAGGTTTGAGCCCGGCGCGTCGGCGTCGCCTTCGTCGTTGCCGACCTTCACTTCAACATCGCCGATCCGCGTGTTCGAGGCGCACGCGCCGTTTGCGGCGTTCGCCTGCGTGCACTTGGCCGTCAGGTCGATCGCGGCGCCCATGCCGGCCGGCATCGCCATCGTCGTGCGCGCCAGGTCCTGACTATGGGCCGGGACCTTCACGGTCGTGGTCACGTCGGCATGCGCGCCCGCGGTGGTGTCTGAGAGCGAAACTTCGGCGAACGGCTCGAACGGCTCCTCTGGGCACGGCGCGCCGGCCCCGTCGTAGGAAACCGTGACCGACGGGGTGCGCGTCACAGTTCCCTGGGTCGGAGACATCCACGGCGTGAAGACCACCTCACCCGCGTGCGTTCCGCACGTCCGCGGATTGGTCATCATCGCGTTGGGCCCCGACTGGAAGTCGAGCTGCATCTGCGTCCAGAGGAATGCCGGCAAGGACTTGCCGCCGTCATAGGCCGGATCTCCAAGCGTCGCCGTGACACGCCCGGTGTCGTGGTCGACGAACGCGCGCCCCTCCCCCTTGGTCTTCACGATGTTGCTCGGATCGTCGAGCGCGAAGAAGAGCTTGAAGCGGTCGGTGTCGGTGCTGCCCGGAGGTCCGAGATAGAGGCCACCAGTCAACTGCTGGGACATCATCGGCGTGTCGAGCACGATCGTGCCGAGCTTCGACGATGCCGGGCAGGTGTTTGTGACGTCCGGGTTGGTCCTGTTGAACTGCGCGTAGGAGCAGACACTTGAGAGGTCGGCGATCGAGTTGGCCATCATCGGGTTGATCTCGAACCCGTCGGGCATCGTCATGTCCATGCGCTTGATGTGCGAACTCTGGAGACCGCCGGCCGTGGTCGCCTCGGCGTTGGTCACAATCACGCGCAGCGCCGCCGGCGCGTCGGTCTTGGACGGGAACGTCTGCATCGTCACGTTCGGGTTGAACGCCGCGAGCGCACCCCCACAACTCGGCGTGGTCGTGCGCGAGACCGAGTAGTGATCGTTTCCGGGGACCGCCGGGTCGATGTCCGCGTTGGCGTTTGAGTTGGTGTCGTAGGCGCGCGCGTAGAACTTGCTGGTCCAAGGCGTGCAGCGCGTCGGGTTGGTCATGAAGGGGACGCCTGATGCCGTCAACGCGTTGAAGGTGAGCGCCAGTGAATTGAGACGGATCTCCTGGTCACCCAGCGCCGTGTGGGCGGTGCGTGGAGCGTCTTCCACCACCTCAAACCGCATCGAGAAGTCTTCTGCCCTACCGACCGGCGCATCGTCCTTGTTGGCGATCGTGATCTTGCCGGTCAGACCCATCGGGTCGGCGAGGTTGCCAAGAATGGGAGTTGTCACGTTGAGGCTGATGCCGAGATAGGTCGGCACTTCCGGGAAGCCATTGGCGCCGGCGCTTGTGGTCGGCAGACCATTGGGACCGTTCTTCAGTTGGTAGATGTCGCCCGAGATGTCGAGCTGTAGGTCGACACAGATCAGAATCACCATCACGCACGTGTTCGCGCTCGCGGTGATCGTGCCGACCTTCGCCGAGGCGGGACAGTCCTTGTACTGGGTCGGGTCGGTCTTCAGGCAGCGCTGGTCAGCGGGAATAGCGGTCGGATCGCCGATGATCCCCGGAGCGATGTCGGCGACGATGCGCTTGACGTCGTCGCCCGGCGCATAGGTCGTGCTCGGGTTCACCCCAAGACTCATGTTCACGGTCATGCTCGAGTGAGCGCCCGGGACATTCGAGCCCATCGTCACTGTCGGCGTCCCCCCGGTGAACGTGACCGTTGCGTGGCTCGGCTGAGCCGTGAGCGAAAACATCCCCGCGAGCGCGGCGATCGAAAGAATGAGCGAGAGTCCCAGTCTGCGCCCAACTGAAGCGAAGCAGCCACCTGTCATGACCAATATCCCTGTCCCTATGGTTGTCCCTGCGCAAGCTCCTCCCCAGGAACTTGCACCCCTACTGACATCGTGTCAGTACAAACAACCTATCGGTCGGAAGTTGCGATGTCAAGTGACACAGATAGACGAATATTCGGTATCACGGGGCTACGGGCGCGGTGCCCCGCGGCCCGTCAGTTGGCGACTGCGTAGCTGTTCGAAGCGACGCCGTTGCAGATCAGTGTCACCGTCATGTTCGGACTGTTGAGCCCGACTTTGTAGTTGGCGGTGAAGTTTGTGAAGTTCTGACCCTTGGCGACCAAGAGGTTGAACTTGATCTTCTCGATACCGATTCCGTCGGAGACGACGACTTTCCCGCTCAAGTAGGCGTCCGCCGTCGTCGCCTTGCCGAACTCGGAGTAGCCGGTGAATTTCACGCGGCCGCCCTTGATTGTGGCGATCACGAGTGTGATGCTCGCTGGCTTGATCGTTCGCCGAACGCACTTCTTGCCGGACTTCTTGAACCCACGCGCGCACTTCTTCTTTTTCTTCTTCGCAGCCGTCGTCCCGGTCGATCCGCCGTACGCAACGGAAGGAACCACGACCGCGAAGGCGGCGACCAGAGCGATCGCGACTAGTAGGCGGCGCATCTCTAGGCAGCTCCCGAATTCGTGCCGGGGAGGCCGCCGAGCTTGTCCGAAAGGCCTGAGAGGGCCTGGGTGAACTCGCCCGGGATCACCCAGGTGGAGTTGCCGTCGTTGACCGCCAGCGACTCGAGCGCCTTGACGTACTGGTAGGCCAGCAGCGGCAGGTCCGGGTTGCCCTGGTGGATCGAGTCGAACACCGCGGCGATTGCCTGCGCCTCTCCCTCGGCCTCAAGAATCTGGGCCTGCCGATTTCCTTCGGCGGTCAGGATCGCCGCCTGCTTCTGACCCTCCGCGGTGAGGATCTGTGACTGCTTGACGCCCTCCGCAGTAAGGATCGCCGCGCGACGATCGCGCTCTGCGCGCATCTGCTTCTCCATCGCGTCCTGAATCGTCACCGGCGGGTCGATCGCCTTGAGCTCGACACGATTGACGCGGATGCCCCACTTGCCTGTCGCCTCGTCGAGCACGACACGCAGAGCTGTGTTGATCTCGTCACGGCTGGTCAGCGCCTTTTCAAGCGTCAGACCACCGATCACGTTTCGCAAGGTGGTGGTCGTGAGCTGCTCGATCGCCTGCAGGTGATTAGCGATCTCATACGTCACGGCGCGTGCGTCGTTGATCGTGTAGTAGAGCACCGAGTCGATCTGGACGACGACGTTGTCCTCGGTGATCACGGGTTGCGGCGCAAAGCTCACGACCTGTTCGCGCATGTCGATCAGCGGGCGCACCTTGTCGACGTACGGAATGACGACCGCCAGTCCCGGCGAGAGCGTGCGGTGATAGCGACCCAATCGCTCGACCACACCTGCCTTCGACTGCGGAATGATCCGGACCGTCTTGATCGCGGTGAACAAGACGAGAACGACGAGGGCGATCAGAACGATGACCATGCGGGATTCCTAGTTGTCGGAGGTTGTCGCTTGCTCGAACGGTTCGACGACGGCGGTCGCGCCGGCGATCGAAACGACGCGAACGCGCGTTTCGGCGGGTATCGGCCCGACGCCGTCCTTCGTGCGAGCGGTCCAGTTGGAGTTATCAAAGCGGATCAAGCCGAGCGACTCCCCGGAGATCTCCTCCAGCGTGCGCGCCTCTTTTCCGATCAGCGCGTCGACGTTGGTGGCGTGCTCGGGATCGGACTCGCGGTGACGCTTGGCGATCGGGTAGAGCGTGAACATCGAGGCCAGCGCGAGCAGGATGAACACCGCGAGCTGCACTTCGATCGATCCGCCGAAGCCGGCAACCACGGCCGTCACGGCCGCCGCCACGGCGAGCGGGCCGAAAATAAAGATCGAGAAGACAGCGAGTTCGATGCCCGCCATCACCACAGCCAAGATCATCCAGTAGATCCAGTCTTCCACGAAGCTGATTATTCCCGAGTCGGCGGCGGAGCGCGTGGCGATCTGTTCTAGTTGAGCGGCGCCTACTCCGCGACAAGGGCTCGTGCAAAATCGGCGGGGTCGAACGGACGCAGGTCCTCGAGCTGCTCGCCGATCCCGATCAGCTTCACTGGGATTCCCAGTTCGTCGGTGATCGCCAGGGCGATTCCGCCCTTCGCAGTGCCGTCGAGTTTCGTCAGGATGATGCCGTCGACGTCGACCGCTTCGGCAAACAGCTTCGCTTGGCGCAGACCGTTCTGCCCGGTCGTCGCGTCGACCACGAGCAGCGTCTCATGCGGCGCCCCTGGGAGCTGTTTTTCGATCACACGGCGCACCCTCTTGAGTTCCTCGAGCAGGTTTTCCTGCGTATGGAGCCGTCCTGCGGTGTCAATCAGCGCGACATCGGTGCCCCGTGAGATGGCGGCGCCGACCGCGTCAAATGCAACTGCGCCGGGATCAGAACCCTGAGCTCCCCTTACGAACTCTGCTCCGCTGCGGGTCGCCCACTCCCCCAGCTGCTCGGTGGCAGCGGCGCGGAAAGTGTCGGCGGCGCCGAGCAGGACGCTCTTGCCGAACTCCTTCTGCAGGTGCCAGGCGATCTTGCCGATCGAAGTCGTCTTGCCGGTGCCGTTGACGCCGCAGACCATGATCACGGTCGGCTTCTGGCGCAGGTCGATCGTCGCCTCGCCTGTTGTCGCGGTCTGCGCCAGCAGCTCCTCAAGCCGCGCGAGTATTGCGTCGCCGCCGGCGATGTCGCCCTCTTCGACCTCGGTTTCGAGCTGACCGACGACCTTCGCCGTGGTGCGGGCACCGACATCGGCGTAGATCAAGAGCTCTTCGAGTCGCTCCCAGGTCTGATCGTCGAGAGTGTCAAACAGCGTCGTGCGCAGCTCGGCTGAGAACGCCTGCCGCGTCCGCCCGAGCGAATCGCGCAGACGATTGAACATGCCGCGGCGGCGCTCGGGAGCGGCCTCGGGAACGGGCGTCTCGGCCGGGTCATCCCCGGTGATGAAGAGTTCATTCCACTCGCGCGGCACGCGGGAAGCTTATGTGCCGACAAGAACGCCGCCCGGATCGGTAAGAATCTACGAAACGCTCGCAACCGCGACCGCCCAAGAAAGGCACCAGCCCCAGATGATCGCCCTGATCGTTATCGCAGTAATCGTCGTCCTGCTGATCATTTACGTCGTAGCGACGTACAACAGCTTGATCTCGCTGCGCAACCGCACCGAAGAAGCTTTCTCAGACATCGAGACGCAGCTCAAGCGCCGACACGACTTGATCCCGAACCTCGTTGAGACCGTCAAGGGTTACGCATCGCACGAGCGCCAGACCTTCGACGCGGTGACGCAGGCGCGGACAAACGCCGTCAACGCGTCCGGACCGGAACAGTCGGCCGCCGCTGAGGGCATCCTCGGCCAGGCGCTAGGCCGCCTCTTCGCCGTCGCAGAGGCCTACCCGGACCTGAAGGCCAACCAGAACTTCCTCCAGCTGCAGAACGAGCTGACAGACACCGAGGACAAGATCCAGGCCAGCCGCCGTTTCTACAACATGAACGTGCGCGACCTGAACATCAAGATTCAGCAGTTCCCAAGCAGCATCATCGCCGGTTTCGCGAAGATCACCGAGCACGAGTTCTTCGAGATCGAGGACCCGGCCGAGAAGGAAGTTCCGGGCGTTTCGTTCGACGCGACGAGCTTCGCGGCACCTCCCGCTGGAGCCGCGCCTGCCGCCCCGCCGGCCGCGCCGCCAGCGGCGCCGCCGACAAACCCGCCTGCCGGCGGCGAGGGATCGGCCCCCCCGGGTCCGCCGACCGCCTAGTCGCAGATGTACAAGCAGATCTCGAGCAACAAGCGCAAGTCCTGGCTGCTGATGGCCGGGTTCCTGGTGATCTATGCGGTCATCGGGTACGGGCTCTACCTATGGGTCGGCCCGATCGGCGCGATCGGTGTCGCGGCGATCGCCGTGATGATGGTCCTCTTCTCGCTCTTCGGCGGCGACGACATGGCCGTGCTCGCTGCCGGCGGCAAGCAGGTCAAATCCAAGTCCGAGGCGCCCGAGCTCTGGCGCATGGTCGAGAACCTTTCGATCACCGCGGGTCTGCCGATGCCGCGCCTGTTCATCTCGCATGACCCGTCGCCCAATGCTTTCGCGGCTGGTCGCAATCCGGAACAAGCGCTGATCTGCGTGAACCAAGGCCTGCTCGACGTGCTCGATGACCAGGAGCTCTACGGGGTACTTGCGCACGAGATGGCCCACATCAAGAACCTCGACGTCAAGCTGATGACGTACGCGGCGGTGCTTGCCGGGTCGATCGCGCTGATCGCGCAGATCATTTCCTACAGCCTCTGGTTCGGCGGCGGCCGCGGGAACAACAATGGCGGCGGCTGGATCGGGCTCGTGATCGTGCTGCTGACGGTGATTCTCGCTCCGATCGCGGCGACGATCATTCAGATGTCGATCAGCCGCAAGCGCGAATACGTGGCAGACGCCTCGGGCGCGGAGCTCACCCGCTATCCGCAGGGCCTTGCGTCGGCGCTCAATCAGATCTCCGGCAACATGGTCCCGACTGAGCGTCCTGAAGAGGCGATCGCGCACATGATGATCGCCCCGTCGATGAACGCCAAGGGCAAGACCTCGACGATCTTCGCGACGCACCCGGCCACCGAAGACCGGGTCGCCCGGCTGACCGAAATGGCCGGCGGCATCTCCCACCGTCACGACCGCCCGGTCGGCAGCTACTTCACAATCGCGCTCGCCGGGCGCGAGGGCGACGGCTCCACCGGCGGCGAGGCCCCGGCGATGATGCAGGCCAGCAACTTCGTCGGGATCGACGAGTCGCAGCTCAACAACAAGCAGATCGACAAGGCCGAGCTCGGGCAATAGGGCTCAGGCGAAGGGGTTTCTGGCCTCCAGGGGCAAGTCCGCGGCCAGCAGTTGCGCGTCTTCCGTGACGAGCAATTCGCAACCACCGCGCGTAGCGGCCTCAACGATCATCGCGTCGGAAGTCGACAGGCCTATTTGGTCGGCGATTGACGTCGCGGTGAGTACGGCCCTCGCGTCAGCCGGGATGACATCCAGCGCCGCGAAATCCTTGAGACTCTCCGAAATGGCACTCGAGTGGATTCCGTCGTTGCGGCTGCACACCGCGTGGAACTCGAGCATCACCTGCGTGCTGATCACGAGCTGTGACCAGTGTTGTTCGAGCAGGTGCCGCGCACGCTGTCGCTTGGTCTGATCGCTGTCGTCGATCGCATAGATCAGAACGTTGCTGTCGGCGAAGACCTTCAATCGCCGGCGGCCTTCCTCAGGCGATCCCGGTAGATCTCTTCTCGGTTCCATACGTATGGCTCGCGATTCGTGGGAGATCCGTGGTCGCGTGCCAGGAACCGCTCCAGCGCGCTTGCGCGGGCGTCGCCGCCGTACTGCTCGAGCCTCTCGCGAAGCACGGCGTTCACGGATGTTCCGTTCTCGGCTGCGCGAACTCTCGCGCGCTTGAGGAGATCGTCGTCAACTGCAATCGTCAAGTTCGCCACGGGATCAGTGTAACACATATCCCGTGTGTTCGTCAACCACTCTCCAGCGTGGCTTTGAGCAACCAGGCCGCCACGATCGCTGTGAGGGTCACAAGCACGGCGTCGATCAGATCGGCGTTGGAATTCGCCACGGCGTTCAGGTCGGCGATGTGATTGACCGCGTGCAGCGCGGACGCCGCCAGGAGCGCGCAGACCGCCCCGGGCCGCAATGCGCGCAGCCAGATCGATGCCAGCAAGGCGAGCCCGATTCCCGCTTGAAATGCCGCCACATCTCGCAGGTAATGAGCGTTGTAAGGGCCGAACGGGCCGATGTTCTCGAAGAACGAGCCGGGCGCCGCGACCATCCAGAGCGAGGTGAGCAGTTCGATCGCCGCGAATGCGGAGATCAGCGCGGTGACGATCGGCGAGTCGCCCTTGCTCTCGCTCATTGGCCGGTGAGCGCTGGGTCGCGGTCGCGGAAATCGCGCAGCCCGGTCCGCCAACTGGGAATCGCGGGAGTCCATCCAAGTTCGCGCTTGGCCTTCTGATTGCTCGCGCCCGGAAGCGTGGTGGCCGCCGCGATGAGGTACTTGCCGACCGCAATCCGCGCAATCCACGACGGAATCTTTCGCGGCGGCCCGGCCCCGATCATTTCGGCGTACGCCGGCACCAGCTCACTCATCGCCGCGGGATCGTCATCGACGATGTTGTAGATGCCTTCGCCACGCTCGAGCGCCGCGAGCGTTGCCGATGCAGCGTCGGCAACGTGAACCATCGAGTTGATGCCACCACCGTCGCCGATCAGCGGGTACTGGCGCTTCTGCACCGAGTTGTACGTGCTGCCGCCAGTCTCAAACCAGGTTCCAGGCCCGTAGAGGAAGCCATAACGCAGAACCACGCCGGTGAACGCCGAGTTCTGCGTGACCTTGCGCTCGTTCTCGGCGAGCACAGCGACGGACTTGTCATAGGGTGCTGGCGCGTCGCTCCAGATCGGATCGTCTTCAGAGCGCGGGTCATCGCCGCCCGGCCGATATAGGAACGCGACGGACTGACAGAGATAGCGATTGACGCCGCCGGCTGCTGCGGCGGCGAGCAGCGCCCCGGTGCCTTCGCGGCGGACGCGGTCGTTCGCTTCGTATGCGGACTTGGCCCTGCGCGGGTCGAAATCCTGCGGCAGACTCGTCAGCAGATCAATAACCGCATCCGGTCTGCTGGCCTCAATGGCCGCCTCTGCCGCGCCGGTCTCGAGGAAGTCAGCGACCACCGGGGTCGCGCCGGTCGTCTCGATCTGGGCGGCCCTGGATTCTGCGCGCGTGCTGGCGAATACTTCGTGCCCTGCGCCTACCAGCATCGGAATCAGCGGGCGCCCGATCGCCCCCATTCCGCCTGCGACCAGAACGCGCATGGCCTCAGGCGACGATCAGTTCGCCGTGTTCGGTCTCGCGGCCGGTCATGCGGCGGGTGATCACCTTGCTGATCCCGTCCTTGCCCATCGAGACGCCGTAGAGACAGTCCGCGGCATCCATCGTGCGCTTCTGGTGGGTGATCACGATGAACTGGCTGTTGTCGCTGTGTTCGCGCAGGAGCGCGACCAGGCGATCGATGTTGACGTCGTCGAGCGCAGCCTCAGCCTCGTCGAAGATGTAGAACGGACATGGGCGCGTCAGGAAGACGCTGAAGAGAAACGCCAGGGCGACCAGTGATCGCTCACCGCCAGAGAGCAGCGTGAGTGCCCGTCCGGACTTGCTGCCCGGCAACTGCACCTTGATCTCGACGCCGTGCTCGATCTCCTTGGCTGCCTGCTCTTCTTCGGGGTCCTCAGGCATGGCGTCCTCGGCGGCATCGGCCGCCGCCTGAGCCTCGGCCGCGTCAACGCCGGCTGCCGTCAGCGCGGGCGTGACGTTGGGCTTTTCGTCGGTCACCAGCTCAAGGCGGCCTTTGCCGCCCGGGAACAGTCGCTCGATCAGCTCCTCGAAGTGGGCGCTAGTCGAAGCGAAGGTCTCTTCGAAGCTCGTGCGGATCGTCTTGTCGATCTCCTTGATCAGCTCGCCGAGCTCCTTGAGCGCGGTCTCAAGATCGTCGCGCTGTGACTCGAGTTCCTCAACGTGCGCGAGCGCCTCGGCGTATTCGTCCTGAGCCAGCGGGTTGATCGGACCAAGCAGCTCTCGCCTGCGAGCAATGCGAGCAAGGCCTGCGCTGACCTCCTCGCGTCGCGCCTCGTCGAGCAAGGTTTCGGCGATCACGACCGGCCGGCCGAGCTTCTCCGCCAATTCACGCGCGGCGAGTTCTGCTTCGGCGTGCATGTCCCGAGCGCGCTGCGCCCGCACTTCGGCGGTCGTCACGCGCTCGCCCTGCTCACGGAGTTGGGCCTGCAGCTCCGCCTCGCGGGTGGCATGCGAGCGCAATTCGCGCGCAAGCGCCTCGCCGGCGGCACGATCGCCGTCGAGCGCGGCCGAAATCACGGCGATTCGCTCGTTGGCCTGGACAGCCGCGTCGGCAAGTGCCGCGGAAAGGTCCTGCGCGCGAGGCACGGCGCCGCGCAGCGCCAGAAGTTTCACTTCGAGTTCCTCGCGGCGGCGCGCCTGCAGTTCGGCCGCACGCTGCATCTGCTCGGCGTGCGAGCGCTCGCTGCGCAGTTCGGCCTCGACGCCGGCCCGGCGGACCGCGGTCGGACCGTCCGCGAGTCCCGCCTCGATGCGGCGCTCGATCGCGCGCGACTGGCCCTGAACGGCGCCGGAGAGCTCGTCGCGTTCGATGCGCTTGGCGCGCGAAGCCGCGTGGGCCTCGTCGCGAGCGGTCTCCGACGACTTGACAGCCGATTCGAAGCCCACTAGCGCGCTCTGCGCCTGGGTCTCGAGCGTGCGAGCGGCAGTCAGTCGCGTAGTGAGGTCCTCACGGCGGTTCTTCTCTGCCAGCACGCGCTGCTCTCCGCCGCCGGCAGCCTGACGCAGTTCGCCGGTGCGGGCGAAAAAGACGCGCCCGGCTTTTGTCACGGCGACGCCGTCAAATCCAGCCGGCAAGCGGTCCAGTGACTCGACCACCCAGACGTCGGCCAGCAGCGCAGCGACGATCTTCTCGGTCGAACTTTCGGCCTGGAGCTTCTCAATCAGTCGCTCAGCGCCCGGCACCTGCACGCTCCCACGCTGTGCGGCGGCTTGGGGAGCGAGCATCGCGGAGCCACCAGCGTCGCCAATGCGATCGAGGAAGCTCTGGCCTTCGGCGATGTCGCCGACGACCGCCGCGCGGAGCCTTCGGCCAAGCACGGCCGTGAGCGCCAGTTCGTATCCGGCCTCGACGCCGACTTTCTGGGCGAGCGCCGATTCGCCAGCGTCGCCCGCCGACTCACGCAGAAACTGCTCCACGGCCGAAAGCTCGCCCTCCAACCGGCCCCGCTCTCGGCCCGCGTCGGCCAGTGCACGTTGCCCCTCGGCGAGCGCGCGGCGGGCGTCTGCAGCGGCGGTTTCGGCGGTTTCGGCAGCAACTTTGGCGGTCGCGAACTCGGTTTCAAGCGCGGCGAGCTGCTCCTTGGCGGCCTCGTGCTGGGCGCGCATCTCCACGAGCTCTGCTTCAAGTTCAGCGCGGCCCTGGCGTTCGATCTCGGTCAGTTCGGACTCAAGCTGGGCGATCCGCGAGGTATCGACCTCCGGCTGCACATCGAGCGTCAGCTGCCCGAGTTCGGACTGCGCACGATCGATCTCTGCCTCCAGGCGCAGCACGCGCTCGGACGACCGGTCGCGCGCGCCTTCGATCCGTTCGCTGACCGAACGCACCGAGAACAGCGATTCGGTCGCCTTCTCACGACGGGCCGACTCGGCGGCGATCTTCTGTTCGGCGATCTCGCGTTGCTTGGCAACCTCGGCGAGTTGCTGCTCGATCTCCGCCCGAGCTTCGCGCGACTGGGTGGCGAGCTTCGTCGCGTCTTGCAGTTCTCCGGAAGCTCGCAGCAACTGATCGGCGGCCTCCTCGGCGCGGAGTTCATTGGATTGAAGTTCCAGCCGCGCGTGCGTCTCGGCGGCTTCTGCCTGCCGCTTGAGCGGCTTCAAGCGCGAGCGCGCTTCGCGCTCGACGTCGAGCACGCGGTCGAGATTGTCGCGCGTCTTTGCGAGCTTGAGCTGGGCACGCCGGCGGCGCTTACGGTGCTTGCCCAGGCCCGCCGCCTCCTCCACAAGGAGCCTGCGGTCCTTCGGCTTGCTCGCGACGATCTCGTCGACCTTGCCCTGGCTGAGCACCGAGTGCATCTCCTTACCAAGACCGGTGTCGGAGAGAACCTCGATCACATCTACGAGCCGGCAGCGTGCTCCGTTGATGCGGTACTCGCCCTCACCATCGCGCGAGAGCCGGCGTGTTACCGACAGCTCAGAAAACCCCGAATCCAGCGTGCCGTCGGAGTTGTCGAAGACCAGCTCGACCTCCGCAGCCGACGCCGAAGGCACGCCGTCTGCACCGCCGAAGAGCAGGTCCTGCATCTGCTGTCCGCGCACAGCCGACGCGCTCTGCTCGCCCAGCGCCCAGACGATCGCGTCGGAGACGTTCGACTTGCCCGACCCATTGGGTCCGACGATCACGGACACGCCCGGACCGAAATCCAGGCGAGTCTTGCTGGGGAACGATTTGAACCCCTTCATCTGTACGGCTTTGAGATACATGCGTCAGTCTTGGTCGGTCGCGGTCGTAGGTGCTTGGAGCATCGCCAACGTCGCCTGCGCGGCGGCCTGCTCGGCCTCCTTCTTCGAGCGTCCGATGCCCGTACCGTAACGATCGCCTCGGATCTCAACTGCGCACTCGAAACGACGGTCGTGTGGCGGTCCCTCGGAGTCGATCACCTCGTAGCTGGGCTTCTGCCCGCGCCGGGCCAAAAACTCCTGCAAACTCGACTTGAAGTCGCCCGGATTGGCTTCAGCGAAGGCGACTTCGTCGGCAAACGCCTCGGCCACGGCCGTCGCGGTGATCTCGTATCCGTACTGCTCAAAGACAGCCCCGATCGCCGCTTCGCAAACCTCGGCGAGCACGCTCTGGGCGGAGATCACGTCCTCGATCGGCAGCTCTGCGGAGGTCGGCGCGGCGGCAGCGAGCCGATCGGCGGCGTTGAGCGATTCGGCGACTCGCGCGCAGGCCGCGCGACTTGCCGCCTGGGCGCGAATCTTTGTCAGGTCGCCGGCCGTCGCGCTGCCGTTCTCGCGCAGCAGCACCTCCGCGATCACCATGCCGAGCACGCCGTCGCCGAGAAAGGCGAGGCGTTCGTAGGAGTCGGCCCGCTCCTCGGTCCACGAGCTGTGCGTGAAGACCCGCGATTTGAGTTCGGGCGCGAGTCCGTCGAGCAGCTCAAGCAGACGACGCGAGCCATCGCTCACGCCGTGGCCAGCTTCCCTTGCAAGTAGTCGACGACCGAGCCGACGGTCTTCAGCTCGAGCGCCACTTCGTCGGGGATCGAAACCCCGTAGCTGTCCTCAAGCTCCATCGCCAGTTCGACCAGATGCAGCGAGTCGGCGTCGAGATCGGCCTTGAAATCGGCTTCGGGCGTCACCTTGGCGCCGTCGATCTCAAGTTCCTCGACCAGGGTCTTCTTCAGTGCTTCGTAGATCTCGTCACGCGTCATCGGCAGATCCCACCGTAACAGCGCCCTCGGGCGCTTGGGTCTCGGCGACGTGAGCGTTGAGTTCGGCGATCGCGGCGGCGATCTCACCGGTCACATCGCCCTCGGCCGACCTTGCCGCGAGTCGACATGCGGCGGCGATCCCGTCTGGGTTGGAGGAGCCGTGCGCGACCACCGACACCCCGCGAAGCCCAAGCAGCAGGGCTCCCCCGGTCGTGTTCGGATCGACCTCAGTGCGGATCTTCATCAGGCTGCGTTTGGCGAGCAAGCCGCCGAGCTTGGAGGTCGGGGTCGACTTGATCGCTTCGACCATCGCCAACATCGTCGCCTTGGCGGCGCCTTCGATCGACTTGAGAGCGACGTTGCCGGTGAAACCGTCGGTCACGATGACGTCAGCGGCGCCGTTGGTGATGTCGCGGCCTTCGACGTTGCCCAGGTACTTGAAGTGGTGCGAGTTCTCCGGGTCCGCGAGCAGGCGTCCGGCTTCGACCACCCGATCGCTGCCCTTGCCGTCCTCCTCGCCGATCGAGAGAACGCCGACCCGCGGCTCGGCGATGCCGAGAACGCGAATGCAGAACTGGGCGCCCAGGTGGGCGAATTGGACAAGCATCTCGGCCGGCACGTCGATATTGGCGCCGGCGTCGAGCAACAAGGAGCGCCCGCCGCGGCCATCGGGGAGAATCACGGCGATCGCCGGGCGCTTCACGCCCTTGATGCGCTTCATGTTGAAAAGCGACGCCGCCAGAGCCGCGCCGGTGGGGCCGGCAGATACGAGCGCGTCGGCCTCGCCGGATGCGACTAGCTTTGCGCCGACGACTATCGAAGAATCCTTACGGCTGCGTACAGCGGTCGCCGGGTCGTCGTGATTGGTCACAACTTCGCTGGCGGCGGCCACCGAGACGTTTGCGGGCAGCTCGCCGCAGCGCGCGATCTCTTCCGGTGGCCCTACGAGCACGACGTCGATCCCCTCGGCGGCGACGATACGCGCGCCGTCGACGACGACCTCGATGCCGTTGTCGGCGCCCTGAACATCGAGGGCGATCTTCATAAGGCGCCTACGCGTCGGTGTCCACGGCTTCGCGGCCGTGGTAGAAGCCACACTCGCCGCACACACGGTGAGGGAGCTTGGGCGCACTACAGCGCGGGCACTCGTTCAACGTCTTCTTCGTGATCTTGTGCTGCGAACGACGCTTGTTGGTGCGCGAGTGGCTCTGTTTTTGCTTCGGGACTGCCATAAGAGGCCGGAAGGGTACCAGCAGATTCGCGATCTCGCCCTAGAGTTCGAGCTCGCGCAATTTGGCCCACCGCGGGTCCGGCGCGGATTCTTCGGCTTCCGGGTCAGAGTCTTGTAGACGCGCGATCCGTGCGGCCGCATCGGGACATTCGGTGCAGACGCCGTTTTCGTCGGCCGGACTCGAGATCGAGGTCGGGAGGCTGAGTCCAACTGCGTCGCGAATCAGCGCTGCCAGATTGAGCTCGAGTCCGCTGACGTACTCAGAACGCAGGTCCTCGTCCAGATGCGGCTCGTGCACCTCGGAGTGATCGACCTCGACCGGGAATGAATAGTCGGCATGGCAACGCATGCAGGGGCCGTTGAGCGTTGTCTGAAGCTGCACGCGAATGACATTGCCACTCGTCGTCCTGGTGATTTCGACCTTCGCCGGCACCGGGTCCTCCGCGAGCTTGTAGTGCTCCTCGCTGAAGACGAAGTCGCCAACCGGCACACGCGCGTCAAAGCGGATCGCGCCGCCAGGCTTGAGGCCCAGTTGGCCCAGATCCACGATGTCAGTAACCGGCGTCATCACCCCCGAATCTAGCGCCGGATACTCCTTGCCTGCTCCCCCCGGGAGCAGGCAAGGAGTCAAACGGCGATCAGTCCATCAGGCCGAGTTGGCGCAGGATCGATACGGAGTCGGAGTAGACGTCTTTGCGCTTGATCAGGCCGCCGAGCGTCGGGATCACGTCGACACCGGACCAGCTGATCTCACGGCCGGTCGGCGCCAGCTCGATGTCGCCGCGTTTGACCGGCTGTGAATGGGTTGCAAACGCCTTCCACTCCTGCGTGATCAATCCGTCCCGGGCGTACATGCGGACCGCCTCAAACCGCAGGTCGGGCCAGCTCTCGAAGATCCCCGCGATGTGCCCGCGAACAGCCTCACCTTCGGCTCGCTCGCCGGCCGTGTGGTTCTCGAAAACCATGTCTGACGCGTGCATCGAAACGATCGCGTCAAGGTCGTGGGCGTTCCAAGCGTCGTTGTAGCGCTCGATCATCGCCGCGAGGGCGTCGGGGCTGTCGGGTCCAATATCCATTAGATTGACCTGCGCACGGCAGGCTACTGCAAATTCACTAGACCAGGCGGAATCAGATGGCCTTCGACAAGATCCATCGGGACGACTTCGAGACCAACGGCAACTGGTCGCTGGCGCGGCGCTCATTGGGCGTTTCGTCCTTCGGCATCAATCTGGTGACGATCGATGCCGGCGAGCGAATTCCCGAGCACGACGAGGTCGACCGCGACCAGGAAGAGGTCTTCATCGTCCTCAGCGGATCGCCCGCGATCGTGATCGACGGCGATGAGTACCCGCTAGACCCAGGAAGCTACGTGCGTTTGGACCCCGAGCACAAGCGAACGGTCGACAACATCGGCGAGACGCCGTGCGAGGTGCTGATCATTTCGGCACCGCGGACGAGTGGTTACGAGCCGATGGGCTGGGCGTAGGGGCGGGGATTCGAGCTCGCGCGCTTTGCAGGACAGACCCCAGGCCGGGTTACTGGCCGCTATTCGGTGATTGAGATCTGTCATTCGAACCTGCCTTTCAAAGTGGAACTCACCCGCTTCATCCGGGGAAGATCAAGGTGTCACGGAAAGCGGATCAATTCCAGGTTGGCCTTGAAGGCGGCTTGAATCCTCTGGCCGTTCAGTCTTCCGAGGCAGGCGGAAACCAAAAGAAAATCGCACCGAGTCCCATGAGGCCAAGCCCGCACAGCAGCGCGGCAATATCGGACCAGAACGGCAACAAAACCACGCCGGCGACTAGCAAAACGGTGGAACCGCGTAACACAAGGGTTCGTTGACGGTCGTCGTTAGCTCGTCGCGCCTCTGGTGTTGGAGGCTCCCTCCTGAATCGAGCCATCAACAACCACATCCCGGAGCCGCTGACGAAATCCCCGGGATTCCATCTCCCCCGATAACCGGGGCCAACTGATTCTGCAACATTCCGGTGTAGAGCTTTCTCAGCATGTCATCGGCCATCGCATTTCGAATCTGACCGTTCCCCACGGCCCTTCCTTCCGCCACTAGTTCGTCCCATCGCGCTGGACCTCCCCCGAACGTTGTGACGAAACCTTTCCAGTTCTGAGCCGCCTTTTCCGCTTTGGCTACTGATGCGATCGCTGATCTCGTGGCGCCGTAGCCTCCGATAAATGAAGCCGCGGTGCCCGCATAGCCACCTGCGGAGTACCACGCCGAACAGCGATCCACTACGCCATTTAGTCCGGCGATACGCCGCAACCTCGCAGACGCCCCCCATGTCAAGGAGTCGCCGAATCCCATGAATGCTTGTCCAGCGCTATTGACCCAATCGGTGCCGGCCGGATCCAAGAAATTGATCGGATCGCTGAACACATACCCATACAAATTCGCATCCCCACAAGCAAACGAGATCGGATCAGTAGCCGTCCAGCGCCCGGTCTCAGCGTCATACTCCCGCGCCCCAAAGTGCGTAAGGCCGGTGTAGTTGTCGTAGAGCCCGCCAGCAAAGCCAAACGGCGTAAAGCCCGGGCTGGTGTCATCGGTGACCTTGCCGAAGGCGTCGTAGGTGATCTGCTGGGCGACGTCTCCGGTTGCCGAGTTGACGATCATGCGGGGGCTGCCCAGGTGGTCGGTGATCACCTTGTAAGTGTTGCCGCCCCGGCGGATCAGATCGGGGACGTTTGACCTAGGCCCTCGGGCACCGCCCGCGAGCGCTAGCGAACGTCAGCCGAGTCGTGATCGCGGCCAGCCAAGCGGTCGCGTCCACGCTGCACGGCGGCAAGGAACTTCTCAAGGTTGACTTCAAGCGTGTTGAGAATGTCGTCGGCGTAGTCCTCGGCGCCCAGGCGGATTTCTCTCTCGCGAGCGCGTGCCTCTTCGACGATGTCCTCGGCGTGATTCTCAGCTTGCTTTACGACCTCTTGCTCTGAAACAAGGCGCAACTGCTCGTCGTTGGCTTCCTTGACGATGCGCTCGGCCTCGCGCTTGGCCTCGGCGAGCATCTCCTGACGCTCCTTCACGATCCAGCGCGCCTGCTTGATCTCCTCGGGGATCGTCGCACGCATCTGGTCGAGCAGGTCGTAGATCTCCTCGCGGTCCACGCGCACGTTCTCCGTGAGCGGGATCTGCTTCGCGTTGTGGATCAGGTCATCGAGCTTGTCGATCAGTACCAGGACGTCCATAGGGATAAGCCTTTCGTCAGTGGCTTGCCTGGGCCTTCAAGGCCTCGGCCAAGCGTACGGAAACTTGCGGCGGAACGAGACCGGAGACGTCGCCGCCAAAGCGCGCCATCTCCTTGATTCCGGAGGAACTGATGAAGCTGTGCTTGGGCGAGGACATCATGTAGACGCTCTCGATGTCCGGCGCCATCGTGCTGTTGAGCTGGTTCATCTCGAACTCGTACTCAAAGTCAGAGATCGCGCGCAGGCCCTTGAGGATCACGCTCGCCCCCACTTCACGCGCGAAGTCGACGATCAGAATGTCGAACTTGCGTACCTCGATGTTCGGGACGTCGGCCAGGCATTCCTCGATGAACTGGCAGCGCTCGTCCGCGCTGAACAGCGGCGGCGACTTGCGCACAGAGGCGTTGACGACGGCGATCACGACCTTGTCGAACACGCGCGCGCCTCGACGGATGATGTCGAGGTGACCGTTGGTGACCGGGTCGTAAGAGCCGGGGCATACCGCGACGCGGCCGGCGTATCCGTTGGAGTTGGCTTCAGTCATGGGGCGTTGAAGATCCGCAAGAGCGTATCGCCATAGCGGCGCTCGGAGCTGAGCGCAAGCGGAGATTCGGCAAGCTCAAGCGGTGCCCGCCGATCGGACTCGGCAACAACTCGCGCGCCGGGGCGAAGGACCCTCGGCAACTCTGTCGCAAGCAGCTCGTCCAGCCGCGGGATTTCGGCGTACGGCGGGTCAAGGAAAACGAGATCAAATGCCTGCTCACGGGCACGTCCGAGAAACCTGATCGCCTCGGCGCACTCGACGCGCGCCGAGCCGTCGCCGCCGGTCACGACCTCTACGTTGTCGCTGGCGACCCGGCAGACCTTGCGATCCTGCTCGACCAGGACGGCGCTCGACGCCCCTCGCGAGAGCGCCTCAAGGCCGAGCGCGCCGGTGCCGGCGAAGAGGTCGAGCACTGCCTCGCCTTCGATGTCGCCAAGGATCGAGAAGAGCGCTTCGCGCACCTTGTCGGCGGTCGGGCGCGTACCCGTGCCCTTGGGGGCAGCGAGCCTGCGCCCCTTGTACTTGCCGGCGACGATTCGCATCAGGCGGGGATCGGATCGACCTCGCGGCCGTATTGAGCGGTGACGGCTTCGCGCAGCAGCACGTATTCCGGGCCGGCCAGCTCAGCGTCGGCGTCAAGCAGACGCGCGGCCTCAAGGTTGGCTTCTTCGAGCAGCGGCGTGTCCTCGGGCAATACCGCGACCTTGAATCGCGGCAGCCCGCTCTGGCGTGTGCCGAGTTCTTCGCCGGATCCGCGAAGCTCGAGGTCGACCTGCGCCAGCTTGAAGCCGTCGCGCTCTTTCGCGACAGCGCGGAGCCTGCGCGAGGCTGGATTTCCGAACAGCAGGCAAGTCGACGCATGCTCGCCGCGGCCGACGCGCCCTCGCAGCTGGTGCAGCTGAGAGATCCCGTAGCGGTCGGCGTCTTCGATCACCATGACCGTCGCGTTGGGCACGTCGATACCGACCTCGATCACGCTCGTTGCGACGAGCACGTCTGTTTCGCCGCTCGCGAACTGCTCCATCGCCGACGCTTTCTCGGCCGAGCTGAGTTGCCCGTGGATCAGACCGACGCGAAAGTCCTTCAGTTCACCAGTCGCGAGCTTCTCGGCTTCAACGGTGGCCGCCCGCGCCTGGAGCACCTCTGACTCCGCGACCAACGGGCACACCACATAGGCCTGGCGACCCGCGAGCAACTGCTGGCGCACCTCCTCATAGGCCTCTCCCCTCTGTTCGTCGCCCACGATGCGCGTCGCGATCGGCTTGCGGCCCTTGGGCAGCTCGCGGATCTGCGTGACGTCGATATCGCCCCAGCCCGCCAGCGCGAGCGTGCGCGGGATCGGGGTCGCCGTCATGTGAAGAATGTGCGGCACGTGCTCGCCCGGCGCTTTGGCGTCCAATGCGGCGCGCTGCCTGACCCCGAAGCGGTGCTGCTCATCGACGACCACCAGCGCAAGCCTGCGGAAGATCACCGGATCTTCTATCAACGCGTGGGTCCCGACTATCAGCGGCAGCTCACCGCTGGCGAGCCGCGCGAGGGTCTCCCGCTTGCGAGCGGCCGGGGTCGACCCCGTCAGCAGTGCCAGCGACACTTCCGGGAGCATCGCGTCGAGGGTCGCGAAGTGCTGCTCCGCGAGCGTCTCCGTAGGTGCCATCAACGCCGCCTGGGCGCCGTTCTCTGCGGCCCTGAGCATTGCCGAGAGCGCGACAACGGTCTTGCCCGATCCGACCTCGCCCATCAAGAGGCGCTGCATCGGATGTGCGCTGGCGATCTCGCGGTCGAGTGTGCCGATTGCCGCGCGCTGATCGCCGGTCAACTCAAACGGCAGTCGCTCCAGCCAGCGGTCGACCAGCTCGCCACTTGCCGCAAGCTCGATCGCGCTCTTGCCGACCGTGCGACGTCGCCGCCGCATTGCCAGCGCCAGCTGCTGGATCAGCAGCTCTTCAAACGCGAGACGCCGCCGGGCGATCGCCTCGACCTCGGGTGATTCCGCGAAGTGCATCTGCGCGAGCGCGTCCGCGCGAGCCATCAACCGGCTTCGTCTGCGCAGCGCGGCCGGAAGCGCCTCAATCTCCTCAAGCTCGATCCCGCGCACCGACTCGACGAGTTCCCTGATCCGCGACGACTTGAGTCCCTCGGTACCGGGGTAGACCGAAACCCTGGCGTCCTCGCCCGACGCGGATTCGCCGATCGCGGGGATCACCGTGTGTTCGCGCACTTGCAGAGCGCCGCCCTTGAACTTTCCGAACAGCCGCAAGTGCACCCCGGGCTCGAGCTGTTTGGCAAGCCACTGCTGGTTGAACCAGACCGCCTTGATAGAGCCGGATTCGTCGGCGACAAGCGCTTCGACGATTCGCAGATTGCGCCGGCGGGTCGGCCGCAAGGAGATCGAGCGAAGCTCCACCTCGACGGTTGCCTCCTCCCCAGCTTTGAGCTGGCGCACCTGCCTGCCGGCGCGAAATTCGTGCGAAACCGGGACGTGCTCGATCAGGTCGCCGACATCGTGGATGCCCAGCCGCTCTGCCGAGCCGCGAAGCTTCGGTCCGCCGGGTAGCGGCGCCCTGAGCAGGGAAGGCCTGGGCCAGCGAATCGGAGCTGAGATCAGTTCGTCGCGCGAGCGCTGCCCGCCACCGATCACTCGGCTGAGATCAGCCACCACCAGTTTGGTTGCCCTCCATCGAGCAACTCTAACTCCGCCTGCGGTGGCGCCAATCCGCGCACCTCGTCGATCGAGAGCGGCGGCGCATCGCCGGTGATGCAGGTCATCAGCTCGGCACCGTCGGCCAGGGATTCGAACACGGCGCGCAGCGTGTCGGTCGGCTGGCCCCAGGCGATCAAATCTTCCTCGATGAAGCCGACGGCCTCGCCCTTGCCGAAGCGTCCATCGGCGTCGTCGCGCGCTGCCGGTGCGACGCCCCCGGTCCGAACGACCGCGGCCGCGCCGGCCATCGATGAGGCGTTCAGCTCGGCGTTGCTAGCGGGGTTGAGTGCCACTGCCGCGGCGAGGCCCGACTGCTGACTGGTCGTAGCGACCACCGCAGCGGTCTTCTCGGCGAGTTCCACGGCGCGCTCGGCGGCCATGATCACGTTCCCGGAGTTTGGCAGTAACACGACCTCACTCTCCGGGGCCGCCTCGATCGCTGCGAGCAGCTCTTCGGTCGAAGGATTCATCGTCTCACCGCCGTCGACCACCGTCGCACCGAGCTCGCGAAACAGCTGGGCGATCCCTTCGGCGCTGACGACCGCGACAAGACCGCAGTTGCCCCGCGGCGTCTCAGCAGGGCTGACCACCTCAAGCTGCGCACCGAGCCGCTCGTTGCGCGCGGCGGTCATTTCGTGCATGTCCTCAAGTTCGACGTCGACGACATCGCCGAACTCCTGGAAGAGCGACATCGCCTCATCGGGATCGTTGGTGTGGACGTGGATGCGCAGCGTGGATTCGTCTCCGACCACGAGCACGGAGTCCCCCAACCGCTCGAGCCCGGCGCGAAAATGTGCGGCCGAGAGCTCGCTGCCGGTCACCGCGAAGTTGGTGCACCAGCGGTGCTCGCTGGACTCGTGCCGATGCGGCCCGGCGTGAGTCGGGGCGGCATAGTGCGCGATTCGTCCGGGTGCGTCGCTGTCGCCGGAGAGCGCGGCGAGGATGCCGGACATGATCACGACCATTCCGTATCCACCGGAGTCGACAACCCCAGATTCCTTCAGCAGCGGGAGCAGGTCAGGACTGCGAGCGACCGACTCCTCACCGACACTCACCGCGCCATCAATCAGCTGCGCGAGCGCAGCATCCTGGGTGGCGTCGTCGATGTCGAGCGGAAAGCTCGCGCCCTCCATGTGGGCGACCATCTGCGATACCCGGCTTGCGATCTCCCTGATCACCGTGAGCATCGTTCCCTCTTGCGGCTCGCGGACCGATTCATATGCCGCATCCGACGCGCGACCAAGCGCCGCTGCGATCAGCGCCGGGTCGATCCGCTGGCCCGGACGAGAAGCGAGCTCCTCAGCGAGACCGCGGACGATCTGCGAAAGAATCACCCCGCTGTTGCCGCGGGCCCCGAGTAGTGCCGCACGGGCAACCGCTTGGACGATCTCATCGCGCCCGATCGCGTCGATCGTGCGACCCTCGGCGTTCATGTCATCGAGCGCATCGAGCACCGCGCGCAGCGTCCTGGCCATGTTGTCACCGGTGTCCCCGTCGGCGACAGGGAACACGTTGAGGTCGTTTATCTCCTCGCGGCGCGCTTCAAGCGCCTCGCAAGCGGATTCGACGATGCGGCGAAATCTGACCAGTGAGGGGTCGGACACGCGGACGAGGTTACACGTGGCTCACGGCACGACGCAATCGACCAGCGGTTACCTTGATGCGGAGAACCCGAGCCAGGAGATGAAGATCATGTCAGTGCAACTGAGCGAAGCCCAGAAGGCGATCATCGATGGAAAGAACTTCGCGCACGTCGCGACCCGCTTTCCCAGCGGTGCCATTCAGGTAAATCCCGTCTGGATCGACCGCGACGGAGACCGTGTACAGATCAACAGCGCCGAAGGCCGGGCGAAGGTCGACAACCTGCGGGCCGACCCGGCGATCACGCTCGAGGTCAACGATCATGAGAACCCGTACATGTACGTCGAACTGCGTGGCCGCGTGATCGAGATGACCCACGACGGCGCCGACGCCCACATCGACGCGCTGGCGAAGAAGTACCTGGACGCCGACTCGTACCCCTTTCGCGCCGAGGGCGAAGTAAGGGTGAAGATCGTCATTGAAGTCGACCGCGCGCTGGGCAACGCCACGGCTGGCGACTGAGACTGACTAGTCGAAAATGCGAGCGAGCGCCGGGGCCAGCTCGGTGTCTCCGAACTCGAATCCGGCCTCGCACAGCCGTGCTGAGTCGACCCGCTGGCTCGTCAGCAGCATCTCATCGGCCATCTCCCCGGCGACCAGCTTCAGCGCGAACTTCGGCGCGGGGAGAATCGTCGGCCTGTGCAGCGCCTTGCCGAGTTGCTTCGTGAACTCCGCGTTGGTGACCGGATTGGGCGCGGCGACGTTGTAGGGCCCCGAGACGGCCGGCGTGTCGATCGCAAACAAGAATGCCTCAACGACGTCGTCGAGTGTCACCCAGCTCCACCACTGCTCCCCGCTGCCGAGTTTGCCGCCGACTCCGGCCTTGAAGGCAGGCTTCATCGGTCCCATCATCCCGCCGCTCTCGGCCGTCACAAGACCAAGTCGCAAATTGACGACGCGAATTCCCGCCGCGCGGGCGGGCTCGGCTGCGGCTTCCCACTGCTCGACGACATCCGCCAAGAACCCTTCGCCGACCCCGGAGTCCTCGGTCAGGGTCTCATCTCCGCGGTTGCCGTAGATGCCGATCGCGCTTGAGCTGACGAAGCACTCCGGCTTCGGACTAGCCGTCGCGGCGGCCTCAGCCAAGAGCTTTGTGCCATCTCGACGGCTCTCAAGCACCGCGCGCTTTTTGGCCTTGGTCCAAAGGCCGGCGATCGGTTCGCCTGCCAGATGAACGACGGCGTCAATTCCTTCCAGGGCGTCGGAATCGATCTCGCCGGCCTTGGGATCCCAGTGGACTGCACCGTCTGACTTGGATCCACGGGTGAGGCGCACAACCTGGTCGCCGCGGGACTGAAGTCGGTCTGTGAGGGCGCTGCCGATGAAGCCAGCCGCGCCGCTGATGAGCACTCGCTTGGACATGCCCGGATGCTAAATCAGCTCGGCGGCCGCGCGCCCAGTTCAGAGCACCTTGGAGAGGAAAGCCTTGGTGCGTTCGTTCTGTGGATTGGCGATGACCTCCGCGGGATCGCCGCTCTCGACCACGACGCCATCATCCATGAAGACGAGCTGGTCGCCGACCTCACGAGCGAAGCCGATCTCGTGGGTCACGCAGACCATCGTCATCCCCTCTTTGGCGAGGTTTCGCATCACGTCAAGCACATCGCCGACAAGCTCCGGGTCGAGCGCCGATGTCGGCTCGTCAAAGAGCATCAGCTTTGGCTTCATCGCCAGTGCTCGCGCGATCGCGATCCGTTGCTGCTGACCGCCCGAGAGCTGGTTGGGGTAGGCGTCCGCGCGGTCGAGCAGGCCAACCTGATCCAGCAGCGCCCTGCCCTCCTCGACCGCCTGCGCGCGCTTGACCTTTTTGACGCGCGTCGGTGCCTCGATGATGTTCTGCAGCGCGGTCATGTGCGGGAAGAGATTGAAGCGCTGAAAGACCATGCCGATCTGTGTGCGATCGGCGGCGATCTCGGACTCCTTCTGCTCGTAGATCTTCCCCTTGGCTTCGCGGTAGCCAACCAGCGAACCGTCGACGCGCAACTCGCCGGCATCGACCCGCTCGAGGTGATTGATGCAGCGCAGAAATGTTGACTTGCCCGAACCCGAGGGCCCAAGCAGCACCATCACCTCGCCGGCGGCTACGGAGAGATCGATGCCCTTGAGCACCTCGTGCCGGCCGAAATGCTTGCGCACGCCGACTGCTTCAACCATCGGCGCGCTCATCGACCACCGCTTTCGTCACGGCGCATCGGAAACGGCGGCATCGAGCCTCCCTCTTCGCGCGGCGAGCGCTTGGGCAGGAAGTTCTTCACGAAGTACTCGATCCGCGAGGGCGGCGGCTCGCGCCGCGTTCCGCGATTGAAGTAGCGCTCGATGTAGTACTGCACGATCGTCAGGATCGAGGTGAAGAACAGGTACCAGAGCGAGGCGACGATCAGCAGTTCGATCGTCTTGTAGTTGCGTGCGTAGATCAGCTGGGTTTGGTAGACGAGCTCCGGGAAGGCGATCACGGAGGCGAGCGATGTTGTCTTGAGCATTGAGATCGTCTCGTTGCCCGTCGGCGGGATGATCACGCGCATCGCCTGCGGGAGGACTATCCGACGCATCGTCTGCAGGCGGCTCATTCCGAGCGCGGCGGCGGCCTCTTCCTGGCCCTCATCGACCGAATTGATTCCCGCGCGCACGATCTCGGCCATGTAGGCGCCCTCATTGAACCCGAGTCCGAAGATCGCAGCCATGAACGCCGTGATCAGCGAATTCGTCTCGCCGCCGATCAGTTCAGGCCCGCCGAACGGCACGCCGAGCGAGAGGTGCGGATAGATCGCGCCGAGAAAACCCCAGAAGAGAATCTGGACAAGGACCGGCGTCCCACGGAAGACCCAGATGTAGAACCACGCGAAGCTCGACGCGACGGGATTCGGTGAAAGCCACATCGAGGCGAAAAGCACGCCAAGGCCAACGCCCATCACCATCGCGATCAACGTCAGCAGCAGCGTCCATTTGACACCACTCAGGATCCGCGTCGAGAAGAGGTACTCCCCGACCGTGCCCCAGTCGATGTTCGCCTCGGTGGCGATCGACCAGATCGCGTTGGCGACGATCACCAGCAGCAGGATGCCGGTGATCCATCGCCAGGGATGGCGCACCGGCACGGCCTCGATCGAGCGATTCTGGTCGTTCACGCTCGGAGGTCGGTGCCGGTGGATGCCGTCATTCAGGTCGGTCGCGCCGGGCTACTCGACGCCGTCGTTGATCTTCGACTCTTCGATTGCGCCGGAGGTGAGGCCCCACTTCTCCAGGATCGCCGCGTAGGTGCCGTTGTCGATCAGCGTCTGGACCGCGGCCTGGACCGCTTCGGTCATACCGGAGTCCTTGTTGACCGCGACGCCATAGGGAGCCGAGTCGTAGTCCTTCCCGGTCGACTTGAGCTTGCCCTCAGACTGCTTGACCGCGTACTGCGCGACCGGAGAGTCGGCCATCGCAACCTGCGCCTTGCCCGACGTCAACGCGAGGTCGACGTCGGTCTGCTGCGTGAAGACCTGCAGATCGATCGGCTGGTCGCACTTCTTGGACTGCGCCTCGACATCGTCCTGCTGCACCGTCCCCTTCTGCACCGCGACCTTCTTGCCGCAGAGATCGGCGACGGTCTCGACCTCAGTCGGGTTGTCGGCAGTCGTGTAGAAGCCGGTGCCTGCGGTCAGGTAGGTGACCATGTCGACCGTCTGCTCGCGTTCCTTGGTGTCCGTGAAGGACGAGAGCGCGATGTCGTACTTGCCGGCAGCAAGGCCGGGGATGATCGAGTCGAATG
The DNA here is from genome assembly GCA_023404495.1 of Actinomycetes bacterium. Classification (GTDB taxonomy): domain Bacteria; phylum Actinomycetota; class Thermoleophilia; order Solirubrobacterales; family JACPNS01; genus JACPNS01. The sequence continues at coordinate 27,554 of JAEYBE010000004.1, read as the reverse complement.
TCGCGTTCTTCAGCTCGACCTCAAGGCCGAGCGTCTTGCCAATCGCCTTGGCGAGATCGGCGTCGGTTCCGATGATCGTCTTGCCGTCCTCGTCGAAGAACTCGTTGGGCGCATACGACGCGTCGGTAGCAACGACAATCGTGCCCTTGTCCTTGATCTCCTGGGGCACCTTGTCGGCAGCCGCCTGGTTGAAGACGCCGGCGATTGAGGCAGTCTCTGCCGTCGCACCGGAGTCCGAAGTCTTGTCGTCGTCGCCGCAGCCGGCGAGAACCGACGCGAGCAGGACCAGGGCGATCGCGCCGATCAGGACGCGCAGTCGCGCAGCCCTGGCGGAGTTGCTGTCAGTCATGTGTGGGGTGACCTTTCTATGCAGCCGGATTCCGACTCCGGCGAAGTTACTCGTGCGAAATCTAACGGCATGCGCGGCTGACCGTCGCTACCGGTGTCCAAAGATCGTTGTGAAAGGCTGGACGGCTTGGAGCGTCAGGCGGCGCTAAACGGCCTTGACGATCTTGCCGGCCTTGATGCAGCGCGTGCAGACGTACTCGCGGGAAGAGCTGTTGCCCTTCACGATGCGGATCTTCTGCAGGTTCGGGTCGAAGCGGCGCTTGGTGGCCACCATCGAGTGGCTGCGCGACTGTCCGAACGACGGCCCACGGCCGCATGAAACACAAACTTTCGCCATAACGGTGGGTGATGGTAGCGGCTCGGTGTTCGCTAGTCGGAGACCGCAACCGTGTCGCGCAGCCGGGCCATGTGGATGATCGCCTCAACGGCGTGCGCGCCCTGGTCACGCTTGCCGCCGCCGCTGCGGGCGAGCGCCTGGTCCATGTTGTCCACGGTGAGCACGCCGAAGGCGCAGGGCACACCGGTGTCCAGCTGCACGTCCTGGATGCCGCGCGCGGCTTCAGCACAGACGAAGTCGTAGTGGTCGGTCTCGCCGCGGATCACCGCGCCCAGACAGGCAATCCCGTCGTAGTTGCCGGTCTCCGCCAAGTACATCGCCGCAAGCGGCAGTTCGAACGCACCCGGCACGGTGAACTTGTCGACGTTTCCGGGCTTCACGCCGGCGGCGTTGAAGGCTTCGTCGGCACCGCTGATCAGGCGTTCGGCGAGATCCTTGTAGAAGTCGCCGACGACGATCGCCCAGCGGCCGGTCTCGGTGACATCGCTCATGACTCGGCTTTTTCGCGGTCGCGCTCTTGTTCCTGCTGGATCATCTCTTCGTCGAAGTTCAGACCCTGGTGGTGCAGCGCGTGCTCCATGCGGTCGCGCTTGGTGCGCAGGTAGTCGAGATTGTGCTCGTTGGGGTCGGTCTCGATCGGCACTTGTGCGGTGACAGACAGTCCGTAGCCCTGGAGGCCGATGATCTTCTTCGGGTTGTTGGTCATGATCCGAATGCTGGTCAGACCGAGGTCCACGAGCATCTGGGCGCCGGTGCCGTAGTCGCGCAGGTCGGCGGGCAGGCCGAGTTCGAGATTGGCCTCGACAGTGTCGCGCCCCTGGTCTTGCAGCGCGTATGCCTTGAGCTTGTTGAGCAAGCCGATGCCGCGGCCCTCCTGCGCGAGGTAGAGCAACACGCCCTTGCCTTCACGCTCGATCTGGGCCAGAGCCAGGTGTAGCTGCATGCCGCAGTCGCAGCGCATCGAGTGGAAGACGTCGCCGGTCAGGCACTCGGAATGGACGCGCACGAGCACGTCTTCCTCACCCTGCACGTCGCCCTTGACGAGCGCGACGTGATGGCTTCCGTCGACCAGCGCGCGGTATCCAACCACGTTGAACTCGCCGAAGTCCGTCGGCATCTTCGCCTCGGCAACGCGCTCGACCAGCTTGTCGTGGCGGCGGCGGTATTCGATCAGCTGGGCGACCGTGATCATCTTCAGGTCGTGCTTCTTGGAGTACTCGACGAGGTCGTCGACGCGGGCCATCGTGCCGTCCTCGTTCATGATCTCGCAGATCACGCCGGCTGGGGTGAGGCCTGCCAGACGCCCGAGATCGACTGCCGCTTCGGTCTGACCGGTGCGCTCGAGCACGCCGCCGGGTTTGGCCTTCAGCGGAAACACATGGCCGGGCTGCACAAGGTCGCGCGGGCTCGACTCAGGATCGACCGCAACCTGGATCGTGCGGGCACGGTCGGCGGCGCTGATGCCGGTGGTGACGCCGTCGCGCGCCTCAATCGAAACCGTGAAAGCGGTGCCGAAACCCGACTCGTTCTTCAACGCCATCAGGTTCAGGCCGAGCTCTTCGCAGCGCTCAGGGCTGAGCGCCAGGCAGATCAGGCCGCGCCCTTCCTTGGCCATGAAGTTGATCGCCTCTGGTGTGGCGAACTCGGCCGCCAGCGTCAGATCGCCTTCGTTTTCGCGGTCCTCGTCGTCGCAGACGATCACCATCTTGCCCTGCTTGTAGTCCTCGAGGGCGTCCTCGACCGAACTGAATGGGGGTTTTGCGTCAGGCATGGCCTGCCTTCTCTACCTAGGTGGGGTGGCTCAGCAGACGCTCGACGTGCTTGGCCAGAATGTCGGCCTCGAGGTTCACGTGTTCGCCGGTCTGCAGATCTCCGAGGGTAGTCCGTTGCTGGGTCTCGGGAATGAGCGACACTTCGAGCCAGTCATCGCCGACCGCGCTGACCGTGAGGCTCACGCCATCGATCGTGATCGAGCCCTTCTCGACGACGTACTTGGCCAGATCGCCCGGTGTCTTGATGCGCAGGATGCGCGAGAAGCCGTCATCGCTGGTCTGGATGACTTCGCCGACGCCGTCGACGTGGCCTTGGACGATGTGCCCGTCGAGGCGATCTCCGACCGCCAGCGGCAGCTCAAGATTGACCTGATCGTTCGCGCCAAGCGCACCGAGCGCGGTGCGACGCAGCGACTCGTGCATCACATCCGCGGTGAAACTCGTGTCGCTGATGCTGGCCGCCGTAAGGCAGACACCGTTGACCGCCACCGAGTCGCCGAGCGAGAGGGTGGGCGCCAGATCCGTGGCGATCTCGATCCGCGCTCCGTCGGCGTTCTCGTCGACGCGCGCGATCGTGCCGCTGTGCTCAATCAGGCCAGTGAACATGCTCAGAAGCCTATTGCGACATAGGTCGGCCGCGCATCCAAGCGGCAATCCTGCGCAAGTCTCCTCTGAAAGCGCAGACTTGCGCAGATTCTTGGCTTGGTTATGCGGAGCGCGGCGGTCACCACTCGCGCATGAAGGCGCTGATCAGCAGATCCTCGCCGATGCGGTCGCTTTGTACGCGCAGGGCGCGGTAGGCGTCTGCGACCTTCTCGACGCCCGAGCCCTCGACCGCTGCGCGAGCCTGCTTGCCGCCGAGCACGATCGGGGCGAGGAAGAGCGTCATCCAGTCGACTTCGCCTGCCTCGAAGAATGCACCGGCAAGGTGCGGGCCGCCCTCAAGCAGCAGCGACTGGATCTCGCGCTGCCCCAGCTCGTTGAGCGCGCTGACCACGCGGGCCGCCTCGTTCTCGCCGGATGCGACGATCACGTCGACCCCGACTGCCTCGAGCGAAGCGAGCGCCTCGCGCGGCGCGGCGCGGGAGGCCACAACGATCACTGGCACCTCGCGGGCCGACTGCACGAGCGCGCTGTCAAGCGGTAGACGGGCCTCGGAATCGAAGACCACGCGGAGCGGGTGGCGCTCTTCGGGCGCGTCTTCGACACGCGCGGTGAGCATCGGGTCGTCGGCCAGCGCCGTACCTATCCCGACGGCGATCGCGTCGCACTCGGCGCGAAAGCGGTGCGCCAGCTGACGGCTCTCCTCAGAAGAAATCCACTGCGAGTCTCCGGAGGCGGTTGCGACCTTGCCATCGAGCGTCTGGGCGCTCTTGAACAAAACATGCGGGCGTCCGGTCTTCGCGTGTTTGCGAAACGGCTGATTGATCATCCGCGCCGCGGCGGCGATCTCGCCCTGAGCGGCGACCACCTCGATGCCTTCGTCGCGCAGCATCCCCGGACCGCGGCCAGACGCCTTCTCGGTCGGATCGTCGGACGCGTATACGACCCGCGCGAGGCCGGCCTCGACGATCGCATCGGTGCACGGCGGCTGCTTGCCGGTGTGCGCGCAAGGTTCGAGCGATACGTAGATCGTCCCGCCGGTCGTGTCCTTGCTGCAAGATTCGATCGCCACCCGCTCGGCGTGCGGGCCGCCCAGGACGTGGTGATAGCCCTCGCCGATCACCTCGCCGTCGGCGCTGACGACAACGGCGCCGACCACCGGATTGGGGCTCGTGCGGCCGCGGCCGCGTTCGGCCAGCTCAAGTGTGCGGCGTAGGTGTGCCTGGTCGGCGTCGGTGATCGTGTGAGTGGTCAAGCTTCCTGCTCCCTCTCAGCCGAGAGTAGTCCCACAATCCCCGCAAGGCAATTGGTAACCCCACGCGTCGATCCGGTGTAGAGAACGGATAAGATCGCGGCTTCGCGCGCCCACTTGTGCGCGCATTCACACCCCCACCTCCCTTACGCCCACGGGCTGCAGCAACATTGGGCGAGATATTCACCGCAAGATGAAACTGATCATCCAGATCCCCTGCCTGAACGAGGAAGAGACCCTTCCGATCACGATCGCCGACCTGCCACGCCAGGTCGAAGGCTTCGATGAGGTCGAATGGCTCGTGATCGACGACGGTTCAACCGACCGCACCGTCGAGGTCGCCAAAGAGCACGGCGTTGACCACATCATCCGACTGACCGACAACAAGGGCCTCGCGGTCGCCTTCCAGGCCGGTCTTGACGCCTGCCTCAAGCTCGGCGCCGACGTGATCGTCAACACCGACGCCGACAACCAGTACTACGCCGGCGACATCGGCAACCTGACCGCGCCGATCCTCGCGGGCGACGCCGACATGGTCGTGGGTGACCGCCAGGTCCACACGATCGAGCACTTCTCGGCCCTCAAGGTCCGGCTGCAGAAGCTCGGCAGCGCCGTCGTGCGCCGCGCATCGGAGACCGGCATTGAAGACACGACTTCCGGGTTTCGCGCATACAACCGCGAGGCCGCGCTGCGCATGCAGGTCGTCAGCAAGTTCACCTACACGCTTGAGACGATCATCCTGGCCGGCAAGACGCTGATCGCCACGACCCACGTCCCGGTGCGCACCAACGAGAAGATGCGCGAGTCGCGTCTCTTCCCGTCGATGTGGGCCTACATCCGCCGCAACACGGTTTCGATCGGTCGCATCTACGCGATGTACGAGCCGCTGCGCGTCTTCATGACTGCGGCAATCGTCTGCGGCCTGATCGCCGGCGCGATCTGGGTCCGCTTCATCGTCGCCTACGCCCAAGGAGAAGGCGCCGGTCACGTGCAGTCGCTGATCCTCGGTGCCGTGCTGATGATGGCCGCGCTGCTGCTCGGCGCGCTTGGCGTGATCGGTGACCTGCTTGCCGCCCAACGCACGCTCACGCAGCGCATGCTCGAGAGCACCCGCCGCGTCGAGCTCAAGCTCGGAGTCGCACCTTCGCACTACGAGCCCGGCCAGCCCGGCAGCACCCACCACAAGACCACCGGCGCCGACTCTGGCGACGCCACGGGAAAGACCGAAGAACGAGAGGCGCTGGAGCTTTGAGCGACACGACCGAGAACCCGACCCAAGCCGCCACCCACGTCGGCAAGACCCACCTCGACGACCTGCACAAGGCGGCGCGGCCCGGCGACGCTGACGCAACCGACGTCGTCACCGGTAACACGTACGACAAGTACGGGTCGAAGAACCCACTGGTCAAGAAGATGATGGCCGGCTTCGAGGACACGCTCGACGACCTCTGGAAGCAGGCCTCCCCCAACTCGATTCTCGATGTCGGCTGCGGCGAAGGCGTGCTCACGCACAAGTGGGCCGAGCGCCTGGGCGACGGCCGGATCGTCGGCATCGACCTCGACGAGCCCGAACTACAGGCAGCCTGGGAGCACCGCAAGCGCGACAACCTTGAGTACCGCGTGCTCGAGGCCACCACCCTCCCGTTTGCCGACAATGAGTTTGAGATGGCCAGCGCGATCGAGGTGCTCGAGCATGTGCCCGAGCCCGCCAGCACGATCGCCGAGATGGGCCGCGTCGCCAGCAAGTACGTACTTGTCTCGGTTCCGCGAGAGCCGCTCTGGCGCGGGCTGAACATGGCGCGCGGCGCCTACTGGAAGGACCTCGGCAACACCCCCGGGCACGTGAACCACTGGTCCAAGCGCGCGTTCGTCAAGGAACTTTCGGCGATCGGCAAGGTCGTCGAGGCGAAGTCGCCGTTCCCGTGGACGATGCTGCTCGTCGATGTCCGCTAACCCCGCGGCAGACGGCGGATCCAAGACCTCCGACTACGGGCGCGGTGCCGCGCTCCTGACCGTCGGCATCGGCGTGACCGGACTGGTCACGTTTCTCTACCTCTCGCTGGCCTCTCACTCCCTGCCGCGCGAGCAGTACGGACAGATCGGCCTGCTCTGGTCGGCGGTCTTCCTGATCACACCGATCTTCTACCGGCCGATCGAACAGCTGATGGCGCGCACGATCGCCGAGCGGCGCGCGCGCGATCAGGAACTTGCTCGGCCGCTGCGGATTGCGGCGACGATCCAGCTCGGGTTGGGGCTGCTGTTTGCGGCGCTGGCGCTGGCGTTCAAGACGCAGATCACCGACGACCTGCTGCACGGCAGCGAGACGCTCTTCTGGATCATGTTCGCCGCGGTGCTCGCCTATGCCGTGAGCTATTTCGGCCGCGGGCTGCTCGCCGGCAATCAGCGCTTCGGCCTCTATGGGCTGCTCGTGCTGATCGAATCGCTCGTGCGCTTCATGTTCCCGCTGGCCGTCGTGCTCGGGCTCGCGTCGGGGCAGGACGTGATCGCGATGGGAATCCTCGCCGGTCCGGTGATCAGCCTGTTCGTTGTTCCGCTGGCGCTCGTGGGCCGCAAACGCTCCGCCCAGCAACAGGCACTCGACACGCGCACGCCGGCCGAAGCGGCCGAAGAGGCCGTCGAGGGCGAGCGGGTGCTCGACGCCGCTGCCGGCGGCGGGAGCATCGAGAAGGCGGATTTCACGTTGACCGAGGGCGGCGGCTTTGCGATCGCGGCTCTGGTGATCATGGCCTGCGAACAAGCCATCTTGAACGTCGCAACCTTCGCCACCAACCGCACGGCCGGCGGGGCCTTCGCCGCGGCCGCGGTGATCAATCTGTTGGTGATCGCACGCGCGCCGATGCAGCTCTTCCAGTCCGTCGCAACGAGCCTGCTGCCGCATCTTTCGCGACTGCACGCCGATGAAGACTTCAAGACGTATCGACACAGCGTGCGCGTGACGCTGCTGGCGATCGCCGGATTTGCGGTGGTGGCAGCATTGGTGATGCTCGTCGCCGGCCCGGAGATCATGCAGATCGTCTTCGGCAAGAAGTACGTCTTCGACCGCGCCGATCTGGTGGCCGTGACGGTCGGTATGGGGATCTACCTCTGCGCCGCAACGCTCAATCAGACCGCACTCGCCGCCCGCAAGACTGGGATCGCGGTGGCGTGCTGGCTGATTGCCACGGTGTTCTTTGTCGTCTGGGAGTACGGCGGGTTCGTCGCCGATCCGCTTGAGCGCGTGGCGATCGGCTACCCGGTGACTTCGCTGATGCTGTTCGCGATGCTGTTTGTGCTCTACCAGTGGGCGACGCCGCGACAGTGACCCGCGTCAAGAAGATTCTCGGACGACTCAACCCGTTTCACACGGCGGTGCTGCTCGGCGCCGTGGTGGTGCTGGCTGTGTCCGTGGGGATCGCTGCACTCGGCTTTGCGCCGGCGGGGTTCGTGGCGCTGCTGGCGCTGATCGTCCTCGCGTACTACTGGTGGGGCGGATTCTTCGATCTCATCGACTAGCGCGCAGACACGCGGCAAATCTTCCATGAGCCGACCCCGAGGGGTCGCCTGATGGAAGATTCTTGGCTTGAAACCGCCTAGCCGACTGCGTCGCTGATCGCGCGGAAGGTTGCCGCGGGATCATCCGCGCCAAAGACGGCGCTCCCCGCGACGAAGAGGTTTGCGCCGGCAGCAGAGACGTCGCCGGCGGTTGCGGCAGAGACCCCGCCATCGACCTCAAGCGCGACACCGTCTGGCAGCATCGCGCGCATCGCCGCAAGGCGCTCAACAGACTCAGGAATGAATGGCTGACCGCCCCAGCCCGGGTTGACGCTCATGCAGAGTGCGTAGTCGACAGCGTCGGCGGCCGCTGAGATCGCCTCCACGGGCGTTCCGGGGTTGAGCACTATGCCGGCAAGCGCCCCGCCCTCGCGAATCTGACTGGCGACCCGATTGACGTGCGCCGTCGCCTCCACGTGAAAGCTCACGGCGTCCGCCCCGGCGGCGGTGAACGCGTCGACGTGGCGGTCCGGGTTTTCGATCATCAGGTGGACGTCGAGCACGCCACCTGCCGAGTGCACCTGGCCTGCCAGCGCCTCAACTATCAGCGGCCCGATCGTGATCGGCGGGACGAAGTGTCCGTCCATCACGTCGACGTGGATCACCTTCGCGCCCGCCTCCATCACCAACGCGACGTCTTCGCCAAGCTTGGCGAAGTCGGCCGAGAGGATCGACGGCAGGACCTGCTTGGTTGCGAAAAGCTCGCTGGCGCGAGGGTTAGCGCTCAAGGGACGGCTCCTAGATCTCGGTCAGCATCCACGCGCCGCAGCTTGCGCAGTGGAGGTCTGAGGTGTGCGACATCCGGGCAATTGTGCCATGCGCGCCGCAGTCCGGACAGGAGCTCGTCAACTCGAACCGGTGCAGACAGTTCACGCAGCGATAGCGGCCGGGCATGTTGCCGGTCGGACGCAGCCACGGCTCGGAGCAGCTCGGGCACTTCATGCCCACCTCAAAGCTCGATCCGCTTGTGTTTTCTGCCGCTTCGCTCATCGCGTTTGGTTCACTCCAGCTCCGGGGCCTCATTGCCCCTGAGGAAACTTTCGACGTCCATCGCCTTTCCGCCTGCCGGCTGCACTTCGAGCAGCTCAAGCGCCTGGTCTGTCGTACCCACGAGGAGCCGGCCATCCAACATCACGACTTCGCCGGGCGAGACCGCCTCATGCGAGACCCTCGCCCGACGCACGCGCAGCGGATCGCCAGACGCGGTCGCAAGAAAGGCCCCGATGTGCGGATTGAGCGCGCGCACCGTTTGGGCCAGCTCGGCAGCACCGCGAGTGCGCGGGTCGAGCCGGCGGTCCTCCCGGACGATCTTTTCCGCGTACGTAACCTCGGACTGTTCGGCGCCGTCAAGTTGCTCTCGCCAGTGGATCTTCCCCTCCTGCGCCGCGGTCAGCGCGTCAACCAGCATCGTTCCTCCGAGCTGAGCGAGCTGTGCGGAGATCAACCCGTAGTCGTCGTTCTCCCCGATCGGAACGCGCTCCTGCGCACACACCGGTCCGGCGTCGAGCTCCTCGACCAAACGCATGATCGTCACCCCCGTTTCAGAGTCCCCCGCCGCGATCGCCCGTTCGATCGGCGCGGCTCCGCGCCAGCGCGGCAACAGCGACGGGTGCACGTTGAAACTCGGCGCGGCCGATAGCAGCGGCTCCTTGACGATCGCGCCGAACGCGCAGACCGTTATCGCCTCGTGAGCCTGCGCGAGGATCGGCTCAAAGCCCTCGGGCTCGTTCACGTTCTCGGGCTGGTGAATCGCAATCCCGCGCTCCTTGGCCAGGACGGCCACAGGCGGATCCGACAACTTCTTGCCGCGGCCCTTCGGGCGCGCCGGGCGCGTCACGACCAACGAAGGTGCGTGTCGGGAATCAAGCAGTGCTTCGAGGACTGTCGCCGCGAAGTCCGAGGTACCGAAGTAGACGTTGCGCAACGCTGGGCCTAGGCGGCAAAGCCCGTGCGCTCTTCGGCCTCGCGCAACGCACGCAGCGCCTCTTTGCGCTGGTCCTTGCTTGCGCGATCGAGGATCAGCACCCCGTCCAGGTGGTCCATCTCGTGCTGGATCACGCGTGCGTTCAGGCCAGAGGCCTCAATCTTGATGCGGTCGCCGCTCGCGTCCTTGCCGACGACGCGGACGTGAATCGCACGGTCGACATCTACGTGCACGTTGGCGAGGCTGAGGCAACCCTCCTGGAAGGACTCCTCATCCTCGGAGCTCCACTCGATCACCGGATTGGCGAGCACGATCGGCGCCGAGTCGCCCACGCGGTAGACCAGAAGGCGGTTCGAGATGCCGATCTGCGGTGCCGCAAGGCCGATCCCGTAGGAGCGATCCATCAGCGCAATCATTCGCGCGGCCTGAGCCTGAATCTGCTCGTCGAAGTTCTCGATCGAGCGAGCCTCGCTGCGCAGGACGGGGTCGCCAAACTGGCGGATCTGCGAGAGCGCGTCGCGGCGTACGGCGAGCTCTTCGGAGGAGAGGCCGGCGTCGGCGAGCGCCTGCTCGTCGGGGTCGACTGCCTCGGCGGCGCTCTCAGGCACGTGTGGGTGCTCGTCGCTCATCGCCAGATGTTATTTGAAGATCGCGCCTCACGCGGCCAGCCGCAGGCGAGCTATTGGGGATCGACATCGACGGCGAACTTCACATCGCGGCCGGCGCGCGATGCCGAGACGAGTTCGACCGCCTCGCGCACGGCCTCGACCGCCGCTTCCCGCTCGGTGATCTTCAACTCGATCTGGAACCGCTCGAGCCCCTTGCGCTTGAACAACGGGGTCGGACCGAGCAGCCGCAGATCGCGCAACTCGATCGCGGCGGCCAGCGCGTCGGCGGCAGTCTGAGCGCGCGCATAGTCCTCGCTGGCGGTCTGGAGCTTGATGATGTGCCCGTACGGCGGGTAGCCGAAGGCCGCTCTGCGCTCGAGTTCTTCGGTCACAAATCCCTCGGCGTCGTGCCTGGCGGCAAAGCGCAGCGCACGCGTTTCCGGTGATCGTGTCTGCACCAGCACTCGGCCATCAGCCCCGCCACGACCGCTGCGCCCCGCGAGCTGGGCGACGAGCGCGAACGTCCGCTCCTCGGCGCGAAAGTCTGGAAAGTTGAGCGTCGAGTCGGCGTCGATCACGACGCCGAGCGTCACATCGGGGAAGTCGTGCCCCTTGGCGACCATTTGTGTCCCCACGAGGATCCCGGAGTTCGCAGATTCGAATTCACGTAGGACCGTGGCGACCCCGCGCCGGGCGGCGGTGTCGGCGTCAAGGCGGAAGATCTCCGCGTTCTGCCCGATCGCCGCGGCCAGATCCGACTGCAGGCGCTCGGTGCCAGTGCCGTGCCGGGAGATCGAGACGCTCTGACATTCCGGGCAGGTCTCGGGCACCGGCTCGCGGTGGCCGCAGTGGTGGCAGCGCATCTCCGCTCTGGCCATGTGCAAGACCAGCGTTACGTCGCAGTTGGGACAGATCCAGGTGTGCCCGCAGTCCTGGCAGGAGAGGAAGTTCGACCACCCGCGGCGATTGAGCAGGACGATCGCCTTCTCGCCGCGCGAGGCGACCGCAGCGAGCGCCGAGCTTGTGAGCGGATGCAGCGCCCCGCGCTCGCCGTTCATGTCCAGCAGCTTGACGGGCGGGAGCGGACGGCCATCGACGCGCTCTGGGAGCTTGATGTGGCGTGCGCGGTCCCATCCTTCAGCTCGCGGCGTTGCGCTGCCGCTGAGCAACGTCGCGCGCTCGGATGCAGCGCGCTCGAGCGCGACATCGCGGGCGTCGTAGCGCGGATCGCCGTCCTGCTTGTAGGAGGCGTCGTGCTCCTCGTCGACGATCAACAGGCCTAGGTTTTCGACCGGTGCGAAAACCGCGCTGCGCGGGCCCACGACCACGTCAGCCTCCCCGCGCCGGATGCGCAGCCACTCGTCGTGACGCTGGCCGGCCGTCAGCTGCGAGTGCATCACGGCGACTCGGTCTCCGAAGCGGGCGGCAAAGCGGGTGACCACCTGCGGAGTGAGCGCGATTTCCGGCACCATGACAATCACTGAGCGGCCCTTTGCCAGCGTGTGCTCGGCGGCGCCGAGGTAGACCTCGGTCTTGCCGCTACCGGTGACGCCATGTAGCAACAGATCGTCGAATCCACTGTCGATCGCGGCGTTGATCTCGCGCAGCGCCTTCTGCTGGTCGGGCGTCAGCGGCGGCCGATCGATGAGCGCGCCGACGGCTTCGTGGGTGACGGTGCGGCGTTGTTCCTGCTCGCTGATCTCGACCAGTCCGCGCCCTTCCAGCCGGCGCAGCGACGGCGTATCCGCGCCGATGCGCTCCTTGGCGTCGCGAGTCGGAGTGCCCTCTGGCAGCACAGCGAGCGCCGTCAGCGCCGATCGCTGGGCATCGCTCAGCCGAGTCGACTCGTCGGCCAGCGAGGCGCGGCCATGCTCGGTGATCTTGGCGACGAGAACAGTCTTGGCCCTGGTCGCCCGGTCAGCCCGGCCGGTGCCGGTCCCCGGCGGCGTAACGAGCGCCAGACCCCGCGCAGGGGTTGAGCAGTACTGCTCGCCGACCCAGAGACCCAGCTCGATCAGCTTCGGGGGGACGCCGTCGGGCAGCGCGCGGGTGGGCTCAGCGAGCTTCTCATCAGACAGATCGCTGTGATCGGTGATCGCCGTGACGACGCCGAGGATCTGTCGTCGCGCGAACGGGACGGCAAGGATCGACCCGACCTCGACTTCGCCGTTCATCCGATCGGGTACGCGATAGTCAAATGGCCCGCGCAGCGCACGGGAATTAGTGAGCGGCTCAACTTTCGCGATCTTCGTCACGGAGAGGAGCCTAGGCAGGGCCGCCGCCAGCTTCCCGTGGGTACGCCACGATAGTTCCAACGGCCTGCCCCACCGGGCAGGCCGTTGGAAGATTCACCGCTCGCGCACGCCGCTCGCCCACGCCGGTCGCGCACTTAAATGCCGAAGGGTGGCCCGATCGGGCCACCCTTCGGTGACAGGTCAGGCTGTACGCGCGGGGTTAGGCGAGGGCAGCGACGCCGGCGGCTTCGGCGAGGGCCTCGGCCTTGTCGGTCTTCTCCCAGGTGAAGTCGGCGTCGTCGCGGCCGAAGTGGCCGTAGGCGCTCGTCTTCTTGTAGATCGGGCGGTGCAGGTCGAGGTACTGGCGGAAGGCGCCCGGACGCAGGTCGAAGTGCTCGAAGACCAGCTCGGTGATCTTGCCGCGGCCGACCTTCTCGGTGCCGAAGGTCTCGATCGCGATCGAGACCGGCTCGGCCTTGCCGATCGCGTAGGCGACCTGAACCTCGGCGCGGTCAGCAAGTCCAGCCGCGACGATGTTCTTGGCCACGTAGCGAGCGGCGTAGGCGGCGCTGCGGTCGACCTTCGACGGGTCCTTGCCTGAGAATGCGCCGCCGCCGTGGCGGCCCATACCGCCGTAGGTGTCGACGATGATCTTGCGGCCGGTCAGGCCTGCGTCGCCCATCGGACCGCCGATCACGAACTTGCCGGTGGGGTTCACGAGGAAGCGTTCAAGCAGCTCGTTCTCGTCATAGAGATCACCAGGAAGAATCGGCTTGACGACGTGCTCCCAGAGGTCGGGCTTGATGTCGTCCGCGACGGTCTTGCCGTCCTCGTGCTGCGTGCTGATCAGCAGCTGCTCGATCTTGACCGGCTTGCCGTCCTGGTAGCGCACTGAGACCTGCGTCTTGGCGTCCGGGCGGAAGTACGGAACGGTGCCGTCCTTGCGCACCTTCGCGTGGCGCTCGGCCAGGCGGTGTGCGAGGTGGATCGGCAGCGGCATCAGCGACTCGGTCTCGTTCGAGGCGTAGCCGAACATCATTCCCTGGTCGCCAGCGCCAGCGACGCCGTGGTCGTCGGTCTGGCTCTCGCCCTCGCGCACCTCGTGCGACTGATCGACGCCCTGCGCAATGTCGGGCGACTGCTTGTCCAGCGTCACCATCACGGCGCAGGTGTTGGCGTCAAAGCCCTTGTCGGAGTGGTCGTAACCGATCTCGCGCACAGTCTCGCGGGCGAGCTCCTGCACGTCGAAGTTGGCGCTCGTGCTGATCTCGCCGCCGACGACGATCAGGCCGGTCGTGACGAAGGTCTCACAGGCGACGCGGCCGAATGGGTCCTGCTCGAGGACCGCGTCGAGCACAGCGTCGGAGATCGCGTCGGCGATCTTGTCGGGGTGGCCCTCCGAGACGCTCTCGGAAGTGAAAAGGAATTCGTTGTCAGCGAAGCCGGTGATGCTCATGGCCTAAAGATTGCTCCAGATTGGGGTCGGGGCGTGCAAGTTCAAGTGGGCTGAATGATAGCCCCAGCCAAGCCGATTCTTACTAAACCCGATCCGATTTACGGGTTTGAAGGGGTCAGCGGCTCTCCTGCGGCTCCCAGCGAAACTTCCACGCGGCGAGCGCCATCCCCACCGCACCCCACGCCAGCACGATGCCGAAATCCGTCCAGGAGAAGGCGAAGACCCCGTGAGCCTCGGGGCTGAAGGTCTCAAACAGGCACGCCCCCAAATGCGAGATCGGAAAGAATTTGCCGATGTCCGCGAGCACCGTCGGAAGATTCGCGGTGTCGCCGAAGACGCCCGAAATGAAATAGAGCGGCAGCGTGATCATGTTCGTGATCGCGGGCGCCGCACCCTGGTTCGGGATCACGATCGTGAGCGCGAAGCCCAGGGCGCAGAAGGAGATAGCCCCGAAGACGGTGATCAGGAGCGTCCCGACGAGTCGCGAGCCGTCGATGTCGATTCCGTACGCGACATGCCCGGCGATCAGGATTACGAACGCGATCAGCAGGGAGTTGACGACGGCGCTCGCGGTCCGCGCGGACACAAAGGTCGTCGTCGGGAGCGGCGTACCCCGCAGGCGCTTGAGCACTCCCATCTCGCGCTGGTAGGTGATCGTCATCGCGACGTTCACGAACGATGCGCTGACGATCCCGAGGGTCATGATCGCCGGCACGAGGTACTGGTCGGCGAGTAGTCCGTAGGCGTAGGCCTTCCCGTCTGCATTGCCGAAGACGGCGCCAAGCAGGAAGAGGAACACCAACGGCAACCCAACCGAGAAGAAGACCGATGCCGGATTGCGCCAGAAGAGCTTCCACTCGAAACGAAACTGATGCCAGAGCAGGCTCACTCGACCACCTCGACGTCCTCGCTCGTGAGATCCAGATAGACGTCCTCCAGCGACGGCCTCGCAACGGCGAGCTCTTCGAGGTTGACCCCGCGATCGAGCGCCCATCCGGTGATCTCATTCACCTTGCGGGTCGGATCGAGGGTCGCCAAGGAGACGCTGCCGTCATCAGCTACGGCGGCGCGAAAATCCGGCGGGAGATCGGTTGAGGCAACGCCCACCGGCAGCCGGAATTCGATCCGGCTCGGCAACTCCTTGCGCCCGCCGATCTCATCCGGGGTGCCGCGGGCGACGATTTCGCCGCCCGCGAAAACCGCAATCTGGTCGGCAAGGATCTGCGCCTCTTCCATGTAGTGCGTGGTCAATAGGACGGTCTTGCCGAGGTCGCGCATCGAGGCAATCACTTTCCACGCTTCACGGCGCGCCTCAGGGTCAAAGCCAGTCGTCGGTTCGTCGAGAAAGATCAGATCGGGGTCGCCGATCAGCGCAAGCCCAACATCCAGACGACGCTTCTGCCCGCCGGACAGCCGGCCGGCACGGGTGTCGGCCTTGGCCGAAAGCCCGACGAGCTCGATCGTTTCGCCGACGCTGCGCGGACGGTCGTAGTAGCCCGCATACATCGCAAGCGTCTCGCGGACGGTGAGCAGCGTCGTCGGTTCGGACTCCTGCAACACGATCCCAATGCGTTGACGCCAGTTGTGCGTCGGATTCGCCGGATCGACTCCGAGCACGGTGACCTCACCCGCAGTGCGCTCGCGATAGCCCTCGAGGATTTCGACGGTCGTCGTCTTTCCCGCGCCGTTGGGACCGAGGATCGCAAAGACCTGGCCGGTCGGGATCTCCAGATCGACGCCTTTGAGGGCCTGAAAGTCGCCGTACGACTTGGTCAGCCCTTTGATTGATACGGCAGAGTCCGGCACGGGGGCCGAATCCTACGTCAGTCGTCGTACCGGCCCTTGGAGGCCTTGAAATCGATGATCAGCGGTACCCCGTCGAGGTCATAGCGCTCGCGTAGCTGGTTCTCGACAAAGTACGCGTAGTCGCGGGCGATCGCACGGCGCGAGTTGACCTGGATCGCAAAGCGCGGCGGACGCTCCTGGAACTGCGTCATGTAGTACATCTTCAGTCGCTTGCCCCGAACGTTGGGTGGCTGGCGCAGTCCTTGAACATCGCTGATGAACTTGTTCAGCTCTTTGGTGGGAATCCGCCCCGCGGAGCGCTCGGCGAGGTCAAGCGCCTCCTGGAGAAGCTTGGGCACGTTACGGCCGTTGACGGCGCTGCTGGTGACGATCTTCGGGCGCAGCCGGAGCTTTCGAGCGATCCGCGCGCGCTCGTGCTTGAGGTCGAGCTCCTCGTGCGGAAGATCCCACTTGTTGAGCACCACGAGTGTCGCGCAGCCTGCCTTCATCGCCATCTCGGCGATGCGCAGGTCTTCCGATGTGATCCCGGCGGTGACGTCGCAGACGATCAGCGCGACATCCGCGCGCTCCATCGCAAGCTGCGATCGCAGCGACGAGAAGTACTCGAGTTCGTCGGCCTGCTTGCTGCGCCTGCGCAGTCCGGCCGTGTCGATCAACACGATCGGTTCGCCGTCGACATCGATCCGGGTGTCGATCGAGTCGCGCGTCGTGCCGCTGACCTCGGAGACGATCACCCGCTGCTCGCCGGTGATCGCATTGACGAGACTGCTTTTGCCGACGTTCGGGCGGCCGAGCACCGCCAGCTGCATGGCGCCGCTGTCGGCCTCGCGCGGCGCGTCGGGCGCCATCGAGACGATGCGGTCGAGCAGGTCGCCGGTGCCCAGACCCTGCGCCGCGCTGACCGGCGACGGCTCGCCCATCCCAAGGCGCTGGAACTCGGCGGCCTCGGGTATCGAGCCCGCGGAATCGATCTTGTTGACCGCAACGATCACCGGCTTCTTGCCGCGGCGCAGGATCTGGACGATGTCCTCATCCCCCGGGCGGTAGCCGGCGCGGCCGTCGACCACGAGCAGCACGATGTCGGCCAGTTCGATCGCAACTTCGGCCTGAAAGCGAATGCCGCGCGCGATGTCGTCGTCCTCGGTGATGTCGACGCCGCCGGTGTCGATCAAAGTCAGGTCCACCCCGTTCCAGTCGGTGTGGAGCGCCTTGCGGTCGCGTGTCACGCCCGCTCGCTCGTGCACGACGGCTTCCTTGGACTCGGTCAAGCGGTTGATCAGGCTGGACTTGCCGACGTTGGGATACCCGACAATCGCGACGGTGGCGTGGCGGCGCGGCGGGCCCTCTGGCTCGGGCGCGGCTTCCACCTCCTGCTCGTCAAGACCGAGCGGAAACTCCCCCTCCTCGACGACTTCAATCTCGATGAAGTCTTGCTCTTCGTTCATTTTGCTGTCCGTTCGCGAGCCAGATTCGCAATCTGCCGGGCGACCTGATCGACCGTGAGCCCCGTCGTGTCGACCTCGACCGCATCATCGGCCGCCGTCAACGGCGACGTCTCTCGCGTGGAGTCGCGGTGGTCGCGCTCGACCTGCTGGGCGAGCACCTCGCCGACCGAAAGGCCGAGCTCGGCCGCGCGGCGGCGCGCACGTTCCTCGATCGACGCCGTCAGGAAGATTTTCAGCTCTGCGTCTGGTGCGACGACGGTGCCGATGTCGCGGCCCTCGGCGACCCAGTCGCCGCCGTTGTGGAGCAGAGCGCGTTGCTGTTCGACCAGCGCCTCGCGGACTGCGGGCAGCGCGGCCACTTCGGACGCCTTCTCAGAAACCTCCGGCGTGCGGATCGCACTCGTGACATCGATCCCATCAGCAGTGATCGTCTCCCCCAGCCCGATCTGCGTCGAGCGCGCGGCCTCCTCTGCCGTCTCACCGCCAAGCGCCTTCAGCGCGACGACGCGATACATCGCGCCGCTGTCGAGATAGGTGGCTCCCAGCGCGGCCGCAACCGCACGCGAAACGGTGCTCTTCCCGGCCCCGGCGGGACCGTCGATCGCGACGATCATCGCTACTGCGCGAGCCGCTCGACGACGTGATCGATGCAGACGGTCAGCGCCTCCACGTCGTCCGGCTCAACCGCCGGGAACATCGCGATTCGCAGCTGGTTGCGTCCAAGCTTGCGGTAGGGCTCGGTGTCGACGATGCCATTCGCGCGCAGCGTCTTGGCGACCTGCGCGGCATCGACGGAGTCGTCGAAGTCGATCGTGCCGATCACCAAAGAGCGCTCGCCGGGATTGGCGACGTACGGTGAGGTGTACTCCGTGCGCTCGGCCCAGCCGTAGAGCCGGCTTGAGCTGTCGGTGGTGCGCTCGACCGCAAACCCCAGACCGCCATTGCCGTTGACCCACTTGAGCTGCTCGTTGAGCAAGAAGAGCGTTGCAAGGGCCGGCGTGTTGTAAGTCTGGTTCTTCAGCGAGTTGTCGATCGCCGTCGGCAGATCGAAGAACGCCGGGACATGCCGGTCGCTCGCCGCGATCCGCGCGGCGCGCTCAAGCGCCGCCGGCGAAAACGCCGCAAGCCAGATCCCGCCATCGGCTGCGAAGTTCTTCTGCGGGGCGAAGTAGTAGGCGTCGACCTGGCTGATGTCGATCGGCAGACCGCCTGCTCCACTGGTCGCGTCGATCAGCACCAGGGCGTCGGAGTCCGCACCGTCCACACGGCTCACGGGCGCCATCACACCGGTGCTCGTTTCGTTCTGCGCCCAGGCGTAGACGTCGACGCCGCCTTCTGCGGCGGGCTCGGGCCGCGTGCCTGTCTCGCTCTCGATCACCGTCGGTGCATCCAGCCACGGCGCGAGCTTGGCCGCCTTGGCGAACTTCGAGGAGAACTCGCCGAACGAGAGGTGCTGGCTCTTCTGCTCGATCAAGCCGTGCGTGGCGATATCCCAGAAAGCCGTGGCGCCGCCATTGCCAAGGATGATCTCGTAGCCGTCTGGCAGCGAGAAGAGCTCAGAAAGGCCGTCGCGGACTTCCCCGACCAGCCCGCGCACAGGTGCCTGGCGGTGCGAAGTGCCCATCAGCGAGTCGCCGGTCGCGGCGAGCGCGGCGAGCGCTTGGGTGCGAACCTTGGATGGCCCAGCGCCAAAGCGGCCGTCGGCCGGCTTGATGCTCTGGGGTATCTCGATCTGCGGGGTGGCGGTCACTTCAGTCAAAGCTTGTCGTCCTCAGGGAGTTCGTTTGATCGTCCCCCTGATTGTGACATCAGCCGAAAAGCGACCGCAGATCCCGCTCGAAGGTCGGAAACGAGACACTCGCCGCCTCCATTCCATCGACCGTAACGCCCTCGTCGCTGGCAAGTCCGGCAACCGCGCCGAGCATCGCCAAGCGATGGTCGCCGTGCGACGAGATTGCGCCGCCGCGCAGGCTTCCCGTCCCTCGCACCACGAATCCATCGTCTGTCGCCTCGATGTCAGCGCCAAGACCGGCCAAGCCGTCAACGACGGTCGCGATACGGTCGGATTCCTTGAAGCGAAGTTCCTCGGCGCCGCGCACAACCGTCTGCCCCTCAGCAAATGCACCCAGCAGCGCAACAAGCGGCAACTCGTCGATCGCCAAGGGCACTTCGTCGCCGGAGACTTCGGTCCCGACCAGCGGCGCCGACGCGACATCGAGGTCTCCGACCGGCTCGTATCCAGGAATATCGTCGCTCGGTCGCTCGGGGTCGGCGAGCACCACGGCGCCCATGCGCTCGAGGATCTTCAAGATGCCGATCCTCGTACGGTTGAGCCCGACGTCTTTGATCACCAGTCGCGAGCCCTTGACCAACACGCCGGCCACGATCATGAAGGCCGCCGACGAGAGATCTCCAGGCACGTCGATCGTCCCGAGTTCGAGTTCGTCGGTACCGCCATCGATCACGATCGAGCCACCATCGCGGTGGATCGGAACACCCGCCGCGGCGAGCATCCGCTCGGTGTGATCACGCGAAACTTCGGGCTCGCGAATTCGAGTGGTGCCGCTGGCAACCAGCGCCGCCAGGAGAATGCTCGACTTCACCTGGCCGCTGGCGACCGGCATCGTGTAATCGATCCCGGTCAGGGGCGCCGCCTCGACGCAGATCGGCGCCGTGCCGTCGGGGCTTGCGTCGATGTGCGCACCCATTGCGCGAAGCGGCTCAACGATTCGGCGCATCGGCCGGCGCCGGATGCTTTCGTCGCCGTCGAGTTCCCAGTCGCCGGTCGGCTGCCCGCAGAGCCAGCCCGGGAGCAGACGAATCAGCGTTCCCGAGTTGCCGACGTCGATCACGCCGGCGGCCTCTTGTGCTCCGCGCAGTCCTACGCCGCGCACGACGATTTCGTCGTCGCGGCGCTCGATGCCAGCGCCAAGGGCCTCGACCGCTGCCAGCGTGCTGTTGGTGTCGGCCGAATCGAGGTAGTTGCGGATCGTGACCGGCGAATCGCACATCCCGGCGATCAACGCCGCGCGGTGCGAGATCGACTTGTCGGCCGGCGGGCGGATCGAGCCCTTAAGCGGCCCGGAAGGTTGGAAGTTCGCGCGCATCAGGCCCTGGCCACCGGGAAGCCGAGTTCGCCGATCAGGGCCTCGGTGCGCGTCGCGGCGTCCTCGCCGGCGACCCAAAGGCTGATCGCACCGCTGCGACGGTCGGCCGCCGGGAAGAGCGCCATGTCGACGATGTTCACGCCGGCCCTGCCGAGCGCCAGCGTGATGTTCGCCAGCACGCCGGGCTCGTTGGGCACGGAGACGCGCAGCTCATGCACGTCCTCACCGACCAGGTCGCGCTCGAGCAGCTCTTCGCGGTCGGCACGAGCCTGCTCGTTCAGCCGAACGATCTCGTCTCCGTTGCCGGTCGACAGCGCGTCGCGAAACTGCGTCAGGCGGCCGATCACAGAGTCGATCGCCGGCACCAGCGCGTCGTGGTTGGAGAGGTAGATATCGCGCCAGATCGCGCTGTTTGCCCCGGCGACGCGCGTCGCGTCGCGGAAGCTCGGGCCAACAACGGCGATCGAGCCGTCCTCGGCGCGGATTGTTCCCGCCGCTTGTGTGACCAGTGCGTTTGCGAGCACGTGCGGAAGGTGGCTGATGTCAGCGAGCAGGCGGTCGTGATCGGCCGCGCCGACGGCTTGGGGTTGGGCGCCGAGGTTCTTCGCAAAGCGCATCAACCGCTCAAGCCCGACCCCGATCGTGTTCGGCGTCGGCGTCACGAACCAGGTCGAGTCCTCAAAAAGATCCGCGCGAGCGTGTTCGACTCCGGAAGTCTCCGCGCCGGCGATCGGGTGCCCGCCGATGAAGCGTGGATCGTCGATTTCGGCGACGATCTCGCGCTTGGTCGAGCCGACGTCGGTCACGACAGCGTCCTCGCCGACAACTTCCAGAACTTTGCGAGCGTTATCAGCGAGCGTCGCGACCGGACTCGCGAGAACCACCAGTCGAGCACCGTCGCAGGCGTCTTCGAGCGATTCTGCCGCGCGGTCGATCGCGCCAAGCCGCACTGCTCCGGCGAGTGCCTCGGGACTCGGATCCCAACCGACGATCTCTCCGATCTCAGGGATGCGCCCGCGCGCGGCCAGCCCGATCGATCCTCCGATCAGGCCGACGCCGATGATCGCAATGCGTGAGCCTTCCTGGCGGTCCGGTGACATCGCTGGAGAGCCTACTTGCGCACGCATGGACAAACCCGCTCCCTACCCCCCCAGAAAACCCGCAATTTCCGCCCTTGGCCTCGCACTTGGTGTGAGGCCAAGTGCGCATTTTGCGTCGATGGGCTTGCGAACGGTGCCCTGGACCGTTATGCGGGAGCGGAATCGGGCGGAAGATCGGTCGTCTCTGCCGCGTCAGCGCGTGCATTCGCGAGATCTGACGAAATCCGCACCGCCGCCGAGACCATCGGCGCGCCGAGGATCAATCCGATCGAGCCGAAAAGGCATCCGCCGCCGATCGTGGCGATCAGCGCCGCGAGCGGGTGAATCCCGAGCGCGGCGCCGTAAGCAATTGGCTGCACGAGCTGCTGGAGCATGCCGTTGGCGAGAAGCTGAATAACGATCATGCCGATAACCGCGGTCTCGGTGCCGGCGCCGAACGCGATCAAAACCGAAAACGCTCCTGCAACCCAAGCGCCGAGAAACGGGATGTACGCACCAATGAACGTGACGAGTGCGATCGTCGCCACCAGCGGTACACCCAGCAGCGCGGCGCCGACGCCCACAACCACCGCATTGAAGACAGCGATGATCGTCACGCCAAGGAAGTAGCCGCGAAGCGACCCGATCAATCGACCAGTGATCACGTGTGCGACCGGGTCCGGGACGCCCATGTGGCGCTCGGTCCAAGCGCGGATCATCGGGCCGTCCTTGAGCAGGAAGATCAGACTTATCAGCACCATCGCGAGCCCGAAGACGATGCTTGAGAGTCCGCCGATCGCGTTGACCAGGCCGTTCAGCAGCGTCGAGACTGACTTCGTCGAGCCCTGCTCAACGCTCTGCTGCGCGCTCTGGGCCTTGCCCGCGTTGATCCCATGCTGCGAGAGCCAGCTGGTGATCTCGTTCGACGCGTGCTTGAGCTCCTTGCTCGCTTCGCCGGCCTGGCTGACGATTCCCGACATCACTGCGTAGGCCAGAAGTCCGGCGACCACGAGGAAGAGGAGCACGAACAGGATCGTGGCCAGTCCACGCGGAATGCCTTTGCGTTGCTGCCAACTTACGATCGGAGACGCGACTGCAGCGATCACCGCAGCGACGATCACGGGTACGACGATCGTCGCCGTCAGGGCAAGCAGGCCGATCATCGCGGTCAGCAGCAAAGCCGCGCCCAGCGCGAACCACGAGGTGATGCCGATGTCCCGCAGCCACTTGGGCGCGACGAACATGCTGTCCATCGCGCGTGGGTCAAGCGCCACGTAGGTAGGTCCTGCTACTTCACCGGATTCGGGCTCCGGTTGGCGTGAAAAGGGGTTGCGCACACGCCATTTCTACCGTCCGGCCGGGACGGCTCGCGGCGGAACGCTAGGCCGCGATCACCTCTGCCGTCTTACCGACCATCTCGGCGATGCGGTTGACCTGCGCGGCGTACTCGCCGAACTCGCTGCCGACGATCGCCTGCGGGCCGTCGCAGACCGCGTTCTCAGGGTCGGGGTGCGTCTCGACGATGATGCCGTCCGCACCCGCCGCCGCAGCTGCCAGAGACATCGAGAGCACCAAGTCGCGCCGGCCTGCGGCGTGCGAGGGGTCAACGACGATCGGCAGGTGCGTCAGCTGCTGGAGCACGGGCACCGCGAGCAGGTCGAGCGTGAAGCGGTAGCCCGGCTCAAACGTGCGAATGCCGCGCTCGCAGAGCATGACGTCCTGGTTGCCCTCCTTGAGGATGTACTCGGAGGCCATCAGCAAGTCCTCGATCGTTCCCGAGAGGCCGCGCTTGAGCAGTGCCGGCACGCCCGAGCGCCCGATCTCGGTCAGCAGGTTGTAGTTCTGCATGTTGCGCGCGCCGACCTGAATCACGTCGGCGTACTCGACGACATGCTCGACGTCGCGCACGTCCATCAGCTCGGTGACGATCGGCATGCCGAACTCTTGCTTGGCCTCGCCGAGGATCCGCAGACCCTCGACGCCCAGGCCCTGGAAGGAGTACGGCGAGGTGCGCGGTTTGTAGGCGCCGCCGCGGAAGAACGGGACACCGGCGTCCTTGCACTGCTGGGCCGACGTGAAGACCTGCTCACGGCTCTCGACCGTGCAAGGTCCCGCAATCAGCGCGAAAGTACCGCCGCCGATCTTGCGACCTTCGATGTCGATGGTCGTGCGCTCGCCCTTTGTGAATTGCAGGCTCGAAAGCTTGTACGGCTTCATGATCGGCACGACGTGGTCGACGCCGTCGGCAAGCTCGAGGCCGGCCTCGTGCACGCGACTGTCTGCATCGCCAACTGCGCCGATGACGGTGACAAACTGGCCGCGCGAGACGTGGGCGTTTGCGCCGGCCTTCTCAATGCGGTCGATGACGCCCTGGATCTGCTCCTCGGTTGCGCCTTCTTGCATCACGATCATCATTTTGGGTTGCCTGCGTTTCTCTCTTCGAGTGTTGGTTTGAGCGTCTGCGGTTTTGGGATGTGTCCCAGCGCTGCCAACGGGGGCAGAGCCGCACCAAAGTTCTTGAGGGCAAACTTCTTTGGTGTGTATACGCCGCGCAGCTGGCAAATCCGCTGCAAGCGACCGCAAAAGGATACGCGATCAGGCGATCAATGCACGCATCGCGGTGACGAAGCGCTCGTTGTCCTCGTGGTCGCAGTAACTCGCACGGATGAACCCAGGTGCACCAAGTGCGGTGCCCGCGCGCACGATGATCCCCTGCTTTGCCAGTGACTCCATCACTTCCGTCTCGTCGAGGCCACCGAGGTCGATCCAGCTGAAGTTGGTCTGAGTCTCCGCGGTCTGGAAGCCGGCGTCGCGCAGCTCGGTCTCGACCCACTGTCGCTCGGCGATCGTGGAGAGCACGCGCTCCTTGACGTCGTCAGGGTGATTGAGCGCCTCGGTCGCAGCGGCTTGCGCGATCAGATTGACGCTGAACGGCTGGCGCACGAGGTCGATCGCCTGCTTGAACTCGACCGGCGCGAAGCCGTAGCCGACGCGCAGACCGGCAAGACCATAGATCTTCGCGAACGTGCGGGTGATCACCACATTGTCGTGTTCGATCACCAGCGGCAGCAGCGCATCGCGGTCGGCACCTTCGACGAACTCGATGTAGGCCTCGTCGATCACCACACAGACGTCCTTGGGCACCTCGTAGACGAACTCGTTGATCGCGTCGTGATCGACGAACGTGCCGGTCGGGTTGTTCGGGTTGCAGATCAGCACCATCTTCGTGGCGGGCGTGATTGCGGCCGCCATGGCGTCGAGGTCGTGGCGGTGATCGCTTGTCAGCGGAACCTCGACTGCTTTGGCGCCGGTCATCGCCGCGAGATGCGGATACATCGAGAAGCTCGGCCACGCGTAGACGAGTTCGGCCCCCGGCTCAAGCAGCACCTGCGCGCCGGCGAGCAGGATCTCGCAGGAGCCGTTGCCGAGCACGATTTGTTCTGCGGCCATGTCGTAGGCTTCGGCGAGCTTCTCGCGAAACGCAGTGCCGGTCGGGTCCGGGTATCTGTTGGCGTCCTTGGCGGCGCCGGCGATCGCCTCGGCGACGGCCGGGTGCGGGCGGTGCGGCGACTCGTTGGAGGACATCTTCACCAGCGGGCCGCCGAACGCGTAGGTGGCGGCCTGCGGGTAGACGGGAATCGCAGCGATCGTCTCGTTGATCTTCAACGGCATTGTTCGCTCCTACTGGGCCGCGGTCAGATCGGTGCGCAGGGTGACTGCGTCGCGCAGGTACACGTGCTTTGCCTCGTGGTCCGCCGGCGCGTAGTAGTGCAGCATGATGCGGATCGCCAGCGGCAGCGAATCCGGTACGTCGATCTCGCGGGCGCAGAGCAGCGGGACGGCGTTCATGCCGATGTTGCGCGCGGCAACCGCGGGGAACTGCGCGTTCAGGTCGGCCGTGGTGGTGAAAAGGCACGAGACGAGCGCGGCCGGAGTCAGGTTGTTGCGCTTGAGGACCTCGACGAGCAGTTCTTCCGTCGCCTCGACGATCTGCGCCGCGTCGTTGGCGCCCACGGTGGTCGCCCCGCGCAACGCGAACAGCTTCTGGTTCTCGATCGATTCGCTCATCGTGATCTCCCGCGTGCGCTGCGCGACTTGGGTCCCTTGCGCGGCGGCTTGGTCGGAAGCTGGACATTCTGCCAGAGCGTCTCGATCTCCTCGTTTGAAAGCCGGCGCGCGGTGCCCGCTTTGAGCCGGCCGAGTTCCAGTGGACCGAAGGCGATGCGCTGGAGATCGCCGACGTCGCGACCGATCGCCTCGCACATCCGGCGAATCTGCCGGTTGCGGCCCTCGCTGATCACGATCTCGAACTCGCGCTGGCCGGTTTTGGTGACCTCCGCGCGCCGGGTCTTGCCGTCTTCGAGTTCGACGCCACGTGCCAGGTGGTCTATCTCTGCGGTCGAGAGCGGCGCGCCGCGGCGCACGCGCACCTTGTAGCGCTTTGGCACTCCGTAGCGCGGGTGGCTGAGCTTGTTGGCAAGGTCGCCGTCGTTTGTGACGAGCATCAGGCCGTGTGAATTCGCGTCAAGCCGCCCGACCGGGTACAAGCGCTTTTCGGTGCCGACGAGATCGACCACGGTTCGCCGGCCCTCGGGATCGCTGGCGGTGCTGATCACGCCGAGCGGCTTGTTCACCGCGTAGACCACGGTCTGCTCGGCCGCGACGCGATCGCCATCGACCGTGATCGTGTTGCCGTCATCGACATCGCGCGCCGGATCGGTCACGGTGTTGCCGTCGACGGTCACCCGCCCATCGAAGATCAGCTGCTCGGAAGCCCGACGACTAGCAATTCCTGCATGGGCGATGTACTTGGCCAGGCGCACATCCAAAAGCCTACGCGCCCCAAAACCCGCAATTTGCGACCAACCTTTGGCACCTGGTGCCAAAGGTGATGCGGAAACTGCGGGGTGTTGGGTGGGCGTGCGTACCGTATGGCGATGGACTTGGTTTTGCTTCGGAGCGTGCTTGAGGAGCTTGGCGAGCCTGCTTACCGCGCCAAGCAGGTGTGGGAGTGGACCGCTCGCGGGGCGCTCGGCTACGACGAGATGCGCAATGTGCCCTCCGAGCTGCGCGCTGAGCTTGCCGTGCGTGTGCCGTTCATGTCTCTCGAGCTGGTCGATCAGGCCGAATCTCGCGACGGCACGGTCAAAGTGCTCTTCCACACCGAGGACGGCCGCCCGGTCGAGTCGGTGATGATGCGCTATCGCGACGGGCGCAGGTCAATATGCGTCTCCAGTCAGTCCGGCTGTCCGCTCACCTGCACCTTCTGCGCCACCGGCAAGATGGCCTTCGGCCGCAACCTCACAGCAGCAGAGATCGTCGAGCAGGCACTCTTCTTCAGGCGTATCGAGCCGATCGACCACTGCGTCTTCATGGGCATGGGCGAGCCGATGATGAACCTCGACAACGTGCTTGAGGCCTGCGAGTTGTTGCCCGACATCGGCATCACCAGCCGCCGCACGACAGTCTCGACGGTCGGCTGGCTGCCCGGCATCCAACAGTTCAACGAGATCGACCGGCCGATTCGATTGGCCTTCAGTCTCCACGCGGCGGATCCGGAACTGCGCTCAAAAATCATGCCGGTCAACGATCGCTGGCCGATCGAGGACGTGCTCGCCGAGTGCGTGCGCCATTACAAGAAGACCAACCGCAAGGTCTTCATCGAGTACGTGATGCTCGACGGCGTCAACGATCATCGGATCCACGCCGAGCAACTCGCAGCCGCTCTCACTCCCCACGAGGCCTTCAAGGTCAACCTGATTCCCTACAACCCGACCGGCTCCGGATACGGCGGATCCGCTCGCACGACGATCGGCGCCTTCAGGGACACGCTCAAGCGCGCAGGAGTGCCGGCGACAGTGCGTCTCACACGCGGCCAAGACATCGCCGCCGCCTGCGGTCAGCTGGTTGCTGACAAGCTGCAGCAGGACGCGGTTTCAGAAGATGACCGCCAGATGTCGCCGGCCTGAAAACAGGCGATTAAATGAGAAACCCCCCGCCTAGTCCGTAGCGGGGGGCTTCAACGATCAGC
>JAEYBE010000033.1 GCA_023404495.1 Actinomycetes bacterium | reverse complement strand
GTGCTGGCCGTCACGGCGATCGGCGTGGGCGGCGTGACTGTGGGCGAGCAGCTCAGCTCCAGCAGCGACAGCCGGCAGCCTTCAAGCAGCACGGCGGCCAAGAGCGAGACCACGCCGGTCGTGCCGGCACGCTCGACCGTGCTGGGGGCGGGTGCGAGCGAGGTCGCTGTGTCCAAGAAAGAGGCCTCCAATCGACGGCGCGAGCTGGCGCGCGAGCGCGCCCGCAAGCGTCGGAATTCGTCGGCCGGGAACACGGCTCGCGGCCGCTCGGGTGCAAAGACGAACAACGGGCGTGGCAAGTCCCAATCTCAGCGCTCGAAGGCCAAATCGTCGCCCGGATCAGAGCGCGCCCCGGCTGGACAATCCAACGGGAAGTCCGAAACCGGAAACAGCGGATCAGACAACGCGAGTGCCGGCGGCGGTGGCGCGCAGCAGGGCGCCGAAAACTCCGGCGGCAACGGCAACGGCAAGAAGCCTGAGTAGCTCTCGCCCGCGGGTGGCCTAATCGGCGCCGTGCTGGCGCGCCAGCTCGACCAACATCCGGGTCCCGAATCCGCTTGCGCCGTTGCCGACGTACTGGCGTCCCAGGTCCCATGCCGTCCCCGCGATGTCGACGTGGGTCCAAGGCGTCTCGCCGACAAAGTTCTTCAGGAACTCGGCAGCAGTGATCGAGGAGCCCTTGCGCGAGCCCGGCGCATTGCTGATGTCGGCGTAGACGCCCTTGATCAGGTCGGCGAATTCCGGGTGGAGCGGGAGGCGGTGTCCAAGCTCGCCGGTGGCCTCCGAGGCAGACTCAACGGCTGATGCCCACTCGTCGTCGTTGGAGAAGAGCCCGGCGTAGGTGCTGCCCAGCGCGACGATGATCGCGCCGGTGAGCGTGGCGAGATTCACGACCCGCTCGGCGCCGAGCTCGATGCAGTAGGTCAGCGCGTCGGCGAGGATCAGCCGGCCCTCGGCGTCGGTGTTGTTGATCTCGATCGTCTTGCCGTTGTAGGCGGTGACGATGTCGCCCGGCTTGATCGCTTTGCCATCGGGCATGTTCTCGGTCGACGGGACGACGGAGATCAGATTCACCGGCAGTCCGAGCTGCGCGATAGCCGCGGTGGCTTCGAGCACGGCCGCGCCGCCGGACATGTCGAACTTCATCTCTTCCATTTTCGCCGAGGGCTTGAGCGAGATTCCGCCGGTGTCAAACGTCACGGCCTTTCCGACGAAGCCGAGCGTCGGCCCACTCGCGCCGGCGCCGTTGTAGCGCAGGACGATCAGGCGCGGTTCTTCGGACGAGCCTTGGGCCACCGCCGCGAATGCACCCATCGGCTTGCTCTCGATCCACTCGCGATCGTGGATCTCGAACTCGAGGCCGTGATCGGCGGCGATCGTCGCCGCGCGGTCGGCGAGGTAGGAGGGGGTTGCGACGTTTGACGGCTGGTTCTGCAGGTCGCGCGCGCGGTTGGCGGCGTCGGCGGCCGCGACGCTGATCCGCACCGACTCGTCAATGTCGGTCTCGGTGACGATTTCGATCGAAGCGATCGACTTGTCCCCGTCGTCGTCCTCAGGCTTGCTCTTGTACTGGTCGAAGCTGTAGTTCTTCAGAATCGCGCCTTCGACGAACGCGCCGGCCGTGCCGGCCTCGCCCTCGTTGCTCGGGCCCGATACGCACAGGGACTTGGCGCCAAGGCCCTTGGCCGCCGCAACCGTCACGGCGCCGACAACGCGTGAGCGCTCCTCGGTGAAGTCCTCGCGCTTGCCGAGACCGACGGCGAGGTAGCGCGCGCCGTGCGCGTGCGCGACACCACTCGATTTGTAGCTGGCCTTTATCTCGCCGGACTCGACGAGCTTGTCGATCACCTCGATGCCGCTGGGTTCTCCGTCAAAGATGCCCACCACCTGGGTGTCGGCTGAGGTTTCGGCGGGGTCGCCCTTGCGTGTGGTGACTTCGATGATCTGGGCCATGGGCGGCAGAATAACCCCGAGGTCACTACCCTTTTGCTTATTCGGCGCGGCCCGCACTGCCCGCCAACGAAACCAACACCTTTTCTCCTCCACCCACCACCCGTCTCCGCTTTCGAAAGGACGCGCACGCTCATGGCCAAGACAGTGATTCTCGGAACCGCCCGCACCCCGGTCGGGAAACTCGGCGGAGGTCTTTCTTCGCTCAAGGCTGTGGAACTCGGCGGCATCGCCATCGAGGCCGCGCTTGACCGCTCCGGAGTCTCCGGCGAGCAAGTCGACCACGTCGTGATGGGCAACGTGCTTCAGGCCGGCGTCGGCCAGATTCCCTCGCGGCAGGCCCAGATCAAGGGCGGAATCCCGAAGGAAGTCTCCAGCGAGACGATCAACAAAGTCTGCGCCTCCGGCATGCGCGCGATCGGCATGCTCGACACGGCGATCCGCGCCGGTGACATCGAGGTCGGTGTCGGCGGCGGCATGGAGAGCATGAGCAACGCGCCGTACATGCTGCCCAACGCACGCTTCGGCTACCGGATGGGCGATGGCAAGATGATCGACGCGATGATCCACGATGGCCTCACCAACGCTTTCTCCGGCAAGCACATGGCTCACGAGGCGAGCGAGGTTGCCGCCGAACTCGAACTGACTCGCGCCGACATGGACGCCTGGTCAGTGCGCAGCCACCAGCTGACCGCCAAGGCCAACGATGAGGGCAAGCTGCCCGAGGAGATCGTGCCCGTCACGATCAAGGGCAAGAAGGGCGACACGGTCGTTGAGATCGACGAGTCGGTGCGTCCGGACACGACGCTCGAGGCGCTCTCGAAGCTCAAGCCGATCTTCATGGAGGACGGCACTCACACGGCCGGCAACGCGCCGGGCGTCAATGACGGCGCCGGCGCGGTCGTCGTCGCCTCCGAGGAGTGGGCAGAGGCCAACGGCAAGAAGCCGCTGGCGACGATCCTCAGCCAGGCTGCGATCGCCGATGACTTCCCGTACCTTGCCCGCACTCCCGCCAAGGCGGCCGTCGCGGCGCTCGACAAGATCGGCAAGAAGCCCGAGGACGTCGACCTCTGGGAGATCAACGAGGCCTTCGCTTCGGTGACGATCAACTCGATGCGCATGCTCGGCGTCGATGAGGACAAGGTCAACGTCAACGGCGGCGCCGTGGCGATCGGTCACCCGATCGGCGCTTCCGGCGCCCGCATCGTCGGCACGCTCGTGAGCGAACTCCGTCGTCGTGGCGGCGGCCTCGGCGTCGCCGCGATCTGCTCTGGCGGAGGCCAGGGCGACGCAGTTGTGATCGAAGTAGCCGGCGAGTAGCCCACCGCAACATTCCTGTGACCGAAGGGTGGCCCGATCGGGCCACCCTTCGTCTTTCGCAGGTAGGCTCGGCGGCGCTATGTCCGACCAGCTAACGATTTACGAGAAGCCGACCTGCACGACCTGCAGGAAGACGGTGAAGCTGCTCCAGGAGCAGGGCGTCGATTTCGAGGACGTCAACTACTTCATCGAGCCGCTCTCGGCCGCCAAGATCGCCGAGCTGCTCGACAAGATGGGCATCGCGCCACGCGAGCTGCTGCGCAAGAAGGAGCAGCTCTACAAGGAGCTGGGCCTGAAGGACTCCGCCCACAGCGACCTCGAGATCATCGAGCTGATGGCCGAGAACCCTGGATTGATTGAGCGACCGATCGCGGAGAAGGGCGGAAAGGCGGTGCTCTGCCGTCCGTATGACCGGATTCTCGAACTGCTCTGACGGCGAGTAGTCTTACTCCACGATTTCGCTTGACGCCCGTCAAGCGAGTTTGCCTCTAACGTGGGAGATCTGATGAAGCCGCCGCCCGAGACGCTTACAGACAGTTCAGCCGCCAGGGCCGGACAGCCCGAGCGCAATTCGGACGGTGAGCTGCTCACGACGATCTCCGGCGAGCCGGTCAAGCCGCTCTACCGGCCGGAGGATGCCGGTATCGACTACCAGCGCGACCTCGGCGACCCGGGCCAGTACCCGTTCACGCGCGGCGTCTACGACTCGATGTACCGCGGGCGCATGTTCACGATGCGCCAGTTCGCCGGCTTTGGCACTGCCGAGGAGACCAACGAGCGCTTCCGCTATCTGCTCGACCATGGCCAGACCGGTCTCTCGACCGCCTACGACATGCCGTCGCTGATGGGCCACGACTCCGACGATGCACGCTCTCTCGGCGAGGTCGGACGCGAGGGCGTCGCCGTCGACACGCTCGAGGACATGCAGACGCTCTTCCAGGGCATTCCGCTCGACAAGGTCAGCACTTCGATGACGATCAACGCGCCGGCGGCGATCATGCTCGCGTTCTACGTCGCCAACGCCGAGCGTCAGGGGATCCCGCCCTCGCAGCTCGCCGGAACCTTCCAGACCGACATCCTCAAGGAATACATCGCGCAGAAGGAATGGTGCTTCCCGATCGATCACGCCATGCGTCTCGTGACGGACCTCATTGAGTACTGCACGCGCGAGATGCCGAAGATGCACCCGGTCAGCATCAGCGGATACCACATCCGCGAGGCCGGCAGCACGGCTCAGCAGGAGCTCGCCTTCACGCTGGCCGATGGCTTTGCGTACGTCAAGGCGGGCATCGAGCGCGGTCTTGACGTCGACGAATTCGCCCCGCGGCTCTCGTTCTTCTTCAACGCCCAGATCGAGTTCTTCGAGGAGATCGCCAAGTACCGCGCCGCCCGGCGAATCTGGGCGCGCGAGCTGAAAGAAACCTACGGTGCCAAGAACGAGCGGTCGCTGTTGATGCGCTTCCACACCCAGACAGCGGGCGTATCGCTCACGGCACAGCAGCCGGAGGTGAACCACATCCGGACCGCGATCGAAGCGCTGGCCGGCGTACTTGGCGGCACGCAGTCGCTGCACACGAATTCGTTTGACGAGGCGCTCGCGCTACCGACAGAGGACGCAGTGCGCATAGCGCTGCGTACGCAGCAGGTGATCGCGCATGAGACCGGCGTGACGCGCACGGCCGATCCGCTCGGCGGCAGCTACTACGTCGAGACGCTCACAAACGAGATGGAGGCGGCCGCCTACGACTACTTCCGGCGCATCGACGAGCTCGGCGGGATCGTGGAGTCGATCAAGCGAGGGTTCCCGCAGCGCGAGATCGCCGACGCCGCCTTCCAGTACCAGCAGGAGGTCGACGCGGGTGAACGCATCGTCGTCGGCGTGAACAAGTACAAACTCGAAAAGGATGACTCGCCGGAGATCTTGCGCATCTCCGAGGAGCTCGAGCGAAAGCAAGTGGGACGCGTCCAGGCGGTGCGCGCAAAACGCGACGCCGCAGAGGTCGAGCGCACACTCAAGGCCCTGAGCGAGGCCGCCCAGACCGACCAGAACCTGCTCTACCCGATCCTCGATTGCGCCCGCGCGCTGGCCAGTGAGGGCGAGATCGTGCAGGCATTGCAGTCGGTGTTCGGCACGTATCGCGAACAGCCGGTCTTCTGATCGAGCGGCGGTGCGGCCAATTCGCCGTCTGCCTTGCGTAGCCTTCCGCTCCGATGAACTCGCTCATTCTCGCGGCAGGTGCCGCCACCCCAGAATCCTCCGGTCCCGCAGCGCCCACCTGGCTCTGGATCGCTTTCGGCGTCAGCGTCATTTTCTTCCTGGCGCTCGACCTCTTCGTCTTCCACCGCGAAGCGCACAAGATCAGCCTCAAGGAGGCGCTCTGGTCGAACGTCTTCTGGATTGCGATCGGACTCGCGTTCGGACTGGTCGTGCTGTGGCAGCTGGGCTCGACCTCGGCCGGCGAGTACTACGCCGGATACCTGCTCGAGCGCGCGCTCTCGATCGACAACGTCTTCGTCTTCGCCGTCGTCTTCGCTTTCTTCGCTGTTCCGCAGCGGCTTCAGAACGGAGTGCTGTTCTGGGGAATCGTGATGGCGCTGTTCATGCGCGCCTTCTTCATCCTCGTCGGCGCCGAGCTGATCGAGCGCTTTGACTGGATCATCTTCTTCTTCGGCGCGCTGCTGATCTGGACCGGTTGGAAGATGGCGACGCACAACGTCGATGAGATCGACCCCTCGAAGAACTTCGCGCTGAAGGCGCTGCGCAGGGTGATGCCGGTCAGCCACTCCTATCACGGCGACAAGTACTTCGTGCGCCCCGAGGATGTCGACCCGGATGAGGAGTTCGACGCCGGTCGCAAGCCCGGCCAGAAGGGGCTGCTCGGCACGCTGGTGGCGACGCCGCTAGCCGCCGCGATCCTGGTGGTCGCCGGCACGGACCTCGTCTTTGCGATCGACTCGATCCCGGCGATCTTCGCGATCACGACCGACAAATTCATCATTTACACGTCGAACGCCTTCGCGCTGCTTGGCATGCGCGCGCTCTACTTCCTGCTCGCCGACGCGATGGACCGCTTCGTCTACCTGCAGATCGGACTTGCGGTCGTGCTCGTCTTCGTCGGCATCAAGTTCATCGCCAGCGAGTGGTACCACGTGCCGATCGGCATCTCCTTGGCATTTATCGCGGTCGCTGCCGGCACGTCGATCGTCTGGTCGCTGCTGGCGACGCGTGGTCGCGAACCGCTGATGCCTGGAGAACCTGCTGAGCACCTCGAACGCGAGGCGTCGTCTCCGCACGTGCCCAAACCGCCAGACGAGTGATTCTCAGGAAGTCTGAGGCTGATCTCAGGCTTCTCCAAGCCGCGGCGCCGAGTATTGGCGCATGAACATCGACAGCAAACAACGAACCCAACTGGCGGTCGCGCTAGGCGCGATCGTCGTACTGGTCGCCGGCTATTCGGCATTTGGAAAGACAGATCCGGCGTCAGACAAGATGGCGCAGCGCGGCCCGATGGGTCAGATGGGCGGACCGCCCGGGCAGATGCAGCAGGACGGCGCGAGCGGAGCGACTGGCGCGATGGGCCGACCCGGCGGCCAGGGCGGCCAGGGCGGACCCGGCGGCCAAGGTGGACCGGATGGCGGTCAGATGCCCAAACAGGTCACGGGAGCGGCGGCGACGAAGGCAAAAGCCGCGGCAGAGAAGGCAGTTGACGGCGAGGCGCGCGGCGTCATGGAGGCTCGCGGCGGCGACGGCTACGTCGTATTCGTCGAGGCCGACGACGGACCGGTGATCGTTGAACTGAACAAGGAGTTCAAGGTCACTGAAAAGCACGCGATGAATCGTCGCGATGGCCAAGGTGGTCCTCCGCCCGGCGGACAGGGCGGACCGCCCCCGCAGCAGGGCGGCGACGTGCAGTAGCGCCGGAGCCGACGGCGACGCGGCTAATCTTCCCCGCGCATGAGCGAGCAAGCAACAGCCAGGAAGATCCGCGTCGTCGTCGCCAAGCCCGGCCTCGACGGCCACGACCGCGGCGCGAAGATCATCGCGCGTGCCCTGCGCGACGCCGGGATGGAGGTCATCTACACCGGCCTGCACCAGACGCCCGAGCAGATCGTCGAGACCGCGCTGCAGGAGGACGCCGATGCGATCGGCCTCTCGATCCTGTCGGGTGCCCACATGACGCTTGTGCCCAAGGTGCTCAAGCTGCTCAAGGAGCAGGACGCGGGGGACATCCTCGTCTGCGTCGGCGGGACGATCCCGTCCGACGACATCGACCCGCTCAAAGAACTCGGCGTAGCGGCGGTGTTCACACCCGGCTCGCCGACCAGCGACATCGTCGACTACATCAACGGCGCCGTAGCGGCCTGAATCGCTTGTACCGCTTTCCGGACTCCCGCCACAGACGGCGGTTGTTGGGAAACTGAGGCGCTTGCAAAAGGGGGATCGGCTCCTGACTACCGCCGACTGGGGCGGCAGCGAGGAAGAACGCCGCACACGGATCGACCCCAGCAGGTACAATCCCATCGAGCTAAGTGACTCAATAGTCACTTAGTTGAGACAGTTACCGAATATCAGACTGCGCGAGCCGTATGAACGTTCGTAAACCCGCTACCTTTCACCGGCGCGTATCCGGATCGACTGGAACGCGACCCAGCTTTCTTCCCAACCTGAGAGCTTTCTTCGTCCTGAATCCCAACCCAGGACCCACTTGAAGTCATGACCATCAATCCGTCCGTGCACAGCTACGGCCGAACCCCTACCAGGAGGACACCTTGAAGATCGCCGTCCTTGTCAAGGAGGTTCCGGACGCCGCGGTACAGAAGCGCCTCGATCCAGCAACGAAGCGCCTCGACCGCAGCGGCGAGAAGAACCTCAACCCATTCGACACGCACGCCCTTGAGGCCGCGGTGCAGCTCAAAGAGGGCGGCGCTCCGGTCGACGAGATCGTCGCCGTGACGATGGGCCCCGACTCCGCCGACCGCGTCTTGCAGAAGGCCGTCTCGCAGGGAGCCACCCGCTCGATCCAGCTGACCGACGACGCGCTCGCCGGTTCGGACGTCAACGCAACGGGCTACGCGCTCGCCAAGGTGCTTGAGTCGGAGAACCCCGACCTCGTCCTCCTGGGCCAGCAGTCCGACGATGGCGAGAACTACACGATCGGCGCAGTTGTCGCCGACCACCTCCAGGTCCCGGCGCTCACCCAGGTCGTCGACCTCAAGCTCGAGGGCAACACCCTCACGCTCAAGCGTCAGGCCGAGTACGGCTACGACACCGTCCAGGTCGACCTCCCGGCCGTCCTTTCGGTCGGTGACGCGCTCAACGAGCCGCGCTACCCGTCGCTCAAGGACATCATGGGCGCCAAGAAGAAGCCGCTCGACAAGAAGACCGCCGCGGATGTCGGAATTGACACCGCGCAGGTCGGCGAGAGCGGTTCGAAGACCGAAGTTCTCGCGATCAACCCGCCGCCGGCCAAGGAGTCGGGCGAGCTGATCGAGGACGCCGACGCAGATGTCGACGCCACCGTCGCGCGCATCGTGTCCTTCCTCGAGGAAAGGAAGCTGATCTAAATGGCAGGCATCATCGTTTACGTCCTCGAGAAGGACGGCGAATTCAACAAGAACTCGCTCGGCGCGATCTCCAAGGCCGCTGAACTGGGCGAGGCCTCTGCCGTCGTCGTCGGTGAGAACCTCGACGACGCCAAGCTTGCCGAGCTCGGCAAGTACGGCGCGGCCAAGGTCTACAAGGTCAACGGCCAGGCCGGTGTCGCCGGTCCCGTCGTCGACGCGATCGAAAAGATCGCCGGCGAGAGCGGCGCCAAGTACGCCCTCTTCGGAGGCGGACTGCTCGGTTTCGAGATCGGCGCAGGCCTCACCGCCCGCCTCAACTGGGGCATCACGGCCGAAGCCACCGGCATCCGTGCCGAGGGCGACAACCTGGTCGTCGAGCGCCCCGTCCTGCAGGACTCGGCCATCGTCGATGTCGCGTACACCGGTGACGGTGGCGTGATCGTCGCCCGCCTCAACGCCTTCGAGCCCAACGATTCCGTTGGCGCCGCTGGTGAGGTCGTTGCGACCGACGTCGAGTTCAAGGAGTATTCGCAGCGCGCCAAGCTCGTCGAGCGCGGTGCCCAGGAAGGTGCTGACGTCAACATCGAGGACGCCGACATCCTCGTGGCCGGTGGCCGCGGACTCGGCGAAGCGGCGAACTTCTCGATCGCCGACGATCTCGCAGGCGCGCTCGGCGGCGCTGTCGCCGCGACGCGTGCCGTCGTCGACGCCGGCTGGTTCCCGTACGCCGGTCAGATCGGCCAGACGGGTAAGACCGTCGCGCCGAAGCTGTATCTGGCCCTCGGAATCTCCGGTGCCATCCAGCACAAGGTCGGTATGCAGAACTCCGACACGATCGTCGCGATCAACAAGGACCCGAACGCGCCGATCTTCGAGTTCAGCGACCTCGGCGTCGTGGGTGACCTCCACGCCATCGCGCCGAAGCTGACCGAGGCCATCAAGGCCAAGAAGGGCTAACGCTCATGTCCGGTCACGGCGTCAAACCGTCCGACTTTCCGCCACCTGTTGATCAGGTGGCGGAGTACGTCGGCGCTCCCACCGATCCCGAGGACGAGCGGATCGAAGTCGGAATCGCGATCGTCGGCGGTGGCCCCGCCGGCCTCGCGGCTGCGATCAAGATCATGCAGATCCTCGAGAACGACCCGGAACTGCTCGAGTCGCTCGGCGAGGTCCCTGTCGCCGTGATCGAAAAGGGCAAGGTCTGTGGAGCCCACACGCTCTCTGGCGCGAACATGCGCCCGAGCGCGATGGAAGAACTGTTCCCCGACATCGACCCGTCTGAGTGGCCGGTCTACGGGCAGGTAGAAAAGGACTCTTGCTACCTGCTCACCAAGAAGCGCAAGATCCGCCTCACTCCGACACCGCCGCCGTTCCGCAACCACGGAAACTACGTCACCTCTGTGGCAGAGCTGTCCCGCTGGCTTGCGGAGAAGGCAGAGGCGATGGGTGTCTACCTGCTCACCGAGACCTCGGCAATGAAGCTGCTGGTCGAGGAAGGCAAGGTCGTCGGTGTCCGCACCGGAGACCGCGGTCGCGACCGCGAGGGCGAGCCGATGGGCAACTTCGAACCCGGCGTGGACGTCGTCGCCAAGGCGACGATCATTGCTGAGGGCACGATCGGCCACTTGACGATGGCAGCCCAGGAGTTCTTCGACATCAAGCCCGAGCAGCCGCAGCGCTACGAGCTTGGCGTCAAGGAGGTCTGGGAGATCACCGAGCCGCTCGACCAGGTCATCCATACGATGGGCTGGCCGCTGCGCAAGGGCGCACGGTACAACGAGTTCGGTGGTTCGTTCATCTACCCGATGGGCGAGGACAAGCTCTGCATCGGCATGGTGATCGGCCTCGACTACACCGACGCAACGCTCTCCTGTCACGACCTGCTGCAACAGTTCAAGACGCACCCGATGGTCGCGAAGCTGCTCAAGGGCGGCAAGCGCGTCGCCTGGGGCGCCAAAACGATCCCGTCCGGTGGCTGGCTCTCGATGCCGAAGTCGCTTTCGGTCCCCGGCGCCGTGATCACCGGTGACGCGGGCGGAATGGTCAACATCCCTTACCTCAAGGGCATTCACTACGCGATGCACTCAGGGATCTACGCGGCAGAAGTCCTCACGAGTCAGATCAAAGCTGGCTCCGACGATTTCTCCGAGTACGACAAGAAGGTCCAGGGCGGCTTGATCGGCGACGAGCTGTACGTCGAGCGCAAGCAGCGTCAGGTCTTCTCTAAGGGCTTCTTCGTCGGCGGTCTGCTCGCCAACATGGGCCTGATCACCAAGGGTCACCTGCCGCTAGGCAAGTGGATCTCGCCGCCGGACGCCGAGGAACCGATGTTCATCGGCGACCGCTACGACAAGTACCCGCAGCCCGACAACGAGCTGACGTTCAGCAAGCTGGACTCGGTGTTCGGATCCGGAAACGCCACCCGCGACTCCGCTCCCAACCACATCAAGATCCAGGAGAACGTCCCGCGCGAAGTCGCGCAGACGTGGGTCTCGCTCTGCCCCGCGCAGGTCTACGAGATCCCGGAGGGCGAGCCCGATCACGGCAACGTGAACGTGCACGTCACCCCGTCGAACTGCGTGCAGTGCGGCGCGATCACGGCCAAGGGCGGCCGCTTCACTCCGCCCGAGGGCGGCGACGGCCCGCTGTACCAGATGGTCTGATTCGCGTCCGCGGATCGAGCAGAATTGAAACGCCCCGCTCTTGCGGGGCGTTTCTTGTTTGCGGCGCAACTTCAGGCCGGGCCGATCGGTTAACTCAGAGAAGATGAAATCGTTCCGTATTCCGCTCACACTCGCCGCCTGCGCGGCATTTCTGCTCTTGGTGATCACGCCTGGCGCCGGCGCCAACGCGCCCGTCGGCGGCAAGGCGGCGGCGTCACATGCCTCCGTGAAGCTCAAGTCCTGCCGCAGCAGCGCGTGGTACGCCGGGCGCGATGTGCGTTACCGGGCGACGATCACTCGCCAGAATCTCGCCGTCCCGCAGCGCCTGCGGATCAAGTTTGAGGTCTACCGCAAGCTCAACGAGTCCGGCCGCTTCCGCAAGCTCAAGCTCTCCGGAACAGGTGGCTGGAAATCTGCCGAGAGCCTGGAATCGACCGCTTACCAGCGCGACCTCGGGATCCTCGACGTCGAAGCCGCGGCGCGTTACCGCGTGAAGGTTTCGTTCGCGTGGGCAGACCCTACGACTGGATCTGTGCAGTCCAAGCGGACTATCTGGTCGAAGCAGTGCGTCCAAAAGTTCGGATTGCCGAAACTCAATCTTGTGAAGGCCAGCTCGTCACCGGTCGCCGGCTCGACGATGCTGACGCACACGATCACGGTGGAGAATGTCGGCAAGTCCGAGGCGGTCGATGTGCCACTCGGCATCCGCGTCGACGGGGCAGCGCCGGTGATGACGATGATCGACTCGCTCGGCAAGAACCAGAGCCGGGACTTCCAGATCACCACGCCCGCCTGCGAAAACTCGGCCGCGGCGATCTTCGATCCGCTCTTCAAACTCCAGCGTCCGAAGATCGTCTCGATCCGCTCGCTCGCGATCCCGACTTGCCGCTGACCGTTTGCCTCGCGCGACCGTCTAGAATCTCCCGAACCATGAAGACCGAGATCCACCCCGAATACGTCGAGGCCCGCGTCACCTGCAGCTGTGGGAACGCTTTCATCACGCGCTCGACCAAGTCTGAGCTCCACGTCGAACTCTGTTCTGAGTGCCACCCGTTCTACACCGGCAAGCAGAAGCTCGTCGACACGGGTGGACGCGTCGAGCGCTTCCAGCGTAGGGCCGCCAAGAAGGCGCGCTAGACAGCGCAGCTGGATCAGACGCGGATGGCGTCCGAAAGCGTCACCGCGACTGAATTGAACACCGACGGCGCCGCCGTCGAGTCCGCGCACGTCCATCACGGCTCCGGCGACCTCTCCGCCACGCGCGACGCACCGGTAGGCGGCCAGGCCGTGATCGAGGGCGTGATGATGCGTGGGATCAAGCACTGGGCCGTCGCCGTGCGCAAGGAAGACGGCGAGATCGACACCGAAGTGCATGAGTTTGAGAGCTCGGTCAAGCGCAACCGCTTCTACCGCTTGCCGGTCGTCCGCGGCGTTGTCGCGCTGGTCGAGTCGATGGGTATCGGCATCAAAGCGCTCGGGATCGCCGCAAACAAGCAGATCGGCGAAGAAGAGGAAGAGATCGGCGGCTTCACCTGGGCCGCGACGGTCGCGTTCTCGCTGATTTTCGCGATCGGAATCTTCTTCCTGTTGCCGCTCGGACTGATCACGCTGATTCAGGGCGACAAGGGCAGTTCGTTCGAGTTCGTGATGTTCGAGAAGGTCATGCGGATCGCAATCTTCATCCTCTATCTCTGGGTGATCTCGCTGCTTCCGGACCTGCGCCGCGTCTTTGAGTACCACGGGGCAGAGCACAAGACGATCTTCAACTACGAGGCGGGCCTGCCGCTGACGCCGGAGAACGCCGCGCGCTTCACGCGCTTTCACCCGCGTTGCGGCACAAGCTTCCTGCTGCTGGTCTTCATCGTTTCGATCTTCGTGCTCGTGCCGCTGGGGCGGCCCGAGTGGTACATCCTCTTCCCCTCGCGGGTGCTCGCCGTGCCGATCGTCGCGGGACTTGCCTTTGAGCTGATCAAACTGATCGGCAAGCACCGCACCAAGCTCTGGGCCCGCGCGATCATGTGGCCGGGTCTGCAGCTGCAGCGCCTGACCACCCGCGAGCCCGACCACGAGCAGCTCGCGGTGGCCATCGCCTCGCTGGAGGCAGTGCTCGAGCGCGAGAACCCACGCGAGGCGCTCGAAGAAGACGAAATCGGCATGGAGATCGTCGCCTAAAGACCTCTGGCCCAAAAGGCCAGAGGTACCCAACGCTGTCGCAGTTTTGTAACGCTTGCGGTGCGTCGGGCGCCTCGCCGTAGACTCACCGTCGCCGATGATCGCCCAACTCCTAGACCAGATCGAGCAGCGCTTTGCTGATGTGCAGGCGCAGATGAGCGACCCGGAGGTGATCGGCGATCGCAAGCGCTATGCCGAGGTCGGGCGCGAGTTCAGGCAGCTTGAGCCGGCGCACGATCTGGTGGTCGAGTACCGCCGCGCTGAATCGGACATGGAGGGCGCGAAGGACCTGGTCGACGAGGACGCCGAGTTCGCCGAGCTCTACGAGATCTCAAAGGCGCGGATCGCCGAGCTTGAGGAAGAAATCCGCATGGCGATGGTCGACCGCGACCCCAACGACGACAAAGACGTGATCATCGAGCTGCGCCCGGGCGCAGGCGGCGACGAGGCCGGACTCTTCGCCGGCGACCTCTACCGCATGCTCACGCGCTACGCCGAGCGCCGCGGCTTCAAGCCCGAGCTGATCG
The DNA here is from genome assembly GCA_023404495.1 of Actinomycetes bacterium. Lineage (GTDB taxonomy): Bacteria > Actinomycetota > Thermoleophilia > Solirubrobacterales > JACPNS01 > JACPNS01. Next base: position 141,246 of record JAEYBE010000033.1, on the reverse strand, counting down.
AGGCCGACGACGGCGGCCATTACACGTTTTCTGTCAAGGGCGACGGCGCCTACAGCGTCTTCAAGTACGAGGGCGGCACGCACCGCGTGCAGCGCGTCCCGGAAACCGAATCGCAGGGCCGCATCCACACGTCGACCGCGACGGTCGCGGTGATGCCGGAGGCCGACGAGGTCGACGTTGAGATCGACCAGAACGACCTGCAGATCGACGTCTACCGCAGCTCCGGCCCCGGCGGTCAGTCGGTCAACACCACCGATTCGGCGGTCCGGATCACCCACAAGCCGACCGGCGTGGTCGTCTCAATGCAAGACGAGAAATCGCAGCTGCAGAACCGCGAAAAGGCGATGCGCGTGCTGCGCGCAAGGTTGTTCGAGCGCGCGATCGAAGAGCAGCAGGCCGCCGAAGCCGCAGAGCGCAAGGCCCAGGTCGGCACCGGTGACCGCTCAGGCAAGATCCGCACCTACAACTTCCCTCAAGGCCGCGTGACCGATCACCGCATCAAGCTCACCTCGCACAACCTCGACGGCGTGCTCGACGGCGACCTCGCCGAGTTCACCGGCGCGCTTCAAGCCGACGAGAAGCGCCAGATGCTTGAGGCGCAGGCCACCGGGGGAGTCTGAGATGGGCGCGCGGGCGCTGATCGACTCGGGCGCCGCACGCCTCCAATCCGCCGGCGTCGAGACGCCGCGACTCGACGCTGAGCTGTTGCTGGCGGCCGCGGCGGGCGCGTCGCGCTCGGAGGTCGTCGCGGGTCTGGTCGATCCGGCCGGCGCAGAGTCGACCTACGAGGATTGGATCGCGCGCCGCGCAAAGCGCGAGCCGCTCGCCTACATCACCGGCAGCCAGGGTTTTCGCAGGATCGACCTCGCGGTCGACCCGCGGGTGCTGATCCCCCGTCCGGAGACCGAGTTGCTGGTCGCCGTGGTCAAGATCGACCGGCCCTGCGGGATTCTCGACGTCGCCACCGGCAGCGGCGCAGTCGCGCTGGCGCTGGCCGACGAGCTGCCGGACGCAACGATTCTCGCCAGCGACATCTCGGCCGACGCCCTCGCAGTCGCTGAGCACAACGCCAAGTTGCTCGGGATCGACCAGGTGCGTTTCGTGGAGTCGAACCTGCTCGAGTCGATCAAGGGTCAGTTCGATGCGATAGCCGCCAATCTGCCCTACGTGGAGGCGGCGACGATCGATCGGCTCCAACCCGAGGTCGCCCGTTTTGAGCCGCGCCTCGCGCTCGACGGCGGCGACGACGGACTCAGTCTCGTTCGACTGCTCGCTGATCAGGCGCCGGCGCACCTCAAGCCAGGAGGCCTGATCGCGCTGGAGATCGGGGCCGGCCAGGCGCAGGCGACCGCGCACCTGCTCGAGCAAGCGGGGTTCAACCGCATCGAGCTCCACGAAGACCTCGCCGGGATCGAGCGTGTGGTCTCGGGAAGGCGCCCCTCATGACCGCTGTCACGCCGGAAAGCGCGGCTGCGTTCGAGTCGACGATCCGGGGCGGCGGGATCGCGATCTTCCCGACCGACACGCTCTACGGGATCGCCTGCGCGCCTGACGACGCCCAGGCCGCAGAGCGGATCCACGCGCTCAAGGGACGCCCTCCGCGCAAGCCGTCGGCGGTGATGTACTTCTCGCTCGATCGGCTGCTGGATGACATCGGCGACGACCTCGATCCGATCACGCGGAATCTCGTCGAACAACTCTTTCCGGGACCGTTCACGCTGGTGGTCGCGAACCCGTCCAGGCGCTTTGCTCCCGCCTGCGCCGGCACCCCGGAGAAGCTCGGCCTGCGCGTCCCAAGGCTCGAAGGGGCGCTTGCACCGCTCGCAGAAATCGCAGTGCCGGTGATGCAGACCAGCGCCAACATCAGCGGCGGGCCGGATGCGACCGCGCTTGAGGACATTGAGCCTTCAATCGTTGGCGGAGTGGATCTGGCGCTCGACGGCGGACCACTTCTGGGCTACGGCTCGACCGTCGCGGACGTCTCGGAAGTCGCCCATGGACGCTGGCGCCTGCTGCGCTCCCAGATGCCCAGAACCAGTGGGCGAATCACGGAGCTGATCGGTTTTCCACCGGAATCAGAATGACTGCATCGCGGCGCGCGGGCACTTGAGAATTGCGCTCGCCGACCGATAGTTAGGGGTACGCAAAAGCGCGTAATTCCCTTGCATGCCTGAACTTCTGATGCAGCAATCGTTTGTCACCTACCTCGCGCTCGGCGCCGCGATTCTGGCCGCTGTCGCCGGGATCGCAGCTTCGCGCAGCATCGACAGCGGATTCCGCTCACGCTCGGCGGTGATCTACGCGGCCGCGGCGAGTATCGCCGCAATCGGATTCGGCGCAGCCCTGGCTCTTGACAGCTCCGGTCTGTTTGCCGGCGCGGCCGCGGCGGCGATGGCGCTGATGGCGATCGGCCTGCTCACCCAGTCGAGCGAGTCCGAGGCGCTCGGCCGGCTGGCCGCCGAGCAGCGCGTCGATTTCACCAGCGGGCTGCCCAACGAGCGGCTCTTCCAGGAGCGGCTCTCGGCCGAACACTCGCGCACTAAGCGCACCAACCAGCGCTACTCAGTCGCGGTCTTCGAGATCGACGAGTACGGCCTGCTCTCGCAGGAGGACAAGACGAACGGCCTGAAGCTGCTGGCGGACTCGTTGCGCGATTCGATTCGCAACACCGACACGCTCGGTCGCATCGGAAGCCACCAAGTCGGGGTGCTGCTCGTCGACACGCTTGCTGAAGGCGCAGTCGTCGGGTGTGATCGCGCGTGCGAGCGCTTCTTCTTCCAGAGTTGCGGACACAGCGACGCGGCCCATGTGACCAGGCCGTTGACAGTCTCGGTCGGAATCGCCGCCTTCGATGACGACACCGTCGATCCGAGTCACGTCGTCGACAACGCGCGCCTCACGCTCAAGCGACTGCGCGACGAGATGGGGACCGGCATCAAGGTCTACGACCCAGGCGAGTACAGCCGCCAGCTCGCGGTCGAAACTCCGCTCGGCGCCTGAGAAACCCGGCTGCGGGCGCGACCCGCGCCGTTGCTACGGTGAGCGTGTGAAGATCGCGATCGCCTCAGACCACGCTGGATTCCAGCTCAAGGAGCGGATCGCCGCAGCGCTTGCGGCCGGCGGACACGAGGTGGAAGACTTCGGCACGAACTCCGAGGACTCCGTCGACTACCCGGACTTCGCGGAGCCGGCGGCCCGCGCAGTCGCCGAAGGCGGCGCCGACAAAGGCGTGTTGGTCTGCGGGAGCGGCGTGGGAGTCTCGATCGTTGCCAACAAGATCGATGGCGTACGAGCTGTGCACGCGCACGACGCTGCGGAGGCGGCGATGAGCCGCCAGCACAACGACACGAATGTGCTCACGCTCGGCGAGCGCACGACGCCGGCCGAGCACGCGATCGAGATTGTCAACAGTTTTCTCGACACGGACTTTGAGGGCGGCCGCCACCAGCGCCGCGTCGACAAGATCTCCGAGGTCGAGGGTCACACCGTCGCACTCGCCGAGGCTAAGGAGGAAATCCAGTGAGCGAGCTTCCCGAAGACTTTTTCAACCGCCCACTGGAAGATGTCGACCCGCAGATCGCGCAGGTGCTGCGCGACGAGCTCGGTCGCCAGCAGAACACGCTGGAGATGATCGCCAGCGAGAACTTCGTGCCGCGCGCGGTGCTCGAGGCTCAGGGCTCGGTGCTGACCAACAAGTACGCCGAGGGGTATCCCGGTCGGCGCTACTACGGAGGGTGCGAGCACGTCGATGTCGCCGAGCAGCTGGCGATCGATCGCGCCAAGGAGCTATTCGGCGCGGAGTTCGCGAACGTCCAGCCGCACTCGGGCGCGCAAGCCAACACAGCCGTCTACCACGCGCTGCTCCAGCCGGGCGACACGCTGCTGGGGCTCGAGCTCGCACACGGTGGCCACCTGTCGCATGGCATGAAGATCAACGTGTCGGGGCGGCTCTATGACATTGCGGCCTACGGCGTGCGCAAGGACGACTATCTGATCCACATGGAAGACGTCGCGAAGATCGCCGAGGAGCGCAAGCCCAAATTGATCGTCGCCGGCTGGAGTGCCTACCCGCGCCAGCTCGACTTTGCGGCCTTCCGTGAGATCGCCGACTCGGTCGGTGCGTTGCTGATGGTCGACATGGCCCACTTCGCCGGGCTTGTCGCCGCCGGCGAGCATCCCTCGCCGGTGCCTCACGCCGATGTCGTAACAACGACGATCCACAAGACGATCGGCGGCGGACGCTCAGGCATGATCCTCGCCAAAGAGGAGCACGGCAAGGCGATCAACTCAGCCGTCTTCCCGGGGCAGCAGGGCGGACCGCTGATGCACGTGATCGCCGGCAAGGCGGTCGCCTTCAAGATCGCCGCATCGGACGCCTTCAAGGAGCGCCAGCAGCGCACGCGCCGCGGCGCGGCGATTCTCGCCGAGAAGCTGCTCGCGCAGAAGATCAATGTGCTGACCGGCGGAACCGACGTGCACCTCGTGCTGGTCGACCTCCAGGGTTCGGGTCTGAACGGCCAGGAGGCCGAGGACCGCCTGCACGAGATCGACATCACGGTCAATCGCAACTCGATTCCCTTCGACCCGCTTCCGCCTGCCGTCAGCAGCGGCCTGCGCGTCGGAACGCCCGCGCTCGCCACGCGCGGATTCCAGGACGAGGACTTCGCCGAGGTCGGCGAAGTGATCGCCACGGCGCTCGCCGCCGAGGTCTGGGATGACGCCCTGCGCACTGAGCTGCGCGGCCGTGTGGCTGCGCTGGCCGAGAAGTTCCCGCTCTACGACTTCCTGAGCAGCCCGGCTGCGGTCTAATTGCAGATAGTTCCGGAAAAACCGGAATAATCTGCAAAGTTGTTTGCACCAATTACAGATAGTTCCGGAAAAGCCGGTATTATCTGCGAGATGGCGGGCGCACGACAGCGTGAGTTGACCGCGATCGCTGATCGCCAGCACGGATACGTGAGTTCAGCGGACGCTCGCGCGGCTGGCATCAGCTCAAAGCGGCTAGCGGATATGGTCGAAGGCGGCCAAGCGATCCGCAGCGCTCACGGGCTTTACAGAATCGAAAGCGTGCCCAGAGACGAACTCGATGCGTACATGTTCGCTGCGATGTGGCCTCGGGGCGTAGGGGTTATCTCGCACACCGCCGCTTCGGTGTTGCACGGCATCAACGACGCAAATCCGTCGAGAATCGATGTCACCGTGCCGCGGTCGTTCCGAACGACGCGAGAGTGGCCGGAAATGCTCCGCGAGCACCGCTCAGACCTGCGGCCGGAGATGGTTGCGCGCATAGAAGGCGTACCCGTAGTCACGCCGTACTGGTGCATCAAGCAAATGCTCGAAGATCGATCACCGATTGGCTTGGTGCGGCAATCGATCGACAGGGCGCGCAATCACGCGCTGATCACGTTTGATCAGCAGGCGGAGTTGATCACGTCCCTTAACCAGAGGACGCACAGTGCCTGAGGGGCCGCCCAAGCACCGTCGGGCGCTGGAGCAGCGGTTGCGAAATCTCGCGAACGACGAAATGGACTATCTGAACAAGCGCCGGCAGCTAGCGAATCTCGCCGTGTTGGTGGCGCTTACGAGCCAGCGTGATGAACGTGGCGATGCGCTTTTCGCTGTGAAGGGTGGGGTCTCGATGGAACTTGAGTTCGGTGACGCCGCGCGCCCGACGCGGGATCTTGATCTCAGCTACCGCGCCGAGCGCCGGCGGATGGGCGACCTGCTTCGCGATGCGCTCGCAGGCGGCTGGGACGGATTTGGATTTCGAATTGCCTCGGATCTCGAGCCAATCGCCGAAACTGGTTCATACCGCTGTGACGTGAAGGTCTCATATCTTGGCGACGCCTTACAGACGATTCGCCTTGAGATCGGGATGGCCGAGGGCGCCGCTGGCGATGAGACCCGGTTGATCCGAGTAAACACGATCGATCCCCGTGCGGTGGGACTAGGCAAAGTGCAAGAACTACCGGCCGTCACCGCTCGGTATTCGATAGCGCAGAAACTTCACGCGTGCACCGACCACTCACACCCGACCGCAGCGAACGACCGCTCTCGAGACCTGATTGACATCATCCAGCTCTGGCGAAGCCTTGACGAATTCGAGCGCTCAGCGACACGTGATGCCTGTTTGGAGATCTTCGCGGCACGCGGCAAGCAGGAATGGCCCCCGACGATCGAGATTCCCGAGAACTGGCGCGACGAGTACCCGGTTCGTGCGCGTGAGCTGTCGTTCAGGCCGTCCGACGTTGAAGTAGCAGTGGCCGAGGTGCAAGGCATCATCAAGGAGCTAGGTGTCTCCTGAGCTACAGGCCCTGACCGCGTTCGCGGTCGCCGCGATCGTCTCGTTCGCCATCACGCCGCTGGCGGCGAAGCTCGCCTTCCGTGTCGGGGCGGTAGCGCACGTCTCCGATCGATCGCTGCACGACCACGACATGCCGAGCCTCGGTGGCCTTGCGATTCTCTCGGGCCTGCTGGTGGCGTCGCTGATCTTCCTGCCCGACAGCACGGAGAGCGAAGGCATCATCGCCGGTGCGCTCCTGATTGCGCTGGTCGGCACGCTTGACGACATCTTCGATCTGCCGCCGTTGGTCAAGCTCGCCGGGCAATTCTGCGGCGCCGCGATCCCCGTCTTCTCTGGTGTGGTGGTCGATCACTTCACGCTTCCGTTCATCGACCCGGTCAACCTCGGCGTCTGGGCCGAGCCGCTGACGATGCTCGGGATCGTCGCCGTGATCAACGTCGTCAACCTCACCGACGGGGCCGACGGCCTGGCGGCTGGCGTGTGCTTCATCGGCGCTGCGACCTTCGCGATCATCACGCTCTCGCTCGAGCGCTACTCGGCGGGGATCCTCGCGGCGTGTACTGCCGGCGCATCGCTCGGTTTCCTCTTCCACAACTTCTACCCGGCGACGATCTTCATGGGCGACGCCGGGTCGAATCTCCTGGGGTATCTGCTGGCGTGCATCGCGATCCAAGGCGTGCTCAAGACGGCCGCCGCAGTTGCGCTCTTTTTCCCACTGGTGATCCTCGCCGTGCCGATCCTCGACACCGGCTTCGTCGTTGCTAAGCGAATCAAGTACGGCCAGCCGATCTACCAAGCCGATCGATGGCATTTCCACCATCGTTTCGTCAATATCGGCTTCTCCCAGCGAAGAACCGTGCTCTATCTCTACGCCTGGACGCTCTGCCTTGCGACGCTCGCGCTGGCGCTCAGGTTCATCCCCTACTCAGACGGCCGCGGCAACCTCGATACGGGGTGGACGCTGGTGTTGCTCGGCGTCGGCGTGCTGGTGCTGATTGCCAGCTTCTATCTCGTGGTGGTGCTCGAGATCCTCAAGTTGCGCCGGTTCAGGGGGCGCAGACTGCGCAGGCGCGGCAGCGGCACGACGCCGGAAGAGGTCGATGCTGAGGTCGCCGAGGAGCTCGCGACCGGTGAATTCCCGGCGCTCGACCGCGACTAATCGTCAAACAAAACGGTCTCACGCTGCGGCTTCTCGATGAAGTCGCGCATGATCCCGCCGAGCAGCATGTTTGCGATCCAGAGAATGAACGCCGCGCCGATCGTCTTCCAGAAGCCGAAAAGGTCGAATGGCGGAATCAGCAGCGAAGTCACCCAGAGCATGAACGCGTTGATCAGCCAGATGAACAGCCCGAGCGTGACGATGATGAACGGGATCGACAGCAGCATCAGGAACGGGCGCACCAAGAGGTTGCCGGCCGCAAGTACCAGCGCCGCGAGTACGAGATTGAGGATGTTTTCGCCGTAGCTCACGAGGTCGAGCAGCGATGCGATCCAGAGTCCGAGAAAGCAAACCACCGCAGTGGCGAGAATCCGGATCAGCAGGCCCGGGTCCTTGCGAGTTTCGTATGTAACGGCTGTGGCCATCGACACCAATCTACATACCCGTCTGGTCGCCGCCGACAACCCCGAAAAACCGCGTTACAAAGCGCACGAGAAGACTTTGTGCGATGTTGTATCTTTCTCACCGAAGCTTGATGAGGCAAGTGGCCTGACCGCCCTGCCGCGGCCGCTGAAGAGGCGGCGCTACCCGAGCCTCAGACATCCCCAAATGAACTCTCCCTCCCACAACGATGGATCATCGGCGCGCAGTTTCGCGGACTGCTTCGCACTCGCCAAGCGCCGGGACCGCGCCGCGCGCGCAGCTCGTCCTCGTTGTGGTGAGACTCGGCTGACCGGCCGGCAAAGCTCAATCATCGCTCGCCCGGCGCACGGCCGCCGCGGAACCGACTCATGTCCGCTGCAGTAGTAGCCGAGGGCAACCACCAAGGGCCAGCCGGCCCGGGCGCACTGCGCACTGTGCTGCGCTTCCCCGACTTCATCTTCCTCGGCATCGCGCTGCCGGTCTTCCTGCTCGCCGATTGGCCGATCGCCGGCTGGGCGGTCGCGGCGGTCGGCTGGTTCGTCCAGGCGATCGTCATCGGCTACATGGAGTACCGCGCGCTGCACGCCACTGAGGCCCGCCACCAGGTCGGCCTGGTGGTTGGGGGCTCGCTGGTTCGCGCATGGATCGCCGCCGGGACGATCCTTGCCGCCTACCTGATCGCCGGCGACGACGCGGGCCTGGCCTGCGCGCTGCTGATGATCGCGCTGTTCTCGATCTACTTCGTGAACAAGCTCTTCTTTCACTTCACCCGTCCGACAGACAAGGCCTGATCAGCAAATGCGCAACTCGTTGTCTCGTATCCGCTTCCAGCTCTCCGCCGCGATCCTCGCGATCGGCGCCATGCTGGTCGTGCCGGCCAGTGCGTTCGCGGAGATCAACGAGGACTTCAAGCCGCAGAACGAATTCAAGCTCGACCCCTGGGTCGAGATCAACATCGGCGGGATCGACATGTCGATCAACAAGGCCGTCTTCATGCTGCTGCTGGCGTCGATCTGCACGTTCTTCACGGTCTGGTTCGTCTCGCGCAAGATGTCAAACCCCGAGACGCGCGACAAGCCCGGCAAGATCCAGGCTTCGGTTGAGATCTTCTACGACGTCGCACGCAACACGGTGACCGACCGCAACATCCACAAGCAGTCGGTGGCCGCGCGCTGGTTCCCGTTCCTTGCGACGATGTTCCTGTTCATCTGGTTCTGCAACGCGCTCGGCTTCATCCCGATGCCGATCAACACCGAGCACACCGTCGATTTCCTCGGCTTCACGCTCCCAACCTTCGCGCTCTACGCCGCCACCGCCAACGTCGCGATTCCGCTGACCCTGGCGCTGATCGTCTGGATCGGCGTACAGGTCGAGGGTGTCAAGGCGAAGGGCCCGATCGGCTACGTCAAGGGCTGGGTGCCGGCCGGCACGCCGAAGCCCGCGCTGATCATCATCTTCCCGATCGAGGCGCTCTCGAAGTTTCTCCAGCTCGTCTCGCTGACCGCCCGACTCTTCGCCAACATGCTCGCGGGCCACATGATCATCCTGATCATGGGTGGCGGCATGGTGATTCTGCTCGGGCTGCCGTATGTCTTCCCGCTCACGGTGCCGCTTGCCGTGTTCATCTACTTCCTGGACGTGATGCTCGTCACCACGCTTCAGGCGTTCATCTTCTCAACACTCTCAGCCATCTACATCGGGGACGCAGTCTCCGAAGGTCACTAAGGAGCAATCCAACAATGAGCAACATCGCACCCATCCTCGCCGCCGGCACCGAGAGCGTCGACGCGGCAAAGGCCCTCGCACTGGGTCTTGGCACTGGTTTCGGAGCCATCGGCCCGGGCGTCGGCGTCGGCTACATCTTCGGTAAGACGATCGAGTCGATCACCCGTCAGCCGGAGATGAAGGACGAGATCATGGGCACCATGTGGATCGGATTCGCCCTCACCGAGGCGATCGTGTTCTACGCGCTGGTCATGTCGTTCGTCGCCTTCTTCATCGCGTAAGGGGCTTCCCGGAAACGAAGGTCAACCCGTGATTCACGCACTGGCAACATCAGTTCTCCCGTTCGCGTCCACTGGCGCGGAGGAGGAGAGCGGCAACTTCCTCGTCATGCCGAGCATCGGCCTGATGATCTGGGTGCTGCTCACCTTCGGCATCACGTTCCTGGTCCTGCGCACCGCCAAGAGCTTTGGCTTCGGGCGCATCACCGAGGCGATCGAGCGTCGCCAGAACATGATCGCCGACTCGATCAAGTACGCCGAGGACTCCCGCAAGGAGGCCGACGATCTGCTGGCCGACTATCGCCAGCGACTCTCCGAGGCCCGCATTCAGGCCGACGAGATCATCGCCCGAGCCCGTACCGCCGCCGACCAGCGCGAGGCTGACGCGCAGAAGAAGGCGGACCAGGAGCGCGAGGAACTGCTCAAGCAGACCCGCGCCGAGATCCAGCTCGAGACCCAGAAGGCGCTGCAGGACTTGCGCCGCGAGGTCGCGGCGATGACGGTCGAAGCGACCGAGCGCGTCACACGCAAGTCGCTGACCGGCGATGACCAGCAGCGCCTGGTCGAGGAAGCACTCAAAGAGGTCGACTTCACGGCCCTCACCGGCAACGCGTCGCAGAACTGAACAGGCTGAAACGAGCAGATGGAAGAAATCGCACGCATCTACGCCACTTCGCTATTCGAGGCGGCTGAAGGGCGCGGCAAGGTCGATTCGATCAAGTCGCAGCTCGACCAGTTCGCATCGGCGCTCGACCAGAACGCCGAGCTGCGGCTCTTTCTCTTCTCCCCGTACTTCTCGGGCGAGGAGAAGGCTGACGGCATCGCGCGCATCCTCGACGGCGCGGAACCGGAGTTCGTCAACTTCCTCAAGCTGCTCGCCGAACGGCACCGCCTTCCGGCGATCCAACGAATTCGTACCCAGTACGAGGCCCTTTGGGCCGACTACAACAAGCTCCTGCCGGTCACGGTCACCAGTGCCGTCGACCTGCCGCAAGAGACGATCGAGAAGATCGGCTCGAGCGTGGAGCAACAGACCGGCCGCAAGGTCGAACTGACTGGCAAGGTCGACGACGACATCATCGGCGGCCTCGTCCTTCAGGTAGGAAACATGGTCCTCGACGCGTCCATCAAGGGACGTCTCGAGCGCCTTCGTAAACAAGTCTCGGCTGCGGCCGCCTAAACCACCAGGAATCTTCAGGAGTCTTCAAGTGGAGATCAAGCCCGACGAAATCACAAGCATTCTGCGCAGCAGGATCGAAGGCCTCGAGACCGGCGAAGCCGACCTCTCCGAGGTCGGAACGGTCCTTTCGGTTGCCGACGGCATCGCGCGCATCCACGGTCTCGACAACGTCATGGCGCTCGAGATGCTCGAGCTGCCCGGCGACGTCATCGGCCTCGCGCTGAACCTCGAATCCGACAACGTCGGTGCCGTGCTCTTCGGTGAGTGGGACAAGATCGAGGAGGGCGACACCGTCAAGCGCACGGGCAAGCTCTTCCAGGTCCCGGTCGGCCGCGAGCTGCTCGGCCGCATCGTCGACCCGCTCGGCCGTCCGCTCGACGGCAAGGGCGAGATCAACGCCAGCGAGACCCGTCCGGCCGAGTTCAAGGCACCCGGTGTCATTTCGCGCCAGCCGGTCGAGGAGCCGATGCAGACAGGCATCAAGGCGATCGACGCGATGGTGCCGATCGGCCGTGGTCAGCGCGAGCTGATCATCGGCGACCGCCAGACCGGTAAGACGGCGATCGCCCTCGACACCTTCATCAACAACAAGGACTCGGACCTCGTCTGTGTCTACGTGGCGATCGGCCAGCGCATGGCCACGGTCGTCCAGTTTGCCGAGACGCTGCGTGCCAACGGGGCACTCGACAACACGATCATCGTCGCCGCGCCTGCCGACGAGGCCGCGCCGATCAAGTTCATGGCGCCCTACGCCGGAACCGCGATGGCCGAGTACTTCACCTACAAGGGCGAGCACTCCCTCTGCGTCTACGACGACCTCACCAAGCACGCTTACGCGTATCGCCAGATGTCGCTGCTGCTGCGCCGTCCTCCGGGACGCGAGGCCTACCCGGGCGACGTCTTCTACCTGCACAGCAGGCTTCTGGAGCGCGGAGTCAAGATGTCCGAGGCCTATGGCGGAGGCTCGCTGACCGCGCTGCCGATCATCGAGACCCAGGCCGGCGACGTGTCCGCCTACATCCCGACCAACGTGATTTCGATCACCGACGGTCAGATCTTCCTCGAGCCCAAGCTCTTCCTCTCGGGAGTCCGCCCGGCGATCAACGTCGGTATCTCGGTCTCACGAGTCGGCGGAAGCGCTCAGACCAAGCCGATGAAGAAGGTCGCCGGTGGTCTGCGCCTGGAGCTCTCGCAGTTCCGCTCGCTCGAGGCATTCGCCCAGTTCGGCTCTGACCTCGACGCCGACACGCAGAAGACGCTCGCGCGTGGTGCCCGCCTCGTGCAGGCGCTCAACCAGGGCGAGCTGAAGCCCCTGAAGGTCTCCGAGCAGGTCGTCTCGGTCTACGCCGGTACCGGCGGATTCCTCGACCGCATCCAGGCCGAGCGCGTGCAGGAGTTCCTCGAGTTCGCAATCGCCCGCTTCCACGCAGAGCAGGCCGACCTTCTGGCCAAGCTCGACTCCGGCGACTGGGGCGACGAGATCGAAGAGCAGCTCGGCAAGACGCTGGGCGAGGCGATCGACGACTTCGGTCCCGACTTCGACGAAGAAGGCCTTCCGCTCGAAGAGGGCGAGTCCGAGCGTGTCATCGAGTCTGGCGCCGCCGCGGCCGAGGCCACTGAAGCTGCGGAGGCGGTCACCGCGTAATGGCGTCCCAGCGCGACACCGCGAACCGCATCGGTTCGGTCAAGAACATCCAGAAGATTACTTCTGCGATGCAGATGGTCGCCGCCGCTCGCCTGCGCCGCGCCGAGCAGCGCATCCAGGCGCTGCGTCCCTACGCGGACGTCCTCACGCGCATGACGCGCCAGGCCGCCGAGGCCGCGGGCAACGTCCCGCAGCTCCCGATCCTGACCGAGCGCGAAGAGGTCAAGCACGTCGGTCTCGTGCTGATCGCGGGTGACCGCGGTCTGGCCGGATCGTTCAACTCGCAGATCATCCGTCGCGGCATCGTCCGCTACAACGAGCTGATCGAAGAGGGCAAGGAAGTCACGCTCTACGCGGTCGGCCGTCGCATCGACAGCTCGCTCAACTTCCGCAACCTCACGGTCAAGTCGGCCCACACCGGCTTCACCGATCGCCCGGCCTTCGCCGACGCGCGCAACATCGCGGAGGAACTGATGGCCGACTACATCGACGGCAAGATCGACTCCGTCGACATCATCTACAACAGCTACATCTCGCCGCTTTCCCAGGTCGTCACCGGGCAGCGCGTCCTGCCACTGCAGCAGGCGGAGATCCTCGAGGGCGGCCTCTCCGGAGAGTCCGGCGGCGCATCCGAGGAAGGCGAAGAGGACTCGCAGCCCGGGCACGCGCTCTGGCTCTACGAGCCCGAGCCGGAAGAGCTGCTCAAGCGCCTGATCCCGGACTTCGTCGAGATCACGATCTTCCGCGCGCTGCTCGAGAGCGCCGCCAGTGAGATGGGCGCGAAGATGACCGCAATGCAGTCCGCCTCCGACAACGCGTCGGAGATGATCAAGAACCTCACTTTGGAAATGAACCGGCAGCGTCAGGCTGCGATCACACAGGAAATCTTGGAAGTCGTCGGCGGGGCCGAGGGCGTTTAGCCCCGTCACCGATCACTACCTGAATCAAAAACAGGAGCACAAGCAGAACCATGTCCGCCACAGCAACAGCAATCAAGCCCGGAGTTGTCGAGGAGATCCAGGGAGTCGTCATCGACGTCCATTTCCCCGACGGTCTGCCCGCGATCTACAACGCCCTTGAGGTCGACGTTCCCTCCAGCGAGGGTCGCGAAGGCTTCACGCTGACGCTCGAGGTGCAGCAGCACCTGGGCGACGACCGCGTTCGCACGATCGCGATGGACGCGACCGACGGACTGCCCCGCGGCACCGAGGTGCGCGACACCGGCGGACCGATCAGCGTCCCTGTCGGCACTGACACGCTCGGCCGTATCTTCAACGTGCTCGGCGAGGCGATTGACGAGAAGCCGGAGGTCACCGGCGAGCGTCGTCCGATCCACGCGCTTGCTCCGTCGGTGGAAGAACTCTCGCCGACCCGCGAGATGTTCGAAACCGGCATCAAGGTGATCGACCTGCTTGCCCCGTACGCCAAGGGCGGAAAGATCGGCCTGTTCGGCGGCGCCGGAGTCGGCAAGACCGTTCTGATCCAGGAGCTGATCAACAACCTCGCGCAGGAGCACGGCGGACTCTCCGCATTCTGCGGCGTCGGCGAGCGCACGCGTGAGGGCAACGACCTCTTCCACGAAATGACCGACGCGGGCGTGATCGACAAGACGATGATGGTCTTCGGTCAGATGAACGAGCCGCCCGGAGCCCGTCTTCGCGTCGCGCTGACCGGCCTGACGATGGCCGAGTACTTCCGTGACGTCGAGAACCGCGACGTGCTGCTGTTCGTCGACAACATCTTCCGCTTCGTCCAGGCCGGATCCGAAGTGTCCGCGCTGATGGGCCGCATGCCTTCGCAGGTGGGATACCAGCCGACACTCGAGACCGAGATGGGCCAGCTGCAGGAGCGCATCACCTCGACGCGCAAGGGCTCGGTCACCTCGGTGCAGGCGATTTATGTCCCGGCCGACGACCTCACCGACCCGGCGCCGGCGTCGGTGTTCGCCCACTTGAACGCGACCACGACGCTGAGCCGTGCGATCTCGGAGATGGGCATCTACCCGGCCGTCGACCCGCTCGACTCCACCTCCACGATCCTCAAGCCCGACGTGGTCGGCGAGGAGCACTTTGCCGTTGCGACGGAGGTTCAGGAGACCCTGCAGCGCTACAAGGAGCTCCAGGACATCATCGCGATTCTCGGAATCGACGAGCTCTCTGACGAGGACAAGGTCACCGTCGGCCGTGCTCGCCGCATCCAGCAGTTCCTTTCCCAGCCGTTCCACGTCGCCGAGTCGTTCACCGGTTCGCCCGGCAAGTACGTCAAGGTCGAGGACACCGTGCGCGGCTTCAAGGAGATCGTCGAGGGCAAGCACGACGACCTGCCCGAGCGCGCCTTCTACATGAAGGGCTCGATCGAAGAGGTCCTCGAGGCAGCGAAGAAGTAGTCCCTCATGGCGACCACGTTTCCCGTACAGATCATGACCCCGGAAGGCGCTGCCTACGAAGGCACCGCCGAGATGGTCTCCACCCGCACGCTCGTCGGTTCGATCGGTATCCGCGCGAACCACGAGCCGTTGATGGCGATGCTCGACCCGACCGAGCTGCGCATCTACGAGAGCGAGACCGAGATCAAGCGCTTCGCGCAGGGCGACGGTTTCCTCCAGATGGCAGACAACTCGCTGCTGATGCTGGTCGAAGAGGCGATCCCCGTTGAGGAGCTCGACCTTGCCGACCTGCGCACGCGCCTCGAAGAGGCTTCAGAGCGTCTCTCGGCGGCCGAAGACGGCTCAGCCGATCAGGAGCGCGCCCAGCGCGACGTCTCCCGCTGGACCCGCTACGTAGAGATCGCCGAAGGCGCCTAGGCCCCAGCCGCAAGCGCGTCCTCCGCACCGCGCCACGAAAACCTCGCTATTTGCGATCAACCTTTGGCACCAGGTGCCAAAGGTTGGCCGGTATTTGCGTGCTTTTGCGTGGCTAGGATCGCCGCATGCGCTGGCGGAAGGTTGACGATGACGGCGATGTAATCGACGCCCGTGGCTCCTCGTCCGGTGGCGGGCCGAGCATGGGCGGGATCCCGGTCGGCAAGGCCGGCGGCGGAATCGGCTTGCTGGTCGTGATCATCGTGATCGGGATGCAGCTGCTTGGCGGCGAAGGGTCGGGCTTTGACATCGGCCAGGCGTTCCCCACCGACACGGCCGTCAGCTCGCAGAACGCCAAAGGCATTCCGTCAGATCAGGATCCCGAGAAAGACTTCAAGGACTTCTCGTCCTACGTCTTTGTGACGGCGCAGCAGGGCTGGCAGCAGGCCTTCCAGCAGTCCGGCGAGCCGTACGACAAGGCGAAGATGGTGATCTACCGCCGCGGCGTCTCAACCGGCGGTTGCGGCTCGGCGAGCAGCGCGGTCGGACCGTTCTACTGCCCGGCCGACCAGCGCGTGTACATCGACCTCGGCTTCTACAAGCTGATGCAGGAGCAGCTCGGCGCCTCCGGCGATCTGGCTTGGGCGTACGTGATCGCCCATGAGCTTGGGCACCACGTCCAGCAGCAGTTGGGAACTGAAGAGCAGGTCCGTGCTGCGCAACGCGAGGACCCGGGCCAGGCCAACGAGCTCTCGGTTCGCATGGAACTGCAGGCCGATTGCTACGCCGGCATCTGGGCTCACCGCGTGTACCAGCAGGGCGACCTCGAGGATGGAGACCTGGAAGAAGCGCTCGGCGCGGCCGAGTCGGTCGGCGACGACACGCTCCAGCGCAACTCCGGTCAGGGAGTGCGCCCCGAATCGTTCACGCACGGAACCAGCCAGCAGCGCGCCGAATGGTTCAAGGTCGGATACGAGACCGGCGAGCCGGCGCAGTGCGACACGTTCTCGCCCGAGAGCGTCTAGGCCTGCGAGCGATGCGCAGGGTCACACAGGACGAAGTCGGCGGCCCGGATGTCCTTCAGCTCGAGATTGATGCGCCGAGGCCGCAGCCTGGCCCCGGCGAGGTCTTGATCGAAGTGCGGGCGATCGGCGTCAACCCGGTCGACACGAAGGTGCGCCGTGGCAGCGGACTGCTGGGCGAACCGCCGTTCACGCTCGGCTGGGATGTCAGCGGGGTAGTCGCCAGCGGCGACGGATTTGAGCCCGGCGACGAGGTCTTCGGCCTGATCAGGTTCCCGGCAGAGGCCGCCTGTTACGCCGAGTACGTCACCGCCCCGGCCGATCAACTGCTGCCCAAGCCGCCCACGATCACGCACGACGAGGCGGCGGCGATTCCGCTGGCAGCCGAGACCGCCTGGCAGGCGCTGGTGCGGGCAGCGAACGTCTCAGATCGCGAGCGAGTGCTGATCCACGCCGGCGCCGGCGGCGTCGGCCACATGGCGATCCAGATCGCCAAGGCGCGCGGCGCCCACGTGATCACGACGGCGAGCCTTGCAAAACACGACTTCCTGGAGAGCATCGGCGCCGATGAGGTGATCGACTACAACGAGGTCGACTTCGCGAAACTCCTGGCCGGCAGCCTCGATGTCGTGCTCGACACGGTCGGTTCGGGTACGGCGCGCGCCTCTATCCCGACGCTCAAAGAAGGCGGCCGGCTGGTGACGATCGTCGAGTATCGCGACGAAGACCTCCCAAAGCTCGCGGCCGAGCACGAACTCGAGTACCACGGGGTGCTGGTCAGCCCGAGCGCCGACGACCTCCACGAGATCGTCAAGCTGATCGCCGATCAAAAATTCAAGGTCGAGCTCGCCGCGGTCATCTCACTGGAGCAGGCCGACAAGGCTCACGAGCTGATCGAGACCGGACGCACGACGGGCAAGATCGTCCTGGTTCCTTAGCGTCAGTCGTTCGCCGCTGCAGCCGCTGCAGCCGCTGCGGTCGCGCGCGCGTCGCGCTCCTCAAACCACTGCTTGCCCTCGATCGACATCTGGGGCGTGATCTTCTCCAGCCAGCGCGGGTACCACCAGGCTGCGTCGCCAAAGATCCGCATCAGCGCCGGCACCAGCAGGCAGCGGATGATCGTGGCGTCCACCAGCACGGCTGCCGCCATGCCCACGCCGAACTCCTTGATGTCGGGGTCGTCGCTGAGGATGAATGCGCAGAAGACAGCGACCATGATCAGCGCCGCCGAGGTGATCACCCGCGCCGTGCCCGCCAGTCCTTCAACCACGGCCCTTCGCGCGTCGCCGGTCGCCAGGTAGCGCTCGCGCATGTGCGACATCAGGAACACCTCGTAGTCCATCGAGAGCCCGAAGAGGATCGCGAACATCATCAGCGGGACGAACGACACGATCGCGATTTCCTCGCCGAGCCCGACGGCGCCGGTGGTCCAGTGGTGCGAGAAGACGTAGTTGACGATTCCGAAGGCCGCTCCGATCGACAGCAGATTCATGACGATCGCCTTCAGTGGCACGAGGATCGACCGGAAAGCGACCATCAGCAGCAGAAAGCTCAGCGCGAGCACGAGCGCGATCACCTGCGGAAGCGAGTCCGAGATCTGCGTCGCAAGGTCGATGTAGCCGGCGGTCTGGCCGCCGACGTGGGCCGTCAGCCCCTCGCCCTTGGTGGATGACGGCAGGACATCCTCGCGCAGCCGCTTGACCAGATCTGTCGTTGCCGACGCGGACGGCGCGCTATCTGGAACGACGCTGTAAATCGCCGCCGTGCCACTCGAATTGACGTCGGGCTCGCTTACCGAGGCGACACCGCTGGTCTTCTGGATGTCGCTCATCAGCGACTGCAGACGCGGATCGGAGGCCTTCGACGCCAGCAGCGCCTCCTCGTCGGCCGCGCTTTCAGACTGGCTTCCGGCGGGTGCCAGCGCAGATTTCTGCTCCAGCGCATCGAGCGACTTCTGATCGTTCTTGGCCGGTGGATCGAGCGAGACGGCGATCAGCAGCGGGCCGTTCGCACCTTCGCCAAAGCCCTTGGCCAGCGCGTCATAGCTTTCGCGCGCCTGCGATCCGCTTGGCGCCGTGCCGTCGTCGGTCGATCCAAGCGAAAGCGAAAGTGCCGGGTAGGTGAGCACTGCGACCAGCACTAGTGCGACCGCGATCGAGACCGCCGGGTGGTCGCAGATCAAGTTCGCAAAGCGGGTCCATCCTCGACCGTGCGAGGCCTCGTCGCCGCTGGCGGCCGCACCGCCGCGTTTGACCCAGGGCAACTTGAAGCTCTCGATGTGCCGCCCGGTGCCACCGAGTACGGCCGGCAGCAGGGTGATTGCCGCAAGCATCGCCACGAGCACGACGATTGCCGAGGTGTAGCCGAGCGCGCCGACGATCGGGATGCCAGCAACCAGCAGTGAAAGCAGCGCGACGATCACGGTCGAACCCGCGAACACCACGGCCCCGCCGGCGGTTGCCGCCGCTCGTGCCGCCGCCTCGCGCGGTTCGAGCCCGCCGGCCATCAGGGCGCGGTGCTGCGTGACGATGAAGAGCCCGTAGTCGATCGCCACTCCAAGGCCGATCATCGTGGCAAGCGCCGGGGCAGAGGATGGGACGTCGACGACATGGCCGACGATCGTCAGCAGACTGAGTCCTGTCGCAAGGCCGAGGATGGCTGTGGTGATCGGCATCGCCATCGCGACAAGAGTCCCGAAGGTCAGCAGCAGGATGATCACGGCTGCCGTCAGCCCGACGCCCTCCGAGATGTCGCTCGTCGGCGTCGACAGGTCGTCACCCACGTAGCCGCCTGCCCAGACTCTCAGTCCTTCGCTCTTCGCCGGACCGGCGACGTCGAGGATCGCCTGAGCGGATTCCGGCGTCATGTCGCTCGGAGTCGTCTTCAAAGTCAGCTCGATGTAGGCGACATCGCCACTCTTTGCGAGTTGGCTCGAGCCGGCCTGCGAGAAGGGGCTCGTGGCGCTTCGCACCGAGTCGTCCTTTTTGTAGGACGCGTAGGCGTCTTCGATCGCCTGCTTGTAGCGCGACTCGGTCAGTTTGCTCCCGCTCGGAGCGACGAAGACGATCGGCACCCCGGCGTTGGACTGCTCCGGGAATTTCTCCTGCAGCAGGCTGGTCGCCGCCTGGCTGTCGGTGCCCGGGAGCGTGAGATTGTTGTTGAGGTTCTCGCCGAGCGACTTGGCGAGCACGCCCAAGCCGATCGCGAGCACGAGCCAGAGCACGATCACGATCCACGATCGCCGTGAGCAGAATCCGCCGATGGCATAGAGGACGCGCGTCATCTGAAAAGCCATGCTACGGGCGGGCAAGACGTATAAGCTCGCGGGCGTGGACGAGCACGACCTCGCCAAGCGCCTGATGGCGTACGACACCTCGTCTCCCGAGGGGATCACGACGGGCGTCAGCTTCATCAAGGGCTGGCTTGAGTCCAATGGATTCGAGATCGAGGAGATGGAGGTCGCCGGCCTGCCGGTGATCATCACCAGTACCCAGGGAAGCGGTCCGGTGCTGGTCTTCCACGGTCACATCGATGTCGTGCCCGGCAAGCCCGGGCAGTTCAAACCGCGCGTCGAGGGCGACGAACTGATCGGTCGCGGCGCCTACGACATGAAGGCGGCGCTGGCGGCGATGATGTGCGCGCTGCGCGATCTGCGCGATGAGCCAGGCGTCCAGGTTCGATTCGTCTGCGTCGCGGACGAGGAGTCGGAGTCGATGGGGATTCGCGGCACCGATGTCTTGGTCGAGCGCGGTTACGGCGGCGACTTTGCGATCACCGGTGAGCCGACGAACCTTCATGTGGGCGTCCAGGCCAAGGGCGTGCTGGCGCTGCGGGTGACCGTCAGCGGTACTTCGGCGCACGGCTCGACGCCGTGGCTCGGCGACAACGCCGTGCTCAAGGCCAACGACGTCTTCCGGCGCATCGAAGGGCTCGACTTCGCCCGCCAGAGCAGCGACTTCTTCGACCGGCCGAGCATCAATCTCGGACGCATCGAGGGCGGAGATGCGATCAACAAGGTGCCTGACTCCTGCGTGATGGACGTCGACATTCGCTACGTCCCGGGCCAGGACCCGGAGCAGATCCTCGAGGACGTGCGCGCGATCGAGGACATCGCGGTGGAGGTGATCTTCGAGCGTGAACCGGCATACGTCGCCAACGACAACGAGTATGTGGTCGCGCTCCATCAGTCACTTGCCGACTGCGGCGTCGATGGCGCAGAGCTGGTCGGCCGCGACGGGAGCTCCGAGGCCACTGCATTCCTGGCGCAAGGGATCCCCGCGGTGGAGTTCGGCCCCGTCGGCGATGGCCACCACGGACCCAACGAGTTCGTCTCGTTGCGCTCGCTGGCCGACTATCGCCGCTCGCTGGTCGGCTTCGCCCAGAAGATCGCCGCGCAGCAGCAGGGTGCCCGCGGCCACATCCGCGCGGTGTAGCGGCGGCACACTAGTTATACGAATAAACGTATATTCGTATATACTGGTGTCATGTCGTTGTACGCCACACCGAAAATCACGCCAGAACGCGGCCGAAAGCTCGATGCGATCGACTCGCTTAGGGCCGAGCTTGGCGCGCGACTGGTGCCGAGCGAGCGCTGGGTGCAGGCACTCCGGCGCACCTCTCGCGCAATCGCCTACGCAAGCTCAACGCGGATCGAAGGGTTCTCGACTTCTCCGGCGCGCGCACTCGAGCTGCTCGATGATTCGGCACCGGTGGGCGACGACGAACTTGCGTTTTCCGCATACGCACTGGCTATGCAGCATGTGGGAGCGATGGCCGCAGACAGCGGATTTCGCTGGTCCCGCCGCGCGATTCTGGATCTCCACTTCGACGTCTGTAGCTTCCAACCCGACGCTCGACCGGGATTGGTACGCGAGGGTCCCATCTTCGTGACTGGACCAAGTGGATCCATGGCATTTGAGGGACCGCCAGCCGGCGAACTGAACGGGCTTCTCGAAGAGTTCATCGACTGGATTGGGGCAGCGAAGTCACATCCACTCGTCACGGCGGCCATGGCTCACCTGAATCTCGTGTCGATCCACCCGTTCGAAGACGGGAACGGCAGAACCTCGCGAGTTGTGCAGTCGCTGGCGATCGCGCTGAGCGGCGAAACGGCGCCGGAATTCGGCTCGATCGAGGAGTACCTGGCGGCGCACACGACCGACTACTACGCAGCCCTCGCTTCGGCGCAACACGGAAAGTTCGATCCTGATCGCCCGGCTGACGAGTGGCTTGACTTCTGCCTGGACGCCCACTGGGCCCAGATCAAGGATCGGCTTGAATTGATCGGTGCGTCGGCCGACCGTTGGCATCGACTTGAGCTGCTGGTTGAGGAGAGGGGCTGGCCTGACCGAATCGTGATCGCGCTTGAGCAGGCCCTGTCTGGCCGACTGACGCGCTCGGCGTACGCGCAGGAGGCGGACATCGCCGTTCCGACGGCGAGTCTTGACCTGCGTCGCCTGGTCGATGCCGGGTTGCTCGATGTTGCCGGCGGCGGAAGGTCGACCCACTACGTGCCCGCTCCGCCACTGAGGCGAACCGTCTGAACCGGTCCATTCTGCCGTCACGCGTGTTTGACTACTGACCTCGCGCGGCGCGCCAACGGCCGTCAGCCGCACCCCCGACCTCTAACGTAATCCCCAGTGTTTGACGAACCAGAACGCTTTGCGCCCTGGAAGCGCTATCTCTTCGGCTCGGTGCTGATGATTGCGATCGCCGCGATCGTCGCGTCGCTGACTGCCTTCAGCCAGCGCCAGGACATCGCCACGGTCTTCAAGCAGAATGAGATCAAGGGCATCAGCAAGTACCTCGATGGCGCCACGGGCGGGCCGCAGACCCTGCTTCTGATCGGCGCCGACACCCGCAAGGACGACAAGCGGCTGGGCCTCAAGGCGCGTTCGGACACGATGATGCTCGTCCGGCTCGACCCGAACAAGAACGTCACGACAGTCCTCTCGATCCCGCGAGACCTGCGCGTGTCGATCCCCGGGCGAGGCGTCACCAAGTTCAACGAGTCCTATTCGCTCGGCGGACCAAAGCTGGTGGTGCGCACGATCAAGGAGAATTTCGGGCTCAAGGTCAATCACGTCGCCGAGGTCGACTTCGGCGGATTCGCCAAGGCCGTCGATGCAGTCGACTGCGTCTACATCGACGTCGACCGCAAGTACTTCCACAGCAACGTAGGGCGCGTCTACGGCGAGCAGTTTGCTGCGATCGACATCAAAGCCGGCTACCAGAAGCTCTGCGGCTATCGCGCGCTCGACTACGTGCGCTTCCGCCATTACGACAGCGACATCTTCCGCGAGGCGCGCCAGCAGGGGTTCTTGCGACAGGCCAAGCAACAAGTCGGAGTGACCAAGCTCTTCACCAGCGCGAAGGATCTGAAGAAGATCATCGCCAGCAACATCCACACCGACAACAGCCTCTCCAGCGGCAAAAACCTCCAGCGCATGCTCACGCTCGCGGTCAAATCATCGGGCAAGCCGGTCTACCAAGTCGAGATCCCCGGAGTGACCACGCCGACGATCGGGGGCGTCTCTTATGTGGTCGCCTCAAACGAGGCGATCAAGAAGGCCGCCCGATCGTTCATCAAGGGGCCAAAGCAGCGCGGCACGGTGTCCTCTGACGCGGACGCCGGCGGCGATGGCGAGACCGCCAAACCGCAGTCGACAAAGGCAAAGCGATCAAAGTCCCTGCCGGGCTCAATGACGCCGGCAAAGATGGCCGGACGCAAGCAGGCCTCGCTGGCCTCCGGCCGCATCAACCTGCCTGTCTTCTACCCGACTGCGCTGGTCAATGGCGCGAGCTATCAAGACCAGAGCACGCGCGACTACCGCATGACCACCGCCGACGGCAAGCGCGTCTCGGCGTACCGCATCGTGGCCAAGCTGTCGGGCTCCGCGGGCGACTACTACGGCGTGCAGGGCGTCAACTGGAAGGACCCGCCAATTCTCAAGAACCCGTCGGTCACGCGCAGAGTCGGCGGACGCGAATACAAGCTCTACTACGAAGGCAGCAAGCTCGCGCTTGTCGCCTTCCACCGCGGTGATGCGTCCTATTGGGTCGCAAACACTCTCTCGCGCAAGCTCAATGGCAAGCAGATGATGGCGCTCGCCGAGTCGCTGCGCCTGTACAACTGAGCTTTCGCCGCCAATTGGGCCAACTACTACCCTCCCGGGCATGACAAACGTGCTTGAAACCAGCGAAAAGCCGCCGATCGGCGTGATCGGCGCCGGCTGGGTCGGTCTTGTGACCGCCTGCTGCTTCGCCGAGCTCGGCCACGAGGTGGTCGTGCGTGAGATCGTCCAGGAAAAGGTCGACGCGCTCAGCCGCGGCGAGCTGCTGATCCACGAGCCGGGACTGCCCGAGCTGCTCAAGAAGAACATCGACCACATGACCTTCACGACGGACATGGGCGAGGTGCTCGATCGCACCCGCTTGATGTTCGTCTGCGTCGACACGCCGCCGACCTACTCCGGCGACGCCGACCTCTCGCGCGTCCAGACCGTGGTCCGCGAGGTCGGCGATTCCAACGAGCACGCGCTGATCATGAAGAGCACAGTGCCCGTCGGTACTGGCGCCGCGATCCGCCGCGACAAGCACGACCTCGCCTACGTCTCCTGCCCGGAGTTCCTCAAGGAGGGCACGGCGGTCGACGACTTCATGAATCCCGACCGCGTCGTGATCGGCTCCGACATCGGCACTGAGTTGCCAGGAACATGGGCCGGCGACGCCGTTGAGGCGATCTACAAGCCGCTCGGCGGTGAGATTGTTCGCACCGACATTGCCTCGGCCGAGATGATCAAGCTCGCCAGCAACGCTTTTCTTGCGACCAAGATCAGCTTCATCAACGAGATCGCCAACGTCTCCGAAGAGGTCGGCGCCGACGTCACCGAGGTCGCCCGCGGCATGGGCCTCGACGCCCGCATCGGGCCGAAGTTCCTGCAGGCCGGAATCGGCTATGGCGGGAGCTGCTTCCCGAAGGACGTCACCGCGCTCAAGCAGCTCGCCGGCAACTCCGGCTACCACTTCCAGCTCCTGAACGCAGTGATCGAGGTCAACGAACTTCAGAAGCGTCGCGTGATCGGGAAGCTCAAGAAGCACCTCGGCGACTCACTCGTCGGCAAGAAGATCGCGCTGCTTGGTCTCTCCTTCAAGCCCAACACCGACGACATGCGCGAGGCCTCCTCGCTCGTGCTCTCGGCGCGCCTGCGCGGCGAGGGAGCGATCGTCAGCGCGTTCGATCCGGTCGCAGCCGGACGCGCGGCCGAGCTGCTTCCGGGGGTTGAGATCGAAGACTCACCGCTGGCTGCCCTCGAAGGCGCGGACGCCGCTGTAATCGTCACCGAGTGGCCGCAGTTCGCTGAGCTCGATCTCGATCAGGTGCGCGCAGCGATGCGCACGCCACTGGTGATCGACGGGCGCAACCTGCTCGATGGCGACGCCGTCGCCGCTGCCGGGTTTGCCTACGAGGGCGTCGGCCGCCCGGCCACGGGATTGCTCAGCGAGCAAGAGGCGCCCGCCGTCGCCAGCGCCGCCGCGGAGTAGGCCCAACCGTGCAAGCCGTGATCCTGTCCGGCGGCCAGGGCACGCGCCTGCGTCCGCTGACCAGCACGATGCCAAAGCCGGCTGTGCCGATGGTCAATCGGCCGATGCTCTGGTACATGATCGATTGGCTGCACGGGCACGGCGTGACCGATGTGGTGATGTCGGTCGGCTACAAGGCCGACGGCCTGCGCAGTGCGCTCGACGCGGCCGGCCATCCTGGTGTTTCGATCACCTACGTCGAGGAGCCCGAGCCGTTGGGCACCGCCGGTGCTGTGAAGTTCGCGGAGGACCGGCTCGAGGAGCGATTCCTGGTTCTGAATGGCGACACGCTGGCCGACTACGACCTCTCCGCTGAAATCGCTCAGCATCAGGCGACCGGCGCCCGGGCGACGCTCGCCCTGGTGCCCGTGGAGGATCCGACCGCATACGGCGTGGTGCTGACCGACAGCGAGCACCGCGTCGAGGCGTTTCTTGAGAAGCCGCGTCGCGAGGACGCGCCCGCGGACCCGCGAATCAACGCCGGGGCCTATGTGCTCGAGCGCGACGTGCTGGAGATGATCCCCGCCGGCGAGAACCGCTCGTTCGAGCACGACGTATTCCCGCAACTGGTCGGCGATGGCATCTACGCGTACGACGCCGACGGATACTGGCTCGATCTCGGTACGCCCGAACGCTACGTCGAAGCCACGCGTGACCTGCTCAGCGGGCGCGTGCGCTCGTACCTTGACCCGCTGCGCGACGCCCAGGGCAATGTCTTCGCCAGCGACGTGGATCTTGCCGGCGTCGAAGTGACCGCACCTGTCGTGGTCGGCGCCGGCGCTGAGTTCGCGCCGGGCAGCCGTATCGGACCGGACACCGTTGTCGGCGAGCGCGTCGACGTGGCGGCCGACTGCCGCATCGAGCGATCCGTTGTGATGGACGACGCGCGACTCGCGCCCGGCGCCGCGGTGGAAGACTCGATAGTGGGGCCATCTGTCTTGCTGGGCTACGGAGCGAACATCACCGACGGAAGCGTGATCGGCGAAGGTGCGTCGATCGATCCGGGCGCGGTCGTCGGGGCGGCGCGAATTGAGGCGGGGGAGGGCATCGCTTCGTGAACGACGCTTTGACAGCTGAGGCAGTCGCTGCCGTGGACAGTTCGGGGCTGCTCGCCGACATGCTCGCGATGCCGGACCACATCACCGACGCGATGTGGCGCGCGGAGAGCGCATTTCTTCAGCCCGCCAAGGCCCGCGCGATGGTTGTCTGCGGGATGGGGGGTTCTGCAATCGGGGCGGATCTCGCCGCGACGCTGATCGGACCGCGAGCGGGTGGGCCGCTGGTCACCGCACGCGGCTACGCGCTCCCCTCCTGGGTTGGCGAAGATGACGCGGTTGTATTGAGCTCCTACTCGGGCTCGACAGAAGAGACTCTCTCCTGTTTCGAGCAGGCAAAGGCTTCTGGCGCCCGCCTCTATGTGGTCAGCTCGGGTGGCCCGCTCTCGGAGGCCGCACACGCCTCCGGCATCCCCGTGATCGGACTTCCCGGGATCTTTCAGCCGCGCGCTGCCGTCGCATATGGCGTGGTCGCCGTGGCGGAGATCGCGATCGCCAACGGACTCGCGCCCGCAGCGATCCATGATGAGTTCAACGCGGCGGCCGAGCTGCTCAAAACGCTTGGCTCCAGCTGGGCACCGGGCGGCGAGGACGAGACGGCGATGCACCTGGCGCGCAGCGCCTTCGGCCGGCTGCCGATCATCTACGGGGCCGATCTGACGGTCCCGGTGGCGTATCGGTGGAAGTGCCAGATAAACGAGAACGCGAAGTACCCGGCATGGAGCGCGTCGCTCCCAGAGGCCAACCACAATGAGATCTGTGGCTGGGAAGGGGCGACGGAGCTGGCCGAGAACACGGCCTGGTTTCTCGCCGACAGAGACCAGCACCCGCGAATCGCCGAACGGATTCGAGTTGTCTCCGAGATCGCAAGCGCGCATCGCGCGCAGGCGCAGACGATTGAAGTCTCGGGAGAGACTCGTTCTGAGCGAATGTTCGCGCACGTCCTGCTGGGCGACCTGACTTCGCTGTACCTGGCGGTGCTGCGCGGCGTCGACCCGACGCCGGTTCCGCTGATCGAAGATCTCAAAGACCAGCTCGGGCGTCCGACGAGCGCCGGTTGAGCCGCAGGTTTGAATGACCCCGGCAGCTGACATCGCTGACTTCGCGCTCGCCGATGCCGGCGCGATGCGTATCGACTGGGCCGGCAATGAAATGCCGGTGCTCTCGCGTATCGCTGAGCGATTCTCCGAGCAACGTCCACTGGACGGCATCCGCGTCGGCGCCTGTTTGCACATCACGGCGGAGACCGCGAATCTCGCCCGGGCGCTGATCGCCGGCGGCGCGCAGCTTGCGATCTGCGCGAGCAATCCCCTTTCAACCCAGGATGATGTCGCCGCAGCGCTTTCGGAGCGCGATTCAGCGGCCGTCTTCGCGGTCAATGGCGAAGATGCCCCGGCCTATCAGCGTCACATCAATGCCGTCTGCGACACCGCGCCGCAGATCACGCTCGACGACGGGGCAGATCTCGTCGGGGCGCTTCACGGCGGGCGCCGCGAACTGCTGGACGACGTGCTTGGTGGCACCGAGGAGACAACGACCGGCGTGATCCGCCTGAAGGCGCTTGAGCGCGAAGGCGGCCTCGCGTATCCAGTGATCGCCGTCAACGAGTCGCGCACACAGAAGCTGTTTGACACGCGCTACGGCACCGGCCAGTCGACGCTCGACGGAATCCTGCGCGCGACGAACTTGTTGATTGCCGGTCGCGTGGTCGCAGTGATCGGCTATGGCGCCTGCGGACAGGGAATCGCCTCTCGCGCCAAGGGCCTCGGCGCCAACGTGATCGTCTGCGAGGTCGATCCCCAGCGCGCGCTTGAGGCCGCGATGGATGGCTTCACCGTGCTTCCTGCGATCGAAGCGGCCTCGCGCGCGGACGTGATCGTCACGGTCACCGGAGGACGCGACGCCGTGGCCGGCGAGCTCTTCGACGTGATGGGCGACGGGACGATCGTCTGCAACGCAGGTCACTTTGACATCGAGATAAACAAGGCGGATTTATTCGAACGCGCCCAGGAACATGCCGAAGTGCGCCCGCTCGTCGAACGCTTCACACTCTCGGGTGACCGCCGCGTATACCTTCTCGCCGACGGGCGGCTCGTCAACCTCGCTGCTGGCGAGGGTCATCCACCGGCCGTGATGGACATGAGTTTCGCCAATCAGGCGCTGGCGGT
This sequence comes from Actinomycetes bacterium, assembly GCA_023404495.1. Lineage (GTDB taxonomy): Bacteria > Actinomycetota > Thermoleophilia > Solirubrobacterales > JACPNS01 > JACPNS01. The sequence continues at coordinate 112,904 of JAEYBE010000033.1, read as the reverse complement.
CGAACATCTGGCAAGACACGGCAAGGCGATGGCGCGTCAAGTGCACGCCGTCCCGCCGGAGATCGACGATGCGATCGCCCGCCTCAAGCTCGAATCGCTGCGCGTCGAGATCGACACGCTCACCGCAGAGCAGCAGCAGTACCTGACTTCATGGGATCAGTCGGCCGCAGCGCCGCCGCCCGACCACTCGAAAGGAAGCTGAATCAGATGAAAGCGATGGTTCTCGCCGCAGGACTCGGAACTCGTCTCAAGCCGATCACCCTGGGGATCCCGAAGCCGATGGTGCCGGTGATCGACAAGCCGTGCATGGCGCACCTGCTGAATCTGGTCGCAAAGCACGGATTCACCGACGCCGTTGCAAACCTCCACTACTACCCAGCCACGATTCGCAATTACTTTGGCGACGGGTCTGCTTTTGGCGTGAACCTCGAATACAACTTCGAGCCGGAACTGATGGGCACGGCCGGCGGCGTGCGTGCGGTGAAGGACTCATTGACCGACGGCGGCGAGCCGTTCCTGATCATCAGCGGCGACGCGCTCACCGACATCGACTTGACGAAGCTGATCGAGCGCCACAAGAGCGCGGGCGGCGTCGCGACGTTGACCGTCAAGCGGGTGGCCGACACCCGTGAGTACGGAGTCGTGTTGCACGACGCCGAGGGGCGGATCACCGGCTTCCAGGAGAAGCCGGAACCCGACGAGGCGCTCTCGGATCTCGGCAATTGCGGGATCTACGTCTTTAGCCCGGAGATCTTCGACTACTTCCCCGAGACCGAATTTGTCGACTGGGCGCAGGACGTCTTCCCAGTGCTGCTCGAAAACGACATTCCCTTTCATATCCACGAGATCGAGGAATACTGGAACGACGTGGGCTCGCTGCGCGAGCTCCGGGAGGGAACCTTTGACGCGCTCACGGGGGCGCTGGACCTTGGCATCGAGGGCACCGGCGGCAGCGACGCGGTGTTTTCGGCGACCAGCGGCGCGCTCGATGCCGCAGAGCTTGTGGAAGGGCCTGTCTGGATCGGACAGGACGTCTCGATCGGTGCCGGCGCGATTCTTCAGGGCCCAGTGGTGATCGGGGACGGCGCGAAGATCGGCGCAGGCTCGGCGCTGCGCGACACGATTGTTTTCCCGGGCGGAGAGGTCCCGGCCGACGCGATGGCGATCGGGGCGATCCTCGGCCGCGGTGACATCGCCGCAAGTCTGCGCCCGCCCGGCGAGTGATGGGTTTTAGGTAGGCGCTGCACCTGCCGATACCCAATCTCAAGTATTCGCCCGTGGGGGAACCGCCGTGCTCAAGAAAATTGTTTTGCTCGCTTCGCTCGCAGTCCTGCTGGCGCCTGTGCCCGCTGCGCAGGCCTGGTCGATCAAAGTATTCGTGCAGTACGGCGAGGTCGACGGCTGCAGGGTCGACGAGGACCGCATCAGCTACCGCTTCGTCGCTGATGGGAAAGTGGATTACAACGGAATTGCGCCGCCCAAGCGGATCCGGGCCGCGTACCAGATCATCGACAAGACGACTGGATGGACGATCGCCTCTCGCGTCATCAACCTGAAGAAATCGACCGGCTACAAGAAGCGGTCCAAGCGCTTCACGGTCCCGGCTGGCCACGAGTATTCGATGCGAGTCAACTTCACATACCGCGTGGGCGGCCGAACGCGCCAATTCGGTAAATCGTCCACCGACCTGGCACCGACTCGAGAAGAACTCGACCAGCTCGGCGTGGTTTATTGCTAGTCAGCTGGACGCGACCGCAACTTTCGCGCGCCGTAGGCGATAATTGAGTGAACACCTTCTCGTGAAAGGCTCACTCGTGCGCAAGAAACTGATCCTCCTGGCCACACTCGTCGTGGCGATCGCAGCCAGCCTCTCGGTTGCCTCAGCTGCTTCGGCGAAGACCGTCAAGCTCTACGTCACCCCGACCTACAAGTTCGTCGACGCCTGCAGGCCCGCCGCCGGGCAAGTGCGCTTCGCCGTCAAGTTCGGTGCGAAGTTCACGCGCAAGAACTCGCCGTACCCAAAGAGCGTCAAGTTCAGCTACTCGGTGCGCGACCAGAACGGAGTTTCTTTCGCCTCCGGATCGGTGAAGCTCACAAAGAAGAACGGCTGGAAGAAGACCTCGAAGTCGATCACCGCTGCCTCCGGTACGACGGTGTACTTCAAGATCAAGGGAACATTCCGCTCACCGACGACCGGCGCCCTGCTGAAGAACTCCGATCAGTTCTCATTCAATCTCGCAACAGACGAAGAGCTGATCGCCAACGGGGTGCCTCCTTGCGCCTGAAGCCTGGCCTGACATTCGCCGCCGCGCTCTGCGCGGCGGCGTTCGTCGCGCCGCCGGCAACCGCCGCCGAGCCCGCCGGCAAGATCGACCTCACGAAGGTCGAGGCCAAGCGCGAGGTCAAGGATGCGATTCTGCCTGCGGGAGCGCGCATTGCGGCCGCTCCAAAGGCAGTCGCCAGCGCGACCTACACCGACGGCTCAGGTCGTCAGTTCACGATTGATACGACCGTCCCCGGCTTTGATCTTGATCCGGCCGCCGCCGCGCTGAACTCGATTTACCACAAGTCCGAGATCTCGAAGCTCACGGTCCACGCGATCCCGCTCAGCGAGATGGACTCGACATGCGGCGACACGCAGGCGATCGCTTGCTATCGACCGATGGCCAACGGATATGGCGAACTTTGGTTTGGCACCAACGACACTGACTGGCTGCACTCGCTGGTCCACGAGTACGGCCACCACGTCGACAACCAGATCGCGAATCTCGCCCAGCTTCGTGCGTTCGGCTTCGGCAACGGCTGCACGATCTCGACCGACGGCACGCGCGATTGGTTCTTCACCCGTGTGACCGCCTCCAACACGACGGACGCGGACAGGTTCTTCTGCTCCGGCACGGACTGGGAGCACCTGCTCCCCGAGCTCTTCGCCGAAGACTTCGTCGTGCTCAACGGCATCACCGGTTGGCAGCTTTCAAGCGCCAAGGAGCCCAACGCCGACCAGCTCAAGGCGATGAAGTTCGACATTGACAACAAGTTGCTTGTCTCGACCAAGAACTTCTCGAAGAAGATCAAGCGCAAGAAGGTCTATTGGAAGCGCATCTCCACGTCGTTCTTCAGTCTCACCAAGGTGACCGTCAAGGGCGCCAAGGGGCGCGACTTCGACATCTTCATCTTCCCCGCGAAGTCCAACAAGGTCTGGGACCGCTCGACCAAGCGCGGCCGCAGTGATTCGCTGACGACGTTCATCGCGCCAGGGCTTTGGGACATCGGAATTTTCGCCAAGGGCAAGACCGGCGTCGCGAAGGTCGAAATCAAGCTCCGCTAGTCAGGTCGATCCGAACCTCGACGATGTTCGGCCGGCTCGAGTCGAGTGTCGTCGCGCCGTCCGGATCGACGACCTCGTGGTGTTCGACCAGATAGTCGACCTCGACGCGCGCGCCTTCGGCGATCTTCTCGATCGCCGAGTCGCGTAGGTCACCGGTCAGCTCGAACGCGTCGGGCTTGTGGTGATCATCCGGCTCGATGTTGACGAGCAGATGCCGCTCCTCGTCGCCGGAGTCCCAGAAGAACATCACGATCCCGGTCGCTGTGACGATTTCTTCGCGGCTCATTGGCTGAAGTTTGACATTTGTGTCTTGAAGCGTCACACGTCGGACGGGATCATCCCCTCGTGAGCCCGCCCGCGATCCAAAGACTCTCTGCCTTGATCGCACCTCCGCGCTGTTCGGGATGCGGCAGGCCGACCGAAGTCGATCGTTGGATCTGCGCCGTGTGCCGGAGCGCGTTGGCGCGGTCACCCCGCCCGACTCGGCGCAACGGCGTCGCGGCGGCCTTTGCCTACGAGGGCACGGCCCGGACGCTCGTCGGGTCGCTGAAATTCGCCGGCGCGGTGGCGCTCGCCGCTGAGATGGCCGAGCTCATGGTCGGGCGCGTCGGCGACTGGCTCTGCGATGCGGACTGGATAATCGCCGTGCCCGCTCATCCGGCCAGGCGGCGGGCCCGTGGCTACAACCAGTCGCTCTTGCTCGCCCGCGAGATCGCCGCTATCACCGGTGCCCGTGCGGCGGAGTGGCTCGTCCGAGACGGTTCGCGACCGCCACAATCGCAACTGGACCGCCGCGAGCGACTGGCCTTTCCCGCCACCTCCATCGCGCTGGACCGGCGCGCGCTTCGGCACTCGGGACTGGACCCTTTAGGGCCGCTGCCGACGAACGTTGTTGTGTGCGACGACGTAGCCACCACAGGCATTACATTGGAGGTATGCACTCAGGCGATTCGAGAACGACAGCCCGAGGCCGGCCGAGGGCCGCTTCGCGCAGTCGCGTTCGCGGTCGCGTGAGGGCGAGGGTGGAGCCACCGCCCCGGCAAGTCTGACCGGACGGCGGCGCCCCCCAGCGCCGCAGCTCCGCAGCCGGTCGGTCAGGCGTCGCGCGAGTGCAGTCCGTTCAGCTTCCGAAGTCATTGCAACACGAGATTGGGAGTTGGTTGGACATGCAGATTGAGATCAGGTCACGCAACGGGATCGCAATCACCGAAGAACTGCGCGCGTACGCGGCGCGCCGCTTCGAGAAGGTCGACAAGATGGTCTCCGACCTCGCGCGGTTGGAGCTTGAGTTCAAGGACGACCACAACCCGGCGATTCCGGATCACTTCAGCGTCGATGCGACGCTGCACGTGAAGGGCAAGACGCTGCGCGCCTCTGACCGCTCATTCGATCTCAAGCACGCCATGCACGAGGTGTCCGACGAGCTCGCCCGTCAGGTCGACAAGCTGGCCGCCAAGCGCCGCGCGCGGCGCACCGCCCAGCGCAGCACCGCAAAGGCGATGGGTGCGCAGCCGCCGGGCCTGACCGCCTGACCGACAGGCAGGAGCGGCGCGCTTCAGGGGTAAAGTAAGCCCCTATGTCGCTGATCGACCGCGCCCTCCGTATCGGAGAGGGCAAAAAGTTCAAACAGTTCGAGAAGCAGGTCGAGCTGGTCAATGCCTTTGAGCCTGAAATGGAGCTGCTCGAGGACGCGGAGATCGCTGAAGAGTTCTCCTCGCTGCGAGAGCGCTACGAGGCCGGTGAAACGCTCGATGACCTGCTCCCGCACGCATTCGCGCTGACTCGCGAAGCCGGCAGGCGGACGATGGCGATGCGTCACTTCGACGTCCAGTTGATCGGCGGGATGGTGCTCCACCACGGCGATATCGCCGAGATGAAGACCGGCGAAGGTAAGACGCTCACGGCAACGCTGCCAGTGGCGCTCAATGCGATCACAGGCAAGGGCGTGCACGTCGTGACCGTCAACGACTACCTCGCGCGACGCGACGCCGAGTGGATGAGTCCGATTTACGAGATGCTCGGGCTTTCGGTAGGCATTCTGCAGAGCGAGATCTACGACTGGGACTACAAGCGGGCCGCATACGAAGCCGACATCACCTACGGCACAAACAGCGAGTTCGGCTTCGACTACCTGCGCGACAACCTCGCCCACAGCAAGGAAGAAAAGGTCCAGCCCGGCCACGCCTACGCGATCGTCGACGAAGTCGACAACATCCTGATCGACGAGGCAAGGACCCCGCTGATCATTTCCGGCCAACCCGAGCAGGCAGCCGACTACTACAAGCAATTCGCAAAGCTCGCACGCCAGATGGTGCAGGGCGAGAAGCCCAAGGAAGTCTCTGCGAAGGACCGGGTCTGGGTCGCCGATTTCGATTTCGAGGCCGACGAGAAGTACAAGACAGTCTCTATCACCGAGCAGGGCGTCGAGAAGGCTGAAAAGTTCCTCGGCATTGAGAACCTTTACCTCGCCGAGACCGGCACGCTGGTCAACCACCTGATCCAGGCACTGAAGGCCGAGTCGCTTTACAAGCGCGACATCGATTACGCCGTGATTGACGGCGAGGTGAAGATCATCGACGAGTTCACCGGCCGCATCCTTGAAGGACGCCGCTGGAGTGAGGGGCTACACCAGGCCGTCGAGGCCAAAGAAGGCGTCGCGATCCAAGAGGAGAACCAGACGGTCGCGACGATCACGTACCAGAACTACTTCCGTCGCTACGACAAGCTCGCCGGCATGACCGGTACCGCCCTCACTGAGGCGACAGAGTTCATGAAGATCTACGAACTCCAGGTGGTCGAGATCCCGACCAACCGCGAGATGGTCCGCCTTGATAGAAACGACCAGATCTACAAGACAAAAGACGGCAAGTGGGCTGCGATCGAGCGGGAAATCGTCGAGCGGCACGAGAAGGGACAGCCGATCCTGGTCGGCACGATCGCCGTCGAGACTTCAGAGAACCTTTCGAAGCGCCTGAAGAAGAACGGCGTCCCCCACGAAGTTCTGAACGCCAAGCCCGAGTACGCAGAGCGCGAAGCCGAGACGATCGCACAAGCCGGGCGACCTGGCGCGGTGACGATCGCGACCAACATGGCCGGCCGAGGCGTCGACATCAAGCTCGGCGGCAACGCCGAGGAGCTCGCGCACATCGAGCTGCGCAAGCGCAACATCGATCCGGAAGACGAGAGCTACGAGAGTGTCCTGAACGAAGTACTCCCGCAGTTCGAAGAGCAGGTCGAGGCCGAACGCGAGAAGGCGATGTCGGCAGGCGGCCTTTACGTCTGCGGCACCGAGCGTCACGAGTCGCGCCGCATCGACAACCAGCTGCGCGGTCGATCCGGACGTCAGGGCGACCCGGGCGAGACCCGCTTCTTCCTCTCTGCCGAAGATGACCTCGTGCGCCTCTTCGCCGGCGACCGGATCTACAAGATTCTCGATCGCCTGGGCGGCGAAGACGATGACGGAAATGAGCTACCGATCGAAGCCGGGATCCTGACCAAGCAGATCGAGGGTGCGCAGAAGAAGGTCGAAGAACAGAACTACCTCTCGCGTAAGCGCGTGCTCGAGTATGACGACGTCATGAACCAGCAGCGCGAAGTCGTCTACGAATTTCGCGACCGCATCCTCGAAGGCGCCGACATGTCAGGCCAGGCCCGCGAGAACATGCACGGCGTGATCGAGCGGCTGGTCTCTGAATACACACAGGGAGATGCACCTGAGCACTGGGACATCGGCGCACTGTTCGAGCAGATCGACCAGGTCTTCCCGATCTCGTTCGGAGCCGAAGACATCAATGTGATGGGCATGGAGCGCAGCGACCTCGTGGACACGATCACCGAGGAGGCGATCGAGGCCTACGAGGAGAAGGAAGAAGAACTCTCACCGGAATTGATGCGAGACCTTGAGCGCCACGTCCTGCTTGAGATCATCGACGAACGCTGGCGTGAGCACCTCAACGACATGGACTACCTGCGCGAGGGAATCCACCTCCGTGGCTTCGCGGAGATGCAGCCAATCGTCGCCTACAAGAACGAAGGCTTCACGATGTTCGGCGAGCTGATGGATTCGATCTGGGATGAGTTCGCGCGCGTGATCTACCACTTCGAGTTGACCGATGACGCGGCGCGTGAACGGGCCCAACAGCAGCTCGCCGAGCAGTCAAAATCGTCCAACACCAAGCAGTTCAACTACTCAAGCAGCGACGCACCCGAGTACGGCGTCGGTGCTGCGGTGGCTGCCAACATGGCCGAGGCCGAAGTCGACGCAGCACAGGGCGCCGGTGGTGGGGCGCCCGGTGTTATCCCGCGTCCCGCGCAGGTGACGTCGACGACGGCAGGCGGAAAGGCAGCCCCGGCCGGCTACGACCCCGACGGCAACCCGATGAGCCGCAACCAGCCGTGCTGGTGTGGATCGGGCAAGAAGTTCAAGAATTGTCACGGCAAGTAGCTTTACGGCTACTCGATCAGTTCGAACTCGCAGCGGGTGCCTGGGGCGCGCGTCAGTCGCGCGTCGCAGGTGACCAATCGAACGCCCAGCTCTTCCGCCATCGCGACGTATGCCCCGTCGGCCGGCGTGACATTCTCGCGGAGCTCCCAGATTCGATCGAGGAGCGGTTCATGGGGAATGCGCAGAATCGGAGCGTCTCGAAGGTCGTTGCGGGCTTCTTCGATCCACGCTAGCGGAATCGATCCAGTCCTGACCTGGCGTCGCCATGCTGACAGCGTCTCGATGTCGACATGAAAGGGTGCTGCCGGCTCTTCGGAGAACAGCGCGGCCCGAGCACTCGCCGCCAGCGGACCGGCTCCGCCGAAAGCGTTCACCAGGAGGGACGAGTCGACGACGATCAAGCTCAGTCCCAGGTTTCCTTGATGCCTTTGAGCGTCTCCTCGAGCGGTAGATCGATTCCGGAGCCCTGCGCCTGCCGTTGGGCTGCTCGCAGTTCCATGCGCTCGACCAACTCTTCGACCGTCGGCTTTTCCGCTTCGGCGGTCAGGTACTCCCGCATGTACTCCTGGAGCGACTTGCCGGATTTCGCGGCGCGCACCTTCCAGGCGCGAACGGTCTCTTCGGGGAGATTGCGAATCTGAATCGTGGCCATCGGTCCAGAATACAGCAAGTAGCGCTAATAAAGCGCTACAAGCGCAATAAAAGCGCTACGAATGTCACACGTAGCGCTGGTCTACGCGCGGAAATGTGACCGGATGGCGAGTACGCCTGCGAAACGGCGTGGGTTCCGGACGCTTGGCAAGCATCGCGCGCCAGTGGGACTCATCGCCGATCGCCGGTTGCGCGCCGCGCAGAACCTCGAGTTGTTCGGCCTCCAGCGGAAGCGTGCGACCCGCCAGCACAGCGCGCTCGTTGGTCAGCAGGTGGTGCCAGAGCTCGGCCGCAAGCTCAGCTTCGCCGACTGGATCCTCTCCGCCGCCGGGCAGATACCCGAGATTCGTCTCGGCGACACGGTGGGGGTGGAGTACGCCGTACTCGCCGTTCACGGGGAAGGCCGAGACGCCCTCCGCGTCGACAATCTCCGAAACGCATGGATAGAGCGCCGAGTAGATGTCGATCGTGTGCGCGATCAATCGGCCCGCCCCAGACAGGGCGTCGAGTGCCACCCAGTCAAAGCGCAGCGCGTTGTATCCGACGAGCGGGAGCTCCAGCGCGAGCAAGCGCTCCGGCGCGTCGGTGAGCTGCGAGCCGGAGAGCACCGACCGCTCTTCCAGAGAGATCTCTGCGCCCGAGCGGTCGAAGATCGCGACGCCGATTTCGGTCACCGGCAGTTGTTCCGGGCGCCGGTCGCGGTGCTTGCGACCCCACAGTACGCCGACGCTGACGGCGGCGATGCGAGTCGGTGCGCTGCGAACGTCTGTTCCCATCGGGCAAGACTATGCGCCCGCGAGGACGACGCCGATAGCCTTGCCCTGCGAATGGCACTCGACGAGCACGAACTCCAACAACGCATTTCCGCGGTTCAGGGTCAGCTGAAGCTGTTGGCCGATGCGCTGGACCGGCCTACGCTGGTCGCCCGCGTCGAAGCGCTGGAGTCTGAGATGGGTGCCGAGGGATTCTGGGACGACCAAGAGAAGGCGGCCAAGATCAACGCCGAGTACTCGCGCGCCAATCGCAAGGTTGAAGAGTTCGACGCCGTCTCCTCCGAAGTCGAGGATCTCACCGCGCTCGCCGAGATGGCAGCAGAAGACGAGTCGATGGCCGACGAGCTCGAAGAGCAACTCGCCGACCTAGAGAAGCGCATGGCGGTGCTCGAGGAGGAGCGACTCTTCTCCGGCGAGTACGACGCAGGGGACGCCGTGGTGACGATCCAGGATGGCGCCGGCGGTACCGACGCCCAGGACTGGGCGGAGATGGTGCTGCGGATGATGACTCGCTGGGCCGAAGGGCGCGGCTTCAAGGTCGAGCTCAAGGAAGTCAACGCCGGACAGGAAGCCGGGATCACCCGGGCCACGTTTCTCGTGCACGGCGAGAACGCGTATGGCCTCTTCGCCGCCGAACGTGGCGTCCACCGCCTCGTGCGCCTCAGCCCGTTCGACTCGGCACATCGCCGGCAGACATCATTCGCAGGAGTTGAAGTCGCCCCGCTGGTTGATGACGACCTCGACGTCGAGATCGACGAATCAGACCTGCAGATCGACACCTACCGCGCCTCCGGTGCGGGCGGCCAGCACGTCAACAAGACCGATAGCGCCGTGCGCATCACGCATCGGCCGACCGGCATCGTCGTTCAGTGCCAGGACGAGCGCTCGCAGGGCGCAAACAAGAACACGGCGATGAAGATGCTCCGGGCGCGGATCGTCGCGCTCGAAGAGGAGAAGCGGGCTGCCGAGCTGGCCGCCGAAAAGGGCGAGGCGATCGACGTCAACTTCGGTTCGCAGATTCGCAGTTACGTGCTGCATCCGTACTCGATGGTCAAGGACCATCGCACGAACTTCGAGATGGGCGATGTTCAACGTGTGCTCGACGGCGACCTCGACGGGTTCGTCCATGCCGAGCTCTCGCGCCGGGCCGCTGGACGACCGAGCGAGCGCGCGGGAAGCGCGAAGGACGGCTAGCACGATGACCCTCGCGCGCGAGGACTACGCACAGTTGGTCGCCATGGCGATCGCTGAAGACGTCGGGGAGGGGGACATCACCACCGAGCTGACCGTCGACTTGCTTGAGCCTGCGACTGCGACGATCCGCCAGAAGCAGCCGGGCGTGATCTTCGGCCACGATGTCGCGGAATACGTGTTCCGCGAGATCGACCCAACGGCCGAGTACGCCCGCGTCAAATCAGAGGGAATCTGGAGCGACGGCGGTGAGGTCGCGACGATCTCGGGTCGTGCGGCATCGCTACTGACGGCCGAGCGCACCGCGCTGAACTTCATGATGCATCTCTCCGGCGTGGCTACAGCAGCTGCGAAGGCGGTCAAGGCGATTGAGGGAACGGACGCGAAGATCCTCGACACGCGAAAGACCACGCCGGGCATGCGGGCGCTGGAGAAGGCCGCGGTGGCGGCGGGCGGCGCGACCAATCATCGCATCGGCCTCTTCGACGCGATCCTGATCAAGGAGAACCACATCGCGGCGGCCGGCGGAATCGGCGCGGCAATCGGGCGCTGCCGGGATGGCTCGCAGCTCGCGCTAGAGATCGAGGTTCGAAATCCGGCCGAGATCGACGAGGCGCTCGCGGCTGGCGCGGATCACCTTCTGCTTGACAACATGGACACGGCCGAACTCCGCGCGGCGGTCGCGCAGGTCGCCGGCCGGGCCAAGCTCGAAGCCTCCGGCGGCTATCGCGTCGAAAACGTTCGCGCGGCCGCCGAGACCGGCGTTGACTTCATCTCGATGGGCTCGCTCACCCACGGGGCGCCCGCACTGGATCTCTCGATGATCATCGAGTCCTAGATGGCCGACTCGGCGGCAGGGAGTCAGCGGCCCGAGCTCCGCGAGGCACTGCTGACGGCGGCGACGCGACAGTTCCTCAAGCGACCCTATGAGGAGGTTCGCGTCGACGACATCGTCGCCGAGGCCGGGGTGGCCAAAGGCCTGGCGTTCTACTACTTCGAGAGCAAACGCGGCCTCTACATCGCGGTCGTGCGGTCGTTGATGGCGGGCCTGGTCGCCCGAACCACGCCCGACCCCGCGCTTCCGCCGCGCGAGCGCGAACTGGCGGCAGTCGCCGAGTTTGTGGCCTGGGCCTCTGAGACCGAAGGCGTTGAGGTGATCCTTTCGACATGGTCAGCAGGGGATGCGAAGATCGACGCTGTCTTTCGCGAGGCGGCCGAGCGGATCATCGGCCAGATGGTCGGCGCGATGGGCGACATGCCCGGCGGCCCGGGCTCAGAAGACGAGGTGCCGTCGGACATGCTCAGCCGATCGATCTGGGGCTGGCTCGCGTTCGCGCGGATCGTGACGGCAGACTGGTTGCGAAAGCGCGACATGAGCGAGCAGGAGCTTTGCGACCTGCTCGTCGGTGCGCTCGATGGGATCGTCGGCACGGCACGTCGCGTCGCCGCGGATCAAGGCTGAAGTCGTTCGCGACGCCGGCCGGGGGGACCAACCGGCGCCGCGATGACCTCTTTCCTGGGCTAGAGCGCGACGACCGATACGTCGTCGACCTGCGCCCATGTGTCGCCGTTCGCCCACAGCCCGGCGAAGACGACAATCTCTGTGTTGGCACCTGAGTTCACGTCGAACGTGATCTGGGTGTAGTTGTCGAATCTTCCGTACTTGCGTTCACCGAGCACCTGGCCTGAGGGCGTGCGCAGACCGAAGTAGCCGTCGGTGTTGTTGGCCGATGTGCGGATCCAGGCGGTCACGCGGTAGTTGCGGTTTGCCTGCGCGGGAAGCGTCTGGAAGAGGTTGTTCCAGCCGCTGGTGTTGCGCACCCAGCCGTTGCCCGAGCCTGAGCGCGCAAGTCCGCCGGAGTCGCGGCCGCACTGACCCGAGCAGGCCCATGGTGAAATTGAGCCCTCGAAGCCACCGTTGACGATGATGTTCGTTCCGGGAGCCGGCGGCGCGGGTGGAGGCGGCTGGTTCGTCGCCGGTGAGAGCGTGCCGAGCATGCGCGGCAGCGCGTCGTTGAAGGCGAAGTTCCAGCAGCTGAAGTTGTGACCGCCGTCGCAGCCGAATGGAACCGATGGACCCGGCCGGCCATACATCCACCAGAAGTGCGGGATGCCCTGCGCGTTCAGCGCGCGGCTGAAGACTTCAGTCGACCAGCCGACGGTCCGCTCGAGCACGTCGGCATCGTGGATGCCCGAACCCGCGTAGAGCAGAATCTGAATGTTCTGATTCTTCAGGCGAGCCGCACGTTTGACCGGGTTGTATGTGGCCCACTGGCTGCCAAACGGTGCGTTGCAGCCATAACCATTCTCGACCGCCTGTTCACAGATGACGATTTGCGTGCCGCTGTTTTCGAGGTCTAGCGCGCCGGAGAAACTCGCCACCGAACCGAAGAGATCCGGACGATCCTGTGCCAGACGCACCGCGCCGTAGCCGCCCATTGAAAGTCCTGCGATGCCACGACCCTGTTTGGTCGCGATCGTGCGCAGGTTTCCGTCGATGAACGGAATCACCTGGTCGAGATAGAAGTCGGCCCAGCGTTGCGCGCCTTTGGACTGGTCGAGCCAGTTGGTGAACCATCCGACCTTTCCCCCGTCGGGCATCACGGTGATCACCTGCTTGCCGTTGGTGATCGCCTCCGCCGCTCCGCCGCCGGTCGTCCACTGCGCGGAGTTGCCGCCGGCTCCGCCATGCAGGAGGTAGACCACGGGATAGCGGGCGCTGGGCGCTTGGAAGTAGTTGCTGGGCAGTGTCACGCGAATCCGATGTGGCCCGTTGACCGCACTTGCAGTGACGTAGGCGCTAGAGACATCCACCTCGAAGGTGCGTGATGTGATCCAGCGGTTGCCAGTGACCGTGATGCCGTTGCGCGAGGTCAGGCTTGGTGCATCGGCGCGCGCTGCGCTGGCGCCTGCAAGCAAAAGCAGTGCGGCCAGAAGTGCGGCGATGATCGCACCGATCGTGAGGTTGCGAATCGGCAGATGCACTCTGCCGAACGTGCGTGATGTGAGCATGATTTTCGATCTCCCCTTGCCCCGTCCGTCGCCGGCCGGGGTGAATATCCGCCCTGGATCCCCCGATCCAGCGCAGAGTTTGACTGACGGTCAAGAGGATCGTAGCCGATATTGAACGTAGTGTCAATAACGACATTTGCCCGGCCGGCGATATAGCCTTTGGACGATGGCCAGGGATTGGGAAGTTCGAGGCATGGCGCGGTGGTGGCTCGCGGCAATGGTCGCGCTATGTGCCGTGTTGGCCAGTCCGGCGCAGCTCGCGCAGGCCGCGCCGACCGCTGATGTCGTGGGCGGTAATCCGGTCGCCAACCACAGCACGGCGTGGCCCTTCATCGCTGCGGTCCTGGCTGACCCCGAGGACCCTTACGGCACGCAGGACTGCGGCGGCACTCTCGTCCAGCGTCAGTGGGTGCTGACCGCCGCGCATTGCGTGTACAGCAATCCGTTCGCCGAACACTGGGTGCTGCTCGGAACGAACGATCTCTTGAGCGGCGGGGAGTTCATCAAGGTCGATCAGGCGATGATCCACCCGGATTTTGATGGCTCTGCCGACGCTGGCTACGACGTTGCGTTGCTTCACCTGAGCGGTCCGTCTTCGGCACCGCTGATTGCGCTGGCAACCGCAGCACAGGATCCCACCGAAGGAGCAACCGTGCGCGTCGCCGGGTGGGGCGACATCGATCCCGCCGAAGGGATTCACAACCTCCCCAACGAGCTTTACGAGGCCGGTGTTGAGATCACCTCCGACGATACGTGCGCGACTGCTTTCGGCATCGATCCCTGGTCTGACACGATGGTCTGCGCCGCCCACTTTGCTCCGCCGCCGGCGCGCGACGCTTGCCAGGGCGACAGCGGCGGTCCGCTGATCTACGACAGTCCGGTCGACGGACCGTTGCAGGTGGGCATCGTCAGCTGGGGCGAAGGTTGCGGTCTGGCGCCGTACCCCGGCGTCTACGCCCGCGTCTCGAAGCTGCGCGAATGGATTCGCACGACGATTGGCGCCCCCGAGGTCAGCATCGCTCCGGGGACGATCGCCTCATTCGGACCAGTGCGCCTCGGCACTTCAATGACCAACGAGTTCACGATCACGAACAACTTCGTCGGCCCGTTGCGGATCACATCGGCGGATGTCAAGGGCGACACCTCGGCGTACACAGTGAGCGAGGATTGCGTTGCAGCGGGAAGCATTGCGATCGGCTCGAGCTGCGCGGTGAGGGTTGCCTTCACGCCATCGGCGGCGGGTACGCGCTCGGCGACGATCGAGCTCTCGACCAACGTGCTGAGCACGCCGAAGTTGCTGCTCTCGCTGCATGGAACCGGCGCGCGGGCGCGGCCCGGGCTGTCGATCGAGCAGGTCCGTCGCGCGCGCGGTGTGAACGGCGGTAAGCGAATCCGGACCGACTTTCGTGTCGCGTTTGACATGCCCGTCGGCGTTGCCCGGGCATCGGTCTGCCGCGGAGAAATCAATCTGCGGGTAAAGGGAGGCAAGCGCGTTCTGGCCAACACGACACGCAAGGTCACGCGCGGCGGGAGAGTCAGTTGCCGCTCGAACTTCGGTCTCACGCTGCCGGCCAAGCAGCGCAAGCGCAGGGTCACATTGACGGCGGACTTTGGCGGCAACACCGTGATGGCAGCGCACTCGAAGTCCGTCAGCGCGCGGCTTCGCTAGACAGGCGACGCGAGCGGTCGACGCTTGACCTAGACTGTTCGCACCCAATACATTCCGTCCTGCGAATCCAGAATCGGCTTCGAGGCGGAACATACCGACGGAGTCGTAGCGGTCATGACCGACACAGTCACGCAGCCACAGAAGGCGGAGGCATTCATGCTTCCAGTCGTCCCGCCGCCCCTGCCCGCGCCGCCGAGCGCAGAGCAGATTGCGGAGCTCTCGGCCGAGGTGCGCGAGCTTGCGCGCGAGAAAAACGCCGTGATCCTTGCGCACAACTACCAGGTGCCCGAGGTGCAGGATGTCGCCGACTACACCGGCGATTCGCTGGGGCTCTCGATCGAAGCGTCCAAGACCGACGCCGATCGAATCGTCTTCTGCGGCGTCCACTTCATGGCCGAGACGGCGAAGGTGCTGAGCCCCGAGAAGACCGTGCTGATTCCCGACACGCGGGCAGGTTGCTCGCTGGCCAGCGGGATCACGGCGCAGCAGTTGCGCGACTGGAAGGCCGAGAACCCGGGCGCGAAGGTCGTGATGTACGTCAATACGACCGCTGAGGTCAAGGCGGAGACCGACTACTGCGTGACCAGCTCAAACGCCGTGAACGTGGTCAACGCGATTCCCGAAGGCGAGGAGATCCTCTTCGGTCCGGACATGTTCCTGGGCAGCTACGTCGAGAAGATGACCAAGCGCCCGATGAAAGTCTGGATGGGCGAGTGCCACGTCCACGCTGGCATTCGGCCGGCCGAGCTTCAGACGATGCTCGACGACAATCCCGACGCGGAGTTGATGATCCACCCGGAGTGCGGCTGCTCGACCAGCGCGATGGAGTATCTCGCCTGCGGCGACATCGACCCTGAGCGCACCTTCATCCTCTCGACCGGCGGAATGATCGAGCACGCCAAGAAGAGCAACGCCAAGAAGTTCTTCGTGGCGACCGAGGAGGGGATCTTCCACCCGTTGAAGCTCGCGGCCCCCGACAAGGAGTTCGTTCCGGCGACCGAGGGCGCGGTCTGCGGGTTCATGAAAGCGATCACACTCGAAGGCCTGCGCGACTCGCTGCGCGACGACAAGTTCGTCGTCGAGGTCGACCCCGCGATCGCCGAGCGAGCCCGGGCGCCGATCGAGCGGATGATTTCGATCACTGCTTGATTTTTGCGTCGTTTGCGACGCGGTGCGAACGATTCAGTTACGGAAGTGCAAAAAGTTCGGGAGTGAAGCGGCCGCGCCGAACGTCGCGGGATAGGTTCTGGCGATGGATCGCACTCGGCTGATAACCACGCTTGAGTTCTACGCCCGCGAAGGCGCAATCGCCGGTCGACTCAGAGGGGAAGCGCGCGCGATATTGCGCGAACTTCAGACCGACCCTCGGTTCGATGGCGCGGTCGTCCTCATCACCAGGACGTTCTTGAGCGAAGCGGTCGGGAATGCCCCATGGCTAGCCTCGAACGCTGAGGTGATCTCAAATGCCTTCAAGTCCGGTCTCCAAGTTGGCATCTCGATTGGCGCGGTGGGCGAGGGAGAGTGGGGGTTATAGTGGGATCTATGAGCCATTCCGTGTCTGCGGCTTTCGAAGAGATCGATCAGCTAATGCGATCCGGAGAGTTCTTGGAGCGTATGGTGGCCGCAGAGAGTCGCCGCAAGATTCCCCCGGACGAGCTCGTTGAACGCCTCGAGCATGCGCGACGCCGACTAGCTCACTATGAGCGGACAGGCGATCAGTTCTTCGCTGCCGTAGAGCGAGAGGGAATCGCTTGGTTCGAAGCAAGGCAGTAACCTTCACACAACTCTGGTAAGGTTCTCCCGATGGCTTCCCCGGCCACCGAAACCCCAGTCGTCCCGTCCGACGCCCTCACGATCAACGAAGCTGCCGAGACCACCGGTTGGTCGCCGCGCATGCTGCGCTACATCGAGAGTGTTGGGCTGGTCGTTCCACCGCGTTCCGGTGGGGGCTACCGGCTCTATGGCCCGGGCGAGCTGCAGCGGCTTCGCACGCTGCGCGAACTGCTCAAAGGCAAACAGCTCGAGATCGCAGACGTTGGATTCATGCAACGACTGCGCGATGAGCCAGAAGTCGACAGAGCAGTGAACGACTGGCTCGATCAGACCGCCGAGAAGCCGGAAGAAGTTCCGGCCGGCGACTGGCTCTCGTTCGAGCAGCAAAAGCACCAACAACTTCTAGACGCAATTCACAGCACCAAATAACAACGAACGCAACCTCCTGAAGGAGACCACTCGCAGATGTCAACCACCCTCGAAGCCACCGACTTCAAGGTCGCAGACCTTTCCCTCGCGGCCGCCGGCCGCAAGCAGATCGAGCTCGCTGAGCACGAGATGCCGGGCCTGATGGCCACGCGCGCCGAGTACGCCGACTCACAACCGCTGGCCGGAGCCCGCATCATCGGCTCGCTGCACATGACCGTCCAGACGGCCGTCCTTATTGAGACGCTCACGTCGCTTGGCGCCGAGGTCCGCTGGTGCTCATGCAACATCTTCAGCACCCAGGACGAGGCCGCGGCCGCAGTCGCCGTCGGCCCCAACGGTACGCCGGAGAACCCGCAGGGCGTCCCGGTCTTCGCCTGGAAGGGCGAGACGCTCGAGGAGTACTGGTGGTGCACGGAGCAGGTCGTCAACTGGCCCGGCGAGCCCGCCAACATGATCCTCGACGACGGCGGCGACGCCACGATGCTGATCCACAAGGGTCGCGAGTTCGAGCTCGCCGGCGCGGTGCCCAACCCGGCCGATGCCGAGAGCGAAGAGTTCCAGATCTTCTTGAGCCTGCTCGAGAAGTCAGTCGCTGAGTTCCCCGACCGCTACACCAGGGTCGCCGAGGCGATCAAGGGTGTCACCGAGGAGACCACGACCGGCGTCCACCGCCTCTACGAGCTCGCCGAGACCGGCGACCTGCTCTTCCCGGCGATCAACGTCAACGACTCGGTCACCAAGAGCAAGTTCGACAACCTCTACGGCTGCCGCCACAGCCTGGTCGACGGCATCAACCGCGCCACTGACGTGATGCTGGCCGGCAAGACCGCCGTCGTCTGCGGCTTCGGCGACGTCGGCAAGGGTTCGGCTGAGTCGCTGCGCGCGGCCGGCGCCCGTGTGATCGTGACCGAAATCGACCCGATCTGCGCTCTCCAGGCGACGATGCAGGGCTACCAGGTCGACACGCTCGAGAACCAGGTCGAGACCGCTGACATCTTCATCACCACGACGGGCAACAAGGACATCATCATGGCCTCGGACCTCGCGCGTATGAAGGACAAGGCGATCGTCGGCAACATCGGCCACTTCGACAACGAGATCGACATGGCCGGCCTCGCGGCGATCGACGGCATCGAGAAGATCGAGGTCAAGCCGCAGGTCCACGAGTGGAAGTTCCCCGAGGGCAAGAGCATCATCGTCCTCTCCGAGGGGCGCCTGCTCAACCTCGGTAACGCGACGGGACACCCGTCGTTCGTGATGAGCAACTCGTTCACCAACCAGACGATCGCCCAGATCGAGCTCTTCACGAAGAACGACGAGTACGAGAAGCAGGTCTACGTGCTGCCCAAGCACCTCGACGAGAAGGTCGCCCGCCTGCACCTCGCTGCGGTCAACGCGAACCTCACCGAGCTGCGCCCAGACCAAGCCGCCTACATCGGCGTAAAGGTCGAAGGCCCCTACAAGCCCGAGCACTACCGCTACTAGCCACTACTACAAAGATGCAGCTTTGTCGTACGACAAAGCTGCATCTTTGTCGGTCGCTGCGTCAGGTACGCTCCCGCCACCAATGCGTGCAACATTTCTGAGCCACAAACTTCGGGCCGCGGTCTTCGTCGCGGCTCTCTTTTTGTTTGCGATCCCGGCGTCGGCGTCGGCGCACTCGGCCCAGACCTCCGTGGTCGGCGGCGTGCCGGTATCGCAAGAGCGCTTTGACAGCGAATTTCCGTACCAAGTCGGGCTCCTGCGCAAACAGAACATCGACACGTTTCTCTGTGGCGGATCGCTGATCGCGCCGCAGTGGGTGCTCACGGCGGCCCACTGCAAGGACACCCTGATCGACAACGTCGTCCCGCGCTTCGTCGTCGTCGGGCGCGCCGACCTGACCGACGAGACCCACGGCGAAGTGATCCCGATCATCGGCACCTACCAGCACCCAAAGTGGATCTACGGCCTCAACAACCTGAAGGCCGACCTGATGCTGATCAAGCTCGCGCGACCGAGCACCCAGCAGACGATCCCGCTGGCACCGAGCGACTGGATGCCTGCCGAGGGCGCGCTCGGCACGATCTCCGGCTGGGGTCTGCGCAGCCAATCGCGCCGCGACGCAGAGGACATCATGCGCACCGCCCAGCTCCAGATCCGCTCGCTCGATTCGTGCCGCCGCAGCTGGAAGAGCCAGATTCCGGCGTCGATGATCTGCGCTGGCCAGGCGTCGGATCCGGACAAGAGCGTCTGCAACGGCGACAGTGGCGGGCCGCTGGTCAACGATGGCCTGCTCGTCGGCATCACGAGCTTCACCGCTCGCCGCTGCCGCTCGAATCCTTTCAACGTTTTTACACGGGTCTCGAGCTACTCGACCTACGTCGCGCAGTTCATGCAACGCCAGATCGCTCCGACGGAGTGGGTGAGGTTCTTGCGCAAGCGCGGACCTCAGCGGGTGAAAACGCTTCGATTCCGCAATCCCAGCGCGCAGTCCGTGCAGGTCAACCGCATCTCGGTCGGTAGCGGTCCGTTCAGGATCGTCAGCAACGACTGCGGCGCTGCTCTGCTGCCTGACACCGGATGCTCGATTCGCGTCAAGGCGCTGCGATCCGCTGGGCGCTTCGGCTCGGGATCGATCCGCGTCGCGAGCGACTCGCTGGCCAGCCCAATCTTCCACATCGACTTGATCTCGTACTGAGGCTGCACCGGCCGGCCCGACGTGCGCGCTCTGTAGTTTGCTCGCATGGACTCGTTCGTCGCGATCGATTTTGAGACGGCAACCTGGGGCGCTGCCTGCGCCGTCGGGATCGCGCACTTCGAGGACGGCGCCAAGATCGACGAGCGCTACACGCTGATCAATCCGCGCATCTCTCCGCGGCGCTGGGAGTACGGCGCGATCCGCATCCACGGGATCCGCCCCGAAGACGTGCGCGACGCGCCGACCTTCGAGGACATCTGGCCAGAGCTGATCCACTACGCGGCTTGCTATCCGCTGATCGCCCACAACGCCAACTTCGACATGGGCGTGCTCAGGAGCGAGCTCACCCGTGCCAACCTCGCCGCCCCGAGCATCCGCTACGGGTGCTCGATGCAGCTCGCGCGCAACGCCTGGCCCCGCAGACCGAAATCACTGCCAGAAGACGCGACGGTCGCGGAGATCACCGCGCTTCCAGAGAACCACAAGCTCAGCACGCTCAGCGAGTACCTGGGGATCGAGCTTGACCACCACAACGCGCTCTCGGACGCGGTCGCCTGCGGCGAGATCACCCTCAGGGCGGTAGAGCAACTGGGGGAGACGACGCTGGCCGCAGCCTACGAGCGACCGCGACTCGCCTGGGGCGAGCTCACGCCGGAATCTTCGGCGGCGCTTCCGTCTGCTTGACCGCGCCGGCCTTGGCGCGCTGCTTGGCGGCGCGCTTGACCGTCTGCCGGTAGAACGACTGGTGCTGCATGCGCGAGAGGCCCGGCGCGTAACGCTCAAGCCACCAACCAAGGCGCCCGTAGAACGGCGTGATCACGAAGCGACGCTTCTTGGCGACGCCCTTGAGCAGGTTCTTCACCGCGCGATCCGAGGACATCGCCGGCACCGGCACAAGCTTGCGCACCTCGGGCACGTCCATCGTTCCGCGCAGCGTGTTGTTGGTCATCATCCCGGTGTCGATGAACCCCGGGCAGAAGGTGGTCAGGTGCACGCCCTTCTCGGGTGCCTCGAGCTCAAGCGTCTTGCCCATGCCGACGACCGCGTGCTTGGTCGCGACGTAGTGCGTCTGCAGCGGCACCGGCACGAGCCCGGCGGCAGAAGCGGTGTTGATGATGTGGCCGCTGCCCTGCTTGACCATTTGGTCGTAGGCGAGCTTGACGCCGTAGGCGACGCCCTTCAAGTTGACGTCGATGATCTTGTCCCAATCGTCGAGCGTGACCTCTTCGACTTCACCGAAGATCGCGACGCCCGCGTTGTTGAAGATGAAGTCAATCGCGCCGTGGTGCTCGACCACGTGATCGATTGCCGCCGCGACCTGGTCGCGATCGGATACGTCGACGATCATCGACTCTGCGCCGCGACCGATCTGGTCGGCCACTTCTTGGACCGACTCGACCACGTCGGTCAGTAGGACGTAGGCGCCGTGCCCTGCGCACTGCTCCGCGATCGAGCGGCCGATGCCGCTGGCTGCTCCGGTGACCAGCACCGACTTACCGTTGAATGTGTTTTCGACGTTCACGCGCTAGAGCTTATATGACATGGTGTCAATAAGGAAGGGCAGTCTGGAAAAGTTCTTGGGGAGGCTAATCGCCGCCGCCGCCCATGCTGTTTAGCGTGGGGCAGGGCGGACGCTGTTCCCAGAGTTCTTGCAGCTCGTCGGCCGAGAGATCCTGGCGCTCTTCGGCTTGGCCGATCACGACGTCGATCCAATCGACTTCGCAGTCGCACTTGATCGCAACCCAGTGCTGCTTGGCGCTACGGCGCAAGTTGTGCAGCAGGCGAGTCGAGTCGTCGGGGACGACCGCCGCGATCTCGACCGTCTCGTTCTCGCCGATCGCCTCGGGCTCCTCGGCGTGCTCGACAACCAGATCAAGAATGTCGCGCATCGCAAGCATCCCGACAACCTGGCCGCCGTCCATCACGACAAGGTGGCGGAACTGCCCGACCATCATCGTGTGCAGCGCGCGCTCGAGCGACCAGGAAGGCTTCGCGGCGACCGCCGTGCGAGTGTGGAAGTCGGAGACCGTCTTGCCTTCGGGGCTGACGCCGGCCGCGACCATCTTCACGACATCGAACTCCGTAAAGATCGATGGCGAGTCATCGCCCGTGTCGACCACCAGCGCGCGGCCGCGGTTCTGCATGAAGTGACCGGCGGCGATAGATACAGGGGTGTTCGCAAGCACCAGGTGCACGGCGCCCATAGCCTCGCCAACAGTGGCCGAGCTGAGCAGGGTTGTGTTGATGCTGCCGGCTTCCATAGGCTCCAGTATTGCGCAATAAGAACCGCGGCGGAGGCACGAGCTCTCGCCGCGGAAAAAGAAAAGTGGGACGTCGCAGAAGTGCCTCTGATCCAGAGCGCCTAGGTCAGAAGACACCTCCGCGCAAATCCACGGAACCCCCCGTGAACTCCGTCCCGATGCAAGGGTATGCGAAAAATACCGATTGGTATAAACATATGGACGAATGTTTGCAACCAATATTGGGTGAATTTCGCCGAATTTGCGTGGTGGGGGTTTTCGCGGGGCGCTGGCCGAGCGATTTGCGGGGCCGGCCGCGAGAATCGGCCCCGCCATTTGGAGCCAAATTAACTCCATGAGGCGACCCCGCGGGGTCGCCTCATGGAAGATCTGCCGCTTGTTTGCGACAGGCCCGTCTGCGGTGAGATCAGCCGATCTTCACCGTCGCGTTGCCGAGCACCAGGCCCTTCGTGAATGCACTCACACCGAACGCGCCGTTGAGTGCGCTGGCCGCTGACTGGGTGAGGCTGGCCTTGACCGGTCCGAGCGTCAGGCCGCCACCGCCGATCCCGAGCCGAGCCTTCGAGAGGTCAAGCTTGAGGATCGAGACGCGCGGGCCGCCATTGACCGTCGCAACCAGATCCGGCGACCGGTCGATCAGGATCGTGTAGTTGGTGAGGCTGACCGTCGTCGGTCCGGCCGTGAGCGAGAGTCCGCCGCTGTGCTTGACCTTCAGCGCCGGCGGGATGAGGCTGCCGCCAACACCGGTGATGGGGAAGGAGACGCCGTCAGCGCCAGCGGTTGCAGGGGCGACGGGAGCGACGCTTACGCCGAGCGAGGTGAGCGCGCCAGCGGCACCGGGGTCGAGGGCCAGGGTGGTCTTGCCCTTGAGGGCTGCGCTTGCCGTGCCGGCGAATGCGAGGAGCATTGCGACAGCGATAGTTGTGATTGCGACGGCTGCACGAGTTAGCCATGCGCGGTTGTTGATGGTTGTGGACATTGGGGTTTCCTCCAGATCGAATTGGGCTTGTTGGCCCTTTGACCTGTGATCCGTGAGGGGGTGGGGGTGTGGTTGTGAAATTTCTGCGATCGGCGTCGCTAGAACGGGCGTGCGTGGTGTCCGTCGCTCAAATGGCGTCCGGCCGTTTCAAGCCAGATTTCTTCCAAGCGGCCACCCCGCGGGGTGGCCGCTTGGAGGATTTGCCGCTTACCTACGTTGCGCCTATGCGAACGCGGGCGGACTTCTTCGTAGCGAATTGGGCGCAGTTGCGCGGCCGCCGATGAATCTGTTCGCTGGACGTCGGAACTGGAGCGACTACCGGACGGTCAGTTGGCGCGTCAACGATTGACGCGTGAGTGACGTCGACCCTGGCCAAAGCACCGTCGCCTTGTAGCGACCAGGCTTTAGGCGGATCTTCGCCTTGTATCGGCCACCGGAGGCGCGTACTTCCTTGACGACGCGGCGCGTCCCCTTCTTGGTGGTGCGCTGGATTGTCACGAAGATGGTGCCGGCGGCCTCTTTGGCGATCGTCCCCGAAACGGTTGCAACTCGGCGCTTGGCCTTGGCGCTTGAGATGCGCAGTGCGGGCGCGAGTCGCTTGGGTCCGGCGGTGTAGATCTGGCTGCGGGTGGTCGCGCGGCCGAGCGCATCTGTTGCCGTAACAATCAGCGTTGCTTGCACGGCCGAGTCGAGCTTGTTGAAGTACGTCGGACTGGCGGGAAGCGGTAGGGCCGCGGCTGTCGCGCCGGGCGCGAAGGAGTAGGAGGAGCTCGTGACGGGAGAACCTGCGCTCGAGACGGAGACCGGCACGGCGATAGCCCCGCGGACCGGCGAGCTGGAGGGCCCGAAGTTGACGACCGGCGGCGAGGTGTCGATCGTTGTTGATGCTTCAGACCAGTCCGACAGGTTTCCAAAGGTGTCGCGCGCGCGAACGCGCACTGCGACGAGCTGGCCATCTGAGCCTGAGGCCTCGTAAGAAGTGTCGGTGCTGGCATCAAGCACCTGTGTCCAGCTGCCGCCGTCGATCTGAACCTCTGCGTCGTAGCTCGCGACTGAGCTGAGTGCATCAGCGGCAGACCAAGAGAAGCTCGGCGAGCTGCTCGGCGAGAACTGCGGCTTGGAATCGAGCGTCAAGATTGGCGGGTCGGCGTCGACTGTGAAGTCTGCTGCGTCGGATCCCGCGAAGGTTTCTCCGTAGGCAGTGCCGCTTGTGGTGACGGTGATGTTCTTTACGCCGGTGGCAGAGCCCTGCACGGTCCAGCTGGCCGCGGCCGGTGAGCCGGAGGCCAGCGTGCCGAGACTTTGCGTGGCTGTGCCGGCGGTGAGCGAAACTCCACCGGGCAAGTTGATTGTCGCCTGGGCGCCGGTGAGGGCGAGCGCGCTTGATGGATTGGAACTGGTCGCATTTATCGTGACGCTTTGGCCAGGGCCGGCGAGAGCCGTGCTTGGCGATGCATCGACGCTGGCGATCGGGCTGGCGATCGCATTCACGGGATTGCGCGCGGCGATCGAGAAGGGCTCTGTGGTGGCGCCGTCGACGCTCGAGAGTGCCTTGACCTTGAGGATCTGCGTTCCCGTGGCTGTAGAGCGGATCTGCTCAACGTTGTCGCCGCCGTCGTCTCCGTTGCCGGGCATCGGGTTGTCGTCGGTGAAGGTCTGGTCGGTGTCGACCGTGTCCGCCGCATCGGATCCGCCAGTCGAGGTCACTGTTGCGCCAGTGGAGTCAGCTGGCGAGATCTGCGAGAGGTCGAGGTTGGTGAGGTTGTAATAGCTGGGGTCGAGCACCGACTCGGTGCCGGTGCGGCGGTTCCAGACCAGCGTGGCCCTGTCTCCTACCGAAACTCCGGTCGTCTCGAAGAAGCGGGCGGAGTTTGGCCCTGCGCCGTGGACTTCAGCGTTGGCGTAATTGCCGCGCTGGGTGAAGGCCTTGTCGAGGCTCAGCGCCCCCCAGCCGGTTCGCGGCATCCAGTAGGTCTGGCCTTGCACTGGCGTTGCCGAGTTGATCAGAATGGCTTTTTGTGCGGTGGGCTTGTAGACGCCGACTGATGCGAGAAGGAGTGCGCCGGCTGCGGCTTTGGGGGCGGCGTAGCTGGTGCCGGAGCCGATTCCGGTTGCGTCGCCGGTGTCGTTGAGCTGAGAAGCGTTGCCGCCGGTGCTGAACGGCGATGTGATCACGTCGGGCTTCTTGCGTCCCCCCCATGTCGGTCCTGGCGATGTGTTTTCCCAGGCCTCGTAGCCGGAAGTGTCTGGATATACGGTGGGCGATTGCATGGCGCCGACGCTGAGGACGTTGTAGTTGGTGGTGGGAGTGGAGACGCGGTGCGGCCCGTCGGCGCAGTTTGTGAAAGATGGTGTGGCGATACCGCAGTTGCCGGCGCTAACGGTGGTGAGCATCCCGTAATTGGCTTCAAGCGAATCAAAAAAGCGCCAGTCGGTGTTCAGGTCTGTCGTGTCCTCGTAGATGCCGGCGCTGTAATTGAAAACTTCCGGCAGATCGTCTAGGCCGCCAAGGCCAGGGTCGCTGGCGGGGAGGCTGGTCGAGTAATTGCTTGGTCTGGGTGCGCTGATTCCAAGCAGCCAGAGGTAGGGACTGTATGCCTGGTATGCGTCGTAGACCTTGTCGATGCCGTAGGCCATACCGGTGTCGGCGGAAGTACTCAGCGCGGTACTTGCGACTTGCCCGACGATCACGTTGGTGTGCTTGGAACCGGAGAAGTCGTTGCGAACGACTGGTGATGTGATGCGGGATGGCCCGGTGCCGTCGCAGGTTGGGCAATCTTCCGGAAGCCGAGATTTGAAGTAGTTGTGCGTCGTGCGAGCGCCGGTGTCGACGACGACGAAATCCGGGCTGCCCTTGCCGTCTAGCGAGCTGCCCTGGCCTGTGAAGCCGGCGTTGCGCCAGACGTAGGACTCATCACCGGGTCCGCTCATCCACACTGGCAGCTTGGCTGTCGTCACACTGGCAACATTCGGATTGCGTTCAAGCTCGGCGAGCAGCGACGCCGGAATCCTTGCAACGATCTGGTTTGGCAGCGGCGATGCAGAGATGACCTTCGCGCCGCGGCGGGCGATCAGGTCTTGCATCACGTTGCTCTGCGCGATGCCTCCTTTTGCTGCGCGGCGAATTGCCGGAAGAGCTGCGTTGCGAGAACTCTCGGCGATCGAAGCGGCAACGACCTCGGCGTTTGATTTCACTTGCGGGTTTCGCTGCGCCGCGCGGCGAGCCGCGGTCGTGCCCTGGGTGGTGGCAAGAAGGGCTTTGGCGTCATCGGAGAGACTGGCGATCAGCGTCGTCTTGGTCAGGCGAATGTTCACCAGGATCGTCTGTGACTCAGCTGCAAGGGCATAGGTCTGCGCGCTCACCTTGGCGGCCGGAGGAGTTGCCGGAGCGGAGCTTGCCCTGGTCGTGAGCTGGATCGCGACAGTTATGCCCAGAGCAAGGGCAAAGGCTTGCATCGCAATCAGGCGGCGGGTGGCTTCTCTGGCGAACATGACTAGTTGTTGTTATATCGGCGTGAGGCGCGTGGTCCTTGCGCGCACCGAGCTCGCAAAGAACATGTCGAACACACGGCTTCGCCAGAGCGCCGCGGCCGGATAGGCCAGGGCACTCAAGTGCATCACGCTGAAGCTTGCTGACCTAGAAGTTCAGGCGAATCACCTTCGGCTTAGACACGCTGTAGGCGTGACCCCAGCCATCTTCTGAAGGGGCAACAACGCGGAAGATGATCTTTGCCTTCACCTTCGCTCCGTCGAACGTGTACTTGATCCTGAACTTGCCGTTTGCGTCGGTGTGGGCAACGCCAACAGCTGGCCGCCACTTCTTGGCTGCGTAGAACTGCAGCGCGACAATCTTGCCGCCCTTGGGAATGACTGCGTCAAACGGAGTGACCTTGCCGGAGAAGGTGACGCTCTGGCCCGTGCGGGCGCGCTTCTTGCTGAGCTTTATCGTCATCTTGGCTCGGGTCGAGAGCTCGCCGGTGGTTGAAGTCGGCCGGCGGGTCTCGCTGCCCTCATATGTGGCGCGAACGGTGCGGTTGGTGCCGGCCGGAACGCGCAGGCTGTAGATGCCGTTGGAATCGGTCCGAGTCTCGCCGACAAGTGACTGCTTGCCCGAGAACTTCTCGGTCGTGGAGATCTTGACGTCGGTGTTTGCCAGCGGCTTGCCGTTCTCGTCGGAAAGGACGCCAACGGCCTGTGCTCCGCGCTTGAACTCGGACGTGACGGCTTTGGAGCCGCCGACGAGCACAACGCGACCGCGCAGAACGCGATAACACGTGCCCTTGCTCTTCTTGGTGCACTTCTTGACGATGCACTTGGTCTTCTTGCCGCTCTTCTTCTTGGTGATCGTGCAGGTGCGAAGTGCCTTGAAGAGCTTCACGTCAATTTCGGTCTTGCTCCTCATCGGGTTTTCGACCGTTGCAACCTGGCCGTTCTGGTAGCGCTGGGTGGCCAGCGCGTTGCCTGCCTGGTCATAGGCGCGGACCCGCACGTCATATGTGCCGGCGTCTTTCTCGGTGTCCGGGAAGCGCGCCGAGGCGAGAACATTGGATCCGCCCTGGGCGGTGGTTCCGGTAGGGAGGTCTTCCCAGGATCCTCCCCCTTGCCTCTTGATTGAGAAGACCGCGTAGGAGACGCCCGAAGGCACGTCGCTGAGCGATGCTTCAAGCAGCGTGGGCTTGGCGCTGTTCGGGTACTTGACGTAGCCGATCGGGTCGGTTGCGTCAATGCCGAAGTTGACAGTCTTCGCGACAGCTCTGTTGCTCGCGAAGTCGACCGGGGAGAACTCGAGGGTCTTCTGGCCTTCGCCGGTGACGTTTACGACTGTGGAGCCTCCGCGAGGAGAATCGTCGTCTGCTGGACCGCTTCCGTTAACGCGGTATGAGAGGTATGCGCCAGCGGTTGACTTTGGTTCGATCGGGTCGGCTGGCGCCATGCCAGAAAGGGTGTCGACCGCGCTGAGGGTCACGGCCTTGCCGTCCTGATACCAATTGCCGTCCTCAACTCCGTCGATCGAGCCGACTGGGTCGGTGCGGTCGACGGGAGCTGCGACAGTGGTTGTTGCTTGAGAAACGGTCCCGTTGCAACTGACGGCGCGAAGGTGGACGTAGTGGGTGGCTTCATCGAGTGTGCCGGGGAGGCGCCACGTCTTCGCGTCGCCACCGCCAGGGACGTTGATTGAGGTTCCGGTGGTGCCGTTGATGTTTTTGTCGATCGCGCCGGCGAAGCCGCAGACAGGTGCTTGAGCACCGACTGGCGCCACGTACGAGAACTCCTGATCAAACCCAGCTGCAAGTTCATCGCGGCTGATCCAGCCATTTGCCTGACCATCCGGAGATCCGGGGAGCAGTGTGTCCCAACCAATCGACGTCTTGCCGTCAGTCGCCGGGTCACTGCCGGCTCCAACTGGCGAGACGTTGCCGGCGCGGTCCTTGAGGGCAAGCTCAAGCGTCCAGGCGCCCTCGGTCGGCACGGTAACTCCCGAGACGGAGTCAAGCGTCGCGGAGATCCCCGAAGCGCTCCCCCCTACCGGCACTTCCACGGCCGCCGGGTCAGTCTGAGATCCGGTTGTCGGCTCAACGTCGACCACGACGGCGCTGATTCCTGACTGCGTCTGAGTCTCGGCGACTTCGATGCCATTCGTCCAGCTGGCGGCGAAAGAGTTTGATGAGCTCCAACCGTTCATGCCGGTGGTTTGGGATTCGATGTCCTTGGGCGTCTCCGGATTGGTGTTGTCGATGCGCAGTGAGAAGTTTGCGCTGCTGGCGGTGCGGTCGCCCGCGTCGGTTGCGGTGTAGCGAGCCGTGTAGGTGCCGTCCTGCGTTTGCGTTGAGTCGAAGGTCGAGGTCCAGTTCCGTGTCGTTGGGCAAGGGTTCCAAGTGGCGAAATCGCAGCTCGCGGAGACCGTCTTCAGTGTCGTAAGCGGACTCTGGATGGTGAGGGCGGTCGACTTGATCCCGCCGCCGGTGTCCGACGAGTCGGCGGCGATTGCGACAGTCGCGCCGCGAACCCACTGATTTGAGTTCGCCGCTGGGCCTGCCGCAATCGAAGTTGTGGGATTCGTGGTGTCATCCACGATTGCGGAAATACCTGAAATGCCCAGGTAGCCGCCGGTGGCGCCAGAGCGAGCGCGGACTTGAAAGCCGTCGCAGTTGCCTCCGCAGTTGGAGTTGTATGTGAGGTTCGTAAAGCTGCCGCTGTCTGTCAGCGCGGGTTGACCGTTGTTGTTGAGTGGGAGAACTGCGCAACCGCCGTCGCTTGCAGCAGTCCATCCGTCAGCTAGGCCGGATGTGCGCAGGCAAAAGCTTGGCGTGATGCGCGGCGTTCCTTGGGCGTCGGGCTCAAGTCCGGAGGAGCTGCGTGTGAGCGTCAGCTGCGTGATACTTGCGCCGCTGCGCACGCGTCCGTACTTCGTGTAGAAGATCGTGCCCGGAGAGCCGACCGGGTGGTCGGGAGTAGAGTTCAGCTGCATGTAGAAGGCGCTGAAATTCCCGCAGTACGCACCGAAGGCCCAGCCGTCTTGACCTGATGTTGGGCTGGCGGTCGAACAGGGAATCGGGTTGACCGTGTACGTGCCGGCGTTGGCGGACTGTGTTGACACGACGACCAACGTCAGCGCTACGAAGCAACTCAGGACAAAGTGACAGGTTCTTAGCTTGATCGTACGGCTCATGGTGCGGACCTCGATTCGGGACTGAATTCGGCCGAACCGTCGTCGGCCGGGGTTGGAGTTGCCGCCGGCGGAGCTGCAGAATTCGCCGCCTGCGGCACGGATGCGGTTTCCTCTGTTTTCGCGTCATCGGAGCGGGTCTTACGGCGATTCCGAGGGCGATCGCGCTTTCGTGCGGGCACGCTCAGCGGGTCGAACATCGGGCGCGACTCGGCGATGCCGGCACGTGGCGCCCTGTCCGAAGCCGACCCTGTTTCGTGTTGCAGGTATCGCTCGGCGGCGAATCCTCCGCCCGACGCGGCAGCGGCGATCGCCGCCATCGCGGCGACCTTTTTCGCAACGGCAATCTCGGACCAGCCGGTGCCGCCAGGGGCAAACGAGGCGAATCGGAGTGCCAACGATTCCCACCAGGCGGAAATCCGCGCGAGGAGGCCGGTTGGTGCGAGTTGCGTGATGACGATTGCCGGCGGCAGCATGGCGGCGACGTCGCGAGGAGCCGACTCATATGCCCGCAGCCGCGCGCGACAGGCAAGGCAGTGCCGGAGATGAGGACGAAGTTCGAGCGCCGCTGCAGCATCGGACTGGAGCACTCGCCGGATCAGCGGCTGCATGCGCTCGCATTCAGACCCGGCAGCAATCGCCTCGAAACGCTTTGCGAATGCCTCGCGCCCATGCTCGAGACACCGGGTGACTTTCCTCCTCGAGAATCCGGTTCGTGCGGCAATTTCGTGGTACTCAAGACCTTCGGCTTGCGCGAGCATGCATTTGATCTGGTCCTGGGTCAGCCGCCCCAGCGCTTCGAATCCCATTTCGATCTCCGATGCGGCCTCTGCAGCTGATTCAGGGCCACGCCGCGCCGACTCGACGCCCTCGAACCTGTGTGGCGCGGTTTCGACCTCGCGCTTCTGCCGCGACCTTGCGATCTGCAACGCCTCGTTGCGGACGACGGTGCGCAGCCACGGGAGCAACTGGCCTCGGTCATTTGAAGGCGCCTTGGTCAGTAGCAGCTCGAGCGCTCGCTGGTAGGCGTCTTCGGCATCCTCTCGCGTGGCGCTGAAGCGGCATGCGTCGCCCATGATCATCGGCCCGTACTCCGCAACGATGTCCGTTGCTAGGCGGTCGATCTCCAGTCGATTGAGCGAAGTGGCCGTGGGCGCGTCGTCAACGCGCGATGCCGA
This sequence comes from Actinomycetes bacterium, assembly GCA_023404495.1. Classification (GTDB taxonomy): domain Bacteria; phylum Actinomycetota; class Thermoleophilia; order Solirubrobacterales; family JACPNS01; genus JACPNS01. The sequence continues at coordinate 81,869 of JAEYBE010000033.1, read as the reverse complement.
GTCTGTCATCGGCACCCCCGAGCGACGGCCGATCGTGTTGGACTAACAGGGTTGAGCGAATTGGCGCAGCCGCCTCCCGCCCTTACGTTTCCCCCGCGCGAGAGGCGGCGCTGCCAGATAGAACGCACACGTCCCATGGGGACGCCGAGATGTGCGCTGGGTCTTGTATATCCGCTGGCGCTCCAAAAAGCAAGTAATTTGCGGGAAGAGTTTTGGGGTATGTGCGCCGAGGTCATGACCTCTTTAATGGATTTGAGGCCACTCGTTTACTCCCCCGAGCTAGGTATCTTTCGCGCGAGATCCCATTTCACGGGCGTTTTGTTCGCAAGTCTGCGCTCGGAGCGCAGACTTGCGCAGATCCGCCGCTTAGTTCCGCGCGGCAGACACGGACGCCACAGCTACGGCGCCTAGGTCGCGACCTAGTTCGCCGATCGCGTCGTGGTCGAGGCGCGCGCGGCTGTCCTCTGGATAGAGCTCGTCGGTGACGCCGAGCAAGCAGGCAGCCCGAACTCCTCGTCGCGCCGCCACGGCGAACACCGCCGCGGCCTCCATTTCTAGGGCGACGGCGCCGCGAGCGACCAGCGCCCGGTGGCGATCATCAGCAGCCGGGTCATAAAAGAGGTCGACCGTCGCCACCTTCCCGGCATGCACCCGCCGTGAAGTCAAGCCGGCCTCGGCGATCAACCACCCGCGCAGCTCGGCGTCTCCTTCAATCTCATCTTCAGCGCCGAGCGCCCGGCTTGCGCCGTCGTCGCTAACAGCAGACGTCACAACAACAAGGTCACCCAACCGCACCTCCGGATCAAGCGCCCCGCAGGTCCCAACCCGCACGATCACTTCGGCGCCAAGATCACAGAGTTCCTCTACGACTATGGCCGCGCTCGGCCCGCCCATTCCGCTGGCCTGGATCGTGAATCCGGTGCCGGCCTCGGTTTCACCCGAGTAGCCCCACAGCCCGCGGCGGTGGTTGAACATGCGCGGGGCGGTCAGCTGATCGGTGGCGATCGCCATCGCTCGCGCGGGGTCGCCGGGCAGCAAGACATTGGGATGAAACTGCGCGGCCGGATTCAGGTGCAGCGTCCCCGCTGCATCGCCTTCTGGCAGTTCGATGTCTTCGAGGCGCGCCATCGCGATCGCCGGTATCGTATGCCGTCTATGGCTACGAAAAAGTCCGCACAGGGCATCACCGACCAACTCCGATCCGCCGTCGAGAAGACTTTCGAGGCGACCCTTGGAGACAACTTCGACCGCAAGCGCGCCAAGGGTGTGCTTGATGAGGTGACAGATGCGGCCGACCGGTTCTCCCGGTCGATCGTCGATGAAGTCAAGAACGTCGGTGAGGAGCTGCGCAAAGCATCCGACGAGATCCGCAAGAGCGCGTCCGACGAACTCGAAAGCGCGCGCGATCTGATCAATTCGCTCGAGGACCGCTTCAACGACCTCGAGGCCCGCGTGCGCGCGGCGACCCCGGGTGCTGCTCCGAAGAAGCCGGCCCGCAAGCCCGCGTCTTCTGCTGCCGCAAAGCGTCGCTCGACGAGCGCCAAGAAGCCGGCCGCTCGCAAGCCTGCCGCCAAGAAGCCCGCAGCCAAGAAGCCAGCGGCGAAGAAGCCGGCAGCCAAGAAGCCAGCCGCTCGCAGCGCCAGCCGCACGTCGGCCAGCGCCGCCCGCAAGCCTGCTGCCAAGAAGCCGGCGGCAAAGGCATCGGCCGCGAAGAGGCCTGCGGCAAAGAAGCCCGCAGCCAAGAAGCCGGCCGCTCGCAAGCCTGCGGCCAAGAAACCGGCCTCAAAGTAGCCACAAGAATCACCGCCAGATGGCAGAAAAGCCCGCAGTTTGCGGGCTTTTCGCTTTTCTGGTCGCCTGAATCGGTGATCTCGCCGTCATCGCGGCCTGCGAAACTATTTGGGCTCAAGTGATCACGTCAAGTCCCGCGCAGGCCCCGGCCAGGAAGGCCGATGCAGCCACCGCGGGCGATCAATCCCCCGATGCCCAAGTCATCCCCAACAACCCGCCGGGTAAACCCCGACGACCTTCCGGAACCCCAGAACACTGAGGAGTTCCGCGCGCAGGTCGCGCAGCTGACCACCGACGAGGAAGTCGCCGAACGCGCAGGCGTTTCGGTCGCGACGCTGCGCCGCTGGATAAAAGCTGGGGCGATCCCGCAGTACGAGGGCACCTGGACCAGCGCCGCCGTCGCGCACGCCCGCATCGTCAGCCAGCTCAGAAAGAGCGGCCAGCCGCTCGAAGAGATCGTCCGCGCCGCGGCCGACGGGCGGCTTGCGCTGGGCGGGGTGGATGTGCTCTTTGCGGTCGAGTCCAAGCACTATTCGCTCAAAGAAGCCGCCAAGGCCGCTGGCGTGAAGATGCCGATCGCCGAGCAGATCTGGCTATCGCTGGGCATGTCGATCCAGAACACCGACCACGTCACCGACCAGGACGTCGAGGCGCTGCGCAGGGTCAGAGAGGTGCTCGACGCCGGCGTACCCCTGGGAGCCGTGCTGCAGGTGATCCGCGTGGCCGCCAAGGCGTTTGCCGACATCGCCGACGCCGAGGCGAGGCTCGTGCGGATGTTCGTGCACGAACCGCTGCTCCAGCAGGGCGCAGACGCCCAGGAGGTAAGCGACGTGATGGGCGAGATGATCGGCGGCGTGCTGCCGCACATCTCGCCGCTCTTTGAGTACATGCACTCGCGCTTCCTCCAGGAATACACCGAGCAGGTCCAGATCGAGAACGTCCAGGGCAAGGGCACAAACCACACGGACGGCCGCCTCAACGTGGCGATCTGCTTCGTCGACATCGCGGGATTCACCCGTTACACGGAGCAGATGGGCGTGGAGAAGGCCTTCGAGCAGGCCGACCACCTGCGCCAGCACATCGAGACGACTCTGCCGGACTCGGCCCGCCTGATCAAGCTGACCGGCGACGGCGCGATGGTGGTTGGCTCAGAGCCGGGCGACCTTGCGCGCTGGGCGGTCGAGATGGCCGAAGAGGACGACCACGCCTTCAAGCTGCGCATCGGTATCGACTTCGGCGAGGCGCTCTACCGCGACGGCGACTACTTCGGCGGCGCGATCAACATGGCCGCCCGCGTGCTCAACCGCACCGATGCCGATGAAGTGCTTGCCACCGCACAGGTCAAGGAGCACGTCAGAAACCGCAAAGCGCTGGGCCTGCGCTTCGTGTCGATCGGCAACGTGCGCCTCAAGGGCTTCGACGACTCGGTCGAACTCTTCCGCGTCGAGACGCGCGACTAGGGGCCCCGAACGCGCATATGAGGGCGATCGTCTCGTAGTTGTGTGGCCGCCGTGCGCTCAGCTCATTTGAGCGCGCCGATCGTGACCTTGTACAGGCGCCCTGAGGAACTGAACTGCAGGATGGTCCGCGAGGTCGCGCTGTCGCGGAAGAAGATGGTCTCGCTTTGGTTCGAGTCAAAGATCAGGCTGACATTGAAAAAGTCATCGAGGTACGTTGGGTGAAGGCTTGAACCAATCCCTTCCGGGACGCTCAGCTGAGAGTCGAGCTTGGTAAAACCGGCGAGCTTCGCCTCGACCTGGGGAAGCGATTGTCCGAGCTTCGCGAAGATCGGCACGATGGGCATGTTGACTTTGTCCTCTGCGCACGGCATGGACGTACCGGTGTTCTCGACATTCTTTACCCCCAGCAGCAAGGCGTAGCCTGCGAGTTTCAGCGATTGGCACTCGGACCGCAGGTAGACGACCCGGCCCTTGTGGGTTACAGCGTCGAAAACCGGACCGAGCTCAGTGTTCTTTATGCTGCACCAACGACGACTGCCGGAGTACCGGCCGCAGAACGAAAAGCGGCCGAACGACTCCTTCGAGCTGATTCGCTTCTTCATCTCGGCCAGTGAGTCGCCCAGTTTCAGCCCGGCCATCCTTTCGCCCAAGACAATCGCGTTTGAGCTCGGCCTAAAATCTCGCCAGGGGACCCAGCGCATCACAACCGACATGAGTTCGCCGTTGGTTGGAGCAAAGAACAGCTGGGTCATGTTGTGCCGATACTGCCGTGCAAGGACCTTCGTAGGCCACGCGACCTGATTGGCGCCCTGGGCGGGAGTCGACTTGATCGGCTCGAGCGTCGCATCTAAAAATGAGTTGCTCAATTGTCCCATCGCGCTCAATGGATAACCGAGTTTGTACCCGCCGGGATCTATCGTCATTTCGCCTAATCCGCCCCTGCAGTTGAGGTGGTCAATCGCTTTGGAGGAGTACCCACATGCACTGACCACGCCGATTAGATCGCCCCTCTTCCCTACGTGTCCAGACGCGAGGACGAACGGTCGATCGCTGCGCAGCGGCGCGACGCATTCAAGGAGCTTTTGCGGACCCATCAGGACCGAAATGGTCTGCTTCGTCTTTCGACACTGCTTGCCTTGGCCGAATGAGGACTTGAGCTGACGTGTCTTACCCGGAATGCTGATACCGGCGATCGACTTGCCGAGGACGATCTTTTTCGACTTGAATCCGCTCACCTTCGCGTCCGCTGCCGCGGCTGGCGCAGCCGCGATCCACCCCGTCGCGACGATCACGAGCACAGCTGGGAGCAAACATCGGACGATGACTTTCCGCGAGGTTGTCGTTGCGCGCAAAATCAAAACAGAATCCGCACGACGCTGACCGGCATTGAGGCGGTAGAACATTTGTGCCAACTCCCGTCCGGCGACTGAACGTCGCCTTCGAATTTCAGTGATCCAACGGCAAACGCGCTGGTCAGAAACCGCGCTTCTCCGGTCACCGCCAAAAAGTGGGCACCGACGTCGTCGGACTCGCGACCTTCAAATTTGACAACAGCCGAGCCAGCGGAATGGGAACTGGTGATCAATCGATCTCCGACCCAGAGGATCGAGATCTTCACAGCGTCCGTGCAATCGAACCGAAGGGTGCCGCCGCGGTTCGTGTAGCGAACGAATCCGCCCGCGTCGCTCTCGAACTGCCAGTTCTGTGGCTTCTGCAGGCTCGTATGTCCGGAGAAGAAGGACCACTTTGCTGGGGTCAGCGAGAACATTTCGCCAGTTTTCAACGGCGGCGTGACGCGCAACCGAGGTGAAAGGTTCCACTTCTTGACGGCCTTATTCCCGCCGAAGGAGTAGAAGAACACCTTCGACTTGCCGACGGTATTCGCCGGGACCGCCAGACGTCCCGTCGCGGCGCACGCCTGTCCGACAGTCTTCAGTTTAGGGTGCGCAACAGATTGCCTCCGGCCCCCAAGCGAAACCTTCATCGAAACCCTGCCCTTGCAGGTCTTTGCGTGCGACTTGCCCTTCGGCGGGGCGAAAGTCGCTGTCGAAGCAATGAACAGAACTTTGCCGGATTGAGCGGTTGACGCTACTGAAGCTTGTAGGGCTTCAGGCGAGCCAGACCGAGCGGAGGCTTCGGTGGCCGTGCCACCCACGAGGGCGATCACGAATAGCGATGCGCCGAGCAAGACGCGCACGTATGCCCCTTTCGGCAGGATTGCGATCAAAACACGGTATCGAGACTGGAACTTTCTGTCAAGCGTGTCGATGAGCCAGCGTTGGTACTCGCAGCTGAGGAAACCGAGCGGTCACGCTCGATGTTCGGGGCCGCGATATGGCCGTTGCCTCGGCAACGTGCGCCTGAAGGGCTTTGACGACTCGATCGAACTCTTCCGCGTCGAGACGCGCGAGAGCTGAATCCGGCGCCGACCAGTCTCACGATACGGAATTCGCGGGCCATCCCGCTGGGAAGATCGTCACGCTGCCACGCTTGTTGCTCCCAAATGTTCTGAACGCTTCTGATCCCGAGCCTCGCCAAGTCTTTCCAGCAAGCGTGTAGGTGGTACCTACGGAAAGGTCGCCTGGCTGGCAGGGAGAGGTGGCGATTCTCGGAAGGTCCGAGTACCGACCCGAGGCGTCAGGTGCGAGGCATCTCGGGAACGTCACCAGCGCTCGCCAGGTTACCGACTGGTTCCTTCGGAGCCACTTCGCCTTTCTAGCATTGCGATCAAAAGTCATGTCGAATGCATAGCTAGTTCCGATGTCGAACCGAATACGTGTGAACTTGTCACCAACGGGCGGGAGGTCTATTGTCTTGGAGCCGAGAGCTTTTCCATTGCCTTCCGGCGCGCATTTCGGATCGTAGACCTCAAGTTTTCCACCCAGCGGCCGACACGATGCGGCCATCGCGATAAGCGACGGCCGGACGTGCATGCGACTGAAGAGCTTGAACGCTGGAATCTTTCTCACTTTCCCGCGGGTGCGGACCCACATCGGGACGTCGACGAACTTCACCTTGAGAGTTACGCGTGTCGGCGTGCCAGCGACGAAGCTCTCTTGGGACCGGAGAGTCATTTGAATAGGTGTGCGTTTGGTCGGACGAAACTTCAGCGTCCTCGGTTGGAGCGAGCCGGATATTCCGGATAACGTCGGAGGTGAGGCCGCTGCGGCAACGGGGGGAGTCGAGGCACCGCACGCCGCAGCCGCCACGGCGCCGACGGCCAAAGCGAATTTCAGGCATTGGCGCACGGCGGAAGCATAACGCCAGTGTTTACCCCGAATTCGCCCGCCCGAAGCCGCAACTACCGCTTCTTGCGAAGCACGGCAATTCTTCCGTTGCTCTTTGACGAGCGCGATGCGGTCGTGCTGTTCCCCTGGGCGTCCACAGCGACGACCTTCCAGGTAAGCCTGCCTGCCGGCACCTTGATGCGGGCGTGCGTCGAGCGAACCTGCGCGCGCACCTTGCCGTTGACGACGACGTCGTAGCCGACCAGGTCCGAGTCACGCGACTTCGACCAGGCAAAGCGCACGTACCCGCGGCGGCCCTTGATGCGCACGCGCTTGCCCGGCTTGCGGAGCTTGAACGACCCGGGGGCAGTGCCGCGATCGATGTCGGCAACCTCCGCGCCGACAGCCTGGAGTGCACCTGCGGCATCGGCGACGCCACCGCTGCTGACCCGGCCCGTGAGTGCGGGGTTCTTGATTGAGCCTGCGCTGATCGCGGCGATCACGCTGGTCGGGGGGAGATACTCGTTGAAGGAGTGCACGAGCGCCGCGATGCCTGCGACGTGGGGTGCTGCCATCGAAGTGCCGCTCATCGTTCCGATGCCGGCGCCCTCGGTGCTGAGTATTCCGACGCCCGGTGCGGCGACCGCGACGCCGCGGCCGTAGTTTGAGAACGCTGCGAGCTGGTCGCGGCGGTCGCTGGCGGCGACGGCGATCAGGTTCGGCAGGCTGAAGGCTGCCGGGTAGGTCGGCGAAGAATCGTTTGAGACGCCGTCGTTGCCGGCGGCGGCGACAACGGTGATCCCTGCGGCGCCGGCGCGCGCGAATGCGTCGCGCAGGGCGGGGGAGTAGTCGGGGCCGCCCCAGCTGGCGTTGATCACATCAACCCGGTGGTTGATCGCGAACTGAATCGCGGAGATCGCGTCGGCAACGGTGCCCGAGCCGCGCGAGTCGAGAAAGCGCAGCGGCATCAGCTTGGCGCCGGGAGCAACGCCGGCGCCGCCAAATCCGTTTCCTGCGGCCGCGGCAATCGTCCCGGCGACGTGCGTGCCGTGACCGTTGGTGTCGGTCGGGGCGCCGTCGCGGTCGATCCAGTCCGCGCCGTTGACGTCGTCGACGAATCCGTCGTTGTCGTCGTCGAGGCCATTGCCGGCAACTTCCTCGGGGTTGGTCCAGAGGCTCGGGGCGATGTCCGGGTTGGTCAGGTTGACGCCGGCGTCGAGCACCGCGACCACCGCGCCGCTCCCGGTTGTCGCCGCCCACGCGGCAGGGGCGTGCACGCGCAGCAGGTTCCACATGCTGCCGTTGGCGATCAGCGGGTCGCTGGCGACCTCGGAAGCGCGCACCACGAAGTTGGGCGTGGCGTAGCGCACGGCGCCATCGGACTCGAGCTGGTCGGCGACGCCTGCGGGATTCTCGCCCGGGTCGACATCGACCAGGAGCGCGCCGCCCGGAAGCCGCTGTGCGATCGATACATCGGTGTCATTGATGATCGCGGCAGATTCCGAGCGACTCGTTCCGTTCTCAAAGCCGACGATCAGCTGCTGGCTGGCCGCGACGGTGTCGGACGCGGCGCGAGCTTCTGGAACGACGGCGAGGAGTGCGGTCAGCACCACGGCGACGAGTCCGATGCGCTTCCATGCGCGAGCGGACAGGCCGCCGAGAGATACTGTGCTGACACCGTGCACGATGTTGTTGTCGTGCACGCGCGCGCGAGTCCATATATGCAGCGCGATTGCTGGACGATCGTCGTATGGACGAATGTCGTATGAACCACCAGAAAGCTTCAGGAACCTGCGCGGGCGTGCCAGAAGTGATCCGCCAAGAGCTGGCGGCGCTCGGCGCGCCGACAGAATCGACACCGTTCGTGGCGATGCTCTCGGGTGGAGGCGACTCGGTTGCCCTGCTGCTTGCGCTCAGCGAGCTTGCGCCGCCAGCAGGCCTGCGGGCGCTGCACGTCAACTACGGACTGCGCGGGGCCGAGAGTGAGGGCGACGCGCAGTTCTGCCGCGAGCTCTGCCGGCGGCTGGGCGTCGATCTGACGGTTGCAGACGCCGGCTCACCGCAGACCGGCAACCTGCAGGATTGGGCGCGCGAGCTGCGCTACTCGGCGGCGGAGCGCATTGCCGAGCAGGCCGGCGAGGACGCGGCGATCGTCACAGCCCATACGGCCGATGACCAGGCCGAGACCGTGCTCTACCGGCTCTTCGCCTCACCCGGACGCCGGGCCCTCACCGGCATGCCTGCCCGCCGCGGGCGGATCGTGCGCCCATTGCTTGGGATCAGGCGCAGCGAGCTGCGCGAGTGGCTCTCGTCCAAAGGCGAGGCATGGCGCGAGGATGCATCCAATGACGATCAGCGATTTGCGCGCGTGCGCGCCCGCAAGTTGCTGGCAGACGCCGAGGAGCTGCACCCTGCGGCATTTGCCAATCTGCTGCAAACCGTCGCCGATCTGCGCCAGGAAAGCTACGAACTCTCAAGCGTCACCCAACGCCTGACCGCAGAGCTGACCACCGAGGACGGCGCACTGGACCTCGACGGACTCTCTGAGCTGCCGCCGGCGATCGGCGGCGCGGTGCTGCGCCACTACGTCGAAGAGCGGCGGCCGGTGCCGGTGCCCAAGGCCGCCAGGCTGCTTTCCGAAGCGCTGCGCCTGGGCGCTGGCGGCGAGCTGCGCGAGCTGCAGGTCGAAGGCGCGCGTCTGGCGATCCGTCGCGGCCGCGCGCGCGTGATCGACGAAGGTTGATCAGGACGCGCGATTCCGCGCGCCTACACTCGACGCAGTGCCCGCCCGCGAACAGATCGGCGAGATCCTCGTTCAGTCCGACGACCTGCGTCAGCGCATCCGCGCGCTCGCCGCGCAGATCAACCAGGACTATGCCGGCAAGAACGTGTTGCTGGTCGGCGTGCTCAAGGGTGCCGTCTTCTTTCTCGCCGACCTGATGCGCCAGCTCGAGGTCGATTGCGAGCTCGACTTCATGGCGGTTTCTTCGTACGGCTCGAGTACTGAGTCTTCCGGCGTGGTGCGGATCCTCAAGGACCTCGATACGCCGATTGAGGGTCGAGACGTGCTGATCGTCGAAGACATCGTCGATTCCGGTCTCACCCTCTCATATTTGCTGAAGAACCTGAATGCGCGCAATCCAGCGTCGCTCGAGGTCTGCGCGCTGCTGATCAAGCCGGCCAGATTCAAGGTCGACCCGGACCTGCGATACGTCGGATTCGAGATTCCCGACAAGTTTGTCGTCGGCTATGGCCTAGATCACGGCGAGCAATTGCGCAACTTGCCCTACGTGGCCGCATTAAAGACCTGACAGCGAGCTACCGAATCACTGGTAGCCTCGTTTTTCGAGGTATTTGAAGCCCATGAATCCGACTGCCAAACGCGCACTGGTACCGATCATCCTGCTGGTTCTAGTGGTCTTCCTGGTCACGCGCATGATGGCGCCGTCGACCGACAAGCAGTCGCAGACCTTCGGCGATTTTTCCTCGCAGCTGGCAAGCGGTGACGTCTCCAAGGTGGTGATGGACACCGCCAACAACAGCCTTCAGGTCACGCGAGTGAACGCCGGCGACGCCAAGGGCCTCTCCGAGAAGGAGCGCACCTACAAGACCGCCTACCCGCCTGAGTACGCGACGACGCTGACCAACGAGATCAAGAAGCAGCAGACCAAGCAGGGCGAGACCAAGCTCACGTTCGATGTCAAGCCGAGCAACCGCAATTCGCTCGGCAGTCTGCTCACATTGTTCCTCCCGATCCTGCTGCTGATCGCCTTCTGGCTCTTCATCTTCGGTCGCCTCCAGGGCGGCGGCGGATCGCGCGTCATGAGCTTCGGCAAGAGCCGCGCGCGGCGCATGAGCGCGGACACGCCGAAGATCACCTTCAAGGACGTCGCAGGCGTAGAGGAAGCCGTCGAGGAGCTGCAGGAAGTCAAGGAGTTCCTCGAGGATCCGCGCCGCTTCCAGGCACTCGGCGCGCGCATTCCGAAGGGCGTTCTGCTCTTCGGCCCTCCGGGCACCGGTAAGACCCTGCTGGCCCGCGCAATTGCCGGAGAGGCCGGCGTGCCGTTCTTCTCGATCTCCGGATCTGACTTTGTCGAGATGTTCGTCGGCGTCGGCGCCAGCCGCGTTCGCGACCTCTTCGAGCAGGCCAAGCAGAACTCACCCTGCATCATCTTCATGGACGAGATCGACGCCGTCGGCCGCCACCGTGGCGCCGGCATGGGCGGCGGTCACGACGAGCGCGAACAGACGCTCAACCAGCTGCTGGTCGAGATGGACGGCTTTGAGACCAAGGACAACGTGATCCTGATCGCGGCCACCAACCGTCCCGACGTGCTCGATCCGGCGCTGCTGCGCCCGGGCCGCTTTGACCGTCAGGTAACGGTGGATCGCCCGGACCGCAAGGGCCGCATCCAGATCCTCAAGGTGCACACGCGCGGCAAGCCGATCGACGCCTCGATCGACCTCGAGAAGCTCGCCGGCCAGACCCCGGGCTTCACCGGCGCGGACCTTGCGAACCTGATCAACGAGGCCGCGCTGCTCGCTGCTCGCGACGGCAAGAAGTCGATCGGTGAGTCGCAGCTCGAAGAGGGCATCATGCGCGTGATCGCAGGGCCCGAGAAGAAGTCGCGCCTGATGAGCGACAAGGAGCGCCTGATCACCGCCTACCACGAGATGGGCCACGCGCTGGTCGGGCACTTCCTGCCCAACTGCGACCCGGTGCACAAGATTTCGATCATCAACCGCGGCCAGGCGCTGGGCTACACGATCAGCATGCCGACCGAGGACAAGTTCCTCACCACGCGCAGCGAGCTGACCGACAACATGGCGATGACGCTGGGCGGCCGCGCGGCCGAGGAGATCATCTTCGGCGAGATCACCACCGGCGCCTCGAACGATCTCGAGAAGGTCACGCAGACGGCCAAGCAGATGGTCATGCGCTTCGGCATGAGCGAAAAGCTCGGCCCGCGAGTCTTCGGCCACGACCACGGCCAGCCGTTCCTCGGGCGCGAGTTCTCCAGCGAGCCCGACTACTCCAACGAGATCGCCTCGGAGATCGACGCCGAGCTGCGCCGCCTGGTCGAGAACGCCCACCAGACCGCGCACAAGGTGCTCGAGGAGCACCGCGAGGAGCTCGACCGGATTTCGAAGATTCTGATCCGCCAGGAGACGATCGAGTCAGATCAGTTCCTCCGCCTGCTCGACGGCGACGCCGAAGAGGACGTCTTCAAGGCCCCCGAGCCCGAGACTCCGCCGAGCGAGCCGACCGGCCGCCCGCTTCCCGAGCGCCCGGTCCCCGGCAAGGGCGCCCGCCCAACGCCGCTGCCCCGTCCCGGCCTGGCCGGCGGCGGTGCCGAGTAGCGACCCGGCTACGGCGCACCATCTGTAGGTTGAAGTGGCATGTATCGCCACCTCGACGATCCGTTCGATTCGAGCGCTGAGCACGAGGCGCATCAGCGCCCCGGTCGCAACTTTCGCGCCCTGCCGCTGGCGGTCTTCACCGCGCTGATTGCGCTCTCGCTCGAGTTCTTCGCGATCTTTCTGCTCGGTTGGGGGATGGCGCCGACCAGCGTCGGCTGCGGTCCCGGGCGCGCGGCGGCGATCTCGCTCGCCGCGCTTGCCGTTTCGGGCGCGATCTTCATCCTTGCGGCCGGCGTCGGCGTAGCTGCGCTCGCCGACTCGCGTAGCGCGAAAGCGCGCCCGCGCTCATTCCTGATCGCGCTCGCCACGATCTACACGGTCTTCTCCGTGCCGATGCTGGCGTTCGCGGCGCTGCTTGGCAGTTGCTTCAACTTCTAGGCCTTGCCTTCACAACCAGGCGGTTGTGGGATATCGACCCATTTATGTCTAATGAGTCACATAGTCCGGGGAGGGGCAGGTATAGATTTCAGGAGCAGTGTTCATGCAATCTGAACAATTGCCTGACCAATACAAATCCCCGGAATCGCAAGCGCGGTCCGGGCAAAAAAGGGAAAGTATCTAAGGATGCTCAGCCACCTCACCTCTCTCATCCCATTCGCGGAGGTGGCGCAGACCACAGGAAAACTCGGCGGCGGCGCGACCGACCAGCTGGTGTATGCACGCCAGCTCCAGGCGCTCTCGCTGATCTTCCACATCCCGCTGGTCTGCTTTGGAATCGCCTTCCCGGCGATGGTTCTCTTCACTGAGGGCCTATACCTCCGCACCGGGGATCTCATGTACAAGCGCATCGCGAAGCGATGGTCGAAGGTGATCATCATCTTCTTCGCGATCGGCGTCGTGACCGGCACGATCCTGACGTTCGAATTCGGGATCCTCTGGCCGAACTTCATGGCGACATTCGGAGACGTCTTCGGACTCGCCTTCGGGCTCGAAGGACTCGCGTTCTTCGTCGAAGGCATCTTCATCGCGATCTACGTCTACGGCTGGGACAAGCTGCCACCGAAGGTCCACTTCTGGTCGGGCGTCCCAATCGCTCTTGCCGGCGTTCTCGGCTCGACGATGATCCTCGCGGTCAACGGCTGGATGAACAACCCAGTCGGGTTTGACGTCGTCAACAACGCGATCGTCAACATCAATCCTTGGCGCGCGCTTTTCAACGACTACTTCTGGCACGAGCTCGCCCACATGTATCTGGCCGGCTACATCGTCGTCGGATTCCTCGTCGCGAGCGTCTACGCCTGGGCATGGCTCAAAGGTGAGCGCACGCGCTATGTGCGTACAGCGATGATCATCCCGCTGACGTTCGCAGCGCTGGTGGCACCGGTGCAGTTGATCGTCGGCGACTGGGCTGGCCGTGAAGTCGCCCAGGATCAGCCGGTCAAACTCGCCGCGATGGAGGGGCTGGGCAAGACAACCAAGGGAGCGCCGTTCACGATCGGCGGCTACTACGACAAGACCGACAATCAGGTCAACGGTGGCATCGCGATTCCGAAGATGCTCTCGCTCCTGGCCTTCCATGACCCGAACGCGACCGTGCAGGGTCTCGATTCGGTCGCGCCGGAGGATCGGCCCGGTCCTGTGAACACCGTGCGGTACTCGTTCCATGCAATGGTCGCCATCGGCACGCTGCTGGCGCTGCTGGGATTCTGGTTCATCGGAAGCTGGCTCAAGAAGCAGGCGATCCCCAAGAGCAAGTGGTTCTATCGCGGGATCGTCGCCTCCGGAGTGCTCGCCGTGGTGGCCTTACAGGCCGGTTGGATCGTCACCGAGGTCGGACGCCAGCCGTGGATTGCATACGACGTGATGCGCGTGTCTGACGCCGTCACCCAATCTGGCGGCATCGGCATCCTGCTTGCGATCGGCGCCGTGATCTACCTCGGGCTGCTCGGCATGGCGATCTGGCTGTTGCGCAGGCTCGCGCAGGACGCTGAGCACTTGAAGGAAGACGATTCCAACGCCGAGACGGAGGTGCCGGCATGATTGAGATCATCTGTCTCGCACTGATGCTCGTCGGGGTGACGCTCTACGCCGTTCTCGGCGGAGCGGACTTCGGTGCCGGCATCTGGGACCTCACCGCCGGATCGGCCAAGAACGGCGCGCGCATGCGCGGCGTGATCGAGCGATCGATGGGTCCGGTGTGGGAGGCCAATCACGTCTGGCTGATCTTCGTGCTTGTCGTCGCGTGGACGGCATTCCCGACGTTTTTCGGCTCGATGATGACGTCGCTCTGGATACCGATGGCGATCGCAGCCTTCGGCATCATTCTGCGCGGCTCGGCCTTTGCGCTGCGCGGACAGGCGGCGACGATCAACGAGGCGCGCGCTTTGGGCGCGGTCTTCGCCTTGAGCAGTGTGATCGTTCCATTCGCGTTTGGCACGGTCGCGGGCGGCATCGCTTCCGGGCAGGTCGCATACGGCAACGCCGCGGCCGACCCGTGGGACGCCTTCCTCAACCCGTTCTCGATCTACGTCGGGATCCTCGCCGTGGTCTTCAGTGCCTACATGGCGGCGATTTTCCTGATCGGAGACTCGGAACGCATGGACGCGCCGGACATGGTCGAGGCTTTCCGCAAGCGCGCGCTTGGCTCGGGAACGCTCGCCGGCCTGCTGGCGATCGGAGGACTGCCGATGGCCAGTTCGCACGCCGAGTACCTCTACGACGGGCTCACATCCGGGATGGGGCTGGTCTGCGTGATCGCATCGGCTCTCGCCGGACTGGTGACGATCGTGATGATCGCCCGCGGCGTCACGCAGTGGCCGAGGCTCTCGGCGGCGGTCGCAGTCGGAGCCGTGACGGCCGGCTGGGGCTTCGCCCAGTCTCCTTACCTGCTCCCGCCGGGAGCAGCCGACAGCACGCTGAAGCTCTCGGCCGCGGCCGGCAGCACCACGACGCTCTGGTGGCTCTTCGCCGCGGTGGTCGTGGCGCTGATGGTCATCGTGCCGTCGCTCTACTGGCTCTTCAAGCTGACGCTGCAGGGCGATATCGATCCCAACTACAACGGCTACGAGCATCTCGAGGAGCCCGACAAAGGAGTGAAGACGCTGCCATGACCAAGCCCGCGACATTCATTGGACTGTTCCTCGTCGGGGCGATCGTGATGTTTGCGTTCGACATGACGTTCACGCTCGTGCTCGGCATGGCCCTGCAGCTTGCGGCCGTCGTGATCGGCGTCTTCGCGATCGCAACGCCAGAGTTTCTCAAGGGCGACAGGGGAGAGGGCGCCGCAGAGAAGTGAGGCGGTGAATCCGGCGCGCGCGGCCATTGCCGGTCCGCGCGCGCCTTCGCCTCTGCCGCGTACGATCACCCTGTGAGCCGCGGCTACAGAATCATGGGCGTCGTCAATGTGACGCCGGACTCGTTCTTCGACGGCGGAGCCCATGACACGCCTGGGCCTGCTGCCGCGCACGCATCGGACTTGATCGCTGCCGGAGCGGACATCGTCGACATCGGCGGCGAGTCGACCCGGCCCGGCGCGGCTGAGGTCAGCGCCGCTGAGGAGATCGAACGTGTCGCGCCGACGATCGCCCAAGTGCGCGCGGCGCACCCAGATGCCGAGATCTCCGTCGACACGATGAAGTCCGAAGTCGCTCGCGCCGCGATCGACGCGGGCGCGACCTATGTCAACGACGTCTCGGCCTTCCGGGTGGACCCGGCGCTCGCCGAACTTGTCGCCGAGCGCGGCGTTGAGTGCTGCCTGATGCACATGCAGGGCGACCCACGAACGATGCAGGACGACCCCAGCTACGGCGATGTCGTGGATGATGTGCGCGCGTACTTGGAGCAGCGTTTGGCGTTTGCGGTGTCTTGCGGTGTACCCGAGGCAAAGATCCAGTTGGACCCGGGCATTGGATTCGGGAAGACGCTCGCGCACAATTTGGAACTGCTGGCCCGGCTCGATGAGATCGTGGCGATCGGTCGGCCGGTGGTGATCGGAGTAAGTCGTAAGTCGTTCATCTCGCGGATCGCCCAGGACGCGGGCGTCAGCGGCGTCGCGGTGGAAGATCGCCTACCTGGGACGATCGCGGCGAACGCGCTTGCGCTTGAGCGCGGCGCGAGTGTGTTTCGCGTGCACGACGTGCGCGAAGCCGCGCAGGGGCTTGCCGTCACCGCCGCGGCGATTGCGGCCGCTATGTCGCGGGCGTGAGGATCATCACGGGGATCTTGCGGATCCCCTCTGTTTTGTCCGCGTACTTGCCGTATCCGGCGTAGAGCTGCTTGGCCAGCTCATAAAGCGCGGTGCGCTCGGGCTCCTCGGCCTCGCGCGCGGTGTAGGTGCCGTGGCCGCCGCGCCATTCGAGTTCGCACTCGCCGGCCGCGCTGAGGTTCAGATACCAGGCCGGGTAGTTCTCGCCCCCGAAGTTCGACGCCATCAGGATCACGTCTTCGTCGCGCGTGAAGTAGAGCAGCGTCGTCGTTCGCGGCTCGCCGGACTTGCGGCCCTTGACAGTCAGATTCACCCGCGGCCCGGCACCGAACTGCAACTTGCCGCCGCTCGACTTGATCATCAGCGGCTCAATATGACTGACGAAGCGCTTGAAGAACCAAGTCCCAGGCCGAGTAGCAACAGCAGACTCCATGGCGCGCTGCACACCACTCTTCTTCTGCATCGGATTAAAAGGCGGAATCCCCTCCACACCCCCAATCTAACGACTACGACAAAGATGCAGCTTTGACGTATACGCTGCGCGGCGATGAGTGATGATTTGACTGATCCGCCTGAGGGCGACGAGCGTCCTGACGACGAGGAACTCGAGGACGACGAAGATCGCGACGAGGAGGGCGACACCTCGGTCTCGATTGACATCACCGGCCTGTCGGTCTACACGCACCACGGGGTGACGGCGGCCGAACAGGAGATCGGCCAGCGGCTGCTGATCGACGTCGGCTTTGAGCTGGACACGTGCGATGCGACCGTGACCGATGAGATCGACGACACCGTCGATTACGGAGCGGTCTGCGAGCAGGTTTGGCTCGCCGCCCAAAAGCGCTCCTACAAGACACTCGAACGACTTTGCAGCGCGATCGCCGATCACCTGATGGATCACTTCGGAGTGGACTCGGTGATGGTGCGGGCAACCAAACCAGAACCCCCGATCCCCCTGCCGGTCGGGGATGTGGCGGTTGAGGTTTGGAAAGAGCGTTGATCGGCTACCTCGGACTCGGATCAAACGTCGGCGACAGCACCGCCAACCTGCGCGAGGCCGAACGACTGCTCGGCGAGGAGGGGCTGGTCGTGGTGGCCTGCGCCTCGATGTACGTGACGGCGCCGCAGGGCGAGATCCTCGATCAGCCGGACTTCGTCAACAGCGCGCTGAAGATCGAAACGCATCTCGGGCCGATCCAACTGCTGGAACTGGTGAAGTCAATCGAGCACAAGATGGGCCGCGACCCCGACGGTGTCCGCCACGGACCGAGGCCGATCGACATCGACATCCTGATGCTCGGCGACGAGCCCTACGCCTCTGAACGCCTGAACCTCCCGCACCCGGAGATCTCCACCAGGCGCTTCGTGCTCGAGCCGCTGCTCGAGATCGAACCTGACTTCACGCTTCCGGACGGCACCCGCGCAAGCGACCTGCTGGCCGGCGTCGCCGACCAGCCAGTCCGCCTGCTCGAAGAGTTCTAGGCCGGGACGGCCTCGCCGTGCGCAGCGTTGACGCTGGTCAGCCACGCCGCCGGGAACGATCCCTCGGGAATGTCACCGGGTGCCTCGCCAAACAGCTCGCGAGCCTTGCGCCCGGTCGGCCGGTCGTCGAGCATCGGCCGCAGGTCGGCAAGTGAGCGCAGCAGCCAGACCGACGAGAGAATCGTCAGGTCGGCGGCGTTTGCCTGAGCGCCGCCGATCGTTCCGCTCTCGATGAACTCATCGATCTCGTCGATCCATTGCGGCAGCGCCTCGAGGTCACCACGCACACGATCGAGCGACGCGCCGTTGAGCAGGCGCTCGCCCCAGATGGTCGGCCGTCCGAAAGGCTTGAGCAGCGAGTCGGGCAGCGGCAGGTTGGTATCGAAGCTGAAGAGCGCTTGCGGGTTGGCCCGCAGCGCGTTCCAGACGATTCGGCGCGTCACATCCTGGAATTCTCCCGCGCCCCAAGCCTCGGCGGCCACAACACGATCACGCTCGGCGGCCGCGGCCGGGTAGAGGGCCGGTTCTGGCACGAGCGACTCGAGCGCGCGCAGGCACTTGACTGTGGTCTGAACCTTCTCCACGCCGTTGGGTCCGCCGTAGACCTTCATTGCGGGCACGGTGCGCGCGCCGAACAACATCGTCGCCACCAGCGGTTGTGTCAGCGGCAGCAGATCGACGAGTTTGTACTCGATCCCCTTCAGTTCGGCCGCGCGAATAACCGCCTGGCATGGGTGTGACGCCGGCACGCGGTAGATCTTGAGTTTCATCCCCGTTCCCTCTCGCAAGTCTTGCCCCCTTGCAAATACGTGGCGATGATCGCAGATGCGCCGATCGACGGCTCCACCGGTTAGTCTGCGCGCCACATGTTGCTCGCGGTCGATATCGGAAACACACAGACTCACCTCGGCGCTTTTCAGAACGGCAGTCTGCTGGAGCACTGGCGCCTGGCAACCGATCGCGACGCGACTGCTGACGAGCTCGCGTCCACCTACACCAACTTGCTGGCGCTGCGCAATCTCAGCTTCAGCGACATCGACGACGTGATCGTTTCAAGCACGGTGCCCAAGGTCGTGCCCGAGTACGTCGAGATGACCGAGCGCTACCTCGGCGAGCAGTGCCTGGTCGTCGGACCGGGCCTGAAGACCGGCATGCCGATCCGCGTCGAGAACCCGCGTGAGCTCGGCGCAGACCGGCTCGTCAACGCGGTCGCGGCCTACGACCGCCTCGGCGGACCCTGCGTCGTGGTCGACTTCGGCACGGCGATCACCTTCGACGCGATCAGCTCCGACGGCGAGTACCTCGGCGGCATCATCGCTCCCGGCGTAGAAATTTCACTCAATGCGCTCACGGAGCGCGCCGCCAAGCTCCCGCAGGTCGAGCTGACCGAACCCGAAAGGCTGATCGGCCGCACCACGCTTGAGGCGATCCAAGCGGGCGTGATCTACGGCTTCGCCGCGCAGATCGACGGGATCGTCGAGCGGCTGAGCGACGAGCTGGGAGATGAGATCCAGGTAATCGCGACCGGCGGGCTCTCGAGCCACATCGTCCCGTTCTGCGACACCGTCGAACTGACCGACGACATGCTCACGCTGGTCGGGCTGCGGCTGATCTACGACCGCAACACGCGCTGAGCGTCAGCGCTTGCGCATCGGGCCGTACATGCGCCCGAACTGATTGACGTAGATCAGGAACGGGCCGCCGGCATTCGCATAATCGCCGCCGACCGACCGGTCGACCCAGAGCGCGCTGACGGCCTGATCGCGGAAAGTCTTCGTGAGGATGTTCTCGCGGTGCGGGGGTGAATCCATCCAAAGCTTGACCATCTTCTTCGGGCTGGCGATCGGGCTGCTCGCCCAGGCGATGTTCTCGCCGATCTCGTACCCCGACGCACCGGCGCTGTAGCCGTACTTGAGAATCCGATCGACGAACTCGGGGCCGTCCGGACGCGAGTGGTCGAAGTAGGCGTAGGACTCCATGTCCGCGGCCTGCCAGTCGGACGATTTCTGCAGACTCTTGTTCTGGTGGAGCGAGGGCAGGCCGCGCTTCTTGCGCTCACGGTTGATCAGGCAACGCGTCGCCTGCTGGAGGCGCTTGACTTGCGAAGGTTTGGTCGGCACGAGCCGTGCGTCTTTGCAGGGCTTTGGGTTGTGCTTCGCGCTCGCCGGCGCGGCCGCCAGGGACAGGGCGAGCGTCGCGACGAGGACGATCAGTGTCGATCGCTTCATCGCGCTTCGATCGGCTGCTTCGCCGGTACTCTCAAAATCGATGTCCACTATCAACCAACCCTGGTCGCTCGGCGGCGTTGCGGTGAAGAACCGCGTCCTGCTTGCTCCTCTTGCCGGCATCGGCAACTGGTTTGTGCGTCTGCAGGCCAAGCGCTATGGCGCGGGCCTGACCGTCTCCGAAATGGTCTCAAGTCACGGGCTCGCGTACGGAGACAAGCGTACGCAGAACGAGTTCCTGAGGCTCCACCCCGATGAGGGCCCGACCAGCGTACAACTGTTCGGCGCGGATCCAGCGATCATGCGCGAGGCGGCCGCGATGGTGGCCGAGTCGGGGGCGCAATTGATCGACCTGAACATGGGCTGCCCGGTCAAGAAGGTCTGTCGCACCGGCGCCGGCTCGGCGCTGCTCAAGGATCCGGATCTCGCCGTCGAGGTCGCGCGGGCAGCGGGCGAGGGAAGTGGGCTTCCGGTCACGGTGAAGTTGCGTCCGGGCGTGAAGCCCGGCGAGCGTACAGGCGTTGTGGTCGCCGAGCGGCTGGCGGCCGAGGGCGTGGTTGCCGGAATCGCCTTCCACCCGCGGCACGCAAGCCAGCAGCACAAGGGATTGCCTGACTATGAACTGGCGCGCGAGCTGGTGGAGTCACTGCCTGTGCCGGTGATGATCAGCGGCGGTTTGATGTCGGCAGAGAAGGCGCGAACCGTGCTCGATTCGACCGGCGCGGAGGCGATTTTGCTGGCCCGCGGCGCACTCGGAAACCCATGGCTGTTCGAGCGAGCGCTTGGTGAGCGCGAAGACTTGCCGACCCACGACGAGGTGATCGCCGAGTGGCTATGGGTGATCGACCGCGCCGGCGAGCATTTTGAGACCGACCAGCGGGCGGCGCGCTACCTGCGCAAGTTTCACCCTTGGTACCTCGAGCGGTTCAAGGAGATCGATCCCGAGACGTTCACTCGCGCGCGTCTCAACGAAATCAATCAGGCGCTCCAGGCGACCGACTCGCTTGATGCCGCGCGCCAAGTCGTCCTGGCCGTCCCCGCGCCGACCGCTGCCTGATTGCGCGCGCGAAAACGGCGAGTGACTTTCAAGTAACTCCGGACTGCGGTCCGATCTGTATACTCGCGCGCTCCAATGGCCAAAGAACACATGCTCACACAAGAGGGCTACGACAAGCTCAAGGTCGAAATTGAGGACCTTTCGGTGCGTGGACGGCGCGAGATCGCCGAGCGCATCAAGGAGGCCCGCGACTTCGGTGACATCGCCGAAAACGCTGAGTACGACTCGGCCAAGAACGACCAGGCCATGCTCGAGGCGCGAATTGCGTCGCTCGAAGAGAAGCTGCGCGACGCGAAGATCATCGACGAGGCGCAGCTTGAGACCGACGTCGTCCAGGTCGGCACCACCGTGCACCTGAAGGACCAGAAGACGAGCAAGTCGGTCAAGTACAAGATTGTCGGCTCCTCCGAGGCCGACCCGCTCGGAGGCAAGCTCTCGAACGAGTCCCCGATCGGCAAGGCCCTGATCGGCCACAAGCGCAACGACATCGTCAAGGTGCCGGTTCCGCGCGGTCCTCAGCGTCAGCTGAAGATCACCAAGATCGAGGCTTAGCCTCCGCTCGCGTCGATCGCCAGCCGCGTCAGCACCCGCTTGGCGTAGGCGTTCCAGAGGCGCGCAAGCAGCAGGACGATCACTCGCGCGCCGGGCCTGGGTTTCCAGTCGTAGCTCCAGCGCACACTTGTGCCGCCGCCGAGTTCCTCAAAGACGAATTCGCCCGAGGCGTGCTCGACAAGCTTTCCGATTGGTCCGGAGAACGGACCCACTGTGTAGTTGAAGGTGTGCGGCCGGTCGACGGCGTCGATGCGCTCGGCAACACTCGAGCCGTCGGCGAGGTGGATGCTGCGCGTTTGGCCGGCTTGGTCCCAGTCGCCGGTCTGGTCGGTCACGGAAGTGATCGCCGGGACGAGCGGACCCATGCCGGTGAAAAAGCGGGTCAGATCGCAGGGGATGATCGCGTTCCAAGCGTCGCTTGGCGCGCATTCGGCCCAATCGGTATTCGTGACGAGAGTCCCGCGCACGGCCATGCGGCCAGAGTAGTCTCCCATCCCGCAATGTCCGAAGCACCCGAGACCCAGAACGAACACGAGCTGATCGCCGAGCGCAAGGCGAAGCTCGCGCGACTGCGTGAAGCCGGCATCGAGCCATTCCCGCACGAATTCCCGGGTGTCGTGCCGTCCCAGGAAGTGCGCGCAAATCACACCGATCTGGAGGCCGGCGCCGAGACCAACGTCAGTTACCGCATCGCCGGCCGGCTCTCGGCCCGCCGCGGACACGGCAAGGCCGCGTTTCTTGATGTCGTCGACCGCAGCGGACGCATGCAGGTCCATGCGCGCGCCGACCTGCTCGGCGAGGAGAGCTTCGAGCAACTCGTCTCCTTGGACCTCGGCGACCTGATCGGGATCGACGGCACGGCGTTCGTGACCAAGCGCGGCGAGCTCTCGCTCGCAGCGACCGGCTGGACGTTGCTCGCCAAGTCGCTCCGGCCGCCGCCGGACAAGCACCACGGACTTGCCGACGTTGAGACCCGTTATCGCCACCGCGAGCTTGATCTGATCGCCAACGAAGAGGCGCGCGAGCTTTTCATTCTGCGCTCGAAGGTGATCTCGTTGGTACGCCGCTGGCTCGACGACCGAGGATTCCTTGAGGTCGAGACCCCGGTGCTGCAACCGATTTATGGCGGCGCTCTGGCACGTCCTTTCACGACCCACCACAACGCGCTCGACCGTGAGTTCTATCTGCGCATCGCCACGGAGCTCTACCTGAAGCGCCTGATCGTCGGCGGCCTGGAGAAGGTCTATGAGCTCGGCAAAGACTTCCGCAACGAGGGGATCAGCCACAAGCACAATCCCGAGTTCACGATGCTCGAGACCTACGAGGCCTACGCGGACTACAACCACGTGATGGACATGGTCGAGCAGCTCGTCTCCTGGCTTGCCGACGAAGTCGGCTACGAAGGCGAACTGAACTTTGCGGCACCGTGGCCGCGGATCCCACTGGGCGATGCGGTCAAGGAGCAGACCGGGATCGACGTCGAGGCGCTGCGCGACCGCGATGCGCTGGCCGCTGCGATGGTGGAGAAGGGATTCCACGACTCGCCGCCGGATGAGACGTGGCCGCAGCTGGTCGATGAGCTGGTCTCAAAACACGTCGAGCCAAAGCTGATCCACCCGACGTTCATCACCGACTACCCGGTTGAGCTTTCGCCGTTTGCCAAGGAGCACCGCGAGAAGCCGGGACTCACAGAGCGGTTTGAGGTCTTTGCCCAGGGGATGGAGTTCGGCAACGCGTTCTCAGAGTTGAACGACCCGCAGGTCCAGCGCGAGCGCTTCGAGGCGCAGATGCGACTGGCGGCTGAGGGAGACGATGAGACGCAGCCGTTTGACGAGGCCTTCTTGCAGGCCCTGGAACACGGAATGCCGCCCACCGGCGGCCTCGGAATCGGCATCGACCGACTCGTCATGCTGCTCAGTGGGCGGCACGCC
This sequence comes from Actinomycetes bacterium, assembly GCA_023404495.1. Lineage (GTDB taxonomy): Bacteria > Actinomycetota > Thermoleophilia > Solirubrobacterales > JACPNS01 > JACPNS01. The sequence continues at coordinate 58,579 of JAEYBE010000033.1, read as the reverse complement.
ATTCGTGAGGTTGTGCTCTTCCCGGCGATGCGGGATTGAACGACTACGCCGTGACGGCTTCCTCGAGGTGTTCGAGCATGGCGTTCCAGCCCTTGCGCTCGCTGTAGGGCGATTGATCGCGCCCTGCTGGCAGGTCGCGGTGCGAGACTCGCACCAGCGTGCCTTTCTCCTGCGGGATCAAGTCGACAGCGACGATGCTCGAACCGGGCGGGACGCCGACAGCTTCATCGTCGAAGCCCCACGTGAACTCCACGTGACTGTGCGGCTCGACGACTAGGAATCGATTCTCACCGCTGAACCTTGTGCCGGGTTTGACGTGACCGCCCATCACAAGGTTCGCGTTGCCACCGGGCCGGGGATCAAGGTCGGCCTCCTTGGCCAGCCATTGGGTGATTTTGTCCGACTCGGTCCAGTAGGCGAAAAGCGTCTCCTGGGAGGCGTCGATCAGTCGTTCGACGACGATCGTCTCGGTTTCGGTCGTTGAATTGGTCATTGCTTCTCCTTTTGGGCTTTTGTCGCCTCCGCCGCCTCGGCAAGGCGCGCCAGATCGTCGAGCTTGGTGTTCCAGAAGCTCTGGACGAACTCCCGAAGATCCTCAAGACCCTCCGGGCGAGCGCTGTAGAGCCGACTCGTGCCTGATCTGCGCTCGTTGACCAAGCCGGCCTCTCGCAACACCTTCAGGTGTTGCGAAATGGCCGGGCGCGAGACGTCGGAAAAGCTGACGGCAATCTCTCCCGCCGGCAGTTCGTGGTCTCGTACGAGTTCGAGGATCTTGCGCCTGCGCGGTTCTGCGAGGGCTTCGAATGCGGTTTGCATGCCCAGTATGTTAGCAAGCACTTACGTAAGTAGAAACTAATATAAGGCCCGTGCCTGATCGCTCCGGTCGAAGCGGATCGAGCGGCTGCCGCCGTCCGAGCCACTGTTAGGATCACTCTCGAACCGGCAAGCCGTCTTTCGACCGCATTAAGAAGCATCAGGTGTGTCTGGTGATTCACCCCAAAGCGGCCGATACCCATAGCCAAGAGCCGTCGCGAGGGGTCCGGCGCGAGACTCGGCAGACACCCCTCCGTGAGGAGGGTTTGGCAGTTAGGAGCTAAGGAATGTTTGAACGGTTCACAGAGCGCGCCCGCCAGGTTGTGGTCCTCGCACAAGAAGAGGCGCGCACTCTCAAGCACAACTACATCGGCACCGAGCACATCCTGCTCGGACTGCTTCGCGAGGAAGAGGGCCTGGCCGCCCGTGTCCTTGAGTCCCTCGACATCACCGTCGAGCGCGTGCGTGCGCAGGTCGTGCGTATCGTCGGCTCCGGTGAGGAAGTCACCTCCGGCCAGATTCCTTTCACACCCCGCGCCAAGAAGGTGCTCGAGCTCGCTCTGCGCGAGGCTCTGAGCCTCGGCCATAACTACATCGGCACCGAGCACATCCTGCTCGGCCTGGTGCGCGAGAACGAGGGCGTCGCCGCCCGCATCCTGCTCGACTTTGACGCCGACTCGGAGAAGATCCGCAATGAGGTCGTGCGCATGCTCTCAGGTCCGGGCGGACGCCGTTCGGGCAGCAGCTCGGGTTCTGGCAGCGGTTCGGGCCAGGCTTCGGGCAGCCCCGAGGGCAAGAAGAACTCCAAGTTGCTCGACCAGTTCGGCCGCAACCTCACCAAGCTCGCCGTCGATGGCAAGCTCGACCCGGTGGTTGGTCGCGAGCACGAGATCGAGCGCTTGATGCAGATCCTCAGCCGCCGCACCAAGAACAACCCGGTGCTGGTCGGTGAACCCGGCGTCGGCAAGACCGCTGTTGTCGAGGGTCTTGCCACGAAGATCTCCAACGGCGAAGTCCACGAGCTGCTGCGCGACAAGCAGATCTACACGCTCGACCTCGCAGCGCTGGTCGCGGGCTCCAAGTACCGCGGTGAGTTCGAAGAACGCCTCAAGAAGGTGATGAAGGAGATCATCCAGCGCGGCGACATCATCCTCTTCATCGACGAGCTGCACAACCTCGTCGGCGCCGGCGCGGCCGAAGGCGCGATCGACGCGGCCAGCATCCTGAAGCCCGCACTCGCCCGTGGCGAGCTGCAGACGATCGGCGCGACCACGCTCGACGAGTACCGCAAGTACCTTGAGCGCGACAGCGCGCTCGAGCGCCGCTTCCAGAAGATCGTCGTCGAGCCGCCCTCGATCGACGAAACCGTGCAGATTCTCCAGGGCCTGCGCGATCGCTACGAGGTCCACCACAAGGTGACGATCTCAGACGAAGCGCTGAAGGCAGCCGCGGATCTCTCGGACCGCTACATCTCGGACCGCTTCCTGCCTGACAAGGCGATCGACCTGATCGACGAGGCGGCTTCGCGCATGCGCATCAAGTCGATGACTGCGCCTCCTGTCTACCGGGAGCTCGAGGAAGAGATCGAGCAGGTTCGCCGTGACAAAGAGGCCGCGATCGAGAACCAAGACTTCGAGAAGGCCGCCAGCATGCGCGACCAGGAGCGCAAGATCACCAACAAGAAGCGCGAGCTCGAAGAGCAGTGGGAGTCGGGTGAGACCGGCGAGCGTCCTGTGATCGGCGAGGAAGAGATTGCCGACGTCGTCTCGATGTGGACGGGCATCCCGCTCTTCAAGCTGACCGAGGGCGAGACCGCAAAGCTCCTGCGCATGGAAGACGAGATGCACAAGCGCGTCGTCGGCCAGGAGGCCGCGATCACCGCCGTCTCCAAGGCGATCAGGCGCAGCCGCGCTGGCCTCAAGGACATGACGCGCCCGACCGGTTCGTTCATCTTCCTCGGGCCGTCCGGTGTCGGCAAGACCGAGCTCGCCCGCACGCTGGCCGATTTCCTCTTCGGCGACCCCGAGACGATGGTGCGCATCGACATGTCCGAGTACATGGAGAAGCACAGCGTCTCACGTCTGGTCGGCTCGCCTCCGGGCTACGTCGGCTATGACGAGGGCGGCCAGCTGACCGAGGCCGTGCGCCGCAAGCCCTACTCGGTGCTGCTGCTCGACGAGATCGAGAAGGCGCACCCTGACGTCTTCAACATCCTGCTGCAGATCCTTGAGGACGGCCGTCTGACGGACGCCCAGGGGCGCACTGTCGACTTCCGCCACTCGATCATCATCATGACCTCGAACATCGGCGCCGCCGAGATCGCCAAGGACGCAAGCTACGGCTTCAGCCTCGGCGACGAGAGCTCCGGCCTGACCTACGACGACATGAAGTCGCGGATCATGGGCGAGCTGAAGAAGGTGTTCCGTCCCGAGCTGATCAACCGCATCGATGAGATTGTGGTCTTCCACAAGCTCACGAAGGACGAGATCAAGAGCATCGTCGACCTGATGCTCTCGCGTGTGCGCGAGAACATGAAGGAGCTCGAACTGCAGCTCGATGTCACCGAAGGCATGAAGGAACTGCTGGCCGAGAAGGGCTGGGACCCGGCGATGGGTGCCCGTCCGCTCCGCCGCGCGATCCAGCGCTACGTCGAGGACCCGGTCGCAGACCGTGTGCTCGGCGAGAAGATCGAGCCGGGTTCGACTGTCGTCGTGGAGCGCCTCGCCGAGGAGATCAAGGGCGGGCCGAACGACGGCCTCGAGGTCGAGATCAAGATCGTCAAGCCGAAAAAGCCGCGCGCCAAGAAGAAGGCGCCGGTCGCGGTCGGTGCGGAGTCCGAGGCGAGCGAGGCCGATGCGAAGGCCGAGGCCGAGCCGGACGCGCCCGCAGACGAACCTGCGGCAACCGAAGACGACTGATCGCGTTCGCCATACTTCGGGCGTGATGTTTCTCGATGACGTTCGCGCGATCCTGCGCACGAAGCCGATGCGCCTGCGCTACGGCGGCGAGCTGTCGGGCTGGAAGTTCTGGGCCTACATCCCGGTGATGCTGGTGTTCAACGCCGGCGTCCTTGCTGTGGGCATCTACCGGCTTTCCAGTTTCGTGCGTGGCCTGCCGTTTCCGGCGCGCTACCTGGCGCTGTTGCTCGACCGGCTGAACACGCTGCTGACCGGCGTGCAGCTGCCGGCCGCCGCGAAGTTCGGACCCGGTTTCGTGATCATGCACCCGCAGGCCGTGATCCTCGCGCCGAACATGGTCGCCGGGAAGAACCTCACCGTTGTCGGACCGTCGGTCACGATCGGCTGGCTCGACGTCGACGGCGACCCGGACGGCCAGTGCGTGGAGATCGGCGACGACGTGATCGTCGGCGCGAGCGCGAAGGTGCTCGGACCGCTGACCGTCGGCGACCGCGTGAAGATCGGCCCCAACGCGATGCTCACCGAGGACGCGGCCGACGACGCAACGGTGATCAGCGCCGCCCGCACCAAAGTGATGGCGCTGGCTCCGGACTCCGCGTCCGACTGAGCCGCAGGAACCTTCCGTCCGTGGGCGAACATATGTTCTGTCCATGGCCAGCGTCAAGAGTCCATCATCGGTATTTGTCTGCGACGACTGCGGCACGGTTGAGCGCAAGTGGCATGGCCAGTGTCCGGGTTGTGGCGCCTGGAATTCGCTGACCGAACAGTCCCAGGCGGCGCCAAGCACGGGCAAGGGCGCAAGACGCGGCATCGGCGGCGTGTCCGAGCCGCGCGAGCTGCGTGCCACTTCGTCCACTCCGATCGCCGAGCCGATCATCCTCAGCGAGGTGCGTGCCGCCCGGATCCGCCGCATCGCCACCGGGATCGCCGAGCTCGACAGGGTGCTGGGCGGCGGCGAACGCTCGGGCCTTGGGATCGTGCCGGGGTCGCTGGTGCTGCTCGGCGGCGCACCGGGCATCGGCAAGTCGACGCTGGTCGGCTCGGCACTCGGCAACCTCGCGCGCGCGGAAGTTCCAGTTCTCTACGTGTCGGGCGAGGAGTCCCCGGAGCAGATCCGCGTCCGCCACGAACGCCTCGGCGACGACGCACTGCGCGTGCCGGTGATCGCCGAGACCGACATCGACGCGGTGATCGCAACGATCGAAGCCCAGCAGACAAAGCCGGCGGTCTGCGTGATCGATTCGGTCCAAACGCTCTACAGCTCCGAGCTTGCTGGCGCACCCGGGAGTGTCGGACAGGTCCGTGAGGTCGCCGGCAGGTTGATGCAGCTCGCAAAGTCGCGAGAGATCGCGATCGTGCTGGTCGGACACGTCACCAAAGAGGGCTCACTGGCCGGCCCGCGCGTGCTTGAGCACCTCGTCGACTGCGTTCTGCACTTCGAAGGCGAGCGCGAGCGAACGTTCCGCATGCTGCGGGCGTCCAAGAACCGGTTCGGCTCTGTCGACGAGCTCGGCGTTTTTGAGATGGGCGAGCACGGGCTCATTGAGGTCAAGGACGCGTCGGCGCGCTTTGTCGGCGACGCCACTTGCAACCCCGGCTCGGTGGTCTTCTGCGCGATCGAGGGCACGCGCCCGATGCTCGTCGAGATCCAGGCGCTCGTCTCGGACTCGGAGATCGTCCCGCCGAGGCGGCTGGCCAACGGGATCGACCGCAACCGGCTCTCGCTGATCCTCGCGGTGCTGGCAAGGCACGCCGGCATCGCGCTGGGCGACAAAGACGTCTTCATCAACGTCGTCGGGGGCGTCCGCATCGACGAGCCAGCGGCGGACCTTGCGATCGCGCTCGCCGTGGCTTCGGCCGCCAAGGGGACTGCGCTCACCGCGAAATCATCTGGCGGCGCATCCGTTCCGCTGGCCTGCTTCGGCGAGATCGGCCTCACCGGCGAGCTGCGCAGCGTTCAGCAGGCCGACCGACGGGTTGCCGAGGCCGTCAAGTTCGGCCTGACGTCGACGCTCGTCCCCAGCGATCAAGGCCAGGGACTTGCCAGTGTGCGCGCGGCGATCGCGCGGGCGTTCTCTTCGGCTTACTAGTCGCGCGAGCTGGCTAGAGGCCGCGGCGGCCGAGCACGTGGACAACCGTGCGCACGAGGATCTTGACGTCCGACCAAAGCGACCAGTTGGCCACGTACATGTAGTCGAGCTTCGCCATCTCCTCAAGCGGGATGCGCACGCTGCCAAGCAGCTGCCAGACGCCGGTGATTCCCGGGGTGATCTGGCTGCGTCGGCGGTACCAACCGGAGATCGCTCCATCTTCCTCGGGAACCAGCGGGCGCGGTCCGACGAGGCTCATGTCGCCGCGCAGAACGTTGATCAGCTGTGGGAGCTCATCGATCGACGTCTTGCGGATGAATGAACCGACGCGGGTGATCCGCGGGTCATCGTCGATCTTGAAGAAGTCGTCAGTCACCGAGAGGTGTGCGAGGTCGGCCTTCATCGCGTCGGCGTTCTGCACCATCGAGCGGAACTTGATCATCTCGAACGGCTTGCCGTCGCGGCCGATCCGGCGCTGCTTGAAGAACACCGGTCCGCGCGAGTCGAGCTTGATCGCGAGCGCGGTGGCCAGCAGGAACGGCGAAATCAGCAGGAGGCCAACGCCTGCGCCGACGAGGTCGAGGCCGCGCTTGACCATGCGTGACGAAGCAGACATCGTGTGGTCGCTGACCGCAATCATCTGCAGGCCTGCAACGTCGTCGATCAGCGTGGTGGCGCCGATCGCGTCGCCGGCACTCGGAAGAACGTTGAGCTTGACCTCAATGCTGCGCACGGTGCGAATGACATCGCCGACTTCGTCGGAGTGACGCTCACCCGGCATGATCACGATGCGCGAGATCTGCTGGTCCTTGACGATGCGTTCGAGCTGAGCACGGTTGCTCAGCACGCGGGCCGGGCCGTGGGGAAGTTCGGTGAAGCTGACCGGGATTCGTGCCACAACGCTGGCCTTGATCGTCGCGCTGCGTTCGAGCCGGTGGTCGAGGCGTTCGGCGTCCTCGGCGCCGCTGATCAGCAGCAGGCGCTCTTCAGGAGCCATCGCCGTGACGATCGCTCGGGTGACCCGGCGTGAAAGTGTCAGCAGCACGGTCATCGTGAGGATCATCACCGGCAGCGTGATCGTGTCGATCAGGACCGGCTGAGAACCCAAAAGGCCGGGCAGCGAGACGGCGATCATCGTCAGCGCCATCGCCGAGGCGGCGATCTGCGGCATGTCTTCAAGCGTGGTCTTGTGCAGCAGGTTGGCGTCGCGGTCGTAGAGGCCGAGCACCTTCATCAGCGGCACCACGAAGAGCAGTGCCAAGTAGCTGAGGTCGCCGATCGAATGTGCCCCGATCAGAACTCCGGTAAGGGCGATCGCCAGCGTGGCGGAGAGAAGGTCCGACACAGCCATCGCGCGGCGCAGAAACGTCTCGTCCGACGCAGCGCGGGCACGCTTGCTGACGCGTGCGGGATCGCGATCGAAGAGGATCAGTTCGTTGCCGTAGACCTCACTGACGGTGCCCGGCGGCGCCACGGGCGGCTGGCTGAGCGGCTCGCTGAGCGGCAGGCTGGGGGCTTCGACTGGATTCAAATTGCTTTCCACGTAACTCTCGGCCCTTCCTTGGGGCGTCCGATTCAGAACTGGCGCAGGTTCTTGGGGCCTGCGATGTCCTCGGTGCGGATTGAGTTGATTGTTTGGTACTGCCGAGACTTAGCTACCGATGTCCTCTTGACTTGCCGGTCTTGATTGACCGGCCGGTAGGTCCGTCGTCTCATCGTAGTACCGAATCTTCTTCTGCGCCACCCTTTTGACGGGGCGATTGCACATTTTTGTGCAGTCAGATTCTAGAGCTATTTCGCAATCTCATCAATCTCGCGCTCGAAGGCGCGCGCGAGCGCCTGCGGCGAGAGGTTCTCGGCGGCGAATGTGTGCGCGGCGTCGGACATTTCATGCAGGCGGACGGGCGACTCAAGCAAGTCTGCGAGACCGCCCGCCAGCGATCCCGGCGCGGCGTTGTCGATCGCCAGGCCCGCGCCCGTTGCCGCCAGCACGCCGGACACTTCTGAGTCCGCTGCCACGAATCCGACGGTTGGCAACGCGCTGGCGAGGTAATTCATCAACTTCGAGGGAAAATTGAACTCCGGGAGTTCCGCGGCCTGGGCGACGAGGCCGACAGTCGCCGTGGCCAGCAGCTCTTTGAGCCGTGCGTCGTCGACCAGCCCGAGCATCTCGACGCGGTCCGATGCAATCGCGTTTCGCACTTGCTCGGCCGCCACGCCGGTGCCCGTGATCAGCAGCCGCGCCCCGATCGCGGCGAGCCGTTCGCTCTCCTGAAACTCGCGAACGACGCGATCCAGTCCCTGCGAGTGACCGATGTTGCCCATCACGAGCACGGTCGGCTCGGCGGCGAATGACTCGCGCGGCCCGGACGCCAAAGGCAGTGTGGCCGGGTTGTAGATCCGGCAGAGTCGCTGCGAGGGCACGCCCTTGCCGAGCAGATTCGCCTCAAATCGGTCGGAGATGACCGCGATCCTGTCCGCCGCGCGGTAGGCGGCTGACTCGAGTTTGCGGGAAAGGCGGATCGTTGTGCTGGTCTCATCGACCAGCCCGGTGCCGATCGCGCCGTCGGGCAGGATGTCCTGAATCCAGAGCAGCCAAGGCTTGCGGTCGAGTTTGCCGGCTGCGATCGCACAGGAAAGCGCCGGAAAGCATGGCGAGACGACCACGCGCGCGTCGCATCGCGGCAGAAAGGGGTAGGAGGCGGCGAGTGCGGCCGAAAACGACGCGTCCTGGCGCATCCGGGCCAGGGCGCTCTTGCGGCCGACCCAGAGCGGCAGGCGGACGACTTCGATTCCATCTTCGTCAGAGCGGGTGGGCAGGATGTGACGACCCCAAACGGGTTCCGGGTAGTGCGGATGGGCGGCGACGACGCTGACTTCGTGGCCGAGCTCGTTCATCGCCTGAGCCCAGGTACGGCTGACCGGACCAATTCCGGTCGGTTCGGGGGCGTAGTTGTAACTCCAGAGCTGAATGCGCACTTGTGATCGAGTTGCGCCTCGGCGATCAGGCGGGGGAAGCAGGAAAAGTTCCGCCGACGCGCAACCTTGAGGCTATCCACGGTTTTCGGATGTGCAAGACCTGAATCTTGCGGGTTGACGAGTCCGCAAGTTTGAGCTATTTCTTATTTCACCCTTTCCCCGACGATTCTTCTCACTTTGCATCCCCGCAGATTTCCAATCATCCTCGCGTTGGCACTCGCCGCGCTGTTCGTTCTTGGCGGCATTTCCACCGCATCTGCGGCGAGCTACGGCTCGTTCGTGCTCGCCAAGCCCTACAACAACCAGCGTGTGGCCGGCAAGATCACCGCGCGCACTGCGATCAAGAAGAAGCTGATCAAGACGGTCTGGGGCGTCGAGTTCTGGGTTGACGGCCAGCGGATCGGGGTGGACAAGCGTGCGCCGTACACGGCGTCGATCGACACGCGCAAGTTTGACAACGGCGAGCACGTCCTGCGCGCCAGCCTGCTCGTCAAGAAGCGTGGAACCAAGGGTCCGAACCGCCAGATCTGCGAGTACATGCGCTCGATCTACATCCGCGTATCGAACAAGCTCGCCGTTCCGTCGGCGACCAAGAAGAAGACCGTCGCGCTGCCGACCGCGCTCACCAAGTCGAAGAAGAAGTGGTCGATGATCTTCCGTGACGATTTCAACGGGAACGCGCTTGACAACAGCAAGTGGATTAGTCAGCGCGACGACTGGATCATCGGCGGAAACCCCTATAACGACCGTGAGGACGCCTGGTACCGGCCCGAGAACACCACGGTCTCAGGCGGCTCGTTGGTGCAGATGATCAAGCAGGAGCCATACGAGTCCTACCCGCTGACCACCGGCATGATCAACAGCAATCACCGCTTCTTCTTCAAGTACGGCTATGTCGAGGCGCGCGTCAAGGTGCCAAGCTGCCGCGGCTGCTGGCCGGTCTTCTGGACTCTCCCTCAGGGCGTCTCCTGGCCGCCGGAGATGGACCTCTTCGAGTACATCGACACGGCCGGATCGCAGCGTCGACCGTTCTTTGCCAGTCACTGGTCGGAAAACGGCGTGAACCAGTCGAACCTCGAGTACTTCACGGTGCCTTGTGGAACCGCGACCGACTACACCGGGCAGTACCACACGTACGGCTTCCTGTGGACCCCGTCCAAGATTCAGCCGTTCCTTGACGGCGTGCCCGGACCGGTCTTCACCGGCGCCGCGGTTCCGCAGGTCTCGATGTACCTGATCCTTTCGCTCTCGGTCGCCGACGGGCTGGTGCCTGCCGGGAACCCGGAGATGCGGACCGACTACATCCGCGTCTGGCAGTCGAAGTAAGGCCGATGCCTAGCCGCTCTTGAGCGGTTGGCCGGGCGTTTCGAACAAACGTCCAGCCGGTCCAACGTCTGACTAGAACAAACGTTTAAAGCGCTGCTGAGCGTCTAGAACAGCCGCCGATAGGTGGGGCACGATGCAGTGCTCCACGCTTCTCACCACTCGGCTGATCGCCTCCACGCTGGCCGCTCTCTTTTGCGCTCTGGCTGTGGCTTCGAGCGCTTCGGCCGCGCGCGTCACGATCGCCTCGCCGCGCGACGGAGCAACCTTGAGCCGCACCGCGACCTTCAAGCCGCGTCTTGCCAAGGGCCTCAAGCAGCGTGTCAAGCGTGTCGAGGTTTGGCTCGGCTCGGCGCGCATCGCAGTCGATGGCCGCGCCCCGTTCAAGCCGCGCGTCGACACCACGGCGCTTGCCGACGGCGAGTACACATTCACGCTGCGGGCGGTCGCCCGCGGAGCCAGCGTCGCCGCCTCGCGCAGTTTCACGCGCCGAATTTCCGCGGTGATCTCGAATGCATCGCGCAGCAAGGGCTCAAAGCCCAAGCCATCGGGGTCAAACAAGGCGACTCCGGCACCGACGCTCCCTGAGCCCACCCCCGACCCACGCCTTGGCGGGATCACCGATGGCGACACCAGCGACAGCTGGCGGATGGTCTTCTCCGACGAGTTCGACGGCAGTTCGCTGGACTCGTCCAAGTGGAGTCCCCAGCGAAACGACTGGACTACAAAGGGCATCAACGACTTTGGGCAGCCCTGGAAGAAGGGCGGCTTCCCCTACAACATCCTCGAGGGCGCCTGGTACATGCCGGAGAACTCCACGGTCGCTGGCGGCGCGCTCAAGCAGACGGTGCGCAAGCTCGCAACACCGCTTGAGACGCAGCACTGGGGCACCTACAAGTACTCGACCGGGATGGTCAACACCAAGGACCGCTTCTCTTTCACCTACGGCTACGTCGAGTCGCGCATCCGCGTCCCGTCCTGCAACGGTTGCTGGCCGGCCTTCTGGATGCTGCCGGCCAAGGACGGCTGGCCGCCGGAGATCGACATCTTCGAGTACTTCGACACCGCCAAGCTGAAGTTCCCGTACTTCTCTACGCACATGGCAGGTTCCGGCGGCGCGATCGAATCCAGCACCCAGCCCTTCGGCAACACCGCGAGCAACTACGTCGACACCTGGCACACATACGGACTGCTCTGGGACGCCAACAGCGTGCAGGTCTTCATGGACGGCATTCCCGGCCCGAAGTACACGGGCAGCGCCGTGCCGCGCGAGTCGATGTACCTGATCCTCCAGCAGGCGATCGGTCGCGACTACGCCACTGAGGACGGCTCAACGATGGAAACCGACTACGTGCGGGTCTACCAGCAGCAGTAGCCGCGGGTCAGTCGAAGGCGGCTACTCCCAGCGCCTCGGACTTTCCAAGCGCAATACTGCGGCCGGCTTCCTCGAGCTCCTGTGGGCGCGACTTCTCGGTCGACCCGACGAGCAGGGTGTGATCGGCGACGCTCGCGGCCGAAACGGCACCGCTCGATCCCGCCACGGCTCCGGTGTCGACAATCACGATTCCGTCCCCGGCGTCGAGGTCTTCGAGCGCTTCCTTGACCGCGTCTGAGCCGATCAGCTCCGACGGGTCTTCGCACTTCGTGCCGACCGGGACGAATCGCAGCGGCGCCGGCGTCTCTTCGCCGCTGCTGGCGGCCTTGATCGGCAGCATCGTCTCGCGCAGTGGACGACGGTCGATAACCGCATCCGAGATTCCGGCGTGCTCGGCAGCACCGAGCAATGTGGTCAGCACAGGCGAGGAGAAGCCGATGTCCACCAGCGTCGTCGCGTGGCCGGCGCGAGCACTGGCGATTGCGAGATTGACCGCCGCGGCCGACGCGCGAGCGGGGTCAGAGTCGCTGGTCACGAGCAACATGCCGCGAAGCGGCGAGCCAGCGACGTTCTCGGCAGCTGCCAGCAGCACGCGATACGCCTCGGTGCTCGCTTCGTCGCGGCCGCGGATCGTGACGGGCTCAGGACCTCTCGTCTTCGCTGGAAGCACCGCGAGCAGCGGTAGCCCGACCAGGTCAGCGATTGCCTGTGGCGAGCGCAAGCGCGGGTCAAGCGCCTCGAGCAGGAATGCGAGGCCGATCCCCAGGCCGAATCCCAGGAAGGCACCGAGCACGAGCGCGATCATCAGTTTCGGCTTGACCTTCGTGTAGCCAGTCGCGGTGTTGATCACCTGTGCCGTCGGAGTCGTGAGTGCAACAACCGATTGCAGCGAGTCGAGGTTTCGCTGGAGCTGGAGGTAGCGCTGGCTTGAGCGGTCGCCGGAATCGGCGAGGCGCTTGAGCTCCGCGCGGACCGTCTTGGTTGCGTCCACGGCGCTCTGCTTGGAAAGCTCGGTCGAGTAGATCACGTACTCGCGCGCGTAGACATTCACGAGGCGCACCGCGAGCGGACCGCTCTCGTTCTGGAGCTTGAAGTGCAGGACGTCGCTGCCGGCGTCTGCCTCAACGGTGACGCTCGCGAGCAACTGACCGACATCGAGGTTTGCGCTCGGCACCTGCTTGAGCGTGCGCTCGGCGATCACCGGTGACTTGGCAAGTTGCGCCTGGGCCGTGACCACGCGCGGCCCCTCGTTGGCCTGGGCGCCCGGCGAGAGGATGTTGTTCAGGCTGTTGGCAAGCGACTGCCGCTGGACCAGCGCGGAGGCCTCGGCTTCATAGATCTTGGTCTGGCGCATCGTGTAGATCGCGGCGACGAAGAACGCCAGCAGCGTCATCGCGACGATCACCCAGCGCCAGCGCCAGAGGATGCCGAATACGTCAAAGACTGTGGAGGGGGGTTTGGCGGGCGAATTACCCGTCGGCGGAAGGCTGTTCATTCCTTGAGATATTCCGGACTCCGTACCAGATGCCTGCAACTATCAGGCCCGACGGTACATAGAGATAGCGGTCGGCGATCTGGTTCTCGACCAGCCCGAGGAGCGCCCAAACCGCAACTGCCGCGCCGGCGGAGGCCACGACCGCGCGGACGGCCAGCGGGAGGTCAGGAGCGCGTGCGCGCCGTGCGGCGGCGACGATCGAGCCCGCAAAAAATGCGAGAAAGGCCAGCAGGCCGATCAACCCGCTGCTGGCGGCCATCTGCAGGTAGATCAGGTGGGCATCGCGGGCGTTTACGAGCCCGGCGCCGAAGATCGGATTGCCCGTGAACTGGTGGATGCCCTGGTCGCGAGCGTCCTTGCGCTCGCGGTCTGATTCGTCGACATTGACGCGCACCTCGGCCGACCCGCCGAGGATGCGATTGAACGAGTTGAGCGCCTCGCCGCGGAAGGCCGCAGCAGCCAGAACGATCCCGGCCAGGCCGGCAACCAGCAGCCACTTCCAGGTGCGTCCGCGAATCTCGCGCGGCAGTACGGCGGTTCCGAGCAGAGCGGCGATCACGAACGCAACGAGCGCCCCGCGTGACCCGGTTGAGAGCACGGCAAGGCCAGTCGCACACAGCGCGCCGAAGAACACCAGTCGCTGAAAGCGCGTCTTTGCAACAACCATGCGGCCAAGAATCAGCGGAGTGGTCATGCACATCGCGACACCGAGGTGATTCGAGTGAGTGGTGAGGCCGGTCGAGCGGCCGGCAGAGATCACGTGCGTGACCGCCTCGCCAATCCCGAGCCCAAGTCCGTAGTCGCCGATCGCGACAGCGGCGTTGATCATCGCCGAGACGATCCAGAGGTCGACGAGCCAGACGATCGTGCGCTGCGTCCCGCCGATCATCCCGACGGTGAGCGGCACCAGCAGGAGTGCGGCGACCAGCCGCAGCAGTCCGGCCAGCGAGACGAGCGAGTCCGACAGGAACACCATCGAGACGAGGCCGACGAAGACGAGGATGCCGGCGGGGATCGTGAGCCACGCCGGCGGCAGGAAAGGCCTGGCGAGGTCGCGGTAGAAGAGCGAGGGCAGCGCGGCGACCAGGGCAAGGATCAGGAAGGCGTCGCTGACAGCCATCGAACCGCCGGCACGCACCCCGTTCATCGTCATGAAGAGCATCGCCAGCGACATCAGCGCGAGCGCGACGCGGTCGAGTGGTGCTGCCTCTCGAGCAGGCAGCGCCTGCGGCCAGTCGGGCCGCAAGAAGTAGTAGGCGCCGACCAGCGCAAAGGGGGCGAGCCAGAGCGGCGATGGCTGCACGCCGTTGTCGTAGGCGCCGAGCGCAAAGATCGTGACAACCACGGTGACCGCGCTGCCGAGCGCGAGCGCGACCATCACGGGTGGCGTCAGATTCAGGCGATTTGCACCGGTTTTGGCGAGTGCATTCATGCGCTGGCAGCATATTCGCGGTGAGCGGTCATCCTGTTAGCATCGTCGCGATCTTGCAGCGACTGGAGGCTTGATGCAGATCTTGTTCCAAGCATCGGTGATCGTGATGTCGTCGCTGTTTCTCTCCGGCGAGCGACGGCAGAAGCTCCTGCGCCGTCTGTACGGACACGAGGTTCATCCAGACGCACGGATTGGGCTTGCGTTTATCGCCGTCGACCACCTGGTGATGGAGCGCGGCGCGGTGATCGGTCACCTCACGTTCATTCGGGGCCTGCGCGAGGTCGTGTTGCGTGAAGAGGCCGCGATCGGTCGGCTCAACTGGATCACGGCGCTGCCGCTGGACAATCCTGAGTTCTTCAAAGCAGTGGAGGATCGCGATCCATCGCTGGAGATCGGTCGCGCCTCGGTGTTCATGCACCGGATGATCGTCGACTGCAACAACCGCATCACGATGGGCGAGTACTCCGGAATCGCCGGCTTCCGATGCGTCCTGATGACGCACGGCGTCGACATCCGCGAAAACGTTCAGACTGCCGGCACGATCGACATCGGCGACCACACGATGATCGCCACCAACTGCGTGATCCTCGGCGGCACAAACATCCCCGACCGCTCCGTCGTGGGAGCCGGATCGGTGATCCGCGGGATGTACGAAGAACCGGGTCTTTACTCCGGCGTGCCGGCCAAGCGCGTCGCCGACTTGCCTGAAGACGCCAAGTTCTTCACGCGCAAGTCAATGATGATCTACTGATCGCGCCTGAAGAGGCAATCAGCCTGCAGGCAGCGTCCTTGGGCGTCGTAGCTGACGCCGAATACTCCGGCCAGCGCGAACCCGCGCTCGGCGAGGAAGGCGACGATCTCGCCGATCAGCGGTTGGCCTGAGTAGAGCTCGACAAATGAGCACTCGACGAAGACGGCATCGATCGCACTGAGTGTTCGTTGGCCGCCTTTGAGCACGTCGAGCTCAAAGCCCTGGACGTCGATCTTCAGCAGCGCGGGCCGCTCGGGCGCGTCGGGCAGGAGATTGTCGAGCGTCTCGACCTGGATCGTCTCGGTGGTTGCCGCCTCGGTGCCGGGGAAGGCGGTGGTCTGGCCTTCACCAATTGGCAGCAGCGAAGAGGAGTCCGAGCGCTTGGAGATGTTCAGTTCGGCAGTACCGGGCTGCTCGCCGAGCGCAAAGTTCTCGATCCGAACGCGGGGCTCGCCGCTCGTCACGCTGCGGATCTTCGCCACGCCTTCCGCCTGCGGCTCGAATGTGACGATCTGCGCGGCCGGGAAGCGCTCGAGCGCGAAGAGCGTGAACTGTCCGTGGTGTCCGCCGACATCGAGCACGGATGCGAAGTCGTCGCCGAAGTCGACCTCCTGGTGCTCGATCGTCGCGGCAACCCCGTGCCTGAGCGCAGCGCGCCAGCGCGGCGTGCGCGCGAGCTTTGCGGCCTTCTTGGCCTTTCGCAGGTGGGCTGCCATCGGCGCCGCAGTCTACCGGTCTAACCTAGGTGAAGGATGCCGCCGAGGAACCCCTGCAGATGCGCGTAGCCCAGGTTGTTCCGATGTTCTCGTCTCGCTTCGGCGGCCCGGTGACCGTCGTCGCCGACGCCGCAGAGTCGCTTGCGTCACAGGGCGTCGATGTGACGATCTTCGCCACCGATCTTGGCAAGGCCCCGTGGGCCGGCGACTGGCGCAGCGTCGAGCCGTCCGAGCTACCGCCAAACGCCGACAAACTCGACTACGAACTCTTCCCGGTCAAGTGGCCGCAGCGACTGCTCTATTCGCCGGAGCTTGCGGGGCGGCTGCGTGAGGTTGCGCGCGAGTTCGACATCGTGCATGTGCACTCGCTCTGGCTGCATCCCCAGTATGCCGGGCAGCACGCCGCACGTAAGGCGGGAGTGCCCTACATCGTCTCGCCGCACGGCGCGCTCGATCCATACCTGCGCCAGCGCGGGCGCGCGCGCAAGGCAGCGACCTCGGCGCTCTGGCAGAACTCGATGTTCAAGCACGCCGCGGCGCTGCACGTGACGACGGCCGACGAACAGGAGCTGATATCCGACGTTGCTCCCCAGGTGCCGCGGGTGATCGTGCCCAACGGTTTGTGGATCGACCGGCTGGCGCCGGCCGATGCCGACGGCGCGCGTTTCCGCCAGCGTCACCTCGATGGTTTTGAAGGGCCGCTCGTGATGTTCCTGGGGCGGCTCAACTTCAAGAAGGGGATCGACGTCCTGATCGACGCGTTCGCGATTGCCCTGCGCGAGCACCCGGGGGCGCACCTTGCGATCGTCGGGCCCGATGACGAGGGGCTGCTTGCAGGGCTCGAGGCACAGGTTTCGCGGCTTGGCCTTGAGCGTGCCGTCACCTTCACCGGCGCGCTCTACGGCGAGGAGCGCACGGATGCACTGGCTGCGGCCGATGTCTGGGCGCTCTCCTCGCATTCCGAGAACTTCGGCATCGCCGTGATCGAGGCGATGGCGGCAGGCGCGGCGACGGTGATCTCCCCGGCCGTGAACCTCGCCCCAGACGTGCTGGCGGCGGACGCCGGACTCGTCGCCGATCAGAGTCCGGAGCCATTCGCCGCAGCGCTCGGCGAGTTGCTTGGCGACGCCGGTCGGCGCGAGCGGGTCGCGGCGTCGGGACGCGACTTCGTGCGGCGCTACGACTGGTCTGTCGTCGGTCCGCAGTTTCGCGAGATGTATGAGCGCGCTATCGAGGGCGGCTAGCCGGTGCCCTCGCTGCGCGAGCTGATCAGACTGCCGCGCCAAGTCGTCGCCAGTGCCGACAACGCGATGCTCGGCACCGTCGCGGCGGGTGTCTTCGCGCAGCTCGGCCTGGTTCTGAGCGGCATCATCGCCGCCCGCGTGCTGGGGCCGGAAGATCGCGGGTACCTCGCTGGTTTCCAGTCGATCGCCGTCGCGGGGTCGTTCATCGTCGCGCTCGGCATCCCGGTGGCGGTCGCCTACTTCGTCGCGCATGACCAGTCGATTGCGCGCAAGACGCTGCGCCAATTGCGCGGCGTGATCTTCGCGCAGATCGGCGTCGCTCTGCTCGTCCCGGCGGTGCTCTTCGTGACGGTGCTCGCAGACGAACCGAGCCACGCGCGCCTCGCGGCGTGGATCACGCTTCCGCTGACCGCCGCCCTGCTGGTGGCGATGTACGCAACGAGCTACCTGCAGGGAATGCACCGCTTCCTCGCGTTCAACCTCTTGAAGACGATCCCGATCCCGATCTACGGAATTGCGCTCGTGGTCCTCGCACTGGTCGGCCTGGGCGGGCTCGGCGAGTTTGCCGCCGCCTTCACGGTCATTTCCTGCGTGACAGCGGTCGTCGCGGTGGTGATCGTTTCGCGCTGGCTGCCGCCTTCTGGCGACACCGGCGTGTCGCGCCGCGAAATGCTCGACTACGGCGTGAAAGGTCAGATCGGCGCGGTCTCGCCGATCGAGTCGTTCCAGATCGACCTCCTGATCGTCGGCGCGCTCTCGGGGCCGTACTGGCTCGGTCTCTACGCGGGGGCGGCGGCGTTCACCAACTTGCCCAAGTTCGTCTCGCAGGCGATCGGCGTCGTGGCGTTCCCGCGTGTCGCCTCGGCGATCGGGACCGATCATGCAGTGAAGACCGCGTTGAACGCCGTGGCGCTCGCCGGGGGGTTCGCGGTGATCGTGGTCGCCGGCCTCGAGCTGATCGTCGGCTGGCTGATCCCATTCCTCTTCGGCTCGCAGTTCGAGGCATCGGTGCCGATCGCCCGTGTCCTGCTGATCGCCGCGCTGCTGTTGAGCTTCCGCCGGATCATCGGCGACGTGATGCGCGGCGGCGGCGCGCCGCTTCCGAGTACGTCGGCGGAGATCCTCTCCTGGATCGTTTACGGAGTGTTGGTTGTGCCGCTCGTCCATCGCCTCGGCGCGCTTGGCGCCGCCTGGGCGATGGCGATCGCCGCGGCCGTCAGCACCGCCTGGCTGGCGGTCGCCGCATCGCGTCTGCTGCGCGCGCTGCGCCGGCCGATTGGCTGAGCGGTCGGGACCTGGCAATAGAGTCGAGGACTCGATGCGGATGCCCAAGACACGAAAGATGCAGATCCTGCTGATCGCCCTCGTGCTCTTTGTGCTTCTGGCGGTCGCGCTCGTCGCATTCGCGTTCTTGCCGGAGAAGGTGAAGACGACGCTGATGCCGCCGAAGAAGCATCCCGCGACCGCCTGGTACGTAGCTCTGGGCGACTCCTACACGGCGGCGCCGGCGCTCGCCAAGCAGATTGCGGTGAGCACCCCAGGCGAGTGTTTCCAGTCGGACGCAAACTATCCGCACATCGTGGCCAAGGCGATCAAGGCGCCATCCCTTACCGACGTCTCGTGCTCGGGGGCGTTCACGCGGCACCTAAGCGAGGCGCAGTGGACGAAAGACGGCAGCAATGCGCCGCAGGCCGATGCGCTCTCCGCGCAGACGAAGCTGGTGACGATCGGACTGGCCGGCAACGATTCGATGCTGTTGCCGCTTTTCTTCGAGTGCGCCGGGAAGCCGCACGACGCCGCCAACCCGAGCTTCTGCGTAAAGAAGTTCCGATCCGGCGGTCAAGATGAGTTCATCGCGTCCGTCAAGAAGATCAACCCGAAGATCGAGCAAATGCTCGCGCTGGTGCGCCAAAAGGCGCCCAACGCCGAGGTGTACGTCGTCGGCTATCCCCAGATCACGCCCGGCGACGGCACGGACTGCCCGAACGAGATGCCGTTCACCGCTGAGGATCTCGCCTACCTTGACAGTGGCATGAGGCAGTTGAATGCACAGCTCCGGGCGGCGGCGAAGAACCGCGGGATGACCTACGTCGATACGTACACGCCCTCTGAGGGCCTCGGCGTCTGCGCGCCTCGCGACAAGCGCTGGATCGAATCGGTCGTGCCGACGGAGCCGGCCTTCGCGATGCACCCGAATCCGGTCGGCGAGATGGGGATTGCCGAGGCCGTGCTCAAGGCGATCGCCGCCGAAAATCGCAGGCAGGGACGCTCTTGAGACCCGGGCGCGCAGAGGATTCGGTACTTGTCAATGTGACAAATCTCACCTACCCTTCGGTAGCCATGGATCGCGACAGGACAGAGCGTCTCGCGGCCCTAGACACACAGCCGCTCGAATGGTCGTGGGTTGAGCGAAAGCTGATTACAAGCAGCAATTACTGGCTCGTGACCTCCAAGCCCAACGGGGGAGGACCACACACGCGGCCTGTCTGGGGCGTGTACTACGACGGCACCGTCTGGTTTTCGACGGGCCGGTCATCGGTGAAGGGTCAAAACCTCGCCGTCGATCCGCGTTGCGTGATTCACATCGAGAGCGGCGATGATGTCGTGATCGTCGACGGTGTGGCCGAGCTTGTCGCGCCGTGGGAGGATGTCTTTGCTGGCGACCACTCGCGCGCCGTGCTGCGGCGCTACATGGCCAAGTACGTGATGACCGAAAACGAGCTATCGCCGCAGGGCGAGCTCTCGGATGCCGGTTTGTACCGCGTCCACCCGCGCACGATCAACGCTTGGCTCGAGGGCGCCTATCCCAGCACGCAGTCGCGCTGGACCTTCGATCTGCCTGAGACTTTCCGCCCACGGGGCGCTTCGTAGCTGTTTCTTTGCCAAATCGTTTGATTTAGGTCTTGAACCGTTACACGGGTATGCGCTCTGATTGAGCGATGCCGCGCAAGAACACGCGCAAGGGGGACCGGGGTGGGACGGTTTATCACGGGTACAACCGTGAACGATCGCGCGCGCCGATGTTTCGCGACGACGAGGATCGCCGACATTTCAAGGCGCTGTTTGAGCGATATCTCTCGCCACAGCCACAGGCCAATGCGCGGGGACGGGAGTATCCGAACTTCAATGGGAGGGTCAAGCTTTTCTCACTAGTGCTCAAGACGAATCACTTCCATGCGGTGGTGTTTCAAGTCGAGCCCTACGCGGCCGGCGAGCTGTTTCGGGTGGTGATGATTGCGTACGCCAAGTACTTCAATCGCAAATACGGTCGATCGGGCTCGATGTTCGACGCCGAGGTGCGCCTTCGGCCCGCCGATGGACTGCGTGAGGAGCTGAACGCGATCGCGTATGTGCACGAGAATCACGGGGACCATTGCTATTGCGAGTTCTGCACGCATTCGCTCTACGTCGGGCACCCGGCATTGGTGCCGGACTGGCTTGATGTCGCGGGCGCGCTCGCCCGCTTTGGCGGCGTCGCAAGCTACCTCGATTGGATGAGAGCCCGCCAGCTTCAAAGGGCTGTGCTTGGTGCTCCGGAGCCGTACTGATCCCTTGCGGCGCCGGAGTGGGCGGTATGTGTGCGGACTGAGCCTTTGGCAGTGCCATTCGAGCGCACACATGCGGCCGCATGAGGCGGCAAATAGCCTGCAAAACGGGCATAAACGTGCATAGTGGACGCTCCGGACGGAGTGGGTTATGTGATCATCTACACTTACCCATATGGCCCAACGTGCTGTGGAAGAGTCAGTTGAACTACACAACAGGTTGGAGCCGAAGCTTCTCCGGGCCCTGGAGATGATCGCTCCGGGCTCCTTCATCCGCGAAGGCATCGACGAAGTGCTGCAGGGCGGCACCGGTGCGCTGATCATCATCGGCGAACCGGAAGAGCTCGCCTTCATGTTCAGCGGTGGGATCAAGATCGACCTTGACTACCAGCCGGCGATGCTCTACCAGCTGGCAAAAATGGACGGCGCGATCGTGCTCAGCGCGAACGCCAGCAAGATCGCCTGGGCCAACGTGCAGCTGATGCCCGACCCGACGATCCACTCGGTCGAGACCGGCACACGTCACCGCACCGCCGAGCGCGTCGCCAAGCAGTCCGACGCGATCGTGCTGGCGATCAGCGCACGCCGCGAAGTGGTCAGCCTCTACGTCGACAACGCGAAGTACGTGATGGTCGACATCCCAGAGGTGCTCGCCAAGGCCAACCAGGCGCTGGCGACCCTCGACAAGTACCGCCGCCGGCTCGATCAGGTTTCGGCGAGGCTCACGCTGCTCGAGTTTGAGGGGCGCACTTACATGCACGACGTGCTCACCGTGCTGCAGCGTGCCGAGCTGATCACGCGGATGAGCGTCGAGGTCGAGCGCTACATCGTCGAGCTGGGCACCGAGGGCCGGCTGATCGAGATGCAGCTCGAGGAGACGATGATCGGCGTCGCCGCCGAGAAGCACGGGCTGGTCCGCGACTACATGACACAGGACACCGACGAGTCCTACGGACAGGTCGTCGACCTGCTGGCGCGCATGCCCCACCAAGACCTTCTTGACTTCGGTCGCCTGGCAGAGCTGCTGGGCTACGACCGCAAGATGAACACCATCGACTACGCGGTGGCTCCGCGCGGCTACCGGATCCTCTCGAGGATTCCGCGCCTACCGAAGATGGTGGTCCACGACATCGTCAACGAGTTTGGCGGTCTGGACGAGTTGCTCAGCGCCGACGACTCCGAGCTGGAGGCCGTCGACGGCGTTGGCGACGTACGAGCAAAAGACATTCGTGAGGGCCTCAAGCGCCTTCAGGAAATCAACATGGTCGACCGGTACATGCAGGCCTAGCGGGCCTGCACTGTCGACCGCACACAGGAGGCGATTCGGATTTCGGACACAGACGTTTTGGATATGGAGCTCGAAGACCTTGAACTCGCGCCAAAGGCGCCGAACATCAATTTCAAGGTCGGAGACAAGGTCGTCTACCCGCACCACGGCGCGGGCAAGGTTCTGAAGAAGGAGAAGAAGTCGCTGCTTGGTGAGAAGCGCGAGTACCTCACGATTCAGATTCTGCACAACGACATGACGGTGATGGTTCCGTGCGAGAACACGGGCGTCGCCGGACTTCGCCGCGTGATCGACAACGCGACGGTCAAGAAGGTCGTCGGAGTGCTGCAGGACGACGTCTCAGAAATGCCAGGCAACTGGAACCGCCGCTTCAAGCACAACCGTGAGAAGATCCGCACAGGCGACATCTTCGAGCTTGCAGAGGTGATTCGCAATCTCTCCGCGCTCGAGTCCGAGAAGGGACTCAGCAGCGGCGAGAAGCAGATGTTCGTGCGTGCCAAGCGCATCCTCGCCAGCGAGTTCATGTACGCGCTGAACATGACGGAAGAGGAAGCTGAGGCTCACGTCGACGAATTGCTTGGCATCGAGCCGGCCACGGAGGGCGCGGAAGCCTGACGGCTTCATTCTCCCGGGGAGAGGGAATGGAGAACACCGCCATGCGCGAAGGCGCCGCGTCCGCGAGTCGGCCGCTGGCGCTGATCGCAGCTGGAGGCGAAGGCAAGCGCCTTGGGGCCGACGGTCCCAAGGCGCTTGTTCTTTGTTCCGGTCGCCCCTTGCTCGCGTGGTGCTTGGACGCCTTCGCGGCGAGTTCGACATTCGCCGCCGGCGCCGGCCTTGTGGTGGTCGCAGCACATGCTTCGGATCTGCCGGCGTTTGAAGCCGCCTGCGAACCGGCCCGAAACGCCGGCCTCGACGTGCTTGTCGTGGAGGGCGGCAAGAGTCGCTCGCACTCGGTCGCCGCCGCGCTGCGGGCGGGCATCGAGGTCGCTGGTTCGACAGGCCACGTGTTCGTCCACGACGCGGCGCGAATATTCACCACCGCCGGACTGATCGACGGACTCGGCGGTGCACTCGCCGAGTATCCCCCCGATGTCGCCGGGTTGATCGCCGCCCGCCCGGTGACCGACACGATCAAGCTCGTCGATGACCGCGGCGACGTGCACGAGACGCCGCCGCGCGAGCGCCTCTGGGCCGTGCAGACGCCTCAGGTGTTTCGTGGCGAGGTACTCGCCGACGCGCTCGGTGTCACGGCGCCGGTCGCCGACGCGGAGATCGCCACGGCAACGGACGACGCCTCGCTGGTCGAAGCGCGCGGCCACCGCGTCAAGGTCTTCGAGTGGTCTGCGCCAAACGAGAAGGTCACGACGCCGGAAGACCTCAGGTCTGCTCAGGCGCGGCTTGACCGGTCAAGCGCCTGATTGTCGCCACCAACTCCTCGATGTCGAATGGCTTGACGAGATAGTCGTCAGCGCCAAGGTCGAGACCGAGCAGCCGGTCGGACTCCTCGCCGCGGGCGGTCAGCATCACGACCGGGATCGTCTCGGTCTCGGGATCGGTCTTGAGCTTGACGCAGAGTTCGTGACCCTGAATCACCGGCATCACCCAGTCGAGCAGCGCGATGTCAGGCGCCTGTTCGAGCGCGGCGTCGAGTGCCTCCTGGCCGTCGGCGGCTTCGACCACGTCAAAACCACGGGTGCGAAGTCGCGTTGCGAGCAAGTTGCGGATGTCCGCGTTGTCGTCCGCGACGAGCACCAGTGGCCGTTCGCGGGATGCGATCTCGTTCAACTGCCTCCTCTGGTGTAACAATAGGTATCACGCGATGGCAACGGAACCATTCAAAGGACCAGCCTCCGAGCGCTTCAGTTTTCGCCGGCTGATCCGTTACAGCATCGCGCTCCAAGTGCTCGTGATCGCGCTGCTGCTGGGCGTGACGTTGTGGGGAGCACTGCAGACCCGCTCGAAGTCCGAGGATCTCGCGCGCGAGACGCGCAATGTGCTTTTTCTGACCGGGCAGAATCAGGAGTTCGACCGCGCCCGGCTCGCGCTGCGCCAATATGCCGCCGGCGGCAAGACCTTCTCGCTCGGTGCGTTCAACCAGTCGAAATCGCAGATCACGACGATCGCTTTTGTACTGCAGAGCGGACTCCCCGGTGGTTCGGCCGACAATGCGCGAAGACTTGCCGATCTGCAGTTCGCCTATCTCGAGGAGACCGGGGGAAAGGTCGTCAGGCTCGTGCGCGGCGGCGACAGCGACGCTGCGCGCAAGGAGCTCTCTTCGCCGGCCGCGGTGAAGCAGCTCGCCGCCGAGAACGCCGCCAACGTTGCGTTGTCCGACGAGCTCACACAGCGCCAGCGCGACGCCGATGAGGCCGTCTCCCGGCGCCAGGGAATAAACGCCCTCCTGATCGTGCTCTCGGGTCTGCTGATTCTCGGCACCGGGGTCGGCGTGCTGCTCTGGATTCGTAGCCAGACGCTTGTGCCGCTGGAGAACCTCGCGGTGGCCTCGCGCCGGCTTGGGCACGGAGACCTCTCGGCGCGAGTCGAGCCCGGCGGGGTGGAGGAGATCTCGCTCACTGGAAGCGCCTTCAATCAGATGGCTGACGAGATCGAGCAGCACGTTGGGCAGTTGCACGAGCTGTCGGTCGCGCGCAGCCGCTTCGTCTCATCGGTCTCGCACGAGCTGCGCACCCCGATCACATCGCTCCGCGGGTATCTCGAACTGCTCGAGCAAGGTGAAGCCGGCGAGCTCAAGCCCGACCAACTGCGCTTCGTCGAGATCGCCGACCGCAACGCGCGACAGCTCTCGGACTTGATCGACGACCTCTTGACCCTCTCGCGCGTGCAGAGCGGTCGCATGAACATGCGGACAGACCTGGTCGATGTGCGCGGCCTGTTGCATGATCTGAAGTCCGAGTTGCTCCCGATCGGGGCCGAGCGCGACGTCGACATCGTGCTTGTTGACACTGGAGACCTGACTGTTCAGGGCGATCCCCTGCGGCTGCGCCAGGCCTTCGGCAACCTGCTCTCAAACTCGATCAAGTACAGCCGCGACGGTCAGGCTGTAGTGGTGCGGGCGCTGGCCGTCGACCGCCAAGCAGTGGTTTCGTTCGTCGACTGGGGGATGGGGATCCCGCGCGAGGACCTGCCGAAGATCGCAGAGCCGTTCTTTCGCTCCGAAGCAAACGAGGGAGTGCCCGGAACGGGCCTCGGACTTGCGATTGCCAAGCAGATGATCGAACTGCACGGCGGCAGACTTGCGGTCGAGAGCGAGTTCGGCAGTGGATCGACTTTCACCGTCTACCTGCCGCTCGATCCGTCGGCCTTGGCGGCCGGCACCTCGCCCGCCCTTGACGGGCGGGACGACGCTCAGGCGACGCAGTCCGCTACAACTTCCGGCGACTGAATTCCACCGCCAAGCCTCAAGGAACCAATGCTCAGCGATTACCACGTGCACCTGCGCCCGGATGGAGAGGGCTCGGACTTCGAGAAGTACATGACTGCCGAAAATGCCGAGCGCTATCGCGCGGCCGCCGAGGAGGCCGGGATCACCGAACTCGGGGCCAGCGAGCACATCTACCGCTTCAAGCAGGCGCTCAGCATCTGGGATCACCCGCTCTGGCAGGAGTGGGGGGTCGACGACATGGACGCCTACGTCGAGTTCGTCCGTTCAACTGACCTGAAACTCGGAATCGAGGCGGACTTTGTGCCCGGCCGGGAGGAGCAGATCGCTGACCTGCTCGGCGCCTACGAGTGGGACTACGTGCTCGGATCGGTTCATTTCCTCAAGCGCGCGGCACTCGACATGGAGACCTACGACATCTGGCGTCAGCGGTCGGACCCAGCGGATGTCTGGCGCGAGTACTTCGAGACGCTGGCCGAGGCGGCTCGCACTGGCCTCTACGACATCATGTCGCACCCAGACCTGGTGAAGATCTGGGGCAAGGACCGCCCGATCCCCGAGGGCGATCTGCGTTTCTTCTACGAGCCGGCCGTCGAGGCGTTTGCCGAGGCTGGCGTGACGGTCGAGATGTCGACCGCGGGGCTGCGCAAGCCGGTCGGGGAGATCTATCCCGCTCCGGCCTTTGTCGACATGTGCCTTGACGCCGGCCTGAAATTCGCACTCTCTTCGGATGCCCACGAGCCGCTGCACGTCGGCTACGGATACGAGCAGGCGATCGCATTGCTCGGCGAGCACGGAATCACCGAGCTGGCCGTCTTCGAAGGTCGCCAGCGCACGATGGAGCAGATCGGGTGAACGCATTTGCGCGTAGCGGCCTTGGCTGGGACACCCACCGCTACGTGGAGGATCGCGCGCTCGTGATTGGCGGCGTGACGATCGAGCACACGCACGGGCTGCTCGGCCACTCCGACGCTGACGTACTGACCCACGCGATCGCCGACGCCGTGCTTGGCGCCGCCGCGCTGGGCGACATTGGCGAGCACTTTCCCGATACGGCCGACGAGTGGAAGGACGCCGATTCGCTGGAATTGCTGGCGCGGTGCTCGGAGATGGTGCGCGAACGTGGTCTCTTTGTCGTCAATGTCGACGCCACGGTGATCGCCGAGGAGCCGCTGATGGGTGCGCACCGGGCACAAATGGTCTTCAACCTCGCGGCGGCGCTGGGCCTCGGAAACGATGCAGTCAACGTGAAGTTCACGCGCGGGGAGGGAATGGGCTATCTCGGGCGCGCCGAGGGGGTCGCGGCCCTTGCGGTCGCCTCACTCGCGCCAGCTCCGGAGCCGGCAGCCGAATCGTGAGCGCGATTCGCGTCCGTTTTGCGCCCTCGCCGACCGGGGCGCTGCATGTCGGCTCGGCGCGGACCGCGCTGCTCAACTGGCTCTTTGCGCGCTCTGCCGGCGGCCGGATCCTGCTGCGTTTTGACGACACCGATTCTGCCCGTTCGGATGCGGCGCTCGAGCCCGCGATCGAGCGCGATCTGGCCTGGCTCGGGCTCGACTGGGACGACGGGCCGGTGCACCAGAAAGACCGCATGGCTCGCTACGCCGAGGTGCTCGCCGAACTGCCTGTGCGCCGCCGCGACGGGGCCTACGAGTTCGAAGGACGCGTGATCGCCCGCTCGGACGGCTCGCCGCTCTACCACCTGGCCACCGCCGTGGACGACGTGGATGACGCGATCTCACACGTGCTGCGGGGCCGCGACCACCTGACAAACACCGAGCTGCAAACGGCGATCATCCGGGCGATCGGTGCCGAACCGCCGCAGTACGTTCACGCGCCGCTCCTGGTCTTCGCTGACGGGGCGAAGGTCTCCAAGCGCGAGGGCGACTCTGCGACGGTCGCGGCGCTGCGCGACGAGGGATTTCCGGCTGCCGCGATCTGCAACACGCTGGCACTCTCGCTGGCCGACTATGGGACCGAAGAATTGATGCTCAGCCTGGACGAAATGGCTGCGCGCTTTGATCTGGCGCGGCTGCACACCGCGGATTCGCAGTTCGATGAGGCGAAGCTCCGCTGGGTGTCCGGAGAGCACATTCGCGCGATGCCGGCCGATCGGTTGGCGGCCAGCCTCGCCGAGTTCGGCAGCGGCAGTCTGCCGATCGCCGCCGTCGAGGCCGCGCGCACCGATGGCGCAACGTTCGCCGAGAGCGCAGCGGTTGGTCGTGCGCTCGTCGACCCGCCCGAGCCGGACATCGATGCGCGGCTGGCGATCTCTGAGCCGGAGGCTGCGGCGGCGATCGCGGCCCTCGACGCGATAGTGCCGGAGTGGCCGATCGACGTTGAAGCAGCGACCAAGGCCTTCGGCGAGCTGAAGTCTGAACTGCGAGGTCGGGGCGTCTCGCTCGCTTCGGCCTTGCATGGACTGCGAGCGGCGCTCACCGGCCGCGTGCAGGGCCCTGAGTTCCCCTATGTGCTCGCCTGCGCCACGCCGGAGCGGGTGGCGCTGGCCCGGCAGAGAATCGCCGGCTAGGCCTGCTCGGGCGGCGCCGGAACGATCGCTTTGACAAGTTCGCAGGTGGCGATGACGTTGCCGTCAACGCTCGCTCTGGCCGATGTGAAGGCGAGTGTCCGGCCGATCCGGGTGACCGCGCCTTCAAAACGGATCACGTCTCCAGCCCGGGCGCCACGGGCGATCGAAGTTGTGGTGCTGACCGTCGTGGCGTGGGTGCCCGCTTCCAGCTCCGGCAGCACGGCGAGGTAAGCCGCGACGTCGAGGCAGGCGGGGAACACCCCGCCGTGCAGTACGCCGACGTTGTTGAGGTGGCGATCGTCGACCGTCAGTTCGATCCCGCGAGCGGGGTCCTGCTGATCGATCAGGACGATCGCGAGGTGACGGTGCAGCGGCACCTCCATCACGCTGGCGACGATTGCGTTCACGCGCTCGTTCATGAGCAGGGGAAAATAGCCGTGCGCGAAAGTCATAGGCTTCCGAGCGGGGAAAATGAGAGAGATCCAGCTACACGACACGCTCAGCGGCGAGGTGCGACCGCTCAAGGTCCGCGACCCGGGGAAGGTCTCGATCTACGCCTGCGGGCCGACCGTCTACTCGCGCATCCACATCGGCAACGCGCGTCCGTACGTCGTGTTCCTGTTGCTCAAGCGCTTCCTCCAGCACGAGGGCTATGACGTCACGTTCGCCGCGAATGTCACGGACATCAACGACAAGATTTACGTCGCGGCGCGCGAGTCCGGCGTGCACAGCGCGAAGCTCGCCGCGGACATGACCGCGGCCTACTTTGAGGACACTTCGCGACTGGGACTGGGCCGCCCGGACGCGGAGCCGCTCGCGACCGAGACGATCCCCGAGATCGTCAATCTGATCGAAGCGCTGATCGAGCGAGGTCACGCATACGAGAGCGGCGGCGACGTGTACTTCTCCGTGCCGTCGTACGAGCGCTACGGCGAGCTCTCAAATCGTGACCCGGAGATGATGGACCAAGGCGAGGAGGACAACTCGCTCAAGCGCGACGCGCGTGATTTCGCGCTCTGGAAGACGCGCAAGGAGGACGAGGACACGTCCTGGCCCTCGCCCTGGGGCGACGGTCGGCCGGGCTGGCACATCGAGTGCTCGGCGATGAGCGAGACGATCCTTGGCGTCGACTTCGACATCCACGGCGGCGGGATCGACCTCGTCTTCCCGCACCACGAGAACGAATGCGCCCAAAGCTACGCCGGGCGCGGCGCGCCGCTGGCCCGGCTCTGGATGCACAACGGCATGGTCCGCTTCTCCGGTGAGAAGATGAGCAAGTCCGTCGGCAACATCTGGCAGCTGCACGAGGCGCTCGACGAATATCCCGCGTCAACGCTGATCATGTTCTTCATCAGCGGTCACTACCGCGCACCGATCGAGTGCACGCCGGCCACGCTGGCTCAGGCGGGCGCGAACGTCGATCGCCTGAGGGAGGCCGCCGAGAAGCTGGGCGACGATCCGGCCGATCCCTCTCTGGAAGAGGCTTTGACGCGGTTCTACGACGCGTTGGCCGACGACTTCAACTCACCGGCGGCGATGTCGGAGATCTTCACTTGGGTGCGCGAGGCGAACCGGCGCATCGCCGATGGCGAGAAGGTCGGCGGACGCGCGCAGTTGCGCGAGGCGCTCTATACGTTGGGCCTTGAGAGCATCTTCGAAACCGGCGGACAGGAGGCGGGTGACGCCGCGCTCGCACTGCTTGAAGCGCGCCAGCGTGCTCGCGCAGAGAAAGACTTCGCGAGGGCCGACCAACTGCGCGACGAGCTGCTCGCGATGGGTTGGGAGATCCGCGACACCGCGGATGGCCCGCAGCTTCGACCGGTCTGACGCTCGGCCCCCGTAACCTCACGACATGATTCTCTACGGCCGCAATCCGGTGCGCGAGGCGCTGCGCGGTCCGCGCAAGGTAAGCCGCATCTGGGCGACTCAGGCCGCCGAGAAGGAGCCTTGGCTTGGCGAGCTGTCCGGCGCCGTGCCTGTTTCCCGTGCGACCACGGAGGAACTGATCGCCCTGGCTGGCACCGATGCGCACCAGGGCGTCGTCGCTGAAACCGCGGAATACCGCTATGCCGACGCCGCGCAGCTGCTCGAGCCCGAAGACGCATTGATTCTCGTGCTCGACGAGATCCAGGACCCGCAGAACCTTGGCGCGCTGGCGCGCGTCGCCGAATCGGCGGGCGCGAGCGGAATGGTGATCGCCGAGCGCAGGACGGCGGAGGTCACGCCGGCAGCGTGCAAGGCGAGCGCAGGGGCGGTCGAGCACCTGAGAATCGCCCGTGTCGGGAACGTCTCGGATTTCCTGGTCGCGGCCAAAGACGCCGGCGCCTGGGTCTACGGCGCGGCCGCCGACGGCGAGATGGCCTACAACGAGCCTGACTACAGCGGACGCGTAGTGATCGTCGCCGGCTCGGAGGGCAAGGGGATGCGGCCGAAGGTCGCAAAGACCTGCGATGCGCTGGTGTCGATCCCGCAGCGCGGCCAGATCGAGTCGCTGAATGTCAGCACCGCCGCCGCGGTGTTGCTCTACGCCGTTCTCGCCTCGCGCGGGGCCTGATTCTGCAAGCAGACATGCAGAATCGCGGCCGAAATGCGCGGTTGCCATAAAAGCGCAATAATTGCCGTCCGACGTTAAACCTAAAGTCCAGCTTCAGGTTTGAGGACCGGCTCGCCGGCTTTGAGCTCAGATGGACCGAAGGACACATAGAAGATCCATTTGACGCAAGTTGGGAGGCATGCGTCACGACCACAATGGTGATTCGCCGAGGATGGCCCACAGAAAGGGTTCATTTGCAGGTGAATTGCCGATTTGGAGGCACCGTGACCACTGCATCCCAGGCAGCCGCTGTAACCGAAGAACAGCTCGAATCGCCAGAAGAACTGGCCCCGCGCACCAATGCCGGCCGTATTCGGCAAAAGTCTAAAGCTCTACCTGAGGTTGATGATCACTACCTGATCGCCCTCGCAAAGTCCGGAAACAGCGAGGCCTACGAGATGGTGGTCAAGCGCTACTACGGATTCGTCCGATTGAAGGCTTCGAGCTACTTCTTGATCGGTGGCGACTCGGATGACCTGATCCAGGAGGGCCTGGTCGGCCTCTACAAGGCGATCCGCGACTACCGCACCGACCGCGAGAGCAGCTTCCGCAACTTTGCAGAGCTCTGCATCACTCGCCAGATCATCACGGCCGTCAAGACGAGCACGCGCAACAAGCACGCGCCGCTCAACCAATACGTCTCGTTCAACGCTCCTCCAGGCGGCAGTGACGACGACGGCGACCAGACGCTCGACGAGATGCTTCCCGGCAGCCACGTGCACGACCCGGTCGTGCAGGTGATCAGCTCGGAGGAGCTCACGAGCCTTGTCGATTGCCTGCAAGCGAGCCTCAGCGAGCTTGAGGGTGACGTTCTGCGCTTCTACCTCGACGGTTACTCATACGAGACGATCGGAGAGAAGCTCGGATGCGACGCCAAGACGGTCGACAATGCGCTTCAGCGCGTCAAGCGCAAGGTCGGCGGGCACCTTCAGGAACGCAACGTGATCCTCTGATCGCGATTGATCAGTCGAGATCGCGGCGCTCATAGAGCACGCAACCGACTGCGGTGAGCGCAGCGGCGATCGCAAGCCAGGCGAGATACCCCGGCCAGGCGATCCCGTGGTTGATCCAGTCGGTGTAGTAGTGGAAGATCGAGATCCACTTGATGTCGTTGAAGAACGCCACAAGCTCGACCAGCACATTCATCAGATACATCGCGACAACCACGCCGACGGCTGTCGCGGTGACCATTGCGTGACGGGATGTCATTCCGACGATCAGCACCGCGAGTCCGCCGGCCAGTGCGCCCATCGGCAGGAGGCTGAGGGCGGACGAGCCGATTTCCGAGAGCGAGAGATCGACTCCGACCACCGCGGCGGTCACGAGTGCGGTCACCACGGTCGCGACGATCGGGATCGCCATCGCAATCCCGGCTGCCGAGGCCGCGGCGATCATCAGCTGCCAGCGCGCGAGGGGTGCGGCGAAGAGTGCGTCCAGGTAATGGTTCTCCTCGGCTCGAGCGGTCATCCGCACGATCACCCCAACCGGCAGGAAGACAATCGCCAGCGGCAGCATGAAGCCGAAGAGCTCGGTGTTGAGGAAGCCGATTGCGGTGTTCAGCTGGTTGGCGGTTTCGTCAAATCCAAATGCCTTGAGCAGTTCCTGGGGATATTGCTCGAGCAGGCTCGCGATGTCGATCTTCTCGATCGTCGGGAACATCGCCGTGTACATGATCACCAGTCCGGCGAGCACCAGCGACCAGCCCAGGAGCGAGAAACGGCGCATCTTCAGCGTCTGCCAGACCATCACCGAAACGCCCCGCGCGTTCATTGTGGGTCCTCCGCGTAGAGCTCGACGAATGCCGACTCAAGCGACGGTCGCTCGCATACGAAATCGACGATCTCGTGCCGCGCCGCTGCCCGCACCACGGAATCGACACCTCCGCTGACCTTCAGGCTCAGCGTGCGTCCGTCGACCGCAACGTCGGTGACGCCTTCAAGCTTGCTGAATTCGGATACATCCACCGGCACCGCGAAGACGGCCTGCACGCGCTTGGGCGAGCGCTCGAGCAGGGAGGAAATATCCGCGATTTCCAGCACTTTTCCCTCGTGGATCATCGCGGCGCGGTCGCAGCAGCGTTCGACCTCGGCCATGTTGTGGGAGGAGAGCAGAACGGTCCTGCCGTCCTCGCGCAGCTCGCCGACGATGCGCAGGAACTCTTCCTGCATCAGCGGGTCAAGCCCGGCGGTTGGCTCGTCCATCACGACCAGCTCGGGGTCGTGTGCGAGCGCGGTGATCAGCCCGATCTTCTGGTGGTTGCCGCGTGAGAGTTCTTTGAGCGGCCGGTCGAGGTCTGCGCGTAGCCGCGCGGCCAGCGACTCGGCGCGCTCGCTCGTGTCGACACCGCGAAGCAACGAGAAGAGCCGGACCAACTCGCGTCCGGTGACCTCGCCCTCGTAGTCGAACTCGCTGGGCAGCACGCCGACGCGGCGATGAGCCTCGACGCGGTCGCGCCAGCAATCGAGGCCGAAGATCGTGCAGGAGCCGGCGCTGGGCCTGATCATTCCGAGCAGGCAGCGCAAGGTCGTCGACTTGCCGGCGCCGTTGGGGCCAAGCAATCCGAACACTTCTCCGCCTTGCACCTCAAGCGTGACGTCCTCAACCGCCGCCAGCGATCCAAAGCGCTTGGTCAGCGACTCTGTGCGAATCACCGCTTCGTTCATCCGGGCAACACTATTCGGAACTACTCTGCCTGCGTATGCCGGGATAGCTCAGCTGGTAGAGCAACTGCCTTGTAAGCAGTAGGTCAGGGGTTCGAGTCCCCTTCCCGGCTTGAAGACCTTCCGTAACCGGCCCACCGAGAGGGTGTAGAAATCAGCTGTGAGCGCGGACGAGACGATTCAAGCGCCCTCCGGGGAGAATGACGACCAGACACGCGAGGTGCAAGATGCGGCCTCGCGCGCCGAGCGTCCGCCGAATCCCGAAACCGGCCCGCAGACTCCTGTTGTAGCGCCGCGCGCGCAAGAAGAGGACCCGCCGCTGCCGCCCGAGCGCCAAGGCGCGCCGCCGCCCGACTACTTCTACAAGTTCCATGAACGTGCCCGCACGAAGGGCGTGAACAAGTTCATGTACTGGACCGCGTGGCTCGTTCTCTTCCCGTTCTTCATCACGTACTTCCGCATGAAGCGCATCGGCCGCGAGCACGTCCCTCAGGACGGCCCGATCATCTTCGCGAGCAACCACCGGAGCTTCCTGGACCCGTTCATCATCGGGGCGATGACAAAGCGGCCGCTGTTCTATGTGGCAAAGATGGAGCTCTTCGAGAAGCCGCTCCAGGGATGGTTTCTCAACTCGCTGGGCGCGATCCCGGTGATGCGCGACCAGTCCGACCAGGAGCTGCTTCAGACGGTGCGCGCGATCCTCAAGCGTGGGGATTCGATCGTGATCTTCCCCGAGGGCACACGCGTGCGACCCGGAAGTCTCGGCCGGCCGCGCCGTGGCGTCGGCCGCTTCGCGCTCGAGACCGGCGTGCCGATCGTCCCGATTGCGCTGATCGGCACCGAGAACATCCGTCGTGGCTGGAGGATTCGTCCGCACAAGGTCACGATCCGGGCCGGCGATCCGCTCGTCTTCCCGCACACCGAGAATCCGTCGCGCGAACTCGCCGTCGAGGTCACCAATCGCATCTGGCCGCGCGTCGAGCTGCAGTGGGAGTGGCTCGGGGGACTGCCCCCGATGCGCCGCGCCGCGGTGATCGGCTCTGGCGCCTGGGGCACAGCGGTGGCAGCACTGCTGGCCAAATCGGGCATGGAGGTTGAGCTCGGAACCCGCACTCAAGAGCTGGCCGAGCGGATCGACAGCGAGCGGCGCAACGAGCGCTATTTGCCCGAAGTCGATCTGCCTCCGGAGCTGAGCGTCAAGGCTGCGTCGACGATCGAGCTTTCCGGTCAGGACCTGATCGTCTTTGCGGTGCCTTCAAAAGAGCTGCCCAACGCAGTGGCCCAGGCGGCCGACCGAATCGGCTCGCGCAGTGCCGTACTGGTCTTGAGCAAAGGGCTCGTGCCGCCGCTCGGAACGCTCCCGTCCGAATATGTCGGCGCACGAGTGCGGACGCGCGCAATCGCCTGTCTAGGCGGCCCGGCGCACGCTGCCGAAGCGGTCCTGCATGGGGCGTCTGTCGTGCTTGCAACGCCCGACGATGCGCTTCGCAGGCAACTCGGCGAGACCCTCGAACAGGCCGGCTTGGACGTCGAACGCTCATCTGACCTGGTCGGCACTGAGCTCGCCGGCTGCGCCAAGAACGTCGCCGCGCTCGCCGCCAGCGCCGCAGGTGGCGCGGGTATGAACGCGGCAGGAGCGGCCGCCGGCCACGCCTTCCGCGAGGTCGAGCACCTCGCCCGCGGTCTCGGCGCGAGTCGAGAGACGTTCCTCGGACTCGCCGGCACCGGAGATCTCGTCGCGACCGTGCTTGCGGCGGGATCGCGCAATCGCCGCGCCGGCGAGCTACTCGGTGCGGGCGTCCCGGCCGACCAGATCAAGCAGGAGCTCGGCCACGTCGCTGAGGCGGTCGACACCGTGCCACTGCTTGCGACCGTGTTCGAGAACGAAGGGTCCGACGCGCCGACCGTTTTCGCGCTGCGCGACCTGATCACGGGGGCGATCGAACCTGAAGAATGGGTTTCGATCGTGCGGCGCGCGGCCTGAGGCGAAGTAGGCTGGCGATGTGTCAAACGAACAAGCGCCCAAGATGGACAAGACCGAGCTCGATCGCGCCTTCACCGAGCTCTACGAAGCGCACCTGCGCGACGTCTACTCGTTTCTCTACTACCGGCTTGGCAATCATCACGACGCCGAGGACGTTTCCGAGCAGGTTTTCCTCCAGGCCTATCGGCACCTGCCCAAGGCCCTTTCCGAGTCGCAGGGCCGCTCGCTGCGGCCGTGGCTCATCCGCATCGCGCAGAACCTCGCGATCAATCTTTATCGCGACCGCTCGCGAAAGCCGGTCGCGCCGCTGGAGGCCGCGGGCGAGTTCGCCGCCGGTCACGACACCGAGGATCTCGTCGAGGCGCGCGAAGAACTCGACCAAGTGTTCGAAAAAGTCGCAGAGCTCTCCGATGACCGGCGCGAGGCTTTGATCATGCGTTTCGCACTGGGCATGGACAACGGCGAGATTGCGCGCGCGATGGGCAAGACCGAGGGCGCAACCAAGGTGCTTCTGCACCGTGCGATCAAGCAGCTCGAAGCGGCGCTGGCAGAGGACGAGAAGGTGGGCGCGGGATCATGAGTGATCGCGGGAACTTCGAGTTCGAGTCAATCGAGAGCGTCCTCTCGCGCGCGTTTGCGCCCGTCGAGCCCCCGGCGCGGATGTACGAAGAGTTTCAGTCGCGGCTGACCGAGATCTCGATGACCGCAGCCGAGGAGCTCTCCGACTGGGAGCTCGCGGCGATGCGCGATCCACGCAACTGGGTGCGCCCAGCGGTCGCGCTGGCGGCCGGCACCGCTGCGGCCGGCGCGCTGGTCGTGATGGGACTGCGACACCGCCGCCACGGCGACGACGCAGGAACCGCCGCGGTGAAAGCCCTGACCGATGCGCTCGGCGATGCGGCCGACGGTGCGCGCGAAGACATCAAGCGCGCCGCACGCGATCTGACCAAGTAGCCGCTCCGCCGGCCTTCGCGCCTACGATCTGCGCCCAATGGAGGCGCACGTCCAGACCTGTTACCGGCACCCCGGCCGCGAGACGAACGTTTCGTGCAGCAACTGCGGCCGGCCGATCTGCCCTGATTGCATGACCCCTTCGCCGGTCGGGATGCGCTGCCCCGAGTGCTCGAGCGAGCGCCAGCGCGTCTATACGCGGTCGGACATCGGACCCGGCGCAGGCGGGCTTGCCGGATTCTTCCGCGAGTCGCCGGTGACTTCGTCGATCATGGCGATCACCATCCTGGTGTTTCTCGCTCAGATCGCCACCGGGTTCCCCGTCGGGCTGCTCAGCACCGGCGGCGGGTGGGTGACGGAGAACGGACTGCTCTTCGGGCCGCTCATCGCCCAGGGGGAGTGGTGGCGCGTCGTCACGCCGGGCTTCCTGCATCTCGGGATCCTGCACATCGCCTTGAACATGTACCTGCTGTACGTGCTCGGCCGCATGCTCGAGCCTGAGCTTGGGTCATTGCAGATGCTGGCGGTCTACATGACCTCGCTGATCGCGGGCTCGCTCGGGGCGCTGATTCTTGAGCCGAGCACACCTTCGGCTGGTGCGTCGGGTGCGATCTTCGGCTTGATGGGGATGGCGCTGGTGATCGCGCGATCGAGGCAGATCCGCGAAGCCGTGCAGCAGATCGGCGTGCTGGTGCTGATCAACCTCGTGATCACGTTCGGGGCGTCCGGGATATCCAAGGGGGCGCACCTGGGCGGATTGATCGGTGGCGCGATCTGCGGCGTGATCCTCTTCGAGCTGGGCGAGCGCCGTGGCTGGCTCGGGAGCGGACCACGTGCCCGCTACGTCGGCACGACGATCGTCACCTGCATGGGATTGGCGATGTACGTGGCTTGCATCTTGGTCGCCCGCGCGCAGTTTGCCTAGCGGCGGATCTGGCTAGAGCTCGAGCTCGAGCATCGCGCCGACTGCAGGTTCCTGGACGAGCGTGGGATGCAGGGCGTGGGCGAGCAGCTCAAGGCCGTCGACCAGGCGCGGCCCGGGCCTGCTGAAGTAGGCGTTTGCGTCGGTTGCGAACGTCTGGCGCACGCCGGTGCCTTTGATTTCGCGGGCAAACTCTTCGGC
Source organism: Actinomycetes bacterium (assembly GCA_023404495.1). Classification (GTDB taxonomy): domain Bacteria; phylum Actinomycetota; class Thermoleophilia; order Solirubrobacterales; family JACPNS01; genus JACPNS01. Next base: position 21,369 of record JAEYBE010000033.1, on the reverse strand, counting down.
TTCATCGGCGCTGCGCGCGGCGTCGTACCCGCATTGCATGAGCACCGCGACGCTTGGCTCGGCGGCCGAGAGCTCGTGCCAGTCCGACTCGCGCGAGGGCTCGCCGGGCATGCCCAGCGGATCGAATCCGCCGGCCATCTCGATCATCTGCGGAATCCAGTGCCCTCCGATGAAGACCGGATCGAGCCACTCCAGCGCGACTGTCGAGACGCGATCGGGCCCGGTCTCCCGGCCGACGTCCTTGAGCGCGATCCGCACATCATCGACGCGGTCGGCCAGCGACTGCACCAGCTCGACGCCGGCGTCCTTGCTGTCGGTCGCCTGCGCGAGCGTGCGAATGTCACCGAGCACCTCGCCGAACGTCGTGGGATCGAGACTGATCACCTGGGGGCTCGGGTCCATGCGCTCGGCGACGGCCCGCACGTCATCGATGCTGACGGCGCAGACATCGCAGAGTTGCTGGGCGACGATCAGATCTGGCTCCTCTTCCTTGAGCAGCTCCTCATCGAGCGTGTAGAGCGCCTTGCCCTCCTGCATCTGGCCGCGCACCAGCGCGTCGACGTCCGCCGGGGGCAGATCCGCCGGGATCACGCTTGTGGTCAGTTGGGGTAGGTCTTGCGCTTCGGGCGGGTAGTCGCACTCGTGCGTGACCGCGACGACTTTGTCGCCGAGTCCCATTGCGAAGAGCAGTTCGGTGGCCGAGGGGACGAGGCTTGCGATGCGCATGGCGCAAGCCTAGGGGGCTTCTCGTAGGATCGGCGGCATGTCATTCGATGTGCCCGACGGCTGGAATCTCGTACAGACGCCGCGCGGCGACGCGCTGGTGCGCACGTTCGACCGCGGCGACTTCGTCGGGTCGGTCGACTTCATCAACGCGATCACTCCGGCCGCCGAGCGCGCGGGTCATCACCCGGATCTGCGCGTCAGTTGGAAGGACGTTGAGGTGACGCTGTTCACGCATTCTGAGGGGCGCGTGACCGAGAAGGACTTCGAGCTCGCGCGCGAGATCGACAAGCTTGCGTAGGCGGTCTGTCCTCGCTGCTGGTAACTTGGCCTGCAATGGACGTCCCCGAAGACGCGCCTCCTCGAAGTAGCAACTCGCATCGCCGCCCGGACCGGGAGGCTTGCGCATGAGCTGGCTGCTACTGCTGGTCACGCTGCTGCTTGTCCTGATCAACGGGTTCTTTGTCGCTGCCGAGTTCTCGCTGGTGCGCGCCAAGGCGTCGCTGCTGGAGGGCCAGGTCGAGGAAGAAGGCGATTCGCGGCGCACGCGCGCCGCGCTCTCGGCGATGACGCAGATCGACTCTTACCTGTCGGCCTGTCAGTTGGGAATCACGATGGCGTCGATCGGCCTTGGTTTTGCCGGAGAACCCGCGCTGGGCCATCTGCTTGAGCCACTTTTTGGCGAGGCATTCGGCGAGAAGGCCTCCACCGCGGCCGCGGTGACGTTGGCCTTCGTGATCATCACGGTGCTGCACATCGTGATCGGCGAGCTGGCACCGAAATCGATTGCGATTGCCCGGCCCGAGGGCACCGCGCGCTGGCTCGCCGGGCCGCTCGGCGTATTCAAGCGGGTGTTCTCGCCGGCGATCGCGGTGCTCAACGGGACCGCGAACTGGCTCGTCGGACTGGTCGGAATCCGACCGGCCTCGGAGATGGAGCTGGGGGCGACGGGCGCCGATCTTCGCGCGCTGGTCGAGCACGGTCGCTCGCACGCGACGCTCGATCCCGGTGAGGCGCACATGCTCTCCGGAGTCTTCGAGCTGCACGAGAATGAGGCGCGCAACGTGATGACGCCGATTCCGGCCGTCGTGACGATCGACATCGACGACACCGTCGAGGTGGCGCTGCGCCGCTGCACTTCTTCAGGCCACACGCGGCTGCCGGTCACCGAAGGGCGATCGACCGACAAGATCAAGGGCGTGCTGCACCTCTCGTCGCTGGTGCGGCTGATGCTTTCCAAGGGTGAGGACGCGACGATCGGCAAGGCGGTGCGCGACGCCTACGTGGTGCCCGAGACCAAGCCGCTCGACGATCTACTCGCCGATCTGCAGCGCGAGCGCATGTCGATGGCGATCGTCGTCGACGAGTACGGCCGCACGGTCGGGATTGTGACCGTTGAAGACATCGTCGAAGAAGTGGTCGGGGAGATTGACGACGAGACGGACTCGGCCCTGAGTGCGGTTCGCCGCCTTGCCAACGGCGACCTCTTCGTGCGCGGTCACGTGCCGCTGGTCGATCTGGAGGATCACGGCATCGAACTGCCGACGGACTCTGACGCCTACAACTCGATCGGCGGCTTCGTCTTCGCCGAACTCGGTCGCCTGCCCAAGCGCGGCGACGCGATCCGCGCGAGCGGCTACATCATCCGTGTCGAGAGCGTGCGCGAGAACCGCATCGAAGCAGTCCGCATCGCAGTAGCCGGCCACGGTGAAACCAGCGAAATCGCCGCGGTCCCGGCGGACTGACCGGCCCGGAGCTAAGGCCCCGGGCCACGGCCCGCTACTTGTTGTAGTCGTAGAAGCCCTGCTTGGTCTTGCGGCCGAGCTTGCCGGCAGCCAGTAGGTCGCGGCAGTTCTGCGGGATCTCGACGCCGATCTGCTCGCCGATCGCGATCGAGACGTCGAGGCCGACGTAGTCGAGCAGGGCGATCGGGCCCATCGGGAAGTTGGCTCCGAGCTTCATCGCGGTGTCGACGGCCTCGGGCTCAAGGCCAGAGGTCTCAAGGAAGCGCGCGGCGTCAAACAGGTACGGGAAGAGCAGGCGGTTGACGATGAAGCCCGGCGTGTCGGGGACTTCAACGCCGGTCTTGCCGATCGCCTCGCAGAGCGCGCGCGAGCGGGACCGCACGTCCTCTGTGGCCTCGTCCGCGTAGACGATCTCGATCAGCTTCATCACCGGGACCGGTGAGAAGACGTGGAAGCCGACGAAGCGCTCCGGGATCCCGGCGGCGGCGGCAAGCTTGTTGACCGACAGCGACGAGGTCGTGGAGGCCAGCACCGCGTCGTCCGCTATCACGCCGGCAAGCTCAGCCAGCAGCGGGTTCTTGACCTCGTAGTCCTCGGCGACGGCCTCGACGACATAGGTGCGGTCGGCGAGGTCAGACAAATCAGTCGTGTGCGTGATCCGCGCCACAACTTCCTCGGGGTTCTCAAGCCGCGAGACGGCCTTGTCGATTGCGGCCTTCGCCTTCTCGACCGACTCCTCGGAGCGCGCGCGGATCACGACGTCTCCGCCGGTCGACGCCGACGCGACCGCAAGTCCGGTGGCGATCAGGCCGCTCCCGACGATTCCCAGCTTCTCACTCACGACAAAGTTCCCCTCAAAGGTTGAAAGAATGTGCAACTACAAGTACCGATCGGTTCACTCCGCGCAGATTCAGCGCGCAAGCGAGCCGCGAGCGAGAAGGATAGGCAGCCGGAACATGAGTATGCAGTCAGTCGCCAATGGCCGCGAGGTCACGATCGTCGAAGCCGTGCGCACCCCGATCGGGCGAGGCCACAAGGAAAAGGGCTACTACAAGGACACGCACCCCAACGAACTTCTTGGCAGTGTGCAGAAGGCGGCGCTCGAGCGGGCCGGTCTGGACCCGCTGAAGGTCGACAACGTGATGACCGGGTGCGTCCAGCAGATCGGCGAGCAGTCGCTCAACATCGGCCGCAACGCCTGGCTGCAGGCCGGGCTGCCGATCGACGTGCCGGCGACGACGATGGACCTTCAGTGCGGCTCCTCGCAGCACGCCACGAATCTCGCGGCCAGCCAGATCGCGGCGGGATCTGATGAGGTCGTGCTTGCCTGCGGCGTCGAGCACCTCGGACACGTTCCGATGGGCGTCGGCTTCTCGCCGGAGATCCTCGGCAAGGTCGGCTCGCCGTTCACCGAAGAGCTCTACTCCAAGTACCAGCTTGTCCCGCAGGGAATCAGCTCGGAGATGATCGCCGAGAAGTGGGAGATCCCGCGCAGCGAGCTCGACGAGCTCGCGCTGCGCAGCCAGCAACTCGCCCAGCAGGCCACCGAAGAGGGCCGCTTCGACCGCGAGATCCTGCCGATGACCGTCGGCACCAACGGCGACTCGGTCACCTACACGACCGACCAGGGCCTGCGCGAGACGACGCTTGAGGGCCTCGCAGGCCTTACGCCGAGCTTCAAGGAGGACGGCGTGACGACCGCGGGCAACTCCAGCCAGATCTCCGACGGCGCCGCCGCGGTGCTGCTGGCCGAACGCAACACGGCCGAAGAGCTCGGCCTCACGCCACGCGCGAAGATCGTCGATCAGGTGACCGTCGGCGTAGACCCGGTGATCATGCTGACCGGTCCGATACCCGCCACCAAGAAGATCCTCGAGCGCAACAACATGACGATCGACGACATCGATCTGATTGAGATCAACGAGGCCTTCGCCTCGGTGGTTGCCGCTTGGCGCCGCGAAATCAGTCCCGACTGGGACCGCGTCAACCCCAACGGCGGCGCGATCGCGATCGGCCACCCGCTGGGCGGGAGCGGCGCCCGCCTGATCACCACGGCGCTGCACGAACTCGAGCGCGCCGACAAGGAATGGGCGCTCGTGACGATGTGTTGCGGCGGCGGAATCGGCACCGCCACGCTGATCCAGCGAGTCTGAGTCGAAACTCTCCTGAAATCCCGATTGCAGTTCTAAAGCGCGCGGGCCGGAATTCCGACCCGCGCGCAGAACTGACTTCCCAGTAACTCGGTGATGCCGCCGGCCCGGCGTCACATGAGACATCTGAAAACGCGTGAAGATCCGTCCAGGGCGAATTTGCCCACGACGTGGGAATCCGCAAGAATCGAAATGGCCACGGGAACTTCAGGAGACCCAATGCCGCAGTACGACGCCCAGTCCCGCATCCAACAAATCGTCTCGGTCGGCGCCGCCTACCAACCCACCCGCGACACGCGCGAGATTCTCGGCTCGCTGTTCGCAATCGGGATGGCCGTCGGCGCGATCGGCGCGGCGCTCTACGCGACCCTCGCCGACCGTTGGACGACGGCGACGATCGTTCTGGTCGCGGGTACTGCAGCGTCGGCAATTGCCGGCGCGCTGATCCCCTGGGTGCGTTTGCGCAGGGAATGGCTGCTCTCGCTCTACTGGCTCGCGCTGGTCGCGATCGTCGGGGCCGTCTACATCTTTGACGTTTCGACGTTGGCCGTTGTCCTGCTGATGCCGATGATGGCCCTCACTTCGTTCTTCTGGGACAACCGAGTGCTCGTCGGGCTGAACCTCTTTGGCGCCGCGCTCGTCTTTGCGCTCCCGGTGATCACCGGCGATGCCCGCGACGCATCCTCGGCACTGATCATCACGCTCCCGGCGCTGATCGCGGTCGCGCTGCTGACCGGCGGACTGGCCGCGCGCTTCAACACGATGCGGATCGCCGAGCGCAGCCGTTACAAGGCCACGATCGAGGCGCTCTCGACCGCGCTTACCGCGCGCGACGGTTACACCGGCTCGCACTCCCAGGAGACGCTTGGCCTCGTCAACGCGATCTGCGACGAACTGCGCTTGAAGCCCAACGCCTGCGAGTACGTCGCCGACGTCGCGCTGCTGCACGACATCGGCAAGATCGGCATCCCGAATGAGATTCTGCACGAGCCCGGAAAGCTCAGCGATGAGCAGTGGGAAGTGATGAAGCAACATCCTGTGATCGGCGAGCGGATCGTCGTCACGGTCCCGGGGCTTGAGGAAGTCGCTCGCGCGATCCGCCACGAGCACGAGCGCTGGGACGGCGGCGGCTACCCGGACGGGCTGAAGGCGGGCGAGATCCCGTTGGCAAGCCGCATCGTGCTCGTCTGCGACGCCTTCCACGCGATGACCAGCGACCGCCCCTACCGCAGGGCGATGTCAGTCGAAGACGCGCGCCTTGAACTCTCGCGAAACGCCGGGACTCAGTTCGATCCGACCGTCGTCGGCGCGCTGCTCCACGTGCTCGACCAAGGTGAATTGGCCGACGACGAGCGCCGTTCGCGCGTTCCGCAGGCCGCACTCAGTTCGCCCACCCAGATGACCGCCGCTGCAGTCTGAACCTGGCTCTACGCAGAATCGAGGATTTTCGGAAATACCGCGTTTTCGGCTTGTTTTTGCTTGTGACGAATGTCATACTTTGCTCGCCCTACAGAGATGCAGGGCGGGGGCGCGCCAGAAGGATCTGGGGAGATCCGCCCGGCGCTTGATCACCACAGAGGACGATCTTTGACTCCGAACGTCATCGACAATGTTTCGCTCACCGACGAGAGCTCGCCGGCCTGGCAGGGTCACCGCGCCGAGGCCGAGCAGACCTTCATCTGGGTCGGGCGTCTGGCCGCCTTCGCGTGGTTCCTAGGTGCGCTGCTCTCTTCGATCTACATGCTCTCGACCGACGACCTCTCGGGCGCGTCGGTGGGCATGCTGGCGCTCTGCGGCGTCGGCTTCGCCGCCGCGCTGATCGTTCCCTGGAGCCGCGCCGAGCGCTGGTGGGTGCTGCCGATGATCGGATACGCGACCGCCGTGATCGCGGTTGCGACGGTCGTGCTCGACAAGCCCGGGATCGCCGCCTTCCACCTTTTCCCGCTGCTCTTCCTGGCGTTCTTCTACTGGGGACGCTGGAGCGTGATGATCGCCGGCTACGTGGTCTGGAGCACGGTATTTGTTGCGTCTGAGGTGCTGCGACCGGGCGAGGTGAACCTCGAGCAACTGCTCGTAGCGATGCCGACCTACATCGCGACATCCGCGATGGTCGGCGTTCTCGCCAACCGCGTCCGCGGCATCAGCCGCACCGAGCGCCGGCGTTTCAAGGCGACTGTCGAGGCACTTTGCGCGGCGCTTTCGGCTCGCGATGGATACACCGGAGAGCATTCGGCCGAAACGCTGGAACTCGTCACGTCGGTGACCGATCAGCTCGATCTGCCGGTCGCGGATGTCGACACGATCGCCGACGTCGCCCTCTTGCACGACATCGGCAAGATCGGCATCCCCAACGAAGTGCTCCACGAGCCGGGCAAGCTCAACGAAGCGCAGTGGGAGATCATGAAGCAACACCCGGTGATCGGCGAGCGCATCGTCGCCCGCATCCCGGGGCTTGAAAAGGTTGCCAAGGCGATTCGCCACGAGCACGAGCGATGGGACGGCAAGGGCTACCCCGATGGGCTCAAGGGCGACGACATTCCGCTGGCCAGCCGCATCGTGCTCGTCTGCGACGCCTTCCACGCGATGACCAGCGACCGGCCCTACCGCACGGCGATGCCCGTCGAAGAGGCGCGCGCCGAGCTGGTTCGCAACGCCGGCACACAGTTTGATCCCGTGATAGTTGGCGCCCTGCTCTCCTCGCTGGACATCAGTGAGAACAGCGCCAGCCGGCTGGATCCGGCAGCTGCAAGGCTGATTGACGGCAGCTTCGAATCGGCTGCCGCGCTGCAGTCGGTCTGATCAGCCGTTAGTGAGGTGGGGGAGATCGGACTCCCCGCTTCCGCGCTGACCCTCGACCGCCAGGCGCTCGAGGCGCGCGATCTCGACATCGGCAAGCTGGCGAGCCGGGTCCGAGGGATCAAGTGGTGCAACGAGCCGGCGAAGGCGATTGCGAACGTGCAGGGCGAAGTGCGGGGTTGCGGCGCCCGAGAGTTCACGCACGTCGTCGACCGTGACTGTGCCCGCGCCTGCGAGCTCTGGCTTCTCGAATTCGCTCACGCGGACGATCTTACGTCACGGCGTCGGCGCCGCGGCCTTCGGCGAGCCGGTTTCTTCGCTGGCGCCGGTCGCGACGGTCGGGGAGATCACCGCCAGCAACTTGTCGATCGTCGCCTGCATGCCCGCTGAGATCTGCGCGCTGTCACCGAGCAGCCAGGCGCGGTTGGTGACAGCCGTCTGCGGGCCCGAGCCCTGGACGTAAGTCGGCTGGATGTCGAGCAGGTATTGGCGCAGTTCGCGGTCGACGACCTGCGCGCTGCTGTTGAGGAGCAAGGGGCCGTAGGCGGCATTCGCAGTGAGCGTGGTCGCGGCCGCGACGTTCATCTCGTTGTGCGAGTTCTGGATCACCAGGCCGTGACCCGGGTCGTAGACGCCCCAGCCCCAGCCGGTGGTGGGGTCGGAAAAGACAGCGACGTTGATCGCGTTGTCGGTCGGGTTGTTTCCGGAGATGCGCCGGACCTTCCCGTAGCGCCGCAGTAGGACAAGGGCTTGATCACTGATCACGCCTTCGGGTCCGACGACGTAGATCGAAGGCTTCTTGTGGGCGGCGATCGCGCGCAGGGTTGCCAGCGGGACCGTGTCCTTGCCGACGAAAAAGACTGGGCTGCCGGTGTTCGCGGCCAGCGGGCCGGCCGGCAGGGCGTAGCGCTTGAAGGCGGGATCGCCGGTCGTGACGATCACCGACTCAGAGGGCGTGCCGCCGGAGAGGCGCGTCGAGAGACGGTCGACGGCGAGCGCGAGATTCTCGAAGCTGTCGTTGACCAGATTGACGCGCGGGGTGCGCTCGGGGAGTTCGAGATTGCCGGCGACGAATGCCTTGGGCTTGAGCGTCTGGCCGGGGATCACGACCCCGATCGGGCTGAGCGCCTCCATCGCGGACTTCGTGACGTCGGGCATGCCGTCGGCGCTTGAGAGCAGCATCGGCGCCGAGACCGGCGGTGCCGAGAGCACGCTCATCGCGATCGCCGCGTGCCAATCCTGCTCGCCGACGACCGTGGCGGCGGTGGGCCGTGTGAACGAGCTGCTCGAGGGGTAGGCGGTGATCGCCGCGCCGGCCGCGTTTGCCGCCGGGTCAGCGCCTGGGATGCGGATCGTGTTACGCGTGGTCAGCGCCGGTGAACCGCTGCCGCGGGCGAAGTCCTCGACGCTTGACTCGCTGGAGAGTGTGGTCTTCTGCAGACCGTTGTCGCCCAGCGTGCAGCCCGAGAGCGCCAGAGCGGCGATCACGGCGCAGCCGGTGGCGAGCGCGAGGCGCAGGCGAGGATCGGCGGAGGGCTTCATGCAACGGGCACGATACTCGCGTGAGGGCCGGGAGGCTGCTTGCTTAACCGCTTCCCAACGGCTGAGCAAAAGTCCACCGATCGGCGCATTCGCAGATACAATTCCGCGCTGCCGGTTGCAGACGAACGTTCGGTCGCATCTGCACCCCTCCAAATTTCCCGACAGGAGCAGAAAGTGGAATTCGGTTACACGCCTGAGCAGCTGGAGCTCAAGGAGCGCATTCACAAGTTTGCCGTCGAGCACATGCGCCCGGCCGCCTTGAAGCACGACAAGGAACAGTCGGTGCCGTGGGACGTGATGAAGGAGGCGGCCAAGCAGGGCATCGGCACGCTCGAGTTCATGATGTCGATGGGCACCGATCCGCAGGGACAGTTCTCGGTGATCTACGCCGAAGAGATGCACTGGGGTTGCGCGGGCATCGCGCTCTCGATCGCCGGTTCGGGCCTGGCGGCGGCTGGGATCGCCTCTTCGGGAACCGGTGAGCAGATTGCCGAGTGGGTTCCCAAGTGCTTTGCGACCGGCGACGATCTGCATCTTGGTGCCTACGCCGTGACCGAGCCCTCGGCTGGATCTGACGTCAAGTCTCTGCGCACCACCGCCAAGCTTGAGGGCGACGAGTGGGTGCTCAACGGTTCGAAGGTCTTCATCACCAACGGCGGGATCGCCGATGTGACGGTCGTCGTGGCAACGGTCGACCCGGAGCTCGGAACGCGCGGACAGGCATCGTTCATCGTGCCCAAGGACACTCCCGGTATGTCGCAGGGCAAGAAGGAGGACAAGCTCGGTATCCGCGCTTCGCAGACCACCGAAGTGATCCTCGAGAACTGCCGCATCCCGGCTGAGTATCTGCTCGGCGGCATGGACAAGCTCAACAAGAAGCTCGAGAACGCCCGCAGCGGCAAGAAGGTCGGCGGCGCCAATGCGCTGGCGACGTTTGAAATCACGCGTCCGTTCGTGGGGGCAAGCGCGATCGGCATCGCTCAGGCCGCTTACGACTTCACGCTCGACTACCTCGCCGAGCAGAAGATCGACGGCAAGCCGGCGCTCGACAACCCCGGCGTGCATCAGCAGATCGCTGACATCGCCACCGAGATCGACGCCGCTCGTCTGCTCGTGCAGCGCGCCTCATGGATGGGCGCTAACGGCCAGCCGCTGCTCGCCGGTCAGGGATCGATGAGCAAGCTCAAGTGTGGCGACGTCGCGATGTGGGCGACCGCAGCCTGCATGGACCTGATCGGCCCTGCCGCGTGGGACGCCGAGCTGCCGCTCGAGAAGTGGTACCGCGACGCCAAGATCTACCAGATCTTCGAGGGCACGGCCCAGATCCAGCGCATGGTCGTCGGCCGCCTGCAGGTCAGCAGTTACCGCGCCCAGGTTGAGGCCGCAGCGGCCGAGATCGAGGCCAAGAAGGCCGAAGCGGTCGCGGCCTAACGACCCGGCGTGCGCGCCGCCAGGCGCGCCAGCAAGTTAAAGCCGTTTCCTGCCAAGAAGTACGTCTTGCCGAATTCGGCAGGACGTATTTCTTCGCGCTGTGAGCCGTAAAAGTGGGGATTTGCAGCGGGTTCGGTTGACGAATCGGATCGCTTGCGGTATATTCCTCCAAGTCGCTGAACGACCGATCTCGCCAGGATCGGTCGACGGGGGACCCAAATCCCCGGGGCGAATCGTGGTCATTGGGACCGCGTAGCGCGCAAAAGGAACTCGATTTCCGACCGTGCGCGAGCCCGACAGCTAACCCCGCAAGCGCAACGGCACCAAAGTCGCAAAGACGACCACAGCAAGCAGCACGGACGTGCTCGCTCGCCCGCGCACCGGGGGCGGACGACCCACGCCCGCAAAGCGAGTTGCAGGTTGTCATAACCGAGCAGGAATTTCCCGGCAAAGATGAATTCTCGACCTAGCCTGCAGGCCCCGATGAGGAGCCTTCGTCCCGCAATCACCGCACTTCTCGCGCTGACCCTGCTGGCCTGCGCGATTGCAGGGCTGCTGGCTGCGCCGCGCGGCGCCGTCGCCGAGACGCCTGCCGAGATCAACGCGCGGATCGAGGCGATCAGCGAGCGTGAGCACCAACTGAAGCTCCAGCTCGATCGCCTGCAGGGCAAGCAGGACGTCGCCCAGGCGGATCTTGATCGCAAGGCCGCGCGCCAGCGCGAACTGCAGCAGCAGCTGGGCGTCGCCAAGGCGCGGCTCGCGCGCCTGAAGAAGCGCCTGGCGTACGCCAAGGCCGTGCTTTCCGAGCGCGTTGTAGAGGTCTACAAGCAGGGCGAGCCGGACATCGTCACCGTGGTACTCGAGTCCAAGGGTTTCAATGAGCTTGTCGAACGCGCGAACTACCTCGAGCGCATCGCCAAGCAGGATCAGTTCAAGATCAATCGCGTCACCGAGCTCAAGAAATCGACGCGCGCGCAGTCGGTCAAGCTCGCCGGGCTCGAGCAGCGCCAATCGCAGCTCGTCGCCACGGTGACCCGCGAGCGCGACGGCATCGCCGCAGCCAAGGGACGCGTGATCGCCAAGCGCGGGCCGCTGCTGCGCGAGATCGCCAAGCAGCGACGCATGCTGCGCGCGGCCGCGGCCGCAGTCGGCGTTCAGCCGGCGCCCGACACAGTCAACTTCCAGCCTGTTTCCGGTCCCGGCGGCCGCGTCACGCTCAACTCCGATGGCACCGCTTCGGCTCCGGCCAATGCCCCCGCGGCAATCAAGGCTGCCGTAGCCGCCGGCAACCGCATCGCAAGGACTCCCTACATCTGGGGCGGCGGACACGGCTCCTTCAGCGACCGCGGCTACGACTGCTCGGGCTCGGTCAGCTACGTGTTGCACGCGGCCGGCGTCCTCAGCAGCCCGATGGCCTCGGGCGGGTTCATGAGCTGGGGTTCGCCCGGTCCCGGCAAGTGGATCACGATCTACACAAACCCCGGCCACATGTGGATGACCGTCGGCGGGCTGCGCTTTGACACCAGCGGTCGCAGCGGCACCGGTTCGCGCTGGCAGACCGGCATGAACGGCGCCGGTGTTGGCTCATTCACCGTTCGTCACTACCCCGGCATCTAGAGGCAAGCGAGCAACTTGATGGATCGATCGATCAACAACTCGGCGCGCGCGGCAATCGTGGCCTTTGCGATCTGCACGTTCCTGGTCGCCTTCTACCTGGCCGATCCGAGCGACTCGAGCGCAAAGACCGCGGCCGAGCTGCAGAACAGCATCGCCGCCAAGTCGGCGAAGACGAGCCGGCTTTCGAGCGACATTTCGCGACTCTCGGGCAAGATCTCCGGCTTGCGCGGACGCATCTCGAAGCTCCAGTCGACGCAGAACCGCATCCAGCGCGACCTCGACGCCAAGGCCGCCCGGCAGAAGAAGATCGCCAACCAGCTCTCGATCTCGCGCGATCGCCTCGCGCGTCTGAAGTCGCAGCTCGAGCACTCGCGCAAGGTGCTGGCCGCGCGGATCGTCGAGGTCTACAAGCAGGGCGAGCCCAACGTCGTGCAGGTTGTTTTGAGCTCGCGCGGATTTGCCGACATGGTCGAACGCACGACCTACATGGAGCGGATCGCCGCGCAGGACCACAAGATCATCTCCAAGGTCACGCGCTTGAAGGGCGAGACCAAGAAGGAGACTGTCAAGCTCGCAAAGCTCGAGCGCGAGGCCTCGCAGCTGGTCGCGCAGGTGCGCAAGCGCCGCGATGAGGTAGCCGACGCCAAGGGCACCCTGGCGGCCCAGCGCAACAACCTTTCGGATGCCGTCGGCAGTCGCAAGAAGACGCTGGCCAGCGTCTCGCGCAGCCTCGCGCACGACCAGGAAGACCTCGCCGCGATGGGCGCGAGCAACGGTGGCATCGTCGGCGCGCTCGACAACAGTGCGCCGATCAAGCAGGGCTCGGGCCGCCTCGTGTGGCCGGTCAACGGCCAGTTCACATCGCCGTTCGGCACCCGCTGGGGCCGGCTGCACGCCGGCATCGACATCGCCGTTCCGGTTGGCACGGCCGTGCACGCTGCCGACACCGGCACCGTGCGGATCGCCGGCTGGGTCGGCGGATACGGCAACTACATCTGCATCCAGCACACCGGCAGCCTCTCGACGTGTTACGGACACAACAGCCGTCTGATGGTCACCGTCGGCCAGTCGGTCCGCCAGGGCCAAGTGATCGCCGCCTCCGGCAACACCGGCCACTCGACCGGTCCGCACGTGCACTTCGAGGTCCGAGTCGGCGGCAACCCAGTCGACCCAATGGGTTACCTCTAAAGCACTACGTCAAAGATGCAGCTTTGTCGTGCGGGGCTCTGCGCCAGTCGGCGATCATGATTGCGCCGATTGCGAATAGGACGATGCTGGTCCACTGGGCGAGCGTCATGCCCAGGGCGATCGGGTCGTTCGTGCGCAGGAACTCGATCATGAATCGTTCAATGCTTGAGGCGACCAGGTAGATCCCAAACAGCACGCCTGGCGCAAAGCGGTTGCGCATGCGCCAGAGCGCGATCGCCAGAAGCCCCATCAACACCGCCTCGAAGATCGGCGTCGGCCAGACCTCGACGCCCGGCGGAGTGGGCACGGTGCCGTTCGGGTAGCCCATCCCGAGCCACGAATCGGTCGGCTTTCCGTAGTCGCCGTCGCCAGAGAGCTGGCAGCCGATGCGACCGACCGCGTACCCCGCCGCAAGCGCCGGTGCCGCTACGTCAAGCAGCGTTCGATTGAAGATCCCGCGCCAAGCGGCGTACGCCGCAACGGCTGCCGCGCCTCCGAGCGCGCCGCCGTACCAGACCAGGCCGGTGCCGGAGAAGATCTGCGAGAGCGACCACTCGCCCTCCTGGAGCGAGAACCAGAGCTTCGCGCCGACGATCCCACCGAAGGCCGCGGCGAGCACGATCTCGTAGGCCCAATCGACCGGCGAGCCGAGTTCCTTCAGACGTCGCGCGATGATCATTCCGCTGACCACAAAGGCCAGCGCAAACATCAGACCAAAGGTCTGGAGCGTCAACGGTCCGAGGTGAATCTCCGGCTGCACGGCGATCAGGCTACCCCGGCGCGGCCCGGCGAAATCCGGCCGAAGGCGCTGGCGAGCAGGGTCCACAGGCAGATCACCAAGGCGATGCTGGCGCTCGCCGGCCAATCGGCGTAGTAGGAGAGATAGATCCCAGCTACTCCGCTGAAGGCACCCGCCAGTGCCGCAACTGCAAGCGCCGGCCTCAAACGGTGCGAGATCGCCGACGCGCCCAGCGCCGGCCCGGTGACCAGAGCCAGCGCGAGCAGCGTGCCCGAAACGTTGGCTGCGACAGAGACCGAAACGGCGAGCAGCGCGAGCGCCGCGGCGGAGACGCGGGCGGTGTTCACGCCGAGCGCGGGCGCCGCACCGGGGTCAAACGCGAGCGCGGCGAATCGGCCGCCGAGTACGGCCAGCGCGGCAAAGGCGACAATCGCGAAGACCGCCGCGGTCGCAACATCTCGCCAAGAGGAAGCCAGCGGATCGCCGAACAGCAGCGATTCGAACTGTGCGACGCCGGCGCCGCTCGAAGCCAGCAGGGCGCCAAGCGCCACGAGCGTCGTGACGGTCACAGAATTGGCCGTCGGCAGGCTCGTGCTGGGTGCGCGCCCCGACGCAAGCAGCAAGAGATACGCGAGCACCACGCCGGCGATCGCGCCGAAGAAGAGTCCCGCGCCGACCATCGCCGCAAGCACCAGGCCGGGCAGCAGGGCGTGTGAGAAGGACTCGGCGAGAATCGCGCGTCCAAAGTGCAGCACCCACACCCCAACCGCGCCACACGCAGCGCCGATCAGCAGCAACTCACAGGCACTCGCAAGGCCAAAATCACCCGAGAGCGGAGCGAGCAGGCTGGCGCTCATTCTCCGGCCTCGTGGTCGTGTGCGCAGGGCTCGGTCGCGGCGAGGACCGCGCGGCCCTCCTGATCGCGAATCACCGAGATCTCGCCGGCGTAGGTCTCGCGCAGAACAGCGTCGGTCAACGTTGAGTCGGGATCCCCGTCAGCGATCACGCGACCGGAAAGGCAGATCACGCGATCGGCGCCGCGCGCGTGATCGATGTCGTGTGAGGCCTCGATCACAAGCCGGCCCTCGTCGCGGAGCGCATCCAGAGCGCGGCGAATCTCTTCGGCCGAGCGCGGGTCGACGCCCGCGAGCGGCTCGTCGAGCAGCAAGATCTGCGCGCCGCCGACGATCGTTCTGGCCAGCAGCACCCGCCGCCGCTGACCTCCCGAGAGTTCGCCGTACGTGCGATCGGCGTGCTCGCTCAATCCAACCTTCTCGAGCGCCGCGAGTGCCCGCTGGCGGTCGCGGCCCCGCGTGCGCTGCCAGAACTTGCGCTCGGCGAGCAGCCCCATCATCACGACGTCGATCGCCGAAACCGGGAAATCGATCCGCGATGCGTCGCGCTGCGGCAGGTAGGCGACGGGCGCGCGCACCGCAAGGCTTCCCTCCAGCGGCGAGAGCTCGCCGGTCAAGGCTCGAAAGAGCGTTGTCTTTCCGCCGCCGTTTGGCCCGAGAACGATCACCAGTTCGCCGCCGGCCAGTGTCGCCGACACCTCCGCCAGTACGACCGTGCCCGGCTCGTAGCCGAAGCTCGCGCGCTCGGCTGCGACTAGCGGCTGACCGGTCATTGCGTCGGTGGGCACGTGACGGCGCCGTCGGTGACCGCCGCTGCGATTCGGCCGACGTCGTAGCCGATCGCGCCCAGCAGCGTCGAAGCGTCGTCGCCCGTCGTCAAGTTGTCGGCGTAGAGCTGCAGGAGGGGGATCCCCAGCTTCGCCGCAACCTGTCGCTCCAGTTGCGAGACCTCGCCGCTGCTTGCGACCAGCGCGCGCGTCTTCGCGGCGCGCGCCGCGTCGACGGCGGACTGGAGGTCCGACGCCGAGGGTTGCGCCTCGCCGGTCTCGGCGATCTGCGCGGCGATCGTGAAGCCGAATGCGTCGGCCAAGTAGTTGAAGTCGTCGTGGCCGCTCAGCAGGCGCCGGTCGTCCTCCGGGACGCGGCTCGCACAAGATGAGAGTTTCCGCTCGACGCTCTCAATCTCGTCGAGGTACTCGTTGGCGTTGGCGCGAAATGTCTCGCGCGCCGCCGGGTCTGCCTTGACCAGTTCGTCGCGCACCCGCTGGGCAGCGCGCGCGACGTTTTCGGGGGCGAGGTACCAGTGGGCGTTGAACCGGTCCGAGTCCTCGCCGCCTTCCGAAAGCAGCACCACTGACCGCGACAGATCGACCGGCGGATTCTTTGGCGCGGCCGATTTGACCGCCGGATCGAGCCAGGAGTCGATGTCACCGCCGGAACGAAACACCACGTCGGCCTCGCTCAGTGCCGCAATCGCGCTCGGCTTTGGCTCGTAGTCGTGCGGATCCGACCCGGCGGGGAGCATCGTCGTCACGGCGACCGCCTCCCCGCCAACCTGCTTGACGATGTCGGCCACCTGCGGCGTCGTCGCCACGACCTTGAGTGGCTGATCCTCCGGGGCCTCGTCTGCGGCGCCACCGCCGCAGCCGACGACTGCCAGCGCGCAAAGCAGCGTTGCAGCGAGCGCCGGGACTGGTCCCCGGCGCAGGCTCCCACGCGCGAGTACTCGGGCGAGCGCGGCAAGCAGGAACCCTGCGCCCGCGACGGCGGCGATCGCCGCGCCGGTCGGCAGGTCGAGCGCGAGCGACAGGTAGAGCCCACTTGTTCCGTAGACCAGTGCGACGAACAACGTGAGGATCGGCATGCGCCGTGCGCGGTCGGTCAGGATTCGTGCCGTCGCTGCGGGGACGATCAGCATCGCGCCTGCCAGCAACGCACCGGTCACCGGGAGAGCCGCGCCGGCCGCCAGCGCCACGCAGCCGAGCAACGCCAGGTCGGCTCGCCTCGATCCCAAGTGTCCGCTGACGCTCGAGTCGAACCCGCCGGCCAGCCAGCGATCAAACAGCGCGATCGAGCAGGCGACTGCGACCAGCGCAACCGCCACGAGCGTCATGAGTGTCGCCGGATCAACAGTCAGCACCGAGCCGAAGAGCAGCGACTCCGGTGCGACGGCAAGTCGCGCGTCGCCCGATCCGGCGATCGAGGCGATCACTGAGCCGGCTGCGAGCGCGGCCACGACCGCCAGGCCGACCAGCGCGTCGCGCCGCCGGGCGTCTGAAGTAGCTGCGCGCGCCGTGCCGATTCCGGACGCCAGTGCCAGCAGGGCGGCGAAGGCCACCGCGCCGGCGAGTGCCGCGACGGCTGCGCTCACGCCGCTCACCACGCCGAGCACAAGTGCCGGATACGCGCCGCTTCCGACGGCGTGCGTGAAGAAGGGGAGATCGCGCAGCACAATCGCCCAGCCGACGGCCGCCGAGAGCAGCGCGAGCACCACGATGCAGAAGAACGCGCGCTGGGCGTAGGTGGGCGCGAGCAGATCGAACGGGTTCTCAAGGGCGGCGGCTAGCTTCATCGGCGCGAGCATAGTAAAATCGAGAATCATTATCAATAAGACGACCGACAGCACAAAGGCCCAGAGCCGCGCCACCGCGCAAAAGACAGCGATCGTTGATGCGCTCGGCGCATCCGAGGCCGCGCTCACGGCGCAAGAACTGCACGAACGGCTTGAGAAGGTCGGCCTTGCGACCGTCTACCGCAACCTCGGGCGGCTGGCCGAGGACGGCGCGATCGACGCGATCCGTCGCCCAAGCGGGGAGACGGCCTACCGCGCCTGCGGCCACGGACATCATCACCACCTGATCTGCCGCGAGTGTGGGAAGGTGGTCGAGATTCATGACTGCAGCCTCGGCGAATGGGGCAGAAAGATCGGCGCCGAGTACGGGTTCTCCGGAATCGAACATCAAGCCGAGCTGCTTGGCACCTGCCAGGAGTGCGAACAGAAGAAGGGGGCCGCATAATGAGCGGAACACAAGGTGAGTACGTCGTATTCAACGTCGTCGAGGTGCCGATCTCCGGTGCCGACGGATTTGAGCAGGCCTTCGCCAGGCGCCAGAGCCATCTGAGCGAAGTCGACGGTTTCGCTGGCTTTGAACTGCTGCGCCGCGAGGGCAAGGACGAGTACGTCGTCGTCAGCCGCTGGGTGAGCGAAGCCGCCTTCAAGGCCTGGCGCGAGGGCGAGCATTTCGCCCGTGCTCACGCGGGCGTCGATACATCCGATCGGCCGGACGACGGCAAGCCGACCGGATTGCACGTCGAGACCTATCGCGTGGTGCTTTCCGAGATGCCCGGCTCCTAGCGCGTCCGTCATACTTACGCCTCGTCATGGCGCTTGAGCAGGACACCCAGGCCGCAGCCGCGGGCGGCTTCGCTGAGGTCGGACCACTCGGTCCTCCGTTTCCGATCGATTCCGCGATCAACGACGCTGGCCGCCTGACGATCGGCGGCTGTGACGTAGTTGAAGTGACCGAGCGCTTCGGCTCGCCGGCATACGTCTACGCGTCAGCAGACTTGAAGGCCCGTGCTGGAGCTGCGGTCAAGGCCTTCGCGGACGCAGAAGCCGAATTCGGAGACGGCAGTGCCGAGGAGCCCGGTGTGCTCTTTGCCAGCAAGTCGTTCCCCTGCACGGCCGCCTATCGCCTGATGGCCGCGGAGGGCATCTACTGCGACGTCGCCTCGGGCGGCGAGCTGCATCTCGCGCTCAAGGGCGGCTTTGCCCCCGAGCGCATCCTGATGCACGGGAACAACAAGACAGACGCCGAGATCGACCAGGCGATCGCGGCCGGCGTCGGCTACATCGTGATCGACTCGTTCGACGAGATCGATCGCCTTGCGGGGAAGCTCGGACCCGACGGACCGCGCACGCTGGTGCGCGTAGCGCCGGGCATCAAGCCGTCGACCCACGCCTACATCCAGACCGGACAGGTCGACAGCAAGTTCGGCATTCCGCTCAGCCAAGTCGAGCAGGCGATCCAGAAGGCGCCGAATTTCGTCGGGCTGCACTGTCATCTGGGCAGCCAGTTCTTCGAGGTCGAAATCTTCAAGGCGGCCGTCGAGGTGCTGGCTGGCTTCGAGGTCGAATGCAAGGTCGTAAACGTCGGCGGCGGCTTTGGAATCCCGTATCTGGAGCACGAGCACCCGCCGACGATCGACTCCTACGCACGTGAGATCACCCAGGCGGTGCGCGAGAACTTCGGCCACGGGGCGAAGATCCTCGTCGAACCCGGGCGCTGGCTGGTCGGCAACGCCGGCGTCACGGCCTACCGGGTGGGCACGGTCAAGGAGATTCCCGGCGTGCGCCGCTACGTGGCGGTCGACGGCGGGATGAGCGACAACATTCGCCCGATGCTCTACGACGCCGAGTACACCGGATTGATCGCTGATCGTGCCGACCAGACACCGCAGCGCGACGTACGGGTCGTCGGGATGCACTGCGAGAGCGGCGACGTGATCTTGCCCGAAGTGATGCTCCATGAGCCGGCCGTCGGCGACACGCTCGTCGTACCGGCAACCGGCGCTTACGGCCACGCGATGGCCAGCAACTACAACGGCGTGACACGCCCGCCGGTGATCTTCTGCGAGGGCGGTCAGGCGCGCGAGGTCGTGCGCCGCGAGACGTACGACGATTTGTCCATACGGGACGTCGATTAGGTTCTGACGCTCAATGGGGGAGGCGCAGGACATAAAGATCGGTCTGCTCGGCCGCGGCACGGTCGGCGGGGCCTTTGAATCCTTGGTCGCCGAGCGCGTAGATGCGATCGCCGAGGTGACGGGAAAGCGCCCGCAGATCGGCGGCGTTCTCACTACTTCCTCGGGCGACTTTGACGCGATCCTCGAAGAGAGCGATGTGATCGTCGAGCTGATCGGCGGGATCGAGCCCGCTCGCGATTACGTCTTGCGCGCGCTCGCCGCCGGCAAGCCGGTGATCAGCGCGAACAAGGCGCTCGTCTCGGCCCATGGACCCGAGCTTTTTGCCGCGGCAGAGCAGGGCGGGGCGGAACTCTTCTTCGAAGCGGCGGTGGCCGGCGTGATCCCGGCGATCCGCGTGATCGAGGAGTCGCTCGCCGGCGCCCACGTCGAGCGCGTGCACGGCATCGTCAACGGCACGACCAATTACATCCTCACCGAGATGGCGCGCAACGGGCTCTCCTACGACGCGGCCTTGAAGCAGGCCCAGGAGCTCGGCTACGCCGAAGCCGATCCGACGGCCGACGTCGGCGGCGCGGACGCCGCGGCGAAGATGGCGATCCTCGCGCGCCTGGCCTTCGGTCTTGACGTGGCGTTCGATCAGGTGACCTTTGAGGGGATCCAGAACATCACCGCCGAGGACATCGCCTACGCCAAGGACCTCGACCTCGTGCTCAAGCTCGTCGGCACCGCCGAGCGCATCAACGGCGGGATCAGTGTTCGGGTCTTTCCGGCCTTTCTCTATCCCTCGCACCCGCTTGCGTCGGTGCACGGTTCGTTCAACGCGGTAACCGTTGAATCTCCCGCGATCACCGAAATCACGATGAGCGGACCCGGCGCCGGCGGAATCCAGACCGCGAGCGCGGTACTCGGAGATCTTGTCTCGATTCTGTCCGGGGTGCCGCGCCGCCGCGGTGCTGCCCCGGCCGCGCAGATCGTCAGCGATGTCAAGTCTGCGTTCTATCTGCACCTGGAGGTCGAGGACCGGCCCGGGGTGCTCGCCGAGGTCGCCGCGGCGCTCGGCAATCACAGCGTCTCCGTGCGCACTTTCAGCCAGCAGGGCGAAGGGGAGGCCGCGCGCCTCGTGATGGTGATGCACCCGACGCTCGAATCGGAGTTTTTCGCCGCGGTCGACGAGATCGCAGCCCTCCCGTTCGTCGGTGCCGCGCCGCGGGTGATCCGCGTGATCGAAGAGGAGTTTGAAGGCTGATGGCCGGATTGATCGAGCGCTACTTCGACCGCATGCCTTTTGAAGAGGGCGACCCGATCATCTCGATCGAGGAAGGCTCGACGCCGCTAGTGCCCGCGCCGGCACTTTCCGAGCGCGTCGACGCCGACGTCTTCCTGAAGATCGAGGGCGCAAACCCGACGGGGTCCTTCAAGGATCGCGGCATGACGGCGGCCGTCTCGGCCGCCGCCCGCGAGGGCGCCAAGGCGATCATCTGCGCGTCCACCGGCAACACCGCGGCCAGCGCAGCCGCCTACGCCGCCCGCGCCGGGATGACCTGCGCAGTGCTCGTGCCGGAGGGCAAGATCGCCGCCGGCAAGCTCGCCCAGGCGCTGATCTACGGCGCGCGAGTGATCTCGCTAAACGGCAACTTCGACGTGGCGCTGCAACTGGTGCGCGAGCTGGCCGACCAGCACCCGATCTCGCTGGTCAACTCGGTCAATGACTTTCGCCTGGAGGGGCAGAAGACAGCTTCCTTTGAGATCGTCGACGAGGTCGGGCCGATCGATCTGCTTTGTATTCCGGTGGGGAACGCAGGGAACATCACCGCCTATTGGAAGGGCTTCAAGGAGTACGGCGAGGCTCCTGAGCTAAACGGATACCAAGCGGCAGG
>JAEYBE010000049.1 GCA_023404495.1 Actinomycetes bacterium | reverse complement strand
ACACACACACTTGTCCGGTGTGCCTCGGTCACCCGGGAACGCTGCCCGTGGCGAACGCCGAAGCCGTGCGCTCGGCGATCAAGATCGGCCTTGCGCTGGGCTCTGAGATCTCGCCGGTCTCGAAGTTCGACCGCAAGAACTACTTCTATCCCGACCTGCCCAAGGGCTACCAGATCAGTCAGCTCCAGCCGGCGATCTGCATGGGCGGCGAACTTGCGGGCGTGCGGCTCGAGCGCGCGCACATGGAAGAAGACGCCGCAAAGAACATTCACGTCGGCGAGTCCGGACGCATCCACGGCGCGGGTCGCACGGTCGTCGACTACAACCGCGGCGGGACTCCGTTGGTTGAGATCGTCACGCGGCCGGATCTGCACTCTGGTGCGCAGGCGCGCGAGTGGCTCCAGTTGCTGCGAGCGACGATCAAGCAGCTCGGCGTCTCGGACGTGAACATGGAAGAGGGCTCGCTGCGCTGCGACGCCAACATCTCAATCCGCCCCGTCGGGCAGACCGAGCTCGGCACGAAGACCGAGCTCAAGAACATGAACTCTTTCCGCTTCATCGAGCGCGGGATCGACGCCGAGATCGCACGCCAGACGGCGCTGCTCGACGCCGGCGCGCAGGTCGAGCAGGAGACGCTGCACTTTGACCCGTCATCTGGATCGCTGACCTCGCTGCGCTCAAAGGAAGAAGCGCACGACTATCGCTATTTCCCCGAGCCGGACCTGGTCCCCGTGGCGCCCTCTGCGGAGTTGATCGAGGAGATCCGCGCGTCGCTGCCGGAACTGCCGCTTGCCAAGGCAGAGCGCTACGAGTCAGAAGGGCTCTCGGCCGAAACCGCCCGCTTCCTTGCCTTCAATGCCGAGTACGGCGCGTACTTTGAGGCGGTCGTTGCCGCGGCCGGCGAGTCGGCCGACCGCAAGCGGATCGGCGGCTGGGTGACCGGTGAGTTGAACGCGCGCGTCGGGGCAGATGCCGACCCCGCAGGCTCGAAGGTTTCACCGGCTGCGCTCGCGCGCCTGGTCGAGTTGGTCGGCGAGAAGGCCGTGACCAACGCGGGGGCGAAGACTGTTCTGGACAAGTTGGTCGAAGCCGGGGGAGACCCGGACGCGATCGTCGAGTCTGAGGGTCTTGCCGCGATGGGCGACTCGGACGAGCTTGCCGGGATCATCGACGCGGCGCTTGAAGCCAACCCGCAGGCCGTTGAGGACATGAAGTCCGGCAACATGAAGGCGATCGGCGCGATCATCGGCTTTGTCATGAAGCAGACTCAGGGCCGCGCTGACGGCGGGGAAGTCACCCGCATCGTGCGCGAAAAGCTCAGTCTCTGATTCACTGACCGGCATGACTCCGCTGCTGGCAGCCGCGCTGATCCTCGGTCTGATCACCGGGATCATTGGCAAGTACAAGGACTCTTCGTTCTTCATCTGGTTGATCGCCGGAACCCTGTTGCCGGGCGTCGGCCTCGCCGCGGTCATCCTGATGCGCTCAACCAAACTCGACCCACGCCGCGAGTGCCCCAACTGCCACGCAGTACTGCCAATCACAGCCCAAGTCTGCATGCGCTGCGGCGAAGACCTCGAGTACCCCGAAGAACTGATCGCCCCCAAAGGCCACCACTACGCAGAAGACACCTAAAACCCCGCATTTTCCGCCCAAGCTGTCAGACCGGGTCTGACAGCTTGTATGCAAATTGCGGGGTTTGTGGGGTGGGTGGGCGCTTGGTCCTTGTTGTCGTTACTCTGTTGGGAGCAAGGCCGTTTGCCTTCCGTGCACATCACACGGGCGGGGATCGGCGCAAGATGGTCCGGACGCGCAACTCACGCCCGTGCCCAACGCATCGAGAGTCTCGCGTACGCGGATACCCCGCCTGCGGAGATATGAGAGGAGGGACCACAGATGCGAGCAGTTGAAGCTTTGATGGAAGCGCTCAAGCATGAGGGCGTCGAAGTCATGTTCGGCTATCCGGGCGGAGCGAATCTTCCGACCTATGACGCCATCTACGACGCCGGGATAAACCACATCCTGGTGCGCCACGAAGCAGGAGGCGGACACGCCGCCGAGGGCTACGCGAAGTCGACCGGCAAGGTTGGAGTGGCACTCGCCACCAGCGGCCCCGGCGCGACCAACCTCGTGACGCCGATCGCCGACGCGATGATGGACTCAGTTCCGACCGTCTTCATCACCGGCCAGGTGCGCACGGACCTGCTTGGCACCGACGGCTTCCAGGAGGCCGACATCAGCGGCATCACGATGCCGATCGTCAAGCACTCGATCATGATTCGCGACCCCCGCGACATCCCGAAGGCGATCCACGAGGCCTTCCACGTGGCGCGAACGGGCCGCCCGGGACCGGTGCTGGTCGACATCCCGCAGGACCTCTCGCGCGCGGAGATCGACTACGAGCCGATCGACGACGTCTCGCTGCCCGGCTACCAGCCGACCCACAGCGGCAACGCCAAGCAGATTCGTCTGGCGGCAAAAGCGATCGCCAACGCCAAGAAGCCCGTCTTCTACGTCGGCGGCGGTGTCGTCAGCGCCGGCGCCTCAGAGGAGCTGCGCGAGTTCGCGCGCCTCGAGAAGTTCCCGGTCACCTGCACGCTCAACGGACTCGGTGCTTTCCCGGCTCCGGACCCGCAGTGGCTCGGGATGCTCGGCATGCACGGCACCCGCGCGGCCAACTACGCGATGGACGAGGCCGATCTGATCATCGCGATCGGTGCGCGATTCGATGACCGCATCACCGGCAAGCTCTCTGAGTTTGCGCCGTCGGCGAAGTTCATCCACATCGACGTCGACCCAGCGGAGATCAGCAAGAACGTCCCGGCGCACATCCCGATCGTCGGCGATGCCAAAGAGATCCTCCCGCGCCTTGCCGATGAGTACAAGACCCTCACGCCGGATTCGTCGCGGATGGACGCCTGGTGGCAGACGATCGAAGGCTGGCGCGAGAAGTACCCGCTGACCTTTGAGGATTCAACGGACAGTGAGATCAAGCCGCAGTACATGATCCAGGCCGTCTGGGAGGCCACCGAGGGCCAGGCGATCGTCACCAGCGACGTCGGCCAGCACCAGATGTGGACCGCCCAGTACTACGACTTCCCCGAGCCAAGGCGCTGGATCAACTCCGGTGGTGCCGGCACGATGGGCTTTGGCCTGCCGGCCGCGATGGGCGCGCAGGCGGGCAATCCCGAGTCGCTGGTCGTCTGCATCTCCGGCGACGGTTCGCTGCAGATGAACATCCAGGAACTCGCGACGATCGCCGAGAACAACCTCCCGGTGAAGATCTTCCTGATGAACAACGGATTCCTCGGGATGGTCCGCCAGTGGCAGGAGCTCTTCTGGGACGGGCGCTACAGCCACGTCGACATGGGCGCGCTGCCCGACTGGATCAAGCTCGCCGACGCCTACGGCATCTGGGCAAAGCAGGAGACCGACAAGACCAAGCTGGTCGGCACACTGCGTGAGGCGATCGAGCACGACGGGCCCGCGCTGGTGGACGTCCGCGTGACCAAGGAAGAGAACACGTATCCGATGATTCCGGCCGGCCAGGCCGCAAGGGACATGGTGGGCTGAAACATGGGCGATCCAGGAACCAAGGAAGTCTTCGCGCTCTCAGACCTGCAGGCCACGGGCCAGCGACTGATGGGCCGCAAGCACGTGCTCTCGATTCTTGTCGAGAACGAGCCGGGTGTGCTTGCGCGCATCAGCGGTCTGTTCGCAAGGCGCGGCTACAACATCAACACGCTCGCCGTCGGCCCGACCGACGACGAGAAGATCTCGCGCATCACGCTGACAATCGACGGCGCCGAGCACCCGATCGACCAAGTGACCAAGCAGCTGCACAAGCTTGTTCACGTGCTGAAGATCCGCGACCTCGAACCGGCCGAGACGGTCGCGCGCGAGCTGGCGCTCTTCAAGATCGACGCAGACGCACACACGCGAAGCGAGCTGACTCAGCTGGCCGACATCTTCCACGGCCGCGTCGTGGATGTCGCGCGCAAGTCTGTGACGATCGAGGTCACCGGCAGTGACGAGAAGATCGAAGCCTTCGAGTCGCTGGTGCGTCCGTTCGGTCTGATCGAAATGGTCCGCACCGGCGAGATCGCCGTGCAGCGCGGACGCCACGAGACCTGATCGCGCCGTAAGAAGTATGGCCTTCTGGGGAAAAGCGCGGCGGGCAAGCGGCCCGCCCGCGTCCCCAGAGGTCGGTTTCGGCGCGGCGGCGTATGCGCGGCTGGCCGAGCGGATTGAGCGCGCCGCAGAAGTCGCCGCAGCGCGGGGAACTCCGGTTATCGCGTCGGTCACGGTGCCGCTCGATCCGGCGATCGATCCAATCTCGCGCATCGAGGTCGCGGCGGCCAACGGCGGGCATTGGAGCGCATTCGCCCAGCCCGCGCGCAATGAATTCTCGCTGGCGACGTTTGAAGTCGCACGCCAGATTGGGGTCGGCGCTTCGTCGCGATTCGAGTCGATCGCACGCGCGACGGGGGAAGCACTCGACGGCGCGCTGGCCGACGACCTGTTTGACGATCCGACGGCGCCGCCGGGCGCGGGGATCGTTTGGACCGGCGGATTCGCATTTCTCTCGGCGGACAGCTACGCCGACACATGGCGAGATTTCGGCGCGGCGCAGTTCGTCTTGCCAAGGGCGTCGATTGTGCGCAGCGGCGGCGATCAACCCCAGGCTCGGCTGACGCTCAATGTCGCGGTGCACTCAAGCGCGGCGATCGGCGATGAGCTCGCAGGGATCGAACAGCTTGTCGACCGGCTGGAGTTGGACGAGCCGCATGAGGCGCCGGCGTTTGTCCCGAAGGCCGGGGAGGTCGCCGTCACCAGTGTCTCCGCCGCAGAGCACTTCGAACGGGCCGTCGCGCAGGCAGCCGAGGAGATCCGCGACGGCGTCTACGAGAAGGTCGTCCTCGCCCGCGAGGTGGTGCTGCGACGGCAGCAAGCGATCGACCCGTTCAACGCCGTCCGGGGTTTGACTGAGCGCTTTCCGGAGTGCACAACGTTTGCGGTCTCGGAAGGATCGACAATCTTCCTCGGCGCATCGCCGGAGCTGCTCGTTCGACGCGAGGGGCGCCGCGCCTCGACAATGGCGCTGGCGGGATCCATGCGCCGCGGCGCCGATCCCGAGACCGACGCGCATCTCAGCTCGCAGCTCATGACGAGCGCCAAGAACCGCAGCGAGCACGACATCGTCGTCAAGCGGATCGAGAAGGTGCTCGGTCGCTTCTCGGCCTGGGTCTCAGCGCCCGAGTCCCCAGAGGTCGTGAAGATGAAGAACATCCAGCACCTCGCCACCCCGATCCGTGCCCAGCTGACCGAACCGCGACCGGTGATCGAACTCGCCGGCGCGCTGCATCCGACACCGGCAGTGGGCGGAGAGCCCTGGGAGGCAACGCGCGATCGGATCCGTGCGCTCGAGGGCTTCGACCGCGGCTGGTACACGGGCGCGGTGGGGTGGATGGACCTCTTCGAAGACGGCGAGTTCCACGTCGCGCTTCGCAGTGCGCTGATCGATGGGCCGCAGGCGAGGCTGTTTGCCGGCTGTGGAATCGTCGGCGACTCAGATCCGGCCGCTGAGCTGGCTGAGACTGAGACCAAGTTGCAGGCTCTGCTTCCTGTACTTTCGCGTTCGTAGACCCATCTGGTCAGTAAACTCGCGGCGTGTATCGCCCTCTCGCGCCATCGCTCGTCTTGCTCGCATTCTGCTCCGTGCTGATCCTGGCGACTGGCGCCTCGGCCAGCACCGCTCCGACAGGGGCGAACGCGGGGAAACCGGATGCGACGGCATCTAGGTTCGCCGGGAATCCGAATTTCTCCAAGTGTCCGTATCGGGCGGGCATCGACGCGCGGGATTACACGAATATCAGCGATCCGATCGCCCCTGGGTTGGGTAGCCAGAGCGTGACTTTCAGAGGGACGCCGCACGTCTGGGGGACCGGTCCGATTGTTGGCGGCAGGCGTACTGTGTGGTACACCGGCGTGGTGGCGGAGTTCTCGATGCAATTCCCGCGTGTTGTCGACGCCGGTCAGCCTTTTGACGTCACCGTCCGCGCCCGATATCGGCACGTGTCGCGCAGGACCATTCGTGCCAACGCTCGTTGCTATCGATGGGCAAAGGAGAACAAATGGCTGAAGTCCAGCCCGTGGAAGCGTAAGCAATTCATACGGAACCTCCGACGAGAGCTAGAGATCGAGCGATGGGGCGCGTCGCATCGGGTTCGCGCCAATCCAATGAGTTTGATGATCTCGGTCACAGGGGAGATGGACAGCAACGGAGTTGGTCGGCAGCAGATTGAGGGCGCCGTGCAGAGCGATGCGCGAACGAGTCAATCCGGAGGTTTTCGTGCTGTCCAGTTCAAGAAGCTGGGAAATCGATGGAGAAGCAGGGCGTTCACGGTCGTTCCCCATTGCGACCCCACCGATGGCGAGTTCTTTGAGAGCGGTCCGTTCGGGAGCTTCTACACGATACTGGTGAACGCAGGGCGCTTGCCCGCAAATACTTGCGGGAAGTTGAATGTGGGCGGTCGCGCGTACGGCAAGCTTCAGGTGCTTATCCGCAATAAGTGGCGTACGCACGGCATGGAGTGCGTCAGAAATAAGAAGGTTGTTGGCCGTCTCACGGAGATCTTCTATGGGGACACCGCGTACTGCTCGGACAGAGGCGACGACATTGACGCAGACTTTCAAGTCAGCGGTCCTGCATTTGGCAAGTGCTGCGAAGCCGCTTACGGTCAAGAGCCCGCGATCTACGTGACGACCGCCCCCTAGTGGCGAGGGACCTCTTTTGAGTGACAGCATGCCCCGACTGACCCTGCGAACGTACGAGCATGTCTCCCTCAAATGAAGGATTCCAGCTTCTGCTCGATGAGCCACGGCTCCGTCGCGTCCGCGAGACGGCGGATTGCGAAGGTGTCTCGGTTGAGCAGTGGATTCTTGATTCGATCGATCAGCGGTTGAACGTTGAGAGTCAGGGCGAGAAGATTCGTGCCTTCATGGAATACGTGGAGTCGATTCGGCCAGCCTTCGGTGGGGATTTTGACTCGGTTGCCGAATTGCGCGCCGCGCGCAATGCGCGCGCCGACCATTTCTTGAGCCTCGGCGAAGTGCCTGATTCGAACGATTCCGCTTCTTGACTCGACCGCCGAGCGGGATTCGAGACGCGACTCGTCGGAGGTCAGTGAAACGCGCCGGTCTCCGTCAACGCCGCGGCGATCGACTCCAGCACGTGGGCGGCGACGCGGTCGTGCCCAGCCTTGTTTGCTGCGCGTTCGGTCTTCAGATGCACAAACCCGGGCTTGGCGGCAGCAGCAGCTAGCGAGTCGCCATCGTGCGGCGCCGTGTACTCGATCCCGTATGCGAGCACAAGGGCTTCAATGTCTACGCCCGATGGGGCCGCGATCAGTTCTTCGAAGTGCGTCTGGTGCTCGGCCACCGGCAAGAAAGAGAAGATCCCGCCGCCGCTGTTGTCAACGCAGACGATCGTGATCGGCAGTTCGTGGCGCTTGGCGATCGCCAGCGCGCTTGCGTCGTAGAGCAGTGCCAGGTCGCCGGTGAAGAGGACGACGCGGTCGCAGTCGAACGGCGCTCGCACACCCAGAGCGGCACTCACAACGCCGTCGATTCCATTCGTACCGCGATTGGCGAGGCAGCGGAGGTCGTCGCGGCCGATCGGCCCGTAGGTCTCAAGGTCGCGGATCGGCATCGAGGAAGAGGTGAAGATCGTTGCGCCGGAATCGAGCGACGAGAGCACGTGCCGATAGACCGCAGGCTCAAACGGGAAGGGCTCTTCGGCGAGGGCGTGGTCGATCGCTGACTGCGCGGCACGTTCAATGCCGGTCCAAGCCGTCGTCCAACTCAGAGCGGCGATCGGTCCGCTCGCGCGATCCGCAGCGGCCGAAACGGTTGCGAGCGCGTCACAGCGCCAGAACTCCGCGGCGACCCGCGTTGGATCCTCCAGGCGCGCGCGGGGGTCGATCACGATCTGGCGGCAGTCGAGGCCGGCGAGCCATGCGCGCAGCGGCTTGGATGTTGGCGTCTGGCCGATTCGCACGACCAGGTCCGGCTTCAAGTTGGCCGCGGCCGGCTGGGAGCGCAGGATCAAGTCGTAGGACGCGACGATCGGCGTGCGCTCTGCCAGTCCGTGCCGACGCAATTGGGAGAGAGCGTCAGCGAGCACCGGGATGCCGGTTTGCGTGGCCAGCTCGGCGATCGCTGTCGCAAGCTCCGGCGTGTGCTGCTCGCCGACAACCAGCACCGGTCGCTTGGCGGTTTCCAGCGCACCGAGCAGGTCTTCGGTCAGCGGGGTGCCTGCGGGGTAGTCGGTCCATGGTGCGCCGTCGGGGCGACCAATGGCACCTGTCGACTGGCCGAGATCGCCGAGATCGGCCTCGACCGGTCGCAACGGCTCGCGCAGCGGAAGATTGATGTGCACCGGGCCGGGATCCGTGCCGCTCGCCTCGGCGCAGGCTCGCGCGGCCTGGGCGCGGAAGTGACGTAGGGTCTCGTCGGACAGCGGATGATTGCCGGCCTCGAGAAACCACCGCACGGAATCCCCGTAGAGCTTGATCTGATCGATCGCCTGGCCGGCGCCGATGCCGCGCAGCTCGGGCGGGCGATCCGCGGTCAGCACGATCAGCGGTACTCCCGCGTGATCGGCCTCGATGACCGCGGGGTAGAGGTTGGCCGCAGCGGTCCCAGAAGTGCAGGTGACGATCGCCGGCCTGCCTGTGCTCTTGGCGATACCCAGGGCGAAGAACCCGGCCTGGCGTTCGTCGAGCACGCTCCAGCACTTGAGCTCCTGGCGGTCGGCGAGCGTGTAGGCGATCGGCGCGTTGCGCGAGCCGGGGGAGATCACCGCGTGCTCGATCCCGGCGCGGATGAACTCGTCGATCATCACGCGCAGCGGCGCGAATGTCTCGTTGGTCAGATCCATCTGGAGAGATTGTGACGCGCGCGGAGCGTTTGTTGCTGCTTGTGCATGGATTTGCGCAGGCGCCGGTCTCGTGGGACGAGGTTCGCGGGTTGCTGCCGGGCGACGTCGCGGTGGCTGCGCCGGAGCTTCCGGGGCACGGTCAGACGGGGCTGAGCCTCGGCGACCCGAGCCCTGAACTCGCGCGCGAGATCGTTGCCGCCGCCGCGACAGAAATTGGTGCTCCGGCTGTCGTCTGGGGCTACTCACAAGGCGCCCGCGTGGCCTTCGACCTCGCGCTCGAGCGCCCCGAACTCGTGCGCGCGCTGATCATCGAGAGCGGCGCGCCGGGGATCGCCGACCCGCTCGCCCGTGCAGAGCGGCGCAGTAGGGATTACGCGCTGAGCAAACGCTTGGAGAACGGCACGATCGAGGAGTTCGTCGGCTACTGGGAGGCGATCCCGGCGCTCGGCGAGCAGTCGCCTGAGGTTCGCGATAAGCAACGACCGGTGCGCCTCGCGCAGGATCCAGCCGCTCTGGCCGCCGCGCTGCGCGGGATCGGGCAGGCCTCGTATGAGCCGATGTGGGATCGACTTGCCTCGATCGAGGTTCCGGTGCTGCTGATCACCGGCGCCGAAGACGAAACCTACGACCGGCACGCGGTCAAGATGGCGGCGCTGCTCACCAGCGCGCAGCACGTGCGCATCGAAGGAGCCGGGCACGCGGCGCACATTTCCGAGCCGGCGGCCACGGTCGCTGCCGCGGTGGAGTTTCTGGACGCGATCTAGCCGATCGAGAGATCGACCAGAGCGTCTTCGTCGAGCTCGATGCCAAGTCCCGGTGAGTCGCTGAGAGTCAGCGCGCCGTCTGAGACTTCGGGCAGACCGAACGCGTAGCTCTCGTCAAACAGCGCGCCGGTCGCCAGCCCGTTGGCCAGCGTGAAGTCCGATCGCGCCGCAGCGAAGTGCAGGCCGGCCGCCAAACCGATCGGTCCATCGAGTGTGCTGGTCACAAACGTCAGCAGGCCGGCCTTCGCGGCGTTGGCTGCCAACACCGACGCGGCCGTGATCCCGCTGACCTGCGCGAGCTTGATCGCAACGCCGTCGCAGGCGCCGTTGGCCACATGCAGATCGAGGTCCTCGACGGTGCGCACGCCTTCGTCGGCGACGATCGGCACCAGGGTCGCGTCGCGCACGCGGTGCATTGAGGCGAGGTCGTCTGGCGCAACCGGCTGCTCCACCAGCTCGAGCCCGAACTCGGCGAACTCGTTGATCTTCTCGATCGCCTCACTCGTGTACCAGCCGCCGTTGACATCAAGGCGCAGCATCGTCTGCATGCCAACCTCCTCGCGCAATGCGGCGAGCCGGTCGGCGTCCAGGTCCGAGAAGCCGACCTTCAGCTTGAGCGTGGAGAAGCCGGCAGATACGGCTTCTCGTGCCAGCGAAGCGACGTCGCTCGGGTCCTGCGCGCTGATCGTGGCGTTGACTGCGACCTGCTCCTGCACGTCCGTGCCGATCAGGTCGGCGACGCGGATCCCCTCGCGGCGCGCCAACAGGTCGAGCAGGGCGACGTCGATCGCACACTCGACGGCCGACGGGAGTTTGTTCTCAAGCGTCAGTCCGCGGTCGAAGATCTCGGTTTCGAGCAGCTGGTCGCGCGCGCCGCTCTCAAAGGCCGCGATCAGATCGCTCAGCGGCGGCGCGCCTGGGTCCGGGTAGGGGGTGATCTCGCCGAGGCCGATCTGGCCCTCTTCGTCGGTCAGCCTGAGCACCCCAAGATCGCGCACGTCCGTGCTGGCTTGCGCCGAATGAAACGGCACACGGAGGGGAAGGCGGATGGCAAACAGCTCAACCCGGTCGATCTTCATAGGTCAAGCGTAAAAGGATTGGAACCGTCAGGTCAGCAGCAGGCCGACCGAGAGCAACACGCAGAAGACCAGCTCAAGGCGCGCAGTGTCTCCAAGTGCCTTGTTCAACGCTGCTCCGTCGGTGCGCTCGCGGATCGTGCGGGCCAGGGGCGGGACCAACGGGAATGCCAGAAGCGCGAGGTTGATCCACGGCGTGAGCCCCGTAATCAGCCATATGACCGGCACGAGGACGAACGAGATAATCAGCGTGAGGCTGTAAACCGTGCGCATCCGCTGGCGGCCGAGCCGAACGGCCAACGTGTTCTTGCCGGCGCGGCGGTCGGTGTCCATGTCGCGCGTGTTGTTGACCATCAGCACCGCGCACGCGAGCAGGCCGACCGGAACCGACAGCGCGACTGCCTCCCAAGCAAACTCGGTGGTCTGGACGAAATACGAGCCGGTGACCGCGACCACACCGAAGAAGAGGAAGACGAAGATTTCGCCAAGCCCCACGTAGCCGTAGGGGCGCGGGCCGCCGGTGTAGAGCACCCCGGCGATGATCGATGCGGCACCGATCAGGATCAGCTCCCAGCCAGCCTCGATCACGAGGTAGACACCGGCCAGCGCGGCGATGCCGAACGCGATCCACGTGGCGTAGAGCACGTAGCTCGGCGGCACGAGGCCGCCGGCCGTCACGCGAACGGGCCCAAGGCGATCTTCGGTGTCCGCGCCGCGCCGGGCGTCGGAGTAGTCGTTGGAGAGGTTCGTCCCGATCTGGATGAACAGCGCGCCGACGATCGTCGCCAGCAACACGAGCGGCTTGAACGTGTTCGCCGGACCCGCGGCAAGGCAGGTTCCGACAGCCACCGGCGCGAGCGCGGCGGGCAGTGTACGTGGCCGTGCGGCCTTGATCCAGACGTCGAGGGCGCCCATGTAGCTAGGGACGCTTGGGGAACTTGGTGAAGTCCGGCGTGCGCTTCTGAACGTAGGCGTCGCGGCCCTCCTGGGCCTCATCGCTCATGTAGAAGAGCAACGTGGCGTCGCCAGCGAGCTGCTGGACACCGGCCATGCCGTCGGTCGCCGCGTTGAAGGACGCCTTGAGCATCCGCAGTGCCAGCGGCGAGAGCGCGAGCATCTCCTTGCACCATTTGACTGTCTCGTCCTCCAACTGGTCCAGCGGCACGACGGTGTTCACGAGGCCCATGTCGAGAGCTTCCTGGGCGTCGTACTGGCGGCACAGGAACCAGATCTCCTTCGCCTTTTTCTGGCCGACGATCGCACCGAGGTAGCCAGCGCCGAAGCCGCCGTCAAAGGATCCGACCTTGGGACCGGTCTGCCCGAAGCGAGCGTTGTCGGCCGCGATCGATAGGTCGCAGACGATGTGCAGCACGTGCCCGCCGCCGATCGCGTAGCCGGCGATGCTGGCCACGACCGGCTTGGGGCAGCGACGAATCTGGATCTGCAGATCGAGCACGTTGAGGCGGCCGACGCCCTGCTTTGCGACCTCGTCGTCGCCGATGTAGCCGTCATCGCCACGGATGCGCTGGTCGCCACCGGAGCAGAAGGCGTCAGGGCCCTCGCCGGTCAGGACGATTACGCCGACCGAAGTGTCGTTCTGCGCGCGGTTGAAGGCGTCTGAGAGCTCAAAAAGCGTCTGCGGACGAAAGGCGTTGCGCACCTCCGGCCGGTTGATCGTGATCTTCGCGATGCCTTGGTGAAGCTCGTACTTGATGTCGCCGTACTGCTCGCCGGCGTTGGTCCATTCGACTGGCAAAACTGCTCCTTGCGGGGGCTGATCGGACGCGGCGGATACTAGAAGCCTGGGGATATGACGTCCGATACCCTCGCCCGCATGATTTACGACAACGATGCAGACCTCAGCAAGCTCGACGGCAAGACCGTCGCCATCCTCGGATTCGGTTCGCAGGGCCACGCACACGCTCTGAACCTCAAGGATTCTGGGGTAGACGTCGTGGTTGGGCTCCGTCCGACGTCGAACAAGGTTGCGCAGGCTGAAGGCGCCGGCCTCAAGGTCGTCGACGTGGCCGAAGCCGCTTCGCTTGGTGACGTCGTGATGATTCTGCTCCCCGACGAGATGCAGGGCGAGATCTGGGAGAGCGACATCAAGGACGGCATCGCGCCGGGCAACACACTCCTCTTTGCTCACGGGTTCTCGATTCTGTATGACCAGATCAAGCCCGATTCCTCGATCAACGTCGCGCTGGTCGCCCCGAAGGGCCCCGGCCACCTCGTGCGCTCGCAGTTTGAAGAGGGCGGGGGAGTCCCCGGCCTCGTCGCGATCGAGCAGGACGCAACTGGCGACGCCCGCGACATCGCGCTGGCCTACGCGCGCGGCATCGGCTGCACCCGCGGCGGCGTGATCGAGACGACCTTCAAGGACGAGACCGAGACCGACCTCTTTGGCGAGCAGGCAGTCCTCTGCGGCGGCGCCACCGAGCTGGTGATTGCCGGCTTTGAGACGCTGACGGAAGCCGGCTACTCACCGCAGCTGGCCTACTTCGAATGCCTGCACGAGCTCAAGCTGATCGCGGACCTTCTGTACGAGAAGGGCGTCGCCGGCATGGAGTACTCAATCTCCAACACCGCCGAGTACGGCGACCTGACCCGCGGCAAGCGCGTGATCAACGAGCAGAGCCGCGCCGCGATGAAGGAGATCCTCGCCGAGATCCAGTCGGGCGACTTCGCACGCGAGTTCATCGCTGAGAACAAGTCGGGCAAGGAGAACTTCACCCGCCTGCGTGAAGAGCACGCAAACCACGCGATCGAGAAGGTCGGCGCGGAGCTGCGCGACGGCATGGACTGGATTGACACGAAGTTCGACAAGGGTTAGGCCCGCAGGGCTGAGTCCCGCAATCAAGCGCTTGACTTGCCAAACCTTCGCCCAATCGGGCGGAGGTTTGGCGGTTAAGGGGTTTGAAACCGCCTGGGCGCGTTAGATTGAGGCGATGAGTGATCAGCCGCCGGAGAATCCCGCCCCGACACCCGAGCAACCCGGACCCGAGGCGCCCCCGCCGCAGTTCGTCCCGCCGCACGGGCAGCATCAGCCACCACCGCCACCGCCCGGCCAGTACGGCTACTACCCGCAGGCCCCGCACCCGCCGCAGCCGACCAATGGCTACGCGGTCGCAAGCATCATCACCTCATCACTCTCGCTGGCCGTCCTGATCTTCACCGCGGGGCTGCTCTCGCCGATCACCGGCATCGCCTCGGTCGTCGGTGCGGTCCTCGGGCACAAGGGCAAGGACGACGTCGACAAGGGTCGCGCCGTGCAGCAGCGCGATCTCGCAGTCGCAGGACTCTGGACCGGGGTCGCCGGGATCATCCTTTCGGTGCTGGCGTTGCTTGCCTGGATCGCGTTGATCGTGCTGGCGGTCATCTACGACGATTCCAACTCTTCGTTCGATTTCCACCGCGAACTCAACTGGGAGTGATTTCCGAGGCAGCCGTTAGCATCGGCCGCCATGTCTGAAGCTCGCTCAAGCTTGGCCATCAACGCTCACGGTCTCGTCAAGACTTTTGGCGAGAAACGCGCCGTTGACGGCGTCGATCTCGAAGTCGCTCGCGGAACCGTCTACGGAGTGCTCGGCCCCAACGGCGCCGGCAAGACGACGACGATCAAGATGCTCGCGACCCTCCTGCGTCCTGATGAAGGCTCCGCAGAAGTGCTCGGGGTCGATGTCACGAAGGATCCCGACAAGGTCCGTCGCCGGATTTCGCTCACCGGCCAGATCGCCTCGGTCGACGAAGAACTGACCGGCCGCGAGAATCTGATTCTGCTCGGCAAGTTGCTTGGGCTCGGACGGGCAGGCGCGGCCGACAGAGCCGATCAACTTCTCGAAGGATTTGGCCTGGCCGAAGCAGCAGGAAAGCTCACGAAGAACTACTCGGGCGGCATGCGCCGCCGGCTCGACATTGCGGCGAGCATCGTGATCACGCCCGAGCTGCTGTTTCTCGACGAGCCGACCACCGGCCTCGACCCGCGCTCGCGCACGCAGGTCTGGGACATCGTGCGCGCACTTGTCGGCGAGGGGACGACAGTGCTGCTGTGCACCCAGTACCTCGACGAGGCCGATCAGCTGGCCGACCGCATTGCCGTGATCGACCACGGCCGCGTGATCGCCGAAGGCACGCCGATCGAGCTCAAGCGACAGGTGGCGGGCAGCGTGCTGCATCTGACATTCCACAGCGAAGAGCACCGCGCCGACGGCGAGACGATCTTCCGCGATGCCGGCATCACCCAGGCGATCGAAGTGACCGATCAGACCGCACTGACGATTGCGGTCGACGACGCAGGCCACGCGGTCGAACTTGTCTCGATGCTTCACAAGCGCGAGCACCCGATCGCTGACTTCTCGTTGGGCGAGCCGACGATGGACGAAGTCTTCCTCGCGCTCACCGGGAAGCCATTGCCAACCGACGAGGGGGAGGGCGAATGATGAGCGACGAGGCAGTCGGCGAGCTGAACGTGCGTGACACGCTGCTCTTCACAGAGCGGCCAAAGCCGGCCGGCGCGCTCACCGCGACGCTGGGCTTCGCTTGGCGTTCGGTCCTGAAGATCAAGCACGTTCCCGAGCAGCTGATCGACGCGACGATGACACCGGTGCTGTTCCTCGTGATGTTCACGTACCTGTTCGGAGGCGCGATCGACGGCTCAACGAGCGAGTATCTGCAGTTCCTGCTGCCCGGCATGCTCGTGCAGACACTGCTCTTCTCAACGGTCTATTCGGGCGTGACGCTCAACACCGACCTCACCAAGGGCGTCGTCGACCGCGTACGCACGCTGCCGATTTGGAGTCCTGCCCCGCTTGTGGGCGCGTCGGCCGGCGACTCTGTGCGCTACGTGGTCACCGGGACCGTCACGCTGGTAACCGGCTTCATCATGGGCTATTCGCTCGGCGGCGGGATCCTCGGATTGGTCGGCGGCTTTCTGCTGGTGATCTACTTCGCCTTCGCTCTCAGCTGGGTGTTCACGACGCTCGGACTGGTCTTCCGCTCGCCGACCGCGGTCATGAACACCGGGTTCATGTGCCTCTTCCCGCTGCTTTTCATCAGCAACATCTTTGTGCAGCCGGACACGCTGCCTTCGATCCTCGAGTGGTTCGTCGGGATCAACCCGATCAGCCACCTCACGACCGCCGTTCGCGGGCTGCTCGGGGGAGGGTTGGAGGCCAGCGAGCTGGTGCTACCGCTGGTCGAGGGCGCAGTGCTGATAGCCATATTCGTGCCCCTGACGACGCGCCTTTACCGCCGTCACAACTAGCCAAGGGCTGCTCAGCAGGGAGTTTTTCGGCGATTTGGGTCGCCGCTAATCTCTCCGCCAATGACGCCCAAAGTTCTGGTCAAGGAAAAGATCGCCGACGCCGGCGTCGAGCTGCTGCAGTCCAAGTACGACGTCACTCTCGGCGTTGACTGGGACGATTCACAGCTCGACGAGCGAATCGGAGAATTTGACGCGCTGCTCGTGCGCTCAGCCACGCAGGTCGACGCGCCGCTGATCGAGAAGGCCGAGAACCTCAAGGTGATCGGTCGCGCCGGCGTTGGAGTGGACAACATCGACGTCCCGGCTGCGACCAAGCGCGGGATCATCGTCGCCAACGCACCCGAGAGCAATATCGTCACCGCCGCTGAGCACACGCTCGCGCTGCTGATGGCCGTCGCGCGCAACGTGCCGCAGGCCGACGCCGCGTTGAAGGGCGGCGAGTGGGCACGCAGCAAGTACGGCGGGGTGGAGGTCTACGAGAAGACGCTGGGCGTGCTCGGTTTCGGCCGGATCGGCCAGCTGGTGGCCGCCCGCGCCAAGGGCTTCCAGATGAACGTGATCGCCTACGACCCGTTTGTCTCGGCCGAGCGCTACGCCGAACTGGGCGTGGAAAAGGCCGCCAACGAAGCCGAAGTGCTGGCAGCGGCCGACTTCCTGACGATCCACCTTCCCAACACGCCTGAGACCAAGGGATTCATGAACGCCGAGCGCTTCGCCTCGATGAAGGACGGCGCGCGGTTCCTGAATGTCGCTCGTGGCGGTCTGGTCGATTACGACGCGCTGCTTGACGCGCTGCAGTCGGGCAAGCTCGGCGGCGCGGGCCTTGACGTGTTCGCCAGCGAGCCGATGACCGAGTCGCCGCTGTTTGCACTCGACAACGTTGTGGTGACGCCGCACCTCGGTGCTTCGACGACTGAGGCCCAGGACCGCGCTGGCGTTCAGACCGCCGAGCAGATCGACGCTGCGCTCAGCGGCGAGATGGTCTCAAACGCGGTGAATATTCCGAAGGTCGGCACGGAGGACATGAAGATCCTCGCGCCGTTCATCCCGCTTGGTGAGCGCCTTGGACGCCTGGCGATCTCGCTGGCCGAGACACTGGCGGTCGATTCGATCGAGATCGACTACCAGGGCAAGCTCGCCAACTTCGACACGCGGTTGCTCACCGTGGCGGCGCTGCGAGGGATCCTCCAGGGTCACACCGAGGAGAGCGTCAATCTTGTGAATGCGCCGGCGCTTGCCGAGGAGCGCGGGATCAAAGTCACCGAGACTTCGACCAACGTGTCTGAGGACTTCACCGAACTGATCAAGGTGACCGTGCGCAGCAATGGCGACGAGATTGTCGTCGGCGGCACCGGGATCGGCCCCAAGAACAACCCGCGTCTGGTGCTTGTCTATGGCCAGGATTTCAACCTTGATTTCGCGGACCACATTTCGTTCTTCCGTTACGAAGACCGTCCGGGCATGCTGGGAAAGGTCGGAACGCTGTTCGGCGAGCAGGGCGTGAACATCGACAACGCGGTGATTAGTGCCAGCGATGGTGGGCCAGCGGTGCTTGCGATCACTTCCACTACTGAACCGCCAAAGGCGTTGATCGAAGAGATCCTGAAGATCGACGGCTTCCAGGACGGCCACGTCGTCAGCTTCTGAAAGGATCCGGGGCAAGATGCCGCTGATCTCCGACGACTACCGCGACTAC
>JAEYBE010000027.1 GCA_023404495.1 Actinomycetes bacterium | reverse complement strand
GCGGAGGCGGCGTTGGTGCGGTGACGGATGCGGGCGCGGGGGCGGGGCTTAGGCTGGACTCGTGCCCAGCGAGGAGAAGCCGAAGAAACCCAAACGCAACAACCCGTTTCGCGGGAAGTTGATCGACATCACTTCTTGAGTGCGGCAGCCGCATCATCCCGCGTTTAGGGTTGGCGTTGCAGCGGCGCCAGGTGTCGCAAGCGGAGAGGCGTCGAGGCGGCTCAAACGGTCTTGTGGCGGCTCTGGCTAGGTGTTGGCCGGTGCTTCCGGATCGGAGTCCTCTGGGTCGGGATCAGATCCCCGCGCCAAGTCGAAGCGGATAGAGAAAAGTGTGAACAGTTGCGGGAAAGCGGCCAGAACAGGCGCCGTCGCGACGTAGAAGATCAGACCACCTGTCCAGTTCTGAGCGACGGCCAGCAATGATGCGACCTCCGATACCCCGAGGAAGAAAAACGTATTGAAGACGATGACCTCAAACTGATTCAGGGTGTCATCTAGCTTGGCTCTCAGGCGGACAGCCTTCGCTTGATTGCTGTCGATCTCGGCTTGGGTGGAGGCGACGAGCTTCTTGGACTCCACAGAATCGCCGATCGCGCTCGCTTCGGTCTTGGCGTTTAGCCGTCTTGCGCTCTGTCGCAAGTCCGCTTGTTCCTCGAGAACCGTGTTCCACTTCATGTAGACGGAGAGCGTGGTCCCTACCTCAACCAGCACAGCAATCAAGAACACGGGCACCACCTGCGCCACCGTTGAGTAGTAGGACGGTCCGGCATTCTCACCGAGGCTGAACGCGATGGTCACGACGCCCAACACGTTGTAGATGACGACTGAACTTCCGAACGCCCACGTAGAGCGTTCGTGCTGCCAGAACTTGCTCAGGGCGCCACGAATCACAGCTAGATCAGGTGGGGCCGTCGTTGTCTTGAATCCGCGTACGACTGGATTCGTGCGGCGGAAGAGTGGCGTCTTCCGCCTCTGAAGCATCCTCCGCAGCTTCGGTCTCTCGAACCGTCGGGGAAGTGTCGGGCTTCGGGTTCTCAGCTTGTTTGGCCACGTTGTCCGCACCCCCTGTCGCGCGCGATTTCGGACCCACGGACCGTTTGACCTCGCTGGGGAACCTAAGTTCAAACAGGTTCACGAGGGCGAGACCGGAATACAGCACCGCCCCGGAAGTGAGCAGCACTTCAAAGCTTGAGTACCGCTTGGCTGCCAACGCGAACAGCGATACAACGACCCCAAACGCAACGGACACGAACACGAGGCGGAAGGTGCCTCTGAGGAGGCGCAGGCTTTGGGGTAGTTGATCTTTGAGCTCTTTTGCTCGCAACCGCACCTCGACGTGACGATCAAGTTCTACTTGCGAAGTGGAGTCTGTGAAACCGACCTCGATCGCGTCGAGTTCTCTCAGAATTCGTCTGAGTTCCGCTTGGTCGGCTCGGATTGCGACGATCTGAACGCCAAACTCCACCATCGCGGCTACGAGGATTACCGGCAGAACCTGTGCGACCGCCTGGAAATACTCACCGTCTACGTCTGGGGTCACCACGTATGCGAACATGGAGCAGATTCCAGTGATTGCGATTCCGCTAGCAACCGCCGCCCATTGCTGTCTGGCTGTGTCCAAGGCTGAGTGCACGATCCGAGCCTATGGCCTCGGGAGGCCGGAGAATCGACTCAGGGGCCGGTCGGCGGAGCGGTCCAAGGAGGAGTGAAACACACCGCTCCGCCAGCCGCGACTGCCCTTTGGGAGGGAAGAGGTCTGTGACCGCCCTCGTCTTGGAGAAGTCACGATCCGGAGGTCCTGACGGTCACCGACTGTGTAGAGATTCACCTTGACGATGTGAGATTGAAGCGTCCAAACTTGCCACGAATGTGGGCCGTCGTGGTGGACGACGCCGACCTGTCGATCATCCCGCAGGACGACGACCCGATCGCCACGGTGACCCATCAGGTTCGTAGCCATTGGCTCGCGGAGGAGATCGACCCGAACGCACACGTCACGGGCTACATAGAGGCGTTCGACTGTCCGGTCTGCACGAAGCAGGTATCGATTGAGATGCCAAATCCAACCTCGGCCACCTAGACCGTCGAATGCCCGGAGTGCACTGCTCCGCTCACTCGAACCCGCCCGAGCATCAGGTGGGTGCCAGACGTTTGACGAGCTACTCGGCGTTCGGCAACGGGTCGCCGTGCTCCTCGAACTCGAGCAAAGCCTGTTCGTCCGGGTGGGCAGTCGGATCTTCGACTGGCGTGGTCCCGACTCCTGGAACGTCAGCGTCGGCGCGCCAGCTCGCGAGGATCGCCCGCGAGGCATCGTCGAGGGTGAACCGTGGCGGGTTTTCAAGGCCACGGACACGCTCTCGGTATTCGCGTCGCTTTCGCGTGAGCTCGTCGCGGTACTCGTGGAGGGCCTGAGCCTTGACGGCGGCGATCCGAGCGACATGCGCGCCGGAGTTGAAGTTGTTGCCCATGGTGTTGGAGATCGTCTTCATCTCGATCTCAAGTTGCTTGTCGCGATCACGGAGCCACCGACGCATGTCGTCGTTTAGGTCTTGAACTGCGTCGGCGTCCTGAGCGGCCTCGGCTTCTGGGTCGATGCCTGTCGTGAACTTCATGGCCTCTTCGAGCTTTGTCGAGTCGTCCCAGCCTTCGGCGCGATCGAGCTTTCCGAAGATCGTTTCCAGTCGCTCTGCCATGTCGCCGAGCGCCTTCTGTGCGTCACCGACGCGCACGTCGTGCCTGCCGTGCGTGTCGCTGAACTCGCGAAGCGTCCCTAGCTTGAGGAAAATTGTTCGGTCTCGCAGTGTCGCCATCGCCATGCCGGCCTCGTAGATCACGTTTGGTCGCGCCTGTGGTGTCAGGTCTGTTTCGTGGGGCGGTTCCGAGTCGCCTTGAAGCTCCCGGCGCAGGCGCGCTTCGTCGTCGGGCGTGAAGATCACGACGGACGCGCCTGCGATCTCGAACGCCACGTCCAGCACTTCTCCGATGTACGGCGATGCCTTTCTTGTGGCGCGAACTAGGTCGTTCCAGCTCAGCGGCTTGAGGCCAAGTTTTTTGAGGAACTCGAACACTGCCTCTCTTGCGAGGTCATTGCGGCCGTGGACGACCATTACCGAGCGCGGCAAGTCCTCGCTCGCGGGGGCTGTCCGCGTTGCTTGTTTGGGTTTCGAAGCGTCGAGACCACTGAGCCATTGTTGGCCTTCCACAGTCACCGACATGCCCATGATCTGATGTAGGTGGTAGAGCGGCTTAGAGCGAATCTCGCTCGGCCCCTGATCCGTGCGAAGCAGGATGTAATCGATGGAGAGACGCCCTTCCGATTCAAGCTGGAAGATCGTCGCGGCAAATCCTTCGGCGTCGTTTAGACCGTCGATGAACCCTTCGTTTTGGGCGGCCTCGAATACCGATGCGCCGCGAAGGTTCGGATCGTTCACTCCGCCGTTGGCCTCCTTGTCGAGGAGCCAGCGGAGTGTGTCAGCTTTCGATGGTGTGGCCATGATTCTGGGCCAGCCTACAGACGAAAATCGATTGCTTTTCTCGTCGCGCCAACGTTGGCGCGTTGCTATTCGTCGTCGCGCGCGCTGGGACGCAGTCGAGCGGCTTCCTTGGGACTCATCAAGCGGGACTCGACCAGTTGATCGAGGTCGGACTTGGTGTACTCCGGCTCTTCGAGCGGTTCGTCGGAGCAGAAATCGCCGTAAAGGGCGAAGCGCTCAAGGCCAGCCTGTCGCTCGGCGACTTCCGCGTCTGACATTTCGCCGTTCCATCGTTGCCGCGGCCCAGCGGCACAACGTCCAGCCGGTGCTGCTGGCGGCGCAGCTGAAGGCCGAGTCCGATTTCAACCCCAATTCCGTCTCGCCGGCCGGCGCCCA
>JAEYBE010000051.1 GCA_023404495.1 Actinomycetes bacterium | reverse complement strand
ACTTTGAAGAGGCGCCGGAGCTGCCCAGCGGCTACGCGACGATGATCGTCGTCGCCCTCGTGCCGCCCGTCTGGCGTCGCGTGATGGACCACCGCGTCCTCGAGCACTACGGCGGCGACATCACCCGCGCGAACATCCTTCCGCGCAAACGTGACCGCATCATCAAGCGGTACGGTGGCGGCGAGGGTGGCCAGCCGCAGGGCGGACCGCCGCAGACGGCTACCGCAGGAGCGTGAAAGAAATGGCGAAGTTCGAGTGTCCCGAGTGCGGCTACATCTACGACGAAGAAGTAGGCAACCCGCGCGAGGGCTTCCCGGCGGGCACCAAGTGGGACGACGTCCCCGACGACTGGAACTGCCCGGACTGCGGCGTTCGCGACAAGATCGATTTCGCAGAGGTCGGCTGACCGCGTGACCCCTGCGACCAAGACCACCGGCTACCACGCGGCGGCGCGCAACCTGCTGCGTGAGAGCCTGCTCGACGCCGCCGGAGAATTGATGCAGAGCGCCCCGTGGTCGGAGATCTCGATGGCGGCGATTGCAACGCAGGCCGGGGTCAGTCGCCAGACGCTCTACAACGAGTTCGGCTCGCGCGACGTCTTTGCCCAGGCTTTCGCACTGCGCGCAGCCGATCGCTTCTTGACCGAAGTGGAGGAGGCGTTCAACGACGCGGCCGACGACCCCTCGCGCGCCCTGTTGCAAGGGTTCGCGCGGTTTCTCGATCTTGCCTCGAGTGACGCGATGGTGCGCCACATAGTCGTGCGAGACCCCGGTGCGGACGAGCTGCTCTCGCTGTTCACCTCACGCGGCGGGCCCGTCGTGGAGCTGGGCCGCAATCGACTGAAGGCCAAGATGCTGGAGATCTGGCCCGATGCCGACCCCGAGGCGGCCGGAACCCTCGCCGAGGGGATGGTGCGTCTTGGCATCAGCCACGCCGGCCTGCCGGTCGGCTCGCCGGAAGACGCCGCTGCGCAGGTCACCGCACTGCTGATGCCGTACATCGAGCGGCATCTGCCCTCGCCCTAGAAGCTAATCCCGACCGCCCGTCTGGCCGATAGATTCCAGACCATGGGACGAATCAAAAAAGGCTGGCAACTGACCAAGAAGGCGTGGGGCGTCGTGCGCGAGAACCCCGGCCTCGTAAAACTTCCGATTCTCGGCGGCGTATTCGCGCTGCTGGCGACGCTGCTGTTTGTGGCGCCGGGCGCGATCCTGATTCAGGCGGCTGAGAACAACAATGCGGCGTATGTTGGCGGCGGGCTGTTGATCGTCGTCGGCGGATACCTCGCTTCGTTCGCCGTGATCTATTACAACGTCGCTCTCGCGGCGGCCGCCGACCTCGCGTTTCGCGGTCAGCCGGCTGACACAAGCGCCGGCATCGCCGTCGCCCGCCAGCGTCGCAGCGTGATCGCCCAGTGGGCGGCTGTCGCGCTGATCGTCTCGATGATTTTCAACCTGATCCGCGATCGCGGCGGCATCGCCGGGCAGATCGCGGCCGGACTTGGCGCGGCGATTTGGGCACTGATCACCTTCCTGATTGCGCCGGTGCTGGCCTTCGAAGGCCTTGGACCCGCGGCGGCGATCAAGCGCTCCTCTTC
The DNA here is from genome assembly GCA_023404495.1 of Actinomycetes bacterium. Taxonomy (GTDB): domain Bacteria; phylum Actinomycetota; class Thermoleophilia; order Solirubrobacterales; family JACPNS01; genus JACPNS01. The sequence goes on along the minus strand of JAEYBE010000051.1, from coordinate 96,456 downwards.
GATGTTCCGCGAGAAGTGGGGTCAGCAGATCACCGGCAACATCGCGATCGGTGCGGTCACCGGCATCGCGATGCTGGTGGCGATTGCCGTCGGCGCCGCCGGCGGATACATCCTCTTGACCGGCAGCACTGCGGCGGCTGCGGCCGGCGGCGGACTGCTGCTGCTCGGCATCGTCGGCCTGGTCGTGGCCGGCGTCGTCAGCGGAGCGGTGCGGGGAGTCTTCGGCGTCGCGCTCTACCGCTACATCGTCGAGGGCGAGGCCGTCGGCCCGTTCTCGGTGGACGAACTCGAAGGCTCCGTGAAGGTCAAGGGCGGCGCCCAGCCGGCCGCGATCTGATCCAGCTCGAATCTGATTTTGCATAGGGCAAGCGCGACGGGCGATCGTCGCGCTTGACCTTTACATCGAATGGTGTTACATTCGCGCGATGGCCACCATCGAAGCTTCGGCGCCGACCGTCACGCTCGGCAGCCCGCTGACACTCCCTTGCGGTATCACCGTCCCAAACCGCATCGGCAAAGCCCCGCTCTCTGAGCAGCTCGGCGACCGCCACAACTCGCCGACGGAAGAGCTCAACGTGCTGTTTAGCCGGTGGGCGCGAGGAGGCAGCGGCCTGCTGATCACCGGCAACATCATGGTCGACCGCCGCTCCGTGGGAGAGCCGCGCAACGTCGTGATCGAAGACGATCGTGACCTTGGGAAGTTGGCCAAGTGGGCCGCGGCGGCGAAGTCCGCCGGTGCGCCTGCGATCGCACAGATCAACCACCCGGGGCGCCAGGCATTGGCCGGTGTGGCGACGCGTTTCGTGGCGCCGAGCGCCGTGAGGGTGAACATTCCCGGCGCACCGTTTCCAACGCCGAAGGCGCTCACTCACGAGGAGATCCTCGAAATCATCGAGCGCTTCGCCACGGCCTCGAAGGTCTGCGTCGATGCGGGCTTCGACGGAGTTCAACTCCACGGCGCGCACGGCTACCTCGTTTCGCAGTTCCTTTCCCCGTTGGTCAACAAGCGCGACGACGAGTGGGGCGGCGACGCCGAGCGCCGGCGGCGCTTCGCGCTCGAACTCGCCACCGCGATGCGCGCTGCAGTCGGTCCCGACAAGATCCTCTCGGTCAAACTCAACAGCGCGGACTTCCAGCGTGGCGGCTTCTCTGAGGACGAGTCGCTCGAGGTGATCGAAGCGCTCGGCGACCAGGGGGTCGATCTGCTCGAAGTCTCCGGCGGTACCTACGAAAAGCCGGCAATGGTCGGCGCTGCGCACCGCAAGTCCGAAGAGAAGAAGTCTGAGCGCACAAAGGCGCGCGAGGCTTACTTCTTGGAGTTTGCCGAGCGCGCACGCACGATCACCCAGATGCCTCTGATGGTCACCGGCGGCCTGCGCTCAGCGCAGGCGATGCAGGAGGCTCTGAGCGAAGGGATCGACATGGTTGGCCTCGGCCGGCCGGTCTGTCTTGAACCGGATCTGCCGGGACGGCTGATCGCCGACGCGAACACCACCAGCGCTTTTCGCCCGATCCGCACCGGCGTGAAGCTGCTCGACCCGCCAGCCGACCTCTGGTGGAACAACATTCAGATGCACCGTTTGGCCGCGGGCAAGCAGCCGCGCAAACACCTGACCGGCTGGGAATCAGTCGGCCACGCACTAGTGCGCGACGGCATAAACGCCATCCGCCGCAAACGCTCCTGACTACGACAAAGATGCAGCTTTGACGTACGTCAAAGCTGCATCTTTGTCGTAGTTGGCTTTAGAGGCCGGCTAGGCCTTCGGCGATTAGGAAGATGCCTAGCAGTAAGCAGATGACGACCATCACCAGTGAGTTGTTGGTGATCATCCACCTCTTCAGCCGCGCCAGGATCGGCTCGGAACGTTTGCCCATCGCCAGGTAGACGACGATCGGCGTCACAACTCCGCCGGTCGCGATCAAAGTGAAGATCGCCAGCACCAGCAGCTCGTCCTCGCTGCTGATTCCGGCCCCGGAGATCGCCGCCGCGGCGCTCAGCACGAGCACGAGATTCTTCGGGTTGAGCACCGAGAGCACGAACGCCAAACCCGCGGCGCGAGCGGCGTCGAAGCGGTCGACGGCCGCCATCCAGTTGGGCGGATCGGCCTGAGCATCGCCGCGCGGGCGCCGGCGCCAGTAGCGCAAGCCGATTCCCACCAGCAGCACGCCGAAGACGATCTTCCAAACCGTCGGACCGCCACTCTCGTCGCTGGCGGTGGCGTCGGTGCCGCCGGAGATCGCGATCGCCACGGCCCCGAGCGCGAAGATGCAGACGCTCCACGAGGCTGCAAAGGCGAGGCTGTTGGCCCGCGCGCGCGGCGTCCCGAGCATCAGCACGACGCCGACGATCGGGATCGGCGAGAGCCCGGCAGCGACGCCGAAGGCGATGCACTGCGAAAGCGCTGAGCTCAGAGCCCGAGCCTCGCCACGCCGTCCTCGTCCCAGCCGAGGTGGTGCGCCAATTCGTGCCGCAGCGTGCGTTCGACCTCAGCGGTCAAGCGTCCGAGGTCATGGCCGAAGTCGCGCAGCAACGTGTCGCGAAAGATGATGATGCGGTCAGGGTAATTGTCGCGTCCGGCGCCATCGCCTTGGTAGAGGCCGTAGGCGTGGTGCTGCCTGCCGAGGTCCGAGACAACCACCGGCACCGCTTCCAGGTGCATCTGGAACTCATCCGGCAGCCGGTCGATCGCGTCCTGGATCAATTGGTCGAACGCGTCCGGCGTGACGGTCGTGCCGTGCGACTTGGCCAGCTCCTCGCTGTAGTCGACCAGCTCGTCGAACTGCCGATCGGAGAGGTGTCCGATGCCTTCTGTGTAGGGCGGCTTGCGATCCATTGCGCAGATTGTGCTGGATGGAGCGCCCGATCGCGCCGATATCGTGCCCCGCAATGCCTGACCAGGTGATCAAGCTCGAAGGCGTGACCAAGCGTTTCGGCCAGCTGACAGCAGTCGATGACGTCACCGTCGAGGTCCCAGCAGGGCGCTGTTTTGCCTGGCTCGGACCCAACGGCTGCGGCAAAACCACGCTGATCCGGATGATGCTCGGGCTCGCGCGTGCAACATCCGGCAAGATCGAGGTCTGCGGCTACGACGTTCCCCACCAGACGCACAAGGCGCTCGCCGAGGTCGGCGGCATCGTGGAGGAGCCGCGCTTCTACCCATACCTCACAGGCCGCCAGAACCTCGAAGTCTGGGCCGCCCACTACGCGGGCGGCGCGCACGACCGCATCCAGGGCTCGCTCGAGCGCGTGCGCCTGGCCGACCGGGCCGACGAGCCGGTGAAGAACTACTCGCTGGGCATGCGCCAGCGCCTGGGCGTTGCTCGCGCGCTGCTCAACGATCCCAAACTGCTGATCCTCGACGAGCCGACCAACGGCCTCGACCCGGCTGGCTTGGCGGAATTCCGCGACCTGATCCGGTCCTTTGTCGATGAGGGCCGCAGCGTCTTCATCTCCTCCCACATTCTCAGCGAAGTCCAGAAGATGGCGGACGACATCGCGATCATCCAGGAGGGCCGGATGATCGCCTTCGGCTCGGTCGACGAACTGCTCAGCGGCGGCAGCCAGCGGATCTACGTGCGAGTCGCCGACGTCGAAGCCGGCGCCGCATTGCTCCACGGCGCCCAATTCGTCAAGAACCTGGCGACCGACGAACACGGCGGACTGACGCTCGGCGTCGATCGCGCCGACGACGACACGCTCGCGCTCACGGGCAAAACGCTTTTTGACGCCGGGATCGGCGTGCTTTCGCTCTATCCGCTTCAGGACTCGCTCGAGCAGCGCTTCCTGGAGATCACCGCGGACGGGAAGGCGACACTGTGATCAGCTTGATTCCGGCAGAGATCCGCCGGCAGATCGGACGCAAGGGGTCGTTCTGGGGAGCGATGGCGTGGGTCGCCCTCTTCGGCGCCGGGGTGCTGCTCTGGGCGATCTTCTCGGACAAGGCGACCGCCTACGGCGCGATCGACAACGGCACCGGTCTGTTGATGTTCTGCGTCGTCCTGGCCGCGATCGTGGTCGGCGCGCTCGCCGGTTCTTACGACGTCGACCAGAACATCATGCGTTACTTGGTGATGACTGGCCGGCCGCGCTGGCAGCTGGTGTTTGTGCGCGTTCCCGCGCTCGTCGTGACCGTCGCCGCGCTGACGCTCCCGGCGATCGTGATGATCCTGCTCGCCTCGCTGATCGCGGGCGGGCGCGAAGCCACCGGCGAGATGTATTTCGACCTCTTCTACAGCGCGTGGATGACCGGCTTCCTGTACGGCGTGCTTAGCCTCGCGATCGGGATGTTCTTGAACTCCAACGGCGTCGCCATCGCCGTGGCTGTGGTGCTCAACTTCGCCGGATTGCTGATCGCCGGCGCGATCATGGAATACGTCTCTGAGACGCTGGGCAACGCCTTCTTCCCGATCGTCGCGAGCGTTGTCGCCTCCCGCGATCCCGGGGAGGGTCCCGACGCCGCCTTCAGCGTGGGCATGTCGGCGGTCGTCGTTGCGATCTGGCTGATCGTGCTGATGGGCGCGGCCTACGCGCGCGTCCAGCGCAGCGAGTACTAGCTCGCAAGGCCGAATTCTTCGGCCACCAACTCATAGGAACGCTTGCGCGCGTCGTGATCGTGCGTGATCGTCACGAGCACGGCTTCGTCTGCGCGGTATTCCTCGACGACTTCTTCAATCTGTGCGCGCACGCTCGGCGGGTCGCCGACGACGATCCGCCGTGAGTGGCTGACGCCGGGCTCGCGGCCCTCTGACTTCAGAAACGCCAGCGCCTGCTCAACCGGCGGGACCTTGATCGGCGACCCGCGGCGCAGCATCATCATCGACATCTGGATCGATGAGGCAAGGCGCCGCGCCTCCTCGGTGGTCTCCGCGCAGAGCGTCCAGATCCCGACCATCGAGTGCGGGGCGGCGAGCTCGGCTGACGGATCGAACTTCGCGCGATACGAGTGCGCGATCGGAGCGCCATCGCTGTTGATGAAGTCGGCAAAGGAGTAGGGCAGGCCCATCTGGGCAGCCCAGATCGCCGACTGCGGCGACGAACCCAGCAGCCATACCTCGGGCCGGTGTTCGTCGCCTGGCAGCGCGTCCTGCAGCCGGTGAAACGGGTGATCCTCCGGCATCTCGCGACGCAGGTAGGCGAGCAGCTCGAGCAGTTGCTGCGGGAAGTCGTCGGGCGCGGCCTGGCGACGGTCGCGCTGCAAGGCGAACTGGGTGATCGGGTCGGTGCCGCTTGCTCGGCCCAGCGCCAGGTCGATCCGCCCCGGGTAGAGCCCGCTGAGCAGGCTGAAGACCTCGGCGACCTTGAACGGCGAGTAGTGCGGCAGCATCACGCCGCCGCTCCCGACCCGGATGCGCTCGGTGTTCTCGGCGACCGGTCCGATCAAGACTTCCGGCGCCGGCCCGGCAAGCGAGAGGCCGTGGTGCTCGGCCAGCCAATAGCGGTGGTAGCCGAGCGCCTCGGTGTGCTTGGCGAGGTCGATCGTGTTGCGCAGAGCGTCGGCCCCGCTGCTGCCCTCGGGGACCGGCGTCTGGTCGAGGACACTGAGCTTGAACTCGGGCGTCACGGTAGGGCGCGCGCGAGCCAATCGGCGACGGGTCCGATCTCCTGCGGCGGGATCTCGTGGCCACCAGCGAACTCGAAGAACTCCGGCGCAAGGCCGGCGTTCTCGAGCTTGGATCGAGCGATCTCGGCGAAGCCGAAGTCGATCACCATGTCGTGCGTGCCGTGGCCGATGAAAACCGGTGTCTGAGTGCGCTCGGCGAATTCGGGTTGCCAGCTGTTGTCGTCGAGCACCGGAATGAAGCCCGACATCGCCAGCACGCCGGCGGGGGCGGGGCGATCGGCCGAAAACGCGAGCGTGTAGCTCATCACCGCACCCATCGAGAAGCCGCCGAGCACCGCGCGCTCGGGGGCGACTGCGATCCGCTCCAGTTGGTCATCGTGAAACGCTGCCAATGCGGACCGTGCGGCCGCGAACGTCGCCGGGTCGGGATAGCCGACGCGCGGGACTGTGTACCAGTGGAATCCGGGGGCGTCCTCGAGCACGAGCGGCGCACGTGGCGCAAACACATGCAGACGACGCTGCGGATCGAACAGATCCGCCAGCGGCAGCAGGTCGCCCTCCCAGGAGCCGCGGCCGTGGTGCAGGAAGAGTGCGCCGGTGGCGGGTCCGTCGGACGGGCGCTCCATGAACTCGAGCGTCATCGATTTCCCGCCTTCTCGATCAGCGCCGGAGTTACGTCTGCCACCCGGTCGACGACGATCGTCGCCAGGTCGAGCACTTCGAGCGGTGGCGGGAAGTCGCGGTTCGGCGCGGCGATCACCGGCATGCCGGCGGCGACGCCGGCGCGGATGCCGTTGGCTGAATCTTCGATCACGACGCATCCTTCTGCTGGGGCATTGAGCGCCTCCGCGGCGTGCAGAAAGACGTCCGGCGCGGGTTTGCCGCGGCCGGCTTCTTCTGAAGAGACAGTGGCGGTGAGGTGGCCGGCGATGTCGGCGAGATCGGCGATCAGGTCGATCAGCTCGCGGTTGCTGGAGGAGGCGATTGCGACAGGCCACTCCTGCGCGGCAGCTTTCAGCGCCTGAGCGGCGCCGTCGATCAGTGGCAGTTCAGCGCGATAGAGCTCGCTCAGGCGCGCGACTACTCGGTCGGAGATCTCCTCGGCGGGCAGCGGCACCCGCAGCACGTCGCGCACGTAGACCGACCACTCGTGCGAGGCCATGCCCATCATCGCGGTCTGGGCGTTTGCGCCCCAGCGACCGCCGGTCTCCTTGACGAGCTCCTCGCGGGCTTGATCCCAGAGGTGTTCCGACTCGACGATCACGCCGTCCATGTCGAATATCACTGCTTGCACCGGCATGGCTGGGACGGTAGTTGAGGGCGAGCGATGCGTTGGCAAGCGGCTTCTCCTCCGACGGCCTGCCCCGTTGGGCAGCCCGTTGGTAGAAATCTCGCGTAAACACGCTCCCCGCCACAAACGGACTAAAGTCCGGTTGTGCTATGATGCGCGCATGAGCGAGCACTTTGAGATTGGTGTTGTGACGTTTGCCGACAACGGCTACGACTACGAAGGCAACTACCTCTTCAGCGGTCAGGAGCGGATGAAGAATCTGATCGAGGAGGCGGTGCTCGCCGACGAGGTCGGGCTCGACGTCTTCGGCGTGGGCGAACACCACCGCCCGGACTTCACGGTCTCTTCGCCGACCGTCGCACTGGCAGCGATCGCCGCGCGCACGAAGAACATCCGCCTGACCAGCGCCGTCACGGTGCTCAGCAGCGCCGATCCCGTGCGCGTCTACGAAGAGTTCGCCACGGTCGACCTGATCAGCGGCGGGCGCGCCGAGATCATGGCCGGGCGCGGCTCATTCACTGAGACCTTCCCGCTGTTCGGACAGTCGCTCGACGACTACGACGAGCTCTTCACTGAACACCTCGAGCTGCTGCTCAACGTGCGCGAGAACGAGTACGTCACCTGGCAGGGCAAGCACCGTCCGGACATCGACAACCGGGGCGTCTTCCCGCGGGCCCTGCAGGACCCGCTGCCGGTCTGGATCGCGGTCGGCGGATCGCCAGAATCCGTCGTGCGCGCAGGGCTGCTCGGACTGCCGCTGACGATCGCGATCATCGGCGGCACTCCCGATCGCTTCAAGCCATTTGTCGATATCTACCGGCAGGCCTCCGAGCAGGCCGGCCACGGCGCGCTGCCGCTGGCGATCAACTCGCACGTCTTTGTGAGTGAGTCGCCGAGCATGGCCGACGACTACTACGAGTACTACTCGGGGATGATGAACAAGATCGGCCGCGAGCGCGGCTGGCCGCCGATGGATCGCGCGGGCTTCGACCAGCGCATCGCCGGCGACGGCATCCCTTGGCTCGGCGAGCCCGAGGCTATTGCCGAAAAGATCCTGCGCGAGCACGAGCTGTTTGGCAACACCCGCTTCCTTGCGCAGGGCAGCGTCGGGCGCATGCCGCACGACGTCGCGATGAAGTCGATCGAACTGCTCGGCACCAAAGTGGCCCCGATCGTGCGCGAAGAGGTCAAGCGCCGCACCACCGGTACGGCGCAAACCACCGCTGTCTGATTCTCCAATCGGATACACGGAGCCCACCGCGTGTGTGACAAGCTCACCCGCGATGAGCAGCGAACAATCAGACAGCGGTTTCGAGCGCGATGTCCGCCTACTCACCGACGTACTCGCTGAGGTCGTCGAGAGCAGCGAGGGCGAATCGGCGATCGACCTCCACCGCAGGGCGGTGGAGCTCGCGAAACGGTCCCGCGACGACGACCTGAGCGCGCCGCTCGAGCTTCAGGAACTTGTGTCCGGCCTCTCGCCGCGCATGACCGAACTGCTTGTTCGTTCGTTGACGCGCTGGTTCCAGCTGATCAACCTCGCCGAGGACAACGACAGGGTGCGGCGCCTGCGCGCGCGCGAAGCGGCCGCCAGGCCCAATCCGCGTACCGGATCGATTCGCGAGGCGGTCGGGCAACTCGCCACGTACGCCGGATCGGCCGATCGACTGGCCGAGCTGCTCAACGACGTCAAGATCGATCTTGTGATGACGGCGCACCCGACGGAGGCGCGTCGCCGCACGATCATCGCCAAGCAGGCGCGAATCTTTCACCTGCTGCGCGACCTCGACGAACGCCCCGCGCTGGCTGACGACGAAGTTGACATCAGGCGCCGGCTGGCGGCGACGATTCACGAGCTTTGGGGGTCGGACGAGGTGCGCGCGGTGTTTCCGACCGTGCTCGATGAAGTCCGCTCGGGACTCGCGTACTTCAACTCGACGCTCGGTGATGTCGTGCCGGCGATCTATCGCGACCTCGAAGCCGCCGTAACTGAAGTATTCCCCGACGCCGAATCCGACAGCGGTGCGGCGGAGGTACCTCGCGTGCTGCGCATGGGCTCGTGGATCGGCGGCGATCGCGACGGAAACCCATTCGTCACGCCGCAGACGACCGTGGCGGCGCTGGAGCTGATGCGCGACCAGTGCCTGCATTTTCTCCAAGCTCGCGTCGAGCTGCTGGCCGAGCGCGCGTCGTTCGCCGAGCAGCAGGGGCACCGGGCGATCGAGCTGGCCCCGTTGCTCGAGCAGAATGCTGGGCGCTTCCCGGACCTCGCCGCCGAACTCCAGGAACGCAATCCGCGCGAGCCGTATCGCCGCGTTTTCACTCTGCTCGCGCGTCGCATCGAGGCGACTCGCGCGGACGATCCTGGCGGCTATGAGCACGCCGGCGAGCTACTGGCGGACCTGCGCGCCGTGCGCGACGTCCTGCTTGCCGATCGCGGCGAGCTCGCGGCCGGAGGTGACATCCATGACGTGATCCGGCAGGTCGAGGTCTTCGGATTTCATTTCGCGAAGGTCGATATCCGCCAGCACGCCAGGCGTCACCGCGCGGCCCTCGCCGAGGTGCTCGCCGAGCTCGGTATTGAGAACGACTATGGGGCGCTTCCCGAGGCGGAGCGCCGTGCGCTGCTCGAGCGTGAGATCGAGAATCACCGGCCGTTGATCCCGCAGGACGTCAGCGGATTCAGCGATCAGACTCGCGAGACGATCGAGACTTTTCGGATGATCGAGCGCGCGATCGAAGGACGCCACCGCGGCGCCGTGCTCACCTACGTGATCAGCGGAGTTGAGGAGGCGGCCGATGTGCTCGAAGTGCTGCTGCTGATGAAGGAATCGACGATGAGCCGGGCCGGCGGAACGGAGGCGGAACTGCGGATCGCGCCATTGTTCGAATCGGGCGCGAGCCTTGCGGCTTCGGCCGAGATCATGACCGTGTTGCTCGAGACGCCGTGCTATCGACGTGCGCTCGCGGCAATGGACGACGTGCAGGAAGTGATGGTCGGCTACTCCGATTCCAACAAGGATGTCGGGTACGTCGCTTCGAGCTGGGCCGCATACCGCGCGCAACTCGCAATGGTCGAGGTGTTTCGCGCGCACGACGTTTCGTGGCTGTTCTTCCACGGCCGCGGCGGCGTCGTCGGCCGTGGCGGCGGTCCCACCCGCCGCGCGATCCTCTCGCTGCCGCCGGGGGCGGTTGACGGTCGGCTGAAGATGACCGAACAGGGCGAAGTGATGGCGGCCAAGTATGCGGTCACCGAGATCGCCCACCGAGAACTGGAACTGGCTGCCGGGGCGACGCTCGTTTCGATGACCCAGCGCCAGCCGGCGGTGGCCGCCGAGACGATCGAGCGCGCCGACGCGATTCTCGACTTGATGGCCGAGACCTCAGCGGCCGCCTACCGCGCGCTCGTCTACGAGGACCCGGACTTCGTCGAATGCTTCATGAACGTCACCCCGGTCGATCAGATCTCGCAGCTCCAGCTCGGCTCGCGCCCCGCGCGGAGGAGCGCTGCCGCGGGGATCGCCGACCTGCGAGCGATTCCGTGGGTCTTCTCCTGGACGCAGGCTCGCGTGATCCTTCCGGCCTGGTACGGCTTGGGGAGCGCTCTTGCCGCGGCGCGCGAGCGCTATTCGAGCGAGGAGCTTGCACGCATGACCGCCGAGTGGCCCTTCTTCGAGGCGCTGATCAGCAACGCGGAGATGGCCTGCGCCAAGGCCGACTTCGCAATCGCCCGGCGCTACTTCGACCTGTGGGACAACGCGGATGCGCGCGAGCGAATCTGGCAGACGATCGAGCGCGAGTTCGAACTGACCACGAACGAGCTGACCTCGCTGCGCGGCGGTTCGCGGCTGCTCGACTCCTCGCCGATTCTGCAGGCCTCGATCAATCGTCGCAATCCGTATGTCGATCCGCTCTCGTACGTGCAGATCGAACTGCTCGGCCAGCTGCGCGCGTCGCCGGACGCCGACGAGAGTCCGCTGCTGCGGCGCATCTCGTTGTTGGCCGTCAATGGAATCGCCGGCGGACTGCGCAACACCGGCTAGGCGCTCAGCGCAGAGCGATTCGCTCAAGCTCCTCGTAGCGCGCCCCCGATTGCTCCAGGTGCGAGCGGTAGAGGACGATCTCGTCGGCGGCAAAATTGCCGGCCGGGAGCGGGCCGAGCTCGCGCGGCGCTCTCCCATCGCGGCCGAAGCGCGCGAGCGTCACGTGCGGGCGAAAGGCGCGTGGCTCGGCCCACCCAACTGCAATTGACAGTGCTTCAGCGATCGCGTGGTGGAGATCCGCGAGTTCGCCGCCGGGATCGTCGATCGAAGCAGCGAGCACGCGCGGCCGGCGTTGTGGCAGTAGGAGCGGCTCGCCGACCACGAGCTCGTGAACGCGACCGGCATGACCGGCGGCGATCGCCAATGACTCGCCGATCCTCTCAACTTCAGCGGCCGAGCGCTCTCCCAGAAACGCCAGCGTCAGATGCAGCGAGTCTGCGGCGAGGACCCGCATTGCCTGCGCACCGGCGCGCTGGTCGCGAGCCCAGGCAACGAGTTCTGCCGCGAGCACAGCAGGCGGGTCGATCGCCGCAAAAGTTCTGTAGCGCCCACGCCCAGTCATGGCGTGGACGCTACATCCCCGCTGGCCGCTAGGCCGCGCCGCCGACGAGGGGTGATCGGCCTTCGGCCGGCTTCGCCGCCGCACTCTGCGCCGAGAGCGGTCCGCCGCGCGCGACGCGCAGCAATGCCCACCCGAGCAGCAGAATCAGTGAGATCGTGATCAGGGCGACGATCGCGCTGCCGAGCGCGAAGAGGTAGCCCGGGACGTCGTCGCGGCGCTCGCGCTGCATCAGCTTGCGATCCATCGTGACCGGGCGCGTGAACGATTCGAGTGCCGGCACGGCGGGGAGCTTCAGCGCGGCGTCGGCCGGCACGTAGAGCGGCACCGCTCCCATCGTGTTGCCGCGGTGCATGCGCACGGCGGCCTTCCAGGTTCCGTCGACCGGCAGCGGCTTGCTCGTGGTCCACACGCCGGGAGCGACTCGCCGCATCGGGGCGGTGATCGCGTGGCCGTCCCCCTGCCAGGCGAAGCCCTCGAACCAATCGGCACCCTCACCGAAAGACTTGTCGCTGTAGGTGACAGTTGCGTTGACGAGGCGACCCGGCTCGCTGCGCACTTCATCAAGCTTCACCGCGGCAGTCAGGCCCGCGGGAGAGCTCTGCGGGATCATCGCCGCCATCATCACGGTGAACACCGCGATCGCGCCGATCGGTGCCCAGGCTGCGCGGCGGCCCAGCAATCGGCTATCGGGCTGGGCGGTCAGCGTCGTGCCGAAGAAGCTGCCAAGCACCGCGCCGCACCCGGCCGCGAGCAGTGAGGCGGTAATCGCGGTGGGCAGGAGGTGAGCGGGCCACGGCAGCGGCATCCAAACGTGGCTCCAGCCGAATTCAGCGAGCGTCCCGAGCGAGCCGATCAGCAGCGCCGAAACGGCCGCAAACCAGTAGCGCCCGCGTGGCAGCGCGATCAGCGCCGCCACCTCGACGAGCAGCGCCGCGGCGATGTAGAGCGGGAAGTGCAGGGTCAGTTCGCCAAAGCCGAAGACGACGATCGCCGAAAGCAGTCCGTTCAAGAACAGCGCACCGGCCGCCGCGACCAGCGCGCCGCCGCGACCGTAGAGCGTGCGCGCCGCGGTCAGCACGAGGGCGGAGGAGAAGGCGATCAGGATCGGGTGGTAGAGCAAACGAAACTGCGGAAAGCCGAAGGAGAACTCCTGTTGGTAAGCGAGCGTCATGCCGGTCAGCGCGCCGCCCAGGAGCAACGCGGTGCTGATCATTGAGACCGGGCTCTTGCGCTTTCCGGCCGCCGCGTCGGCGCGGCGCTGCTCGCGTGTGCGCGGGGTGCGCTTGGTGCGCATGCCCTCGCGCATCAGTACGAACGAGCTGAAGAGCACCAGCACGCCGCCGGTGATCATCATCAGGTGGGTCGGACCCCAGAGCGTCACGTCCTGTCCGAAGAGGCGGTGCCACACGTCGTCCGCGGCAAAGCCGACGAGCGCGAGCGTCCCACAGGCGAACATCGCCACTCCGCCGGCCGGCGCGTACCACTCGTGGCCGATGCGCACTGCCGCCTCGCCGGCGGCGTGTCCCTTTGGCATCACGACGGCGAGCCAGCCGGCCGTGAAGAAGAGAACGACCCCGACGATCAGCAGGTAGTGCGAGGGGTTGGCGAACGGCCCCGCGTCGCGGCCTGAGTCCAGGTGCAGCGAGACGTCCCAGACAAATCCCACGCCAGCGAGGGCGAGCGCGAGCATCGCCACGAGATACGGCAGGATTGCCCAACCGGGCAGCTTGGTGCGCCGCTCGAGCGCATCGCCGGTTCGCTGGAGCAGATCGCTTGTGCCGGCGCGGTGGCGAAGCCCGAGCACCAGAACGAACGTCATCCAGATCGAGACGGCGATGCCGCCGATCACGACCTGCTGTAGCTCCGCGCCCGCTGCAGGGGCGCTCTCAACGGGGGCTGTGACTGCCGCTAACCAGTTCATGGCGGCGAGCGTACCGGTCGGTACGTTTACCGCTGTGTGAGATTCATCACATTCGCCGGGATCAGGCGGGAGCGGCCATTCCGGCCACCATTCGCTCGTATCCCTCGATCGTCTGGCGCAGCACCGGCGTGTCGCCGGTTTCGAGCCACTCGAAAGCGAGTCCGAGGAACCCGGTCAGCATCGCGGTGACCGCCATGTCGTCGTCGACGACGATCCGCATTCCGTTGGCGCGCGCGGCGTCAAGCTGCCGGCGAAGCAGCTCGCGCAGCTGGTCCTTGAAGGTCCTGACGGCTTCGGCGAGGCGCTCGTCGGTCACCGACTCGATCGTGATGCCAAACAACGCGATCAGCAGCGCGCGGTCGGCTGTGATCGCATCCCAGAGTCGGCCAAAGCCGGCGTGCACGACTTCTCTTGGCCCTTGAATACCGGAGATCGCCTCCTCGAGCTGGGCGAGCAGCCGATCGCCGATCGATTGCGCGAGCCGTTCGAAGAGCTCTTCGCGAGAGTCGAAGTAATAGAGCACCATCCGCTTGCTGACGCCCGCCTCGTCGGCGACGCGCGCCAACGAAGTGGCGGAGTATCCGTCGCGGCCGAGGCAGCGCAGTGCGGCGTCAAGAATCTCCTGCGACTGTCGGACTCCCTTGACGGTGGGCGGTTGACTCTGCGCCATTGCGGCACCCTACACCGCAGTGCGCACGGATCGGGGTCGCCGCGAAGCCTGCTTGAATCGCCCGATGCCCGCGATTGCACTGAGCAACGTCCACAAGTCGTTCGGCGAGATCCACGCCGTCAACGGGCTGGATCTTGAGGTTCCTGAAGGGATCTGCCTGGGGCTGCTCGGCCCCAACGGCGCGGGCAAGTCGACGACGATGCGTCTGCTGACCGGCCAGTCGATCGCCGACTCGGGCTCGATCGAAGTCCTCGGCCACAAGTTGCCGCGCGAGTCGAAGTTGGCGCGCGCTCGCATGGGAGTCGTGCCGCAGCTCGACAACCTCGACGTCGATGTGACCGTCGAGCAGAACCTCGCGGTCTTCGCGCGGCTCTATCGTGCGGCCGATGTGCCGGCCGCGATCGACCGCGCGCTCGAGATCGCGCGGCTGACCGATCGTCGCAAGGACTCGGTCGCGGAGCTTTCTGGCGGGATGCGCCGCAGGCTGCTGCTTGCACGCGGACTCGTCCATGACCCCGAGCTCGTCCTGCTCGACGAGCCGACCGTTGGTCTTGACCCGCAGATTCGCACGCAGCTCTGGACGTTGATCGGCAACCTGCGCAGCGAAGGTTCGACCGTGCTGATGTCGACCCACTACATCGAAGAGGCGGAGCGCCTGGCGGATGAAGTGGCGGTCATGACCGCCGGCGCCGTGATCGCCCGCGGGCGCCCGGGCGAGTTGATCCGCGAGCACGCGGGCGAGCGGACGGTGGAGATCTACGGTCCGCCGCATGAGCTGGACGAGCACCGCGAGAAGTTCGATGCAGCCGGTGTCGCAGTCCGTGCCGCCGGACCGGCGATCGCCGTGCTGGCGGCCGAGCAGGCACCGCGCGAACTGATCCCCGACCACGCGGTCGATCGTGCCGCGTCGCTCGAGGATGTATTCGTGAAGCTGACAGGGGAGGACGCAGAATGAGCGACCAGGTCGTAACGGCCGGCGGGCGCACGATTCGCATCCGCCGGTTTGACCCGGCGGCGATTCGTGCGGTGATGAGCCGCGAGGTGGCGAACTTCCGCACCTTCTGGAAGGGCACGGCGTTCAACAGCCTGCTCGACCCGACGATCTATCTGTTGGCGTTCGGTCTGGGTCTTGGCTCGACGCTGATCGGGGAGGTCTACGGGATTCCCTACGTGCAGTTCGTCGGCACGGGAATGGTCGCAACGGCAGTGATCTTCTCCAGCGCGCTGCCGGCGATGTTCGGAACGTTCGTGAAGTATCACTTCCAGCGCACCTACGACGCGATCCTCGCCACGCCGGTAGACATCGAGGAGCTCGTCACCGCCGAGGCGCTCTGGATCGCCACGCGCTCGGCGATCTTCGGCAGCTTTCCGATCATCGTCACGTTCTTCTTTGGCCTGGACCCAGTCCCGGCGATGCTGCTGATCCCCTTCTTCTGCTTTGTGACGGCCTTCGGGTTCGCCTCATTCGGAATCGCGGTCGCCGCCAAGGCGCAGAAGATCGATCAGTTCAACTACGTCACGACCACCTGCATCACGCCGCTGTTTCTCGTGGCCGGCACGTTCTTCCCGATCAGCCAGCTACCGCACTGGGCGCAGGTGATCGCGAACTTCAATCCGCTCTATCAACTGGTCGTGCTCGTGCGCAGCGCCTGCTTTGGCCTTGAGGCGAACAACCTGTTGCGCCTTGCGGCGTTGGTCTTCTTTGCACTCGTGATGTGGCGAGTTGCCATCCGCTTCATGCGGCAGCGTTTGATCGACTGAATCGCCGGTCGCCGAGGCGCAACTACGGAGCGTCGCGGTGGGTTTGCAGAGAGACTGCTCGTCGGGGAGAACGCATGCATCGTTGCGCTCAGTTCATATTGGTCCTTGGTCTAACGCTTGGTTGTGTCCAGCCTGCGGCATTGGCGGTACCCAACGATTCGGGCGATGATGCCCGGAGGCTCACCGGAACATCGCTGAGGACCGGAACGCTGGTCGGAGCGACCAGCGAACCGGCCGAGAAATCCTCGTGCGCGTCAAGTACTTCGTCCTCAGTGTGGTTTTCATTCGAAGGGTCCGGAGATCGGATGCGATTCGGGCTCGACATCCCGCAGTACGCTCCGTCGACCACGCGGAAGGGAAGGGTCAACCAGGAGTTCGATGCGGTTTTCGATGTCTTTCGCGTTGACATGGGCGGCCTGACTGGAATTGCCTGCGCGAAGGTGGGCTGGCCCGAGTTCAGTGCGAGCAAGAGTTTCAACACGCGAGAGCGTGCCACGTATCTGATCCGAGTGGCCGCGCAGGACGGAGAAAAGCCGGGGAACTTTCTTTACCGACTTGGGAAGCCGCAGTCTGTGCCCCGCGGGTCCGGAAAGCTGGTTCGGAAGTGGTCAGTACACGGGGCGGTCAATTCAGTGACGCATCGCTACGACCTATGGGGAAGGAAACTGAGGCGCGGAGTGCACTACGTGCTCGGAATCCGTGACGGGAGTGGGACTCTGGGGGTGATGACCGCTGGGCCAGGTCAGTCGCTTTCGGGTCGCAGTAGCGGATTGAATTTTGGAGGGCCGGAGCCGGGGCTGGTCTTCAAGGCGGAAAAAACCGGTCGCTATCGGTTCCTGGTCGGTGCCGAATCCTCCTCGGCGGCAAATCGGCCGTACGCGCTGGCAGCTCGGAAGGCGCGAAAAGACGACTACGCCCCGGGCATCCGGTGGCGGGGACGCGCCGTCGGCGGGATGGTCGGATGGAACGGCTATGACCCGTGGGACATCTATCGGTTGCATCTGCCTCGGCGGGGTTACATCCGTTTTCTCACCCACTCGAAGCAGGCTCTCGACATCGATCTTCACAAGAGTTCGGGCGCGTCGATCTTTCTCGGCTGCGTGTACCACTGCCCCGATGACAATCCCGGGGACAACTCGATTGGCACCACCGAGCCCCTTGAGGCAGGGACCTATCGCGTGGTCATTACTTCATACGACGAATCTGTGAGATACCGAGTGCGCTGGCGCTGGGCTAAAGGTCCGCCAGCCTTGTACGCGGACTGAACGGAGCCGGGTACTACTTGTCGGCGAGCGTGGCCGTTTGGCTCGTCGATTGCGACGAGTCACCGCTCGGGCAGCCGGCCTTCTTCGCGGACGCAGAAGTCGTCGTCTTCATCGTCGATTTGACGGTCGCCCTGGTCGCCACTGCTGCGCCGTTCTGCTTCTCGGCATCCGTCGGTGTGAAGACGTTCACGCTGCTGACCGTGATGCCGTCCTTCGCTCCGGTCTTGCCATCCGGCAGCAGGCAGTCGGTGCTGTCTGAATTCTTGTTCGTGTAGGTACCGCTTGCCGAGTCGTACTTGTAGGTAACCTTCGGCTGACCGAGCCCGAAATCGACCTTGAAGTCGCACGGCCCGCTCGCGCACGTCGGGGTGATCTTCCAAGTCGCGGCCGGAACCTCGCCGCTGGCCGCGAGCGACCACTGGCCGGAGACGCGAGAAGTCTTCGGGTCCTCGCTCCCGCAGGCGGTGAGACTGGCGGCCGTCGCGACCGCGACGATCGCGAACAGGAGTTTCTTGAGGTTTCGGTTCATCACGCCAACGTACAGCGGGCAGCGGCACCATTACATCATTTGGTGATACATTCCGGCACGCACTTTGACCCAAGTTCACCCGCCGGAGGATCGATCGTGTCAGCCAAGCCATTTCTCGCAGGGCGCACCTGCGTAATCACCGGGGCCGGATCTGGAATCGGCCGCGCGCTCGCTCAGCGCATGAGTTCGATGGGCTGCCCGGTCGCGATCTGCGACTGGAACGAGGAGACCCTCGAAGAGACCGCCGATTCGATCAAGACACCGGTGCTCGCCAGGAAGCTCGATGTCTCCGATCGCCAGGCGACCATGACGTTCGCCGCCGAGGTCAAGGACTGGGCGCCGGAGAAGTTCGGCATGTTTGTCAACAATGCCGGCGTGACCGTCAGCCAGCTTGCCGCCGAGGCCGCCGTCGAAGACGACGAATGGGTGATGAACGTCAACTTCTGGGGCGTCGTCAACGGCACCCGGGCCTACCTGCCGTTGCTGCTCGAACAGGGCGACGGCGCGATCGTCAACGTCTCGAGCATCTTCGGGCTGATGGGCTTCCCCGCGCAGAGTATGTACTGCGCCTCAAAGCACGCGGTGCGCGGATACACCGAATCGCTGCGCCACGAGCTGCGCGACACCGACATCCGTGTCTGCACGGTTCACCCCGGCGGAATCAAGACCAACATCGTCAGGAACGCGCGCTTCCACAAGGACGATGTCGGGCGCACCGATCGCGGCGAGCTCGAGAAGGAGTTCGACAAGATCACGATCACCACTCCCCACAAGGCCGCCAAGACGATTCAGCAGGGCGTCGACAAGAACAAGGCGCGAATTCTGATCGGACCCGACGCGGTGGCGACTTCGATCCTCACCCGCGCGATGCCGGTTCGCTACATGGACGTGATCAAGAAGAACGAGAAGCTGCTGCGGCGCTAGCCGGCAGCAGCTTCTCGAGAGATCACTTTGCGATCTTCTTCGGCTTGACGGTGAACCTGACCGTCACCGGCGTCGCAGCGTTTCCGGCTGCGTCGGTCACTTGGATCGTCGCCTTGTATTTGCCGGCCTTGAGCTGCTTTCCGTTCAGCTTGCCAGTGAAGCGGATCGTGTTGGCACCCGCGGTGATCGGCCGGGTGAGCGACCCCTTGAGCGCGGCCCAGTAGTTGCACTTCTTGGCAGCGCTGTTCTTGGTGGTCTTTTTGACGCAGTTGGCACCCGACTTGCGCCCAACGGTGCGCTTGGCAAATGTGGTCTTAGCGGTTCCGGCTTCGCTGGAAGTGAAGTTCGTCTTGAAGCCGGCGTTCTTGGCGCCCTGCCGATACGTGGTGCCGGTTGTGCTGAAGGCGGTGAGCAGTGGCGACGTTGTGTCCTTGCTGGCGACGGCGACATCGTCAAGCCCGAGGATGTTGGGTGCATCTATCACGGAGAAGACGAGGCGAACGCGCACCGTCTGGCCGGCGAAGGCGCTCAGATCGACCGATGCTGGCGTCCAAGGAACGAGCTCGGGGCTCGTCGATTCGGGCGCGTAGACCGTCGCGAGCACGTCGGCCGCGCTCAGGGTTGTCGGCGATGCGCTCGCCTTGACGACATCGATTCGTCCCATCTGCTGGAGAGCTGGAACCGCCGTCAGGTCGGTCTCGCCGGAAGGGTACGGGTTCCAGTTGCTGCCGATCGCCCAGTAATTGAGGCTCAATGTGTGGCTCAAGCCGGCCTCGAGCGAAACGTCCTGATAGAGGACGCCGTAGGACCCTTCGAACTGATCGCTGTAGGCCGCGTAGGTGCCTGTCGACGCCGGGTAAGTCGGCTTAGATGTTGTGGTGTAGGTGTCAAACACTCCGCCCGGAGTGGTGAGGCTCGTCCAGCCGTCGGTGGTCCCGGCCTCAAAGCCCCCATTGGTCACCGTCGCTGCGCCGGCGGCCGAGCTGTAGAGCGCGAGGCAGAGAGTCGTTGCGACAACGAGACGGGTACAAAACACGCGCATAGATGAGAAATCCATTCGTTTGGCTTGCAATGAAGTTTGCCAAGGTAGCTGCTGGGCCGACGGGTAGCTTGTGTGGGATGGATCCCAAGCCGGCCTCCGAGCAGTTGCGCGAATGGCGCGATTCAGACGGCGAGCGGACGATTGGCGGTCTGGTTGACGCGCTCGGCTCCGGCGGATTCGCGCTGATCTTCATTATTTTGCTCGGCCTGCCGGCGCTTCCGATACCCACTGGCGGAATCACGCATGTACTCGAGGTTGTCGCGATGATCGGAGCGCTGCAGCTGATCTTCGGTCGCGGCTCGGTCTGGGTGCCTGCCCGGTGGAGGGGCGTTGCCTTCGAGGACGGTGCAGGCGCGAAGTTCATTGACGGATTGGTCAGCACGACCACCAGGCTCGAGCGCTTCTCTAAACCCCGCGCGCGTTGGCTGTTCGGTCATTGGTGGAGCAACACTGCTTACGGCGTCGCCGTGCTCGCCGGCTCACTCGCCGCGTTTCTTGCCCCGCCCTTCACGGGTCTCGACACGTTGCCTGCGCTCGGAGTTGTGATCCTGTCGGTCGGCGTGATCATGGAGGACTTCGCCTACGTGGTCGCTGGGACCGTCTTGATCATTCTCGGGCCGGTACTCGTGATCACCGTCGGTGACGTGATCTACGAGTGGGTCAAGGGACTTATCTGACGCGTCAGCCGTCGCTCGACAGGACCGCGATGCGTGCTTCAAGCAATTCCCGCTCACGGAGGTTGTCGGTCATCGAAGCAGCCTTCGAGAGGTCACTGATTGCCTCTGTTCGGCGGCCAGCCTTCTCCAGGAGGTCGGCGCGCACGCTGAAAAAGAGGTGATAGTGCGCGAGCTCCGGCGCTTGCGCCACCTGCTCGAGGACATCGAGTCCGGCCTCGGGGCCATCGGCCATTCCGACAGCGACGGCGCGATTGACCTCGACGATCGGCGAGCCGGTCAGGGCCGCGAGCGCACGGTAGAGATCGGCGATCAGCCGCCAGTCGGTCTCGTCGGCCCGTGCTGCGCGCGCGTGGCATGCGGCGATTTCGGCCTGGAGCGTGTACGTGCCCTTGCGACCTGGAGTCGATCGTGCCCGCTCAAGCGCAGTGAGCCCTCGCCGAATCAGTGTCCTGTCCCAAAGCGAGCGGTCCTGATCGAGCAGCAGCACCGGCTTCCCGCCTTCGCCGCGCCTGGCCCGCGAGCGCGAGGCCTGAATCTCCATCAGAGCCGCCAGACCATGCACCTCGGGCTCGCCCGGCAGCTGCGCCTGCATCAGCCGCCCGAGGCGAAGCGCGTCTTCGCAGAGGTCGAGTCGCATCCAGTCGTCCCCGCTGGTCGCGGCGTAGCCCTCGTTGAAGATCAGGTAGATCACTCCAAGCACCGCGGCGAGCCGGTCCGCCAACTCATCTTCGCCTGGAACCTCGAACGGCGATCCGGCATCGGCGAGCGTGCGCTTGGCGCGTGATATCCGCTGCCCGACCGTCGATTCGGTGGTCAGTAGCGCGCGGGCGATTTCATCTGTTGAGAGTCCTCCGAGCATCCTCAGCGTCAGCGCGACCTGCGAATCGCGACTCAGCGACGGATGGCACGTCGTAAAGACCAAGCGCAACACGTCGTCGTCGATCGCGGCCTCGCCGGCCTCGCTCGGTTGCTCTACATACGCGCCGCTGCTCTGAAGCTCGCGGCCGATCTCCTCGCGCTTGCGCCGGAAGATCTGTGTACGGCGTGCCAGATCAATCTGGCGATTCTTTGCCGTGGTGATTAGCCACGCGCCAGGATTCCGCGGCACGCGCTCGATCGGCCAGGTCTCCAGGGCGACGACGATCGCGTCCTGCGCCAGCTCTTCGGCGCGGCTGATGTCGCCGCCGCAGAAGCGCGCGAGCCCCGCGATCATTCGCGGGGCCTCGATGCGCCAGACCGCATCGACTGTGCGCGCTACCTCTGCGTTCGAGACGAGTTGCTCAGGCAGTCTGCTCCTCCACGCGCCGACGCATTTCTTCCTCGCGCGCGCGCAGTTCGGGAGTCAGCTCCTCGCCGAAATCCTCGGGCTGGAAGATCTGACGAATCTCGATCGAGCCCTCGCGGAACGGCGCCTTGCGCATCCACTCCTTGATCTCGTCGATCGACTTGCCCTGCAGCACCCAGAAGCCGGCGACGATCTCCTTCGACTCGGTGAACGGCCCGTCGGTGATCGTCGCGTTGTCCTCGCTGTAGTCGATTCGCGCGCCGCGCGACGTCGGGTGCAGGCCTTCGCCATCGAGCATCACGCCAGCTTCGACGAGCTGTTCGTTGAATTCGGTCATTTCGGCGAGCTCCGCCTCGGTCGGCATCTGACCGCCTTCGGTTGCGGCGCTTCCGTGAACAAAGACGACGTACTTCATGGTTGGGCTCCTTGGTAAGGGATTTGCGCGGTGTCTCGCGCTCTTGTCAAGGACGACGAACGAGCGGGCGGTATTTCGACATCGAGATCAAAAAAAACTTCAGGCTGGGGATTGGTCGCTGCGAATCAGCTGATCGACCGTCAACTTGCCGACCTCGAGTTCGTCGATCTGCAGCTTCTTTACCCGAGCGGAGCCGATCGTAAGACGCCCGATCGCCAATGCACCGATCGCCGTCGCGCCGAGCGCCAACGCGCCGATCGCCACCGGAGCGGAGAACGTCGGCGCCAGCAGGCGTGGACCCGAAACGCTGGGCGGGTGGACTTCAACCTTTGGCATCGCGCCAATCTACCGCGCCGTTCGCCCGTTCGACGCACCGGCGGGCATAGACTCGACCGCATGCACGTGCTCGTACTCGGCGCCGGGTTCGGCGGGCTCGAAGTCACCTCTCGACTGGCCGATCAGTTCGCCGGCGACGTCGAGATCACTTTGATCGACAAGAACGAGAGCTTCGTCTTTGGTTTCTCGAAGCTCGATGTGATGTTCGGCCGCGCAGGCGCGGATGCGGTTCGCCATCGCTATGCCGACATCGTCAAGCCGGGGGTCGAATTCGTGCAGGCCGAGATCACAGCGTTCGACCCGCGCGGGCGGCGGGTGGAGACGAGCGCCGGCGACTTCTCGGCCGACGTGGTCGTCGTCGCTCTTGGCGCGGATTACGACATGGACTACACGCCGGGACTCGCCGACGAGCATGAGTTCTACACAGTCGCTGGAGCGTTCGCGTTGCAACCGGTGATCGAAGATTTCGCAGGCGGGAAAGTGCTCGTGGGGGTGCTCTCGACGCCCTTCAAGTGTCCGCCGGCACCCAGCGAGGCGGCGCTGCTGATGCACGATCATCTGGTCAAGAAGGGCGTGCGCGAAGCCTCCTCGATCACCCTTGCGATCGACTTCCCACGTCCGATCCCGCCGTCGCCGGAAGCCTCGGATGCACTGATCGAGGCGTTCGCGGACCGCGGCATCGAATGGCTGCCACGCACGGAGGTCGCTCGGCTCGACCCCGATCGGAAAGTCGCGATCACCCGCGACGACGACGAACTCGCATACGACCTCTTTCTCGGGGTTCCGTTGCACGTTGCGCCGCAGGTGCTGCTCGATTCTGGAATCTGCGAGAACGGGTGGGTTCCGGTTGATCCCCTGACGCTCGAGACCCCGCACGAGGGCGTGTACGCCGTCGGCGACGTGGCCGCCGTCGGCACTCCGCGCGCCGGAGTCTTCGCGGAGGGGCAGGCGGGGGTTGCGGCAGAACAGATCGCGGCAAGAATTCGGGGAGATTCGAGCGACGCCGCCTACGACGGCCACGGAGTCTGTTACCTCGAGTTCGGCGACGGCACGATCGGCAAGGTCGACGTCACATTCTCCGGCGATACGAAGCGGGGCCTGCTGCTTGGCCCGTCGCCGGAATTCCGCGCAGACAAGGCGGAGTTCGGCGCAGACCGGATTCGCCGCTGGTTTGGCCGCGAGTGGGAGAACCCGGCCGCCTGACCGTCGGCCCCGGCTGCGAACATCTGTTCGTGGCGATACCGGCCTCTGACAAAGCGACGATCCTCCACGCCGACCTTGATGCGTTCTTCGCCTCGGTTGAACAGCGCGACGATCCCGCGCTGCGCGGAAAGCCGGTACTTGTGGGTGGAGGGATCGTCACCGCCGCAAGCTACGAGGCCAAATCGCGCGGGGTCAAGACGCCGATGAATCTCTCGCAGGCGCGCTCGATCTGCCCTGACGCAGTGGTGGTGAGTCCGCGAATGGATGCGTATTCGGCGGCCAGCAAAGAAGTGATGGCGGTGCTCGAGGAGTTCTCGCCGACTGTCGAGAAGCTCTCGATCGACGAGGCCTTCATGGATGGCGCGGGGATGGAGCACATTCACGGATCGCCAAGGCGGATCGCCGAGAAGGTCCGCGCGGCAGTGCGCGAGCAGACCGGACTGGCGATCACAATTGGCGTCGCCCGCACGAAATTCCTGGCGAAGGTCGCGAGCGGCGCGGCAAAGCCCGACGGGCTGCTGGTCGTCGAACCGGACGCTGAGCTTGCGTTTCTGCATCCCCTGCCGATCGAGGCGATTTGGGGCGTCGGCAGGGTGACGTCGAAGAAGTTGCGCGCGCGGGGCGTGAAGCGTGTCGGCGATATCGCCGCGATGGACCCGGAGACACTCGCTGTGATCCTCGGAACCAGCCAGGCGACACGCCTGCATGCACTTGCACACAACCGGGATCCTCGCGCGGTTGCGCCGCGTCAACGCCGCAAGTCAATCGGCGCCCAGCGCGCGATTCGCAAGCAACCGCGCACGCGCGCAGAACTCGAGGCGATCATCGGCTCGCTGGTCGACCGCGTGACGCCGCGCTTGCGCCGCAGTGGGCGTTCCGCCCGAACCGTCGTGCTCAGCGTGCGCTTTGGTGACTTCTCGCGGATCACGCGCTCCAAGACGCTGCCGGCACCGACAACTGTCTCCCAAGAGTTCCTCGAAGCTCTCACCGAACTACTTGCCGGCGAGCTCGATCAGATGAATGAGCTGGGGGTGACGCTGATCGGAATCTCCCTGGCGAATCTCGACGACGGCGCGCAGCTCGAGCTGCCGTTCGACGGCCCCGGACACCCAGAGCTCGACGCGACGGTTGACGCCGTGAAAGAACGCTTCGGAACTGACGCGATCCGGCGCGGCGCGATGGTCGGCAAGCACCAGGGCTTCGCCGCACCGCAGGTCGACGACTAACGCTGGGCGTGCGCGAGCAGCCGGTCGCTGACTGCCTGGGTGATGCGGCGCGGCGCAAAGCGCTGGAGCATCAACGTCTGACGCGCCTTGGCGCTCGGCACGATCATGAACTTGCCCGAGTCGATGCCCTTGAGGATCGCCCTGGCAGCCGGCTCGAGTTCCATGCTGCCGGCGAACTGCTTCATCTGGCCGGTGATTTTCGAACCGCTGCGGCGTTCCTCCTCGACCATCGGCGTGACGACCTCCGGCGGGGCGACGATCGACACGCGCACGCCATTGCGCTTCTGCTCCAGCCGTAGGACTTCGGCCAGACCGACGACGCCGAACTTGCTGGCGCAGTAGGCCGAATAGCCATAGTTGGCGACGAACCCCGCCAGCGATGCGACAAACACAAGGTGACCGCCGCCGCTCAGGTGCGGCAGAGTTGCGGCGGCGACGTTCCGCGAGCCGTAGAGATTGATGTCGACGACTCGCCGGTAGTCGGCCTCGCTGGTCTCGTCGAACGGCGTTGCTGCGACAACGCCGGCGCAATTGACCGCGAGACGCGGCTTGCCGAGCGCGGCCACGCCGGCCTCGACCGCCGCCGACACTGCATCGCCGTCGCGCACGTCGACCTCCTCGAAGTGAACGCCTGCGCCAGCCGATTCGAGCGCCACGCGTGCTTCCGGCGAAAACTTGACGTCGAGGGCGATCACCGCGTCTCCGCGTGCGGCGATTAGTTCAGCGAGACGCCGGCCGATGCCGCTTCCCGCTCCGGTCACAAGGGTCGTCATGCGGGTGAGGGTAGGCGGGAGCGCACTGGTTCAAACCACTCGTCGGGCAACAGGCCTCCGGGAATGCTGCCGTCGTAGTCCGGAAACAGTCGCGCCGACGCCGCTCCGCATGGGCGCTGCATAATCGGTTCCCTGAGGTCGGAAAGATTGGCCCAGACTCCGACGGTCGAGAGGATTTGGAAATCGGCCGCGTTTGGCTGATCCCCTCCGATCGTCCCGTCGGCGATCATCGCGTCGATCTTGTCGAGGAAGCCCGGCAACGCCTCAAGGTCGGCGCGCACGTGCTTGTCTGTCGCTGAGTTGCCGTACTTGGCGACCTGAGCGAGGACCGGTCCGCCGTGCAGCTTCACCGTGCGGCCGATGCCCGGCTGGGCGCGCATCGCCCACGCGCGGATCGTCTCAGGACTGCGCGAGAGGTGAGCCCAGGCCAGCCGGCGCCCGACGTCCTGGATCTCGCCTTCGCCCCATTGCTCGGCCACCTCCACTCGCGCGCGCAACTCTGGGTCGCTGGGAAACAATCTGCGCGCGGGCTCGAGTTCATCGAACAGGCGAAAGATTGCCGTCGTTCCGCGGATCCGGCGTCCGTCGCACTTGGCGCCCGGAACACGAGGTCCGCCGACGATAAATGGCATCACGAGCCGGTGCAGCGCGGGCGGGACTTCAGTGAACTCGTACTCGACGCCCTTGTAAGCGGCAGCGGCGCGCACTGCCTCGCACGGGTGCGAGCCTTCGAATCCGTAGATTCGCAGATGACCGTTCATTCTGAACGACTATACGGAAATCGCCCGTCCCTCGATCAGCGGCCTGACGATCGGCGGTGACTTTGGGAGCTTTCCGTGCTCGAGCCGTTCGAACTCTAAACCACCGCGCGTGACCAGCGACTCCGTGTCGCGATTGCAGTGGCAGCCGTTGCCGAAGATTCGCCATGGCGCCTCGAGCCGGTCCTGCCAGCGTGCGCGTCTCGGGTCGTCTGAGCGAACGTGTTCGATCAGCAGAAGACGGCCTCCGGGCGCAAGCACCCGCCGCACTTCGGCGAGCGCCGCGGCCGGGTCAGTGACGGTGCAGAACACGAGCGTCGCGACCGCGGTGTCGAATTCGCCGTCGTCAAAAGGGAGGGATTCCGCCGGAGCCACAACCACTTCGGCTTTGCGGTCGCTCGCGGCGACGCGCTCGGACAGCCGTGAGGCCATTGGCTCGCTGGGCTCAGTAAGCACCAAGCGATCAAGATTCTCGGGATAGTGCTCCAGGTTCAGCCCGGTACCGGCGCCGATCTCGATAACTCGACCGCTGGCGGCGCCGACAAGGCTCCGTCTCCTGCGGGCAAGCCCGGCCTCCTCTGCGGCCTGCAGGCCGCGGTCGTAGAAGCTCGCGAAGATTCGGTCGTAGACGGCCATGCGTCAGCTCTTCTTTCCCTTGCCGTAAGTCGCGTACCACTCCTTGCGGTGGAGCTTCTTGGCTGCTTGGTACTCATTGAGCTCGTCGATCGACGTGACTTCACCGAGCGTCGGGTGGCCTGGAAGCAGCGGCTCTGCCTGCTTGACGCCGAACCGCTTCGCGAGCACGGAAGCCAGCGAGATTCCGGACATCTCGCCGAAGCCCGGGAGCGCCTCGATGTTCTTGCGCAGCTCGTCCGCGTCCTTGGCGCGCTTCCAAACTTGCGAGGCGTCGCCGCCGTAGTCGGTCTCGATCGCCGCCGCCAAGGCGCTCACGCGTTTGCTCATATTTCCCGGGTAGCGGTGGATTGCCGGCTTCTCGCGAAAAGCCGGTTCGAGATCCGTGTTTGCGAGCACCGCCGGATCGAGCGAGCCAACGCGCTCCTTGATCGCGCGCGGACCGTCGAAGGCCTTCTGGACCGTCACCTGCTGATCGAGCGCGAAGCCGATCAACAGCGCCATCGGGTCCTCCGCGATCAACCTGCGCGCCGATTCGTCTTCGGTGAAATAGAGCTGATTGGGTTTCTTCGCCATCGGCCAACCGTATATTGCTTGGCCATGGGGAAGCTCATCTACTCCGCCATCTGCTCGCTTGATGGCTACATCGAGGACGGCGACGGCAGTTTTCAGTTCGCTGCGCCGAGCGAAGAGGTCCATCAGTTCTTCAACGACCGCTTCCGCGACCTGGGGACTCAGATCTACGGGCGCGGCCTCTACGAGACGATGGCTGTCTGGGAAGCGATGGGAACCGGCGCCGACGATCCGGACGTGATCCGTGACTTCGGGGAGATCTGGCGCGGCGTGGACAAGCTTGTCTTCTCGCGCACGTTGGAGACCGTCACGACCGAGCGCACGCGACTTGAGCGGGAGTTCGATGTCCAGCTAGTTCAAGGGCTGAAGGACGCTTCAGACGCCGACCTGGTGATCGGCGGACCGGGAATCGCGGCGAGTGCGTTCGCCGCGGGCTTGGTCGACGTGGTTGAGCTCGCCTATGTGCCAGTCAGTGTTGGCGGCGGCAAGCCTGCGCTACCAGCGGGCCTGCGGCTCGATCTCAAGCTTCTGGAGGAACAGCGATTTGACAATGACTTCGTGCACCTGAGCTACGAAATCGTCGGTTAGCGCCAGAGCTACTGGTTGTACTCCGAGTACGGGTACCACCACTCCTTGCGCTCGATCACGGACTCGATGTGTGCGTGCTTGGTTTCCTGGAATGCCTCCAATCCCTCGCGCCCGAGTTCGCGGCCGAGTCCCGACTGCTTGAACCCTCCGAACGGACCGGCGTCGTTGTCGGTCAGGGGGTCGTTGATCCAGACGGTGCCGGAGCGAATCTCGCGCACGCAGCGCATCGCTGTTCGCAGGTCGCGGGTGTAGACGTTTGCTCCAAGGCCGAAGCGCGTCGAGTTGGCAAGCTCGATCGCCTCGTCGAGCGATTTGACGCGCACGATCGGGGCGACCGGTCCAAAGGTCTCTTCAGCCAGCAACCCGGTGTCCGCCGCCGCGCCGGTGACGACCGCGGGAGTGAGGAAGTGACCGGTGGGCCTGCCGCCGGCCTCGCCGCCCGTGGCGAGAACCGCGCCGGCGCCGCTGGCAGCGGCAAGCTGGTCGAGCACCTTCTGGCGCTGCGGCGCGCTCGCCATCGGGCCAAGGTCGGTGTCGCTGGCCATCGGGTCGCCCAGGGTTAGCGATTCGGCGTGGTCGATGAAGGCCGCGACGTAGTCGTCGAAGATCTCATCCATCACGTAGAAGCGCTCGGCGCTTGTGCAGACCTGGCCGGAGTTCAGATATGCGGCCCACGCCCCGCCGCGCGCAGCTATCTCGATGTCGTCTTTCACGTCCGCGCAGACAATGAACGGGTCCTTGCCGCCGAGCTCGAGGTTCACGCGCGCGACGCGCTTGGCGCAGATCTCGTTGATCGCGATTCCAGTCGCGACGGAGCCAGTGAAGGCGACGCCATCGACGCGCTCGTCGGAGACGAGCCGCTGGCCGACGTCGCCCGCGCCGGCGAGGATGTTCACGACGCCAGCCGGAAAGTCCTCGAACAGCGGCGCCAGTGCGAGTGTCGAGAGTGGCGTCAGTTCGCTCGGCTTTGCGACCACCGTGTTGCCGGCCGCCAGGGCCGGGGCGAGCTTCCACGCAAGCAGCAGGAGCGGATAGTTCCAGGGAACGATGCAGGCGATCACGCCGAGTGGTTCCTTCAGCACCAGAGCGAGCTGAGTCGACTCGATCGGCGGGATCACGGTTCCCTCGGATGAGCGGCCGATCTCGGCGTAGTAGTCAAACGCCGCAGCCGTCCAACCCACTTCGTCCCTGTTCTCGATCAGCGGCTTGCCGCCCTCGCGGGTCATCAGT
This sequence comes from Actinomycetes bacterium, assembly GCA_023404495.1. Taxonomy (GTDB): domain Bacteria; phylum Actinomycetota; class Thermoleophilia; order Solirubrobacterales; family JACPNS01; genus JACPNS01. The sequence continues at coordinate 67,190 of JAEYBE010000051.1, read as the reverse complement.
TCGGCCAGCTCGTCGGTGCGCTCGCGCAGTCCGGCAGCGACTTGCTTGAGCAGCTCGCCGCGCTCGCCCGCCGGCGTCCGGCCCCAGCCGAGCTGCGCCTCGCGGGCTGCGGCGATCGCGGCATCGGTCTGTTCGGGCGAGGCGACCGGCAGCTCAGCCAGCGTCGATTCGGTGAACGGGTTCTCCACGGCCAGATTCGCGCCGCCCCCGGCGACCAATTCGCCGCCAATCAACATTCGTGTTTCCATATCCGCCGAACCTACCCGACCGCGCCGCGCGCACTGCCTTGAATCGGGTACGGCTTGACTAGATTTCGGCGATCGCCAACCCTGCTTCATTCGTAACACCGAGGATCCCATGAACGCCGACACGGCCACCGCTCAGACCGAAACCTCCGCCGCGCTGACACCTCAAGAGGAACTTGTGCTCAGCGGCCGCGCGAAGTCCGTCGCCGAACTCTTCTTCAATCGCGTAGACGTCTCAAAGAACCGCCCCGCGCTGAAGTATCCGGATGCCAGCGAGAACTGGCAGTCGCTGACCTGGGGCGAAGTCGGGGAGCGAGCCACCGACTATGCCGCTGGATTGATCGCGCTGGGCGTCCAGCAGGAACAATGCGTTGCGATCATGTCCGGCACGCGTCACGAATGGATCCTCGCCGACCTTGCGATCAATGCGGCGGGCGCGACGACTACGACCGTCTACCCGACGACTATCCCCGAAGACGTCGCCTACATCCTCTCTGACTCGGCTTCGGTGGTCGTGTTCGCCGAGGACGACGAGCAGGTCGCAAAACTGCGCGAACAGCGATCGCAGATTCCGCAGGTCGCCAAGGTCGTCGTCTTTGACGGCGCCACCGATGGCGACTGGGTGATCAGCCTTGACGACCTCGAGCAACTCGGAAAGGAACTGCTCGCCGGCGAACCGGATGCAGTGAAGAACCGCGTCGCCGCGATCACCCCGGATCAGATCGCGACTCTGATCTACACGTCCGGCACGACCGGCAAGCCCAAAGGCGTGCGCCTCAGCCACGACGGCTGGTGCTATGTCGCCCGCGGAATCGCCAACAGCGCGCCGCTGACCGATGCAGACGTGCAGTTCCTCTGGTTGCCGCTGGCCCACGCCTTCGGCAAGGTGTTGATCGTCGCGCAGCTGGAGATCGGATTTCTGTCCGTCGTCGACGGGCGCGTACCGAACATCGTCGACAACCTCGCGATCGTCAAGCCGACGTTCATGGGCGCAGCTCCGCGAATCTTCGAGAAGGCTCACGGCCGGGTCGTCTCGATGGTCGAGGAAGAGGGCGGAGCCAAGGAGAAGATCTTCAAGTTCGCCTTCAAGGCCGGCATCGAGAAGTCACGTCTCGAGCGCGCCGGCCGCCCGATCCCGAAGTCGCTGGCGATCAAGGTGAAGATCGCCGACAAGCTCGTCTTTGAGAAGGTGCGCGAGCGCTTCGGCGGTCGCATCCGCTTCTTCATCTCCGGGGCGGCGCCGCTCTCGGCCGAGATCGCGGAGTGGTTCCACGCGGCCGGGCTCGTGATCCTTGAGGGCTACGGGATGACCGAGACTTCCGCGGCATCGGTCGTCAACCAGCCCGACGCCTTCAAATTCGGATCCGTCGGCAAGCCGGTGCTGGGAACGCAGATCCGCATCGCCGGCGACGGGGAGATCCTGATCAAGAGCCCGGGCGTGATGCGTGGCTACCACAACCTGCCAGAGGCGACAGCCGAGGCGCTCGTCGGGGACGGCTGGATGGCCACCGGCGACATCGGCGAGATCGACGACGATGGCTTTCTGAAGATCACCGACCGCAAGAAGGATCTCTTCAAGACCTCCGGCGGCAAGTACGTCGCGCCGACGCACATCGAGGGCCTGTTCAAGGGCATTTGTCCGCTCGTCAGCCAGATCATGGTGCACGGCGCCGATCGCAACTTTGTCTCGGCCCTGATCGCGCTCGATCCGGAAGCGATCGAACCGTGGGCCGAGGGTCACGGGATGCATGGCAAGACCTACGCCGAAATCGTCAGCTCACCGCAGATGCTCGAAGCGATCACGGGGTATGTCGATCAGCTCAACTCCAAGCTCAACCGCTGGGAGCAGATCAAGAAGTTCCACATTCTCGACGAGGACATGTCGGTCGAGAACGGCGAGATCACGCCGAGCATGAAGATGAAGCGCAAGGTGATCGAGGAGAAGAACGCAGGGGTTCTGGCGGGTTTCTACGCCTGATTTGCTCGCGGGTCGCTGGCGTAGGATCGGCCCGTGCTCTCTGTCCTTGCTGTGCTTCTACCGATCGGTCTTGCGGGCGCCGTCAGCCCGGTGCTGCTGACGGAACAGACGGTGCTGCTCTCCGGGCCTGGGGGGCGGCGGGTCTCGACGGCGTTCGCGGCGGGCGTGATTTTGGTGCTTGCCGCCCTGGTCGCCGCCCTTGTGATCTTCGGCCGCGCGATCGAGCTGCCAAGACTTCCGCACATCAGCGCGCGGGTCGACGTCGTACTCGGACTGCTGCTGCTGGCGCTCGTGCTCTACTTGCGCAGGCCGAGCAGCGACAAGAGCAAGCCGCGCGAGCGCGATCGCTCGGGCATGAACAACCGAGCCGCGTTTGCCTTCGGGATGTTCGCGATGTCGACGAACTTCACGACTATCGTGCTGATGGTTCCTGGCGCGAAAGAGATCGCCTCGAGCCACCTCGACCTGCCCGAGCGGGCCGTGGCGAGCCTGTTCCTGGTGACGCTCGCGTCGATGCCGGCGTGGGTGCCGCTGGCGCTCACTGCCGTCGCTCCTGGCGCTGCCAATCGCGTTCTCGGTTCAATTTCGTCCGGCCTTGAGAAGCACGGCAAGACGGCCACGACGGTGTTGGTTGCGGGGGTCGGGATCTACCTCTTGGTTCGCGGCGTAGTGCGGCTCGCCTAGCACCCGCGCCAACCCAAGCGCACCTCCTCAAAACCCCGATTCAAGGGCGGTTTCTTCGCAAGTCTGCGCTGCGAGCGCAGACTTGCGAGTCTCTTGCCGCTTGTTCACGGAGCGATCGGCCGCGAGACGCCATGCGCTGGTTCGAGAGGATTCGAGTCTCCGATCTTCGGCTCCGCAGACCGACGTTCCATCCAGCGGAGCGACGGGCGCAAGCGGGAGAGCCCCAATCGCGTGCCGCAGACGCGAAGTTATGATCGCCCCGTGGGACTATTCGGCCGGCGCGAAACCAAGCAGCAACACGTCGTCGACCCGGATCTGCGCCCGCACTCACACGTGGCGCTTGCGCCTGAAGACGTCGAGGCCTCCAAGCGCTGCCGGCCGCTGGGTGATCTGACCGACTTCGCCGCCGAGCGCGGACTCACCTTCGGAGGCAGCATCATTCTCGGCGCGTTCGCCGGTATCCAGCCCAACTGGCCCGACTATGTCTTCAACTCCTGTCGCGGGGCGCTCGCCGGGCGGCGCTACGGAGTGGTCGAGCATGAACTGCTTGAGATCCCGATGGCCGAAGACGGCGACGGGTTGGGGGTCAGAATGGGCGGGAGTTTCTGGGCTGTGCGGACGGGATTTCCGCCGGGCTGGAAGAAGCGGATGATCCCTGGGGTCACGGAACTCGGTCTGGCGGAGCCGGGCAACGAGCCTTTTGCGTCGCTCGCCGCCTGGGCTCCCACTACGACCGTTGCCCTGCACGTGCCCGAGGCGGCGATGCTGAAGCAGCTCCTGGTCAAGCCGGCCGAACGGATGGCGGCGATTGGCAGCCCCAAGCTAGAGCAGTATGGCCTTGCGAATTTCCGCATCGACCGCCCCGATGATCAATCGCCGGAGATCCTCGCCGGAATCTTTGGCGGGGAAGCCGGGAGGGTGCTGGGCCAGATCGACGCTCCGTTTGTGGAACTGAGGATGCATCACGCGCAGCTCACGATCAAGCGCAACGGGTTCGTGGAGGACGACGTTGCGCTCGACACCTTCATCGAGCAGGCCGTCAAGATCGCCGACGCGATCGCCGCCGTCTGCCGCCCCGATCCGAGAGCGCGTCCGTTTGATGTGACGCTCCCTCCGCCGCCGGAGGAGACAGGCCGCTTCGCCGGTCTTGACCGCTGGGATGAGACGTTCGACGCGGCAGAGAAGAAGTTCAATCTGGTTCGCGAGGACCCGGCCGCCTACCACGAGGCCTTTCCTCGACTACAAATCCCGGGGACGGCTCGCGGCGTGCTGCGTGGAGCGCTGCCAGGGGGCGGAATGCACGGTCGTCTTGCGTTTCATCAGCAGGGCGGACGCAGAGAAGGGTGGCTAAAGGCCGCGGCGCTTTTTGCGGCACCCGATGGCGCCGAGCCTACGCCGCCTGGCGGCGTGCTGCACGAGAGCACGGCGATGTATGTCTCAGTCGCTGACGGCGTGGTCGCCTGTTGGAACAAGCAGATGGACCCAGGACAACTGAATGTAACCTCGACCGCCGAGCGCGCACAGGCGACGATTCGTGAGCTGGGCCTCCTGTAAGCCTCCGAGCAGGTATAACCGGTCTTTGACCGCAGATCTCTGATTCGGAGCGCGAACTGCAATGGAAAAGATCAAGGCCGCAGCAGAAGAATTCCTCACACACAAACGCGTCGCCGTCACGGGCGTATCGAGAGACGCGAAAGATCACGGCGCGAACTTCGTGTTCAACCGTATGCGCGATCGTGGATACGAGGTCTTTCCCGTGAACCCAAACGCCGAAGAGGTGGAGGGCGCGAAGAGCTACCCCGACCTGCGCTCGATCCCGGGCGGAGTCGAGGCAGTGGTCATAGCCACCGCTCCCGAGCGCGCCGACGACACGATCCACGAATGCGCCGATCTTGGGATCGACCACGTCTGGATGCACCGGGGCCCCGGACCCGGCAGTGTCTCCACGTCGGCCGCAGAATACGGCCGCGAACACGGCATCCACGTGATCGACGGTGGCTGCCCGTGCATGTTTGGGCCGACGGCCGATCCGGGACACAAGCTGATGTGCGCCTGCCTCAAGCTGACTGGGGGCGTGCCGCGACGCGTTTGAACCCAGCGACGCGCCCGAGAGGATTCGAACCTCTGACCTTCGGTTCCGTAGACCGACGCTCTATCCAGCTGAGCTACGGGCGCAGAAGCGCATAGGTTAGTGCAGCGGCCTAGGCTCCGGGCAGCGCGCCGGGATGATGAATCAGCCCGTCATCTCCGACCGGTTCCCACGCCGCGGCGAAGTCTGTGAAGTGCCGGGCCATCGGGCGAGCCCCGGGGTCCTGGTCGAGCGTTCCGAGCCGGACGCTGACCAATTCAGGCTTCTCCGGGCTGCTGGCGTGAGTGTGCGAGCCGCAGACTGAGCAGAACCACTTGTCAAACCCGTCGCCGGCGTTCCATTTGGCCAGCTCATCCGCCCCCTGCAAAATGCGGAAGCTGCCCGGCGGCGCGATGCCGCCGGGTGCGGCACCCGCACCGCTTCGCCGCTGGCAGCGCGTGCAGTGGCAGTAATAGGCGTAGACGAGCGGCTCGGAGATCTCGTACTTCACGGCGCCGCAGTTGCAGCCACCGGTCAACGGTGCGTCAGGCATGCGGCGCAGCCTACAGGCCGGCTCTGGCAAAATGCGCGCACCCCGAACCAGACTTCGAGAAAGGCGATCACGTCATGGCAGCACGCACAGGTAGCGCAGAATGGCAAGGCACACTCCAGGAGGGCGTCGGCACTGTGACGATCGGCGACGGGGTCTTCACCGGCCCGTACTCGTTCTCTTCACGCTTTGAGGAAGGCGACGGCACCAACCCTGAAGAGATGATCGCCGCAGCACACGCCGCCTGCTTCACGATGGCGCTCAACAACATCCTCTTCCAGCACGACCACGCGCCAGCGCGCGTCGCAACCACCGCCAAGGCGCACCTGCGTCAGATCGACGGCAAGCCGACGATTGCGAAGATCGAGATCGAGACCGAAGCCGTGATTCCGGACATCGACGAGGCGCACTTCATCGAGCACGCCGAGGACGCCAAAGAGAATTGCGTGATTTCGCGGGCGTTGGCCGGCGTGCCGGAGATCACGCTGACCGCGCGACTGGTCTGACGTCCAGCCCTACCCGACAGCGACGTTGAAGACACTGCCGATCGCGTAAGTGACGCCAGCCGCGGCGAGGCCTACAGCGAGCTGCCGAAAGCCCGCGAACATTGGTCCGCGCTTGGTGAACCTTGACGTCAGCGCACCGATTGCGAAAAGCATGATTGAGCTCAGCACCAGGCTGAGATAGATCGCCGGCGCGCGATCCAAGAATGCGAACGGCAGCACCGGCGGCGTCGCGCCTACAAGGAAGAACGAGAACGACGCCGCGGCCGCCTGGAAGGGAGATCCGCCCATTTCGTCCGGGTCGAATCCGAGTTCTTCACGCGCCATCGTCTCGAGCGCCTTCTCGGGGTCGGCCAGCACGCTCTCGGCCGCGACCGTCGCCGTCTCTGGGTCGATGCCGCGCTCGACGAAAATGTCGATCAGCTCACGGCGTTCGTAGTCGGGAAGCGTGGCGAGCTCAACGCGCTCTTCGTCGAGTTGCAGTTCGTACATCTCGCGCGCGCTCTGCACGCTGACCCACTCGCCCATCGCCATCGAGATCGCCCCGGCCATCAGACCGGCGATGCCGGCAAGCAGGATGTCCTGGGTGGCAAGTCCGCCTCCGGCGACTCCCATCACCAGGCTGAGCACCGACACCAGACCGTCGTTGGCACCCAGCACGCCTGCCCGCAGCGCGTTGGCGCCGCCTGCGCCGGTGTGGCCCTCGCCGGGATGGCGGATTGCTTCGCCGTCGCTCACCAAGCCAACCTACCGCTCGTGTTGGACGCACTATACTTTTTGAAGTAATGGCTGTTCCAGCGGCATACAGACAGGGCGAAGACCGGCGCGTGCTGCCCGAGGGGTTGCGCCTGGGCGCCGCCCACCTACGCGTGACAGAGCTTGATCGCGCGGTCGGTTTCTACACAGATGTGATCGGTCTCCAGGTGCGCGAGTCGGGACCGGACTTTGCGAAGCTCGGCGCCGGCGCAGATGACCTGATCGTGCTGCACGCGGACCCGGACGCCCGCCGCTACTCGCGCCGCGCCGGGCTCTACCACGTGGCGTTGCTCTACCCGACCCAGGAAGAACTCGCGCGCGTGGCGCAGCGGATCCTTGAGTCACGCACGCCGATCGATGGCGCCTCCGATCACGGCACCCACGAGGCGATCTATCTGCCCGACCCGGACGGCAATGGCCTCGAGCTCGCCTGGGACCGCGCTCCCGATAAGTGGCCAAATCTTGCCGACATCACGGCGATTGCACCCAGGCCGCTAGATATGGGCGGACTCTTCAACCTCGTCAGCGGCCGAGACTCGGTGAGCGAGGCCGATCCGGGGACGCGGGTCGGGCACGTGCATCTCCACGTCGGCGACCTGACCGAGGCGCTCGCTTTCTATCGCGACGCGCTCGGGTTCGACTTGATCACTCAGATCGACACCGCCGCGTTTGTCAGCGCCGGCGGATATCACCATCATCTGGCCTTCAACACCTGGCAGGGCCGCGGCGCGCCGCCGGCGCCGGAAGGCGCGATTGGACTGGTGCACTGGACGATCGAGCTGCCCGGCGAGGCGTACGTCGAAGCCGCGCGAGACCGCCTGGCCGAGGCTGGCTACGAATCGCGTGACGTTGAAGGCGGCTTCGAGGCGAGCGACCCGTCAGGCAACGCCGTCCGGGTTCTCGCCGTCAGCTGACCGGCTCGATCTGAAAGCTCTTCGAGTTGAGCGTGAATGTCGCCGTCTGACTGTTGATCTTCCAGCTGTTGCTGATCGCGCCTGCCGTGACCCACGACTCGAACTTCGAAGCCGCGCCGGCGCACGTGGTGCCCGGAGCGACATTGATCCAGTAGCTGCCGATTGGGAAATCGATTCCGGCGAGCTTTGCTGCGGTTGTCAGCTTGAGCTTCGATGTGCAGCGAATCATGCCCGCGTGGCTGTGGCCGCCGCCGCCACTCTTGCCGAGGTAGCGAAGCGTGAAGTAGTGCGACGGCGAGCGCTGGATCTTCATCATCGCCGCGTCGACTGTCCAGGGCTTGGGCAGCTTGCCGCTCTCGTTGTGGTCGAGGAAGAAGGCGAGCTTACTGGCGTCAAACCAGCAGTAGAGGCCCTTGGTGGTGATCTTGTACTGGCCGGCCTTGAGTTTGAGAGCGCCGATTCTGTCGTTGTGCAGAACTGTGAATTCGCCCGGGCAGGGGCCGTTTCGCCGGCTTGAGCTCCCGCCGCCAGACGGCGAGTAGCCGCGCTTGAGCTCGATCGACTCACTCGTGCCGGCCTTCGCAAACGTGACGGTCTTACCGGATGCCGAGACGGTCCAGCCATCGGGCAGATTGCCGTCGTAGTCGTTCAGGAACCGCGCCACCAGGGTCGAGCTGTTCTTGCAGGTCACGCCGGTCGCCGTCACGCCGTACATACCGGCCGGAATCTTCACGCTGCCGATCGAGTCGTTGTGCAAGACGTGAAAGGCCGGGCAGGTGTTGGTTGCCGCGCCACTGGTGGCCGCGAGGCCTGCCATGAGAACGGCTGCTGCAAATACTGTGAAGGCGAAGCGCTTGATCATCGCCGCAACTTATCTCATTGCAGCGACGGCGGCGCGCCGACGCTCAGCGGCTGACCCAGGCGTCCTCATCCGCCGCACGCTTGCCGACGATTGACGGGAGGTCGTCTTCGGCTACGTCGGCCAGGGTGACGTGTTCGAGGATCTCGCGGAGGTTCGCGCGTACCGCGATCCAGACATCCTGAAGCGCCTTCGCGCTGCCACCGAACTCGAGCTCTTCGGGGTGCAGTCCCGAGACCCCCGCCAGTGGGCCGTCGATCGCGCGGATCACGTCGGCGATCACGATCTCCTCAGCCGGTTTTGAAAGTCTGTGCCCGCCGACCGGTCCGCGCTTGCTCACCACGATGCCCGCCTGACGCAGCGACTGCAGAATGTTGGTCAGGAATGCATGCGGAATGTTCTGCCGCTCGGCGATCTCTTCGGACGTGACGAGCTTGTCGTCGTCCTCGTGCGCGGCGAGCTCCACGGCCGCGCGAAGCGCGTAATCGACTTTTGCTGAGATTCTCACTGATTCTGGACCTTTCCGACCTTTTGGGTCGGAGCGGTTCAGTTTACGAGCTTCGCCGGCTCATCACTCGGGAGGTCGAACGTGCGCTCGGCCCGGACGTGCACGATCTGGCCCGCTTCGAGCTCAAGGGCCTCTGCCTCTCGCTGGGTCAGTAGAACCGTCACCGGATCACCGTCGCCGAGGACCAATTCGACTCTGACCTCAAATCCGACCCGAGCGACGCGCTGAACAAGCGCCTCCTTGGTGCCGGGATCGGCCGAGTCGATCAGCGTCAGGTCGTGCGGCCGCACGAGCTGGCCGTCGAACTGCGCGACCGGACCGACAAATCCGGCCACGAACCGCGTCGCCGGCGTGTCGTAGAGCTCGTCCGGAGTTCCGGTCTGCTCGACCTTGCCGTCGTTGATCACGACGATCTGCGAGGCGAGCTCCATCGCCTCCTCGCGGTCGTGGGTGACGATGATCGTGGTGACCGGCCACTCCTCGTGCAGGCGTAATAGCCAGGCACGAAGATCTGCGCGCACCTTCACGTCGAGCGCGCCGAACGGCTCGTCGAGCAGCAGGACGCGCGGCTGCACGGCAAGCGCGCGAGCCAGTGCCATGCGCTGGCGCTGCCCGCCCGAGAGCTGGTCGGGATAGCGGCTCGCAAGACCCTCGAGCTGCACGAGTGCGAGCAGCTCGTCGACGGTCTCGCGAATCTCCTGCTTCTCGCGCTTGCGGATCTTCAGGCCGAAGGCGACGTTCTCGCGCACAGTGAGGTGCTTGAACGCCGCGTAGTGCTGAAAGACGAATCCGACGTCGCGCTGCTGCGGGGCCTCGATTGTGACGTCCTCACCGGCGATGCGCACAACGCCCGAGTCCGGGATCTCAAGCCCGGCGATCACGCGCAGCAGGGTGGACTTGCCGCCACCGGACGGCCCGAGCAACGCCGTGAGTGAGCCGTCGGGCACTTCGAGCGAGACGTCGTCGAGCGCGAGAAAGTCGCCAAAGCGTTTGGTCACGTGCTCAATGCCGATTGCCATCAGGACTCCTCCTCGGCAGACCGCTCCTGGCGGTGCTGCAACACAGTCATTCCAACGATTACCACGAGTGCCGCGATCGCGAGTACGACGGATACGGCATACGCGACGGAAAGATTGAAGTTCTCGAACTGATTGGCCACGTAGAGCGTCGCCGTGTCGGTCTGCCCGACGATCTTCCCGGAGACGACCGCCACGGCGCCGAACTCCCCGATCGCGCGGGCGGTGGTCAGCACGACGCCGTAGCCGAGGCCCCACTTGATCGACGGGATCGTGATCCGCCAAAGCGTCTGCCAGTTGTTTGCCCCGAGCGTGTGGGCGGCCTGTTCCTGCTCGTCGCCGATCTCTCGGAGTACGGGGATCACTTCGCGCGCAACAAACGGCAGGCTGACGAACATCGTCGCGAGAATCATCCCGGGCAACGCGAAGATCACCTGGAAGCCAGCGTCGGTCAGCGATTCCCCGAACCACCCGTTCTGCCCCCAGACCAGTACGAGGGCAAGTCCGACGACCACGGGAGAGACCGCGAACGGCAGGTCGATCACAGCGTCGAGCAGGCGTCGTCCGGGTCCCTTGCCGCGCACCACGTAGATCGCTGCGGCGACCCCGAAGATCGTGTTCAGCGGGACAGAGATGATCGTGCACACAAGAGTCAGCCAGAACGCGTGCTGTGCTTCAGGCGTCGTGACGGCGTCGACGAATGCGGCAAGTCCCGGCTCGAAAGCGCGGTAGAAGACCAGCGCGACGGGGATGAAGAGGATCGCCGCCAGGTAGATCAGCGCGAGGCTTCGCAGTGAGATGCGGGACGCTCGCTCAGTCACCGTGCTCTCCTTGGCGCGCCAGCAGACCGATTGCCAGAATCAAAATCAGCGAGGCGGCCAGCAACACCACCGACACCGCTGAGGCGCCCTGCAGGTTGTCGTTCTCGATCTGTCCGTAGAGGTAGACGGACGCGACTTCGGTCTTGAACGGGATGTTGCCGGCGATCAGCACGAGCGAGCCGAACTCGCCGAGCGCCCGTCCGAACGCCAGCGCGCAGCCGGCGAGGATCCCGCCGCGCAGGTTGGGCAAAATCACGCGGCGAAAGGTGGTGAGCGGCGAAGCGCCGAGCGAGCGCGCTGCGTCTTCCATCTCGCGATCGAAGCTGATCAGCACCGGTTGGACCGACCGCACGACAAATGGCAGCGTGACGAAGAGCAGCGCAAGGCCGACGCCGACCCGGGTGTAGGCGATGTTCACGCCGAGCGGACTGTTGGGTCCATAGAGCGCCAGCAGCACGATGCCGGCGACGATCGTGGGCAGCGCGAAGGGGAGGTCGATCAGCGTGTTGACCAGCCGCTTGCCGCGGAACTCGTCGCGCACGAGAACCCAGGCGATCAATGTCCCCATCACAGCGTTGATCACGGTGACGATTGCGCTGAGCGCGATCGTCAACTCGAGCGCGGCTCTGGCCTGCGGTCGGGTGATCGCGTCCCAGAATTCTCCCAGCCCGCCGTCGAAGGCCTTGATCGCCACCGCGAGCAGAGGCAGGAGCACCACCGCTGAGAGGTAGATCGCACCGAGCGAGAAACCGGCGACGCCGCCGACGCGGACCTTGCGGCCCGCGCGGCGGCGTCGTGGAGTCCCAATTGTTGCCGAAGCGCTACTTGGCATTACTTACGCCGAGCTCCTCGTTGATCTTGGTGACGGCGCCCTCTTCTTCATCGAAGAGCTGCTTGTTGAGCTTCTCCCAGCCGCCGAGCTCGGCAACGGTGAGCAGCGTCTCCGGGGTCTCGAAGCCGTACTGCTCCCAAAGGTCCTGGTCGACCGGGCGGTAGCCGTTCTCGGCCCAGATCTTCTGGCCCGCCTCGCTCTTGAGGAACGCGACGAAGTCGTCGGCGGCCTTCTGATTCTTGGTCGCCTCGGTGACCGCGATCGGGTTCTCGATCAGCAGCGTGGTCGGCGGGATCACGTAGTCGATGTCCTGGCCCTTGTCCTGCGCGGTCTTGGCCTCGTTCTCGTAGGTGATCAGGACGTCGCCCTTGCCCTGCGAGAAGGTCTGCAGCGCCTCGCGCGCCGACTTGTCCTGCACCGAGACGTTGGCAAGCAGCGACTTGATGTAGTCGAGCGCCTGCTCTTCCGAGAGGCCCGACTTGATCGCCTGGCCGTAGGCCGCGACAAGGTTCCAGCGCGCGCCGCCCGAGACGACCGGGTTGGCGGTGACGACATCGACGCCAGACTTGGTCAGATCCGACCAGTCCTTGATGTTCTTGGGGTTGCCCTTGCGCACGGCGAGCACCACCACACTGTCGGTGACGATGCCGTTGGTGTCGTTGTCGTCCCAATCTTTGGCGACTTTGCCGGCCTCGACGAGCCGCGTCATGTCCGGCTCGAACGAGAACTCGACGACATCGGCCGGCAGGCCGTTGGCGACAGCTCGGGACTGATCGCCCGACGCCCCGTAGGACTGCGAGAAGGTCACGCCCTTGCCTTCGGTTGTCGCCTGGAAGGCCGGGATCAACTTGGAGTAGGCCTCTTGCGGCGTTGAGTAGGCGACGAGCGCGAGCTTGTCGGCCGAAGATCCGCCGGAACCGCAGCCCGCGACCACCACGGCAAGTGCGAGGGCAATTAGCGCTGAGCTGAACTTGAGCTTGTGCATCGAGGTTCTCCGTGGAATTGAGGTTTGAAATGGTGGACTAGATCAACTTAGTCCAGAATAGAAAAAAGACTACCAAAACCTGATCGGAATTATAGGGATTAGCTCCGGGCCCGGTTGTATCGGCTCAGCGTGCCGCGTCGCCGTGATGGCGCAGCAGCCACCGGTCGACGACAAAGCCGCCGAACGGCACTGCTGATGCCGCGAGGATCCAGAACGTCTGCCAGGCAGTCCACTTGGCTGGCCGCACGAGCGCGATCGCGAACGAGAGGTAAGCGATGAAGAGGAAGCCGTGCACTGCGCCCATCAGCTGGACGGCAACCGCCGTGACGTCGGCCGCCTTCAGCGGAATTGCGACGCCGAGCAGCAGCAGGTAGCTGATCGCCTCGGCGATCGCCAGGTATCTGAAACCGCGAAGCGACATCGCGGCGTGAAGCTAATCGACGGGCGCCACCGGCAGCCCCATCGACATCCAGTCCTGCAATCCGCCGCGGTAGTAGGCGATGCGCTCGGGCGCCACGCCGGCCTTGAGAAGCGACTCAACCGCGCGAGGAGTTGCCGCGCACTGCGGGCCGTTGCAGAAGAGCACGACTACTCCGCTGGCGAAGAGGTCCAGGTGATCGGCGATCTCTTCCCAGTGGATCGCCAGCGCGCCAGGGATCGTGCCGCTCTCTGCGACGTATTCCGGACGGCGTGTGTCGATCGCGACGCCTCCTTGCTCGATGTGCTCGATCACTTCGAGCTCACCGATCGTCGGGATCTGCGCGTGCAGAACCGCCGGCTGGATCACTCCCCACCAGGGGTCGATCACCAGCTCGCCGTCGTCGGCCAGGTGCGGGACGAGATGCGGGGAGTGTCCGGCTGGGGCCTGCGAACGGCTGAGCGTCGTGCCTGATCGCGCGGGGTCGATGCTGCATGCTGTTTCTGCCATGCATCAACTATACAACTATTTAGTTGTAAATGGTGCTACTTCGGCGCGATGCGGATCGGGATCGTCGCCTCGGTGATCACCTTGCCGGCGGCATCGCGGATCGTTATCTGCACGTCGGCGTCGAATTTCTCGTCGCCGAACTCGGGGATCGGGTCGAGCACGGCCTCCGCGGTCAGATTGGTCTCACCGCGCGCGAGGTAGCGGGCCTCAATCCCTTTGGGGATCCAGCTGTGCGTCGGCGGCACCGTCGCTTCCGCGACCATCCCCATCGCCAGCTCCGCGATGTTGCACATCGCGATCGCGTGGAATGTGCCGATGTGATTGTGCACGCGCCAGCTGTTGCGAGCTGTGACAACGCTTCGACCGGGCTCGACCGACTGGACCTTCGCACCGATCGAGAGGAAGTAGGGCGCTTTGAACCCGACGCCCAGCGTGAAGAGCTTCTTGCCCATCGGACGCGCGGAGAACTTGCGCCAGAGCTTGAGTGTGGGGGTCGCGCCGCTCATCGGGTCAATACGGAGAGGGAGGGATTCGAACCCTCGATGGAGCTATAAACCCCATACTCGCTTAGCAGGCGAGTGCGTTCAGCCTCTCCGCCACCTCTCCCGGAGAAGTTCTGGAGTTTATCGGCGCGATTGTGGCTCAGCGGCGGGATCCTGGCGAAACAGCCACCAGAGGGCAAGTCCCGGGATCACCAGCGGGAGCCAGCCGTAATCACGTCCGTAAAAGCTCCATACGGTGCCCACGTCAAAGGCCGAATCGCCCAGCGTCGTGAGCGTCCCGATCGTCAGGACGCCGATCAGTTCGATCCCGCAGGCGATCTTTCCGACGCGGACCCCGAGTGCGTCGCCGCGCCAGATCGCCCAGCAGGCGACCAGATAGATAACTGCGGCGATGCACGAGAACGTGTAGGGCACCGGAGCTTCTTCGAACTTGAAGAGCAGTTCGTAGGTCGAGCGCCCGACCGCCGCGAAGGCGAGTATCGAATAGGCCGCAAGCAGTGCCACCTGCGCGTCGCCGCGGATCTCTGTTCTGGACTCTTCGGCCACCGCGGCGCACGGTACTGCACGCGGTGTACATAGACTCTGCCGCGATGCCTGGGGAGGTACGCAACTGGTCGGGTCTGCATCGGTTCTCGCCGCAGCAGGTCGCCGAACCCGCCGATCTTGAAGAAGTGGTAGGCGCCGTTTCGGGGGCGCAGGCGCGCGGGCAGCGGATCCGCGTGCGCGGCAATCTCCACAGCTTCAGCGAGATCGTCAAGACCGACGACACGCTGATCTCGTTGCGCGAGATGACCGGACTGATCGACGCCGACCGAGAATCTGGGCGCGTGCGCGTTCGAGCCGGCACCTCGATCCACGACCTCTCCCGCCTGCTCGACACGCACGGACTCGCCGTGCCGAATCTCGGCGACATCGATGTGCAGTCGATCGCCGGCGCCGCTGCGACCGCAACGCACGGAACCGGACTCGAGTGGGGAAACATCTCCGCGCAGATCGTCGCCGCGCAACTCGTGACAGCCTCCGGCGAGGTCTTGGAGGTCGACGAGTCGGACATGCAGACTCTGAAGGCGCTGCGGGTGTCGCTGGGCACGCTCGGCGTGCTGACCGAGGTGACGCTTCAGTGTGTGCCTGCTTTCAGGCTCGACCGGCTGGACATGCCGGCGCCGCTTGACGAGACGCTCGAGCAGGCCGATTCGCTCTCGCGCGAGTTCGATCATTTTGAGTTCTACGTGTTGCCCTACGCCGACTTCGCACTGCAGAAGCGGATCGATCGCAGCGACGCGCCGGCCGAACCGCTTTCGAAGCCCAAGCAGTTCTTGAGTGACGTGGTGGTCGAGAATCTTGCCTTCGGCGCGGCGGTCAAGGCCGGCAAGTTCTACCCACGGGCGATTCCGTCGATCGCGCGGCTGATCACCAGGTTCTTCTCGCCCGAGCGACGGCTCGACAAGTCCTTCGACGCCTTCTCGACCGTGCGAATGGTGCGCTTCAACGAGATGGAGTACGCGATTCCTCGCGAGCATCTGGCCGAAGCGGTGAGTGCCGTTATGGAGATGATCGAGCGCGAAAAGCTGCCGATCAACTTCCCGATCGAGGTGCGCGTCGGGCGGGCGGACCCAGACAGCTTCTTGTCGACTTCTGCCGCGCGGGAGACTTGCTACATCTCGGTGCACGCCGCCAAGGGGATGCCGTATCGCGAGTACTTCGAAGGCGTTGAAGCGATCATGGACGGCTTTGACGGACGCCCGCACTGGGGCAAAATGAACTGGCAGACGGCCGAAGAACTCCGCCCCCGCTACCCCGAATGGGACGCCTTTCAAGCAGTACGCACACGCCTAGACCCAGACGGCGTCTTCACCAACACCTACACAGAACGAATCCTCGGCACTACGACAAAGATGCAGCTTTGACGTACGTCAAAGCTGCATCTTTGTCGTAGTCAGAGGAAGGCGTGGCCTTCGCCTCGGTAGGTGGGGACCTCATCGATGATCTCGCCGTGCTCGATCAGCAGCAGCGAGTTGAATCGCTCGCAGAGTTCGCCGGCTTTGGTGTGGCGCATGTAGACGCGGTCGCCGATGTTGAGTTTCGCCGCGGCCTTGCCCAGCAGCGGGGTCTGCACCTCGCCGGCGCCCTCATTGGCATCGAACTTGAGGCCTTCGGGCAGATAAGGGCTCGGCATACGGTCCTTCGCGCCGACGCCGCTGGCCAGGTAGCCGCCGCCCAGCGCCGTGGCGATCTCCGGCGCTGGCTTGCGGACGATCGGGAGCGCGAAGATCGCGGCCGGCTCGAGCCTGAAGGCGGTGTAGGTGTCAAACAGCGTCGGCGCGTAGAAGCCTGAGCCGGCGGCGATATCGGTGACGGCCTCTTCCTTGCTTGTTGTGTGCAGGCTGCCGGTGCCGCCGCCGTTGACGAACTCGAGCGGGGTGACCTTTCGCACCGCGTCGACGATCTGTGCGCGGCGCTCGGCGAGCTCGGCGATCGAACGCTTCTGGATCTCGCGGATCGCGCGGTTCTTGAGCTTGTTGGCGGCGCCGGGCGCGTTATCTCCGAGGCCGGCGATCTGGCCTTCATAGAACATCATCCCGACGAGCCTGACGGCATCCCTGCGGTCGATTTCGCGCGCGAGCTGCGCCGCCTGCTGTGGGGCGTGAATCGGCGAGCGCTTGGGGCCGAGCTTCACGCGGCCGCCGCCGATCCAGTAGGCGCAGTCGGCGTCGATCGCCACGCGCACCGGCGCCCCGCCGCCGTGGTTCCGCTCGATCAGATCGAGGTGCTCGGCGCTGTCGACGACGATCGCGGGCGCTGTGTCCGGGTGCTCGGCCGTGTAGCCGGCGAGCGCCGCGAGTGCCTCCGCGTCCACGCTCGGATAGGCCAGCAGCAGATCGGAGAAGCCCTGCTCGGCGAGCCACAGGGTTTCGGGAAGCGTGAAGGTCAGCTGGCCGTGATAGCGGGGGTCGCTCTCAAGGATGCGGCGAACCAGCGGGGCGCAGCGCAGCGATTTGCTCGCGATGCGGATCGGCACTCCCTGCGCGCGCTCAAGCATCTGCGCCGAGTTGGCCCAAAGCGCATCCATATCGACAAACGCAAACGGTGCGCCTCGATCGGCGAACACGGCCTCATACCGCGCAAACCGTGCCCCCGGATCAAATCCCACCGCCATCTCGCCGCAGTCTAAACCCCGCAAATACCGCACCTGGCCTCACACCAAGTGCGAGCCCAGGCACGCAAATTGCGACCAAGCTGTCAGACCTGGTCTGACAGCTTGGTGCGGGAGTGGGGGTACCTTTCGGTTATGAGCTTTTTCACTCGCAAGCCCCCTGAAATGCCGCCGGCCGAGGCCGCGCTGCCCGGCCGCGACCAGCCGATTGATCCCGGCGATCGCCACTTTGTCAACGGCAACCCGATCAAGGGTCCGTGGCCGCCGGGTTTTGAGATCGCGGTCTTCGGCAACGGCTGTTTCTGGGGCACCGAGGAGGACTTCTGGCAGCAGGACGGCGTCTACAGCACAGCCGTCGGCTACGTCGGGGGCTTCACGCCAAACCCGAGTTACGACGAGGTCTGCTCGGGTATGACCGGTCACACCGAGGCGACGCTGGTCGTCTACGACCCCAACAAGATCGGTTACGAGCAACTGCTCAAACTCTTCTGGGAGCATCACGATCCCACCCAGGGGATGCGCCAGGGCAACGACATCGGCACCCAGTACCGCAGCGGCATCTACCCGCTCACCCCTAAGCAGCACGAGATCGCCGAATCTTCGCTGGCGCGCTACCAAGAGGTTCTGACCGCGCAGGACTACGACGAGATCACCACCGAGATCAAGGACATCGAGCTCGAGCGCGACTTCTACTACGCCGAGGAGTACCACCAGCAGTACTTGGCCAAGAACCCCAACGGCTACCGCTGCCACAGCGCGACCGGCATCGAATACCCGCTGGCCGCAACCGCCTGAGAAGTAGACGCGAACCAGCCCCGACCGAGCGATCGACCCCCGTCAGTTCGTCTCGGTCGGGGCGGTTGCAGTTGGACGTGACCGGTTGATTCGCACGCGGGCCGAATGCGGTATCAGCACGGCGCCGGACGTGTGCGGCCCAGCGGTCGTGTCCTTGCCTGAAACACGCGATATGTCGCCCGTGAGCTAATTCCTAGCCACGTGGTCGGCATTGTATTAGGTCTCCCTAACTATTTCGCGAATCTGGCGAAATAGATCAGAGCCCGAGCTCAGAGGTGACGGAGTCCGGCCAGCCGTCGAGCGAGAGCCCGTGATGGGCGATCAGCGCCAGAACCACGCGCTCGAGTCCAAAGGCGGCACAGGTGCTCGTGGCAACCGAACCGTCCTCGTCGTGAATCTCAAAGCGGTGACAAAGGTGATCTTTGTGCAGGTTGGCCGATGCGATCGCGATGCGGCGATCGTCGGTGATCGGGACCACCAGCTCGTACTTCAGCTGCTGCTCCATCTGCGAGGGCGCCATCACGCGCTGCAGCGGGCGAAAGAATGGGTCGGTCGCCAGTTCCTTCTCGGCGACCATTCCGAGCTTTGCGAACATCTCGACCGCAACGTCCGCGCGCCGATCGCGCCAAGCGGTCGTGGCGTCGAGGTCCCCGAAGTAGACGAACTCGCGCATGCGAAATGACCGGAAGCGCCCGAGTTCGGTCGATGCCTCGGCCCGAAAACAGTTGCCCATCACGCTGTAGGTCATCCCGTCCGGCACCGAGCCGTTCTCGGCGACCAGCGGATAGAGGCTGTAACAAGTCGCCGGCACGAGCACGACGTCCGAGACCTCGCGGAGCTCATCCTCGGGCGTGCCCTTGGAGACTTCGTGCAGATACTGCGCCGCCTCCGACTCATCCAGCGTCTTGATCGTGCCCAAGAGGTGCGGGAAGGAATCGGCGTACTCGGTCGTGTCGATCACGCTGCGCGCAATCACCGGCGGGAAGTTCAGTGTGTCGATCGGCGCCACCGACTCGGTGGCCGTGATCATCGCCTGGATGCCCTCGATCACCGACTCCCATTGACCGGTGAATCCGGCCACGCCGGGCGCGTTCCACTTGGTCAGCCAGCCGTGATCGATCAGCGACTGCTCGTCGATCGCGTGGAGCTGGACGTCCGAACTCACAGGTCACCTCCGACCAGCAGGAGCTGGCCGCTGGTCTGGCGCAGACGCTCATTGGAGACCATCAGGCGCCCTGCCATCAAGTCACGGATCTGCCGCGTGACCGACAACGGGCTGCTTTCGGCAAATCCGGGCATTCCGATGATCTCGAGCGCCTGCTCGGCGATCCGCGAGGACATCATCGAGGCATTCAGCTTGAGCGACATCGCGTCGGCCGTCAGCACCTTGACCTCTTCTGCCTTGGTCCAGTCCGGCGCTGCTTCGGCCTGCTCGGCGTAGACGCGGCCGAACTCGTAGATGATCGCGTGCAGGGCTTGTAGTTCGGAGTAGGTGTCGGCCAGACGCGGCTCGCCGAACTCCTTGCCGTCGGCGAGGTTCTTCCTGGCCTTCTTGCGACTCGCCTTGGTGGCGAGATCAAATGTGCTCGAAGCGACGCCTTCCCAGCATGAGGCCCAAAGCAGATGCGACCACGGCACCATACGGTGGGCAGCGATCGTGCCGAAGGGCGCGTCGACGACGTTTGCGGCCGGGACGTCGACTTCGAGTTTGAACGGCGGGCTACACGTGCCACGCATGCCCATCATGTCCCACTCGCCGAGCTTCTCAAGTTTGACCTCGTCCTTCGCTGCCCAGACCAGAACCTGGTCGGACTCCTGCGCGTCGGAGGCGCGCCGCGCGGTGATCAGAAAGGCGTCGCAATACTCGCCGTAGGAGAGGGTCGGCGACTGCTTCTCGAACACGACACGCTCGCCGCCAGCCTCGGCCGCGGCCTGGCTTGCGCGGATGTTGCCGCCGATTCCGGCCTCAGAGGTCACAGACGCGATCAGCAATTGCCTGTCGGCAATCTCGCGCAGGATCGACTGGAAATGCGGGTTGTCAGCCGCGCCGAATCGCAGGCTTTCGAGCTGGGCCTCGTGCATCGCGAAGACCATCGCGCTCGACGCGCAGCGGCGGCCGATCGTCGATGCGATCTCCGTCAGCGCCGGAGGCTTTAGCCCGAGGCCGCCGAGCTCTTCCGGAAGCGACGCCGAGAGCAGTCGCAGTTCGCGCATCACCTCGATCGACTCGGCCGGAAAGCGCGAGTTCTTGTCCACGTCGCGTGCGGCCGGTGCGACTTTCTCGTCGCAGAGTGCCGCGAGCCGGTCAATCAGCTCGCCGTGCGGGGTGCCGGCGCTCATGCCGTCGCCCCAAGGGCCTCGGTGACCGCGGCGGTCAGCTTGTTGACCGTCGAGAACATCTCGCGATCGATCTTTTCGCTCGGCAGCTCAAGATCCAGTTCGTCCTCGATCGCGAGCAGCACGCGGACGCAGTCGAGCGAGGAGAGCCCGGCGGCGAAAAGGTCGGCGTCGACATCGGCCACATCGGCCGCTTCGAGACCCGAATTCTCGGCGATCATCTCCTGAATCTGTTGCTGTAGTTCCATCGTGAAGCCTCCTGTTCACATGGGGGATTCGAGCGAAATCACGCTGGGCCTGCAATTTAGGGCAGACGCGCAATCGCCGGTGAACATCTTTGTCTGATCGTCACGTGGCGAGGAGTTCTGCAGTACCGGCAGCAAATCTTTTTTTGCCGCGTGGCGCACGGCCCGCGGTGGCGCGCACGCGCGCGTCGGAGGATCGGCCCGGCAAAGCTGGAACTCAACGGAACCCAATGGGAAGCGACTGGTCGGAGCCGGCCAATGACGGGAGCACAATCGTGGCGTTGACAGAGTTCGGATTTATCGTGACCGGAAGTGGCTTTGACCCTGAGAAGGACACATCCGTGATGCAGACCAAGAGCTTCAGGATGCGCACTATCGGGGTCGCGACACCAGATCAGGGCATCGCGGCCGCAAAGCGCTTGGTTGAGGACGGCGTCCAGCTGATCGAGCTCTGCGGCGGCTTCGGACCGCTCTGGACCGGCCGGATCATCGAGGCGATCGACGACGCGGTGCCGATCGGGTCAGTCGGGTACGGGCCGGAGGCGGTCGATCGCGTTCAGGAGATCTTCGCGACGTAGCGGAGGGTGAGGGATTCGAACCCTCGAAGGACTTGCGCCCTTACTGGTTTTCAAGACCAGCGCATTCAACCGCTCTGCCAACCCTCCGGCGTGAACTCTAGTTCGCGAGTCGCGCGCACGCTTTGTCTAGTCTCGCTTGATGGTTTGGGGGCTCGGCAAGTACGAACGCACGGCGCAGCAGATCGCGCCGGCCGCGGAGGTCGTGGTCGAGCAGGCCGCAGTCGTCCCAGGCGAGCACGTAGTGGACTTGGGCACCGGCACGGGCAACGCGGCCCTGCTCGCCGCCCGCGCCGGGGCGGTGGTGACCGGCATCGATCCGGCGCCGCGCCTCCTTGAGGTGGCGACCACGCGCGCCGACGAGGCCGGTCTGGGCATCGAGTTCCGCGGCGGCGAGGCGGCGAACATGCCACTCGAGGACGCCAGCGCCGACGCGATCATCTCCGTCTTCGCGCTGATCTTCGCTCCCGAGCCTTCCGCCGCGATCGCAGAGGTCAAGCGCGTGCTCAAGCCCGGCGGGCGATTGATCTACTCCGCTTGGCTACCCGGCAGCGTGATCGAAGCTGCGGCGAACGCGACACGGTCAGCGCTTGGCGTAACCGGGCTCGACCCCTTCGGCTGGCACGACGGTGACGTCGTCGCGCCGCTGTTCGCCGCACACGGCCTGTCGATCGAACAGACAACCGAACACGAGATCGCCTTCACCGACGAATCCCCCGACAGCTACGTCGCCAACGAGCTCGTGAACCACCCGCTCTGGGTCGCCGCCGCCTCCGCGCTCGACGCGCGCGCCGACGGGAGCAAGGAGAAGCTCGCAAAGGACCTCGAAACGATCTTCCGCGAAGGCAACGAGGACCCGGAAGCCTTTCGCTTCACCTCGAGCTACCGCGTCTTCACCGTCAGCTGAAGATTCCTTCGCCGACGAAGCGCCCGGACTGATTGGGCACGCCGGGCGGCACTGCGAACAGCGCGCTCGATCGGTGCACGATGTACTCGTTGAGTTCGTCGGTCTTGCCGAGCCGCGTCTGGATCGGCACGAACTGCTTGTGCGCGTTGCGCTGGTAGGCGATGAAGAAGAGGCCGGCGTCGAGCTGGCCGAGGTCGGGATCAAATCCATCCGTGAAGCTGTAGCCGCGGCGCAGCATCCGGATCCCACCATTGTTCTCCGGCGCGGCGAGTCGGATGTGCGCAGTCTCAGCGATTAGTGGCTTGCCGTCGGGGCCCTTGGCGTCGTACTCGGGCTGATCGTGTTCGCGCATACCGGTCACCGGCGCGCCGGAGGCCTTCTTGCGGCCGAATGTGCCTTCTTGATCGGCCAGGGAGTTGCGATCCCAGACCTCGATCAGCATGCGGATGCGGCGCGTGACCATGTACGACCCGCCGGCCATCCACGTCGCACCATCGGAGCGCTGGGCCCAGACCTGATCATTCAGAACCTTCTCGCCTTCCTCGGCGGTGATGTTGTTGGTGCCGTCCTTGAAGCCCATCAGGTTGCGCGGAGTCGCCTGCGCGCTGCTTGTCGAGCTCGTGCGGCCAAAGCCGAGCTGGCTCCATCGCATCGCCACCGTGCCGCGACCGATGCGCGCGAGATTGCGCACCGCATGAAACGCAGTCTGCGGATCGTCCGAGCATGCCTGCACGCAGATGTCGCCGTCGGAGATCGCCGGGTTCAGTTCGTCACTTGGCAGGGCGGGCAAGGGTTTGAGCGCGGCAGGCATCTTGGAGCCGAGTCCCAGCCGGTCGCGGCCGCCGGCGCCGAAGAGGCTCGGCCCGAACCCGATCGTGATCGTCAGCCGCGACGGAGCCAGACCCATCGCCTCGCCGGTGTCGTCGGGCGGCGCGTCCGGGCTTTCGTTCTGCGGACCGGCCGGCTTGCC
The DNA here is from genome assembly GCA_023404495.1 of Actinomycetes bacterium. Taxonomy (GTDB): domain Bacteria; phylum Actinomycetota; class Thermoleophilia; order Solirubrobacterales; family JACPNS01; genus JACPNS01. The sequence continues at coordinate 44,057 of JAEYBE010000051.1, read as the reverse complement.
GGTCGTCATGCGCGCGGCGGCAACCGTCCAGGCCTCGAGCATTGCGCGAAGCTCGCGGGCGCTTGTTGTCGTCACGTCAAACGAAGCGAAGTGCAACCTGTCCTGCTGCGGCGTGACGATTCCCGCCTGGTGCGCCCCATAGAACGGGACCTGACCGGTGCCTTCGGCGGCAACTGCGTTCTCGTCGCCCCCGGCGGCGATGTACCCACCGACGCCGCCGAGCACAAGACCGCCTCCGGCGGCCCCGGCAGTGGTCAGGAACTGTCTGCGATTGAGCGCCAACTGCCGATCCTGGTGGCTAGTTGCCGACCACCTGCGAGGCGACCTTTGAGAGCGGCTCGGCCAGCGCGTCGATCTTCTGCGAGAGCATCTTGGTGTCGGCCGGAGTGAGCTTGGTGTAGAGCACGTAGCCACCACCGCTTGGGTTCCTGTACTTGAGCAGCGCGCGGTCGACGTCGTCGTAGCGGGCGTTGATCTGCTCCACCAGATCCGGGTCCTTCTCGGAAACGGCGGGTGCAAGCAGCAAGAACGCTTTCTGCGAGCCGTCAACGTTTGCCGCGAAGTCGTAGAGGTCGGTGTGGCTGTAGCGGTCTTCTTCGCCGGTGATCTTGCTCTTGGAGATCTCGTCGAGCAGGCCGGTGGAACCGTTCGCAAGTTCGGCCGGCTGATAGGTGAGTGACTTGGCCTTCGTCTGGAGCTCGTCGACGTCCTCGGTCAATTGATCGGCGTACTTGCTGAGCCCGGCTGTCGTGTTCTTCTCCCAGAGCGTCTTCTCGATCCGGTGGAAGCCGGTCCACTGATCGCCCTCGGCGACGTCGTTCTCGCGCGCGTCGATCCTTGGGTCAAGGCCGCCGAAGCTCTCGGCGACCGGCTCGATCCGCTCGTAGGGCTCGCGCGTGCTGGCAAACAGCTGCTTGGCCTCGGCGGTGTCGCCGGCCTTGATCGCCGCCGTGAAAGCAGCGGTGCGCTTGACGAGTTCGGCGGTCTGCTCGTTGACGTAGTCGCCGTAGCCGGCCGTCGCCTTGCTGAGGTTCTTCGACGCGCCGGCGACCTGCGTCGATCCGCCGGCGCCGCTGACGATCACCTTGCCGTACTCGGTCTCGCTGCCATTGGGGCAGTAGGACGAGTACTCGCCGGCCGGGAGGTTCAGCGAGAACTTTCCGGTCACGCCCGGCGTGAGATTCTCACGTTCGCCGAGAATGCGGGTGCCGTCGAGAATCTCGTATTCGGTGACCTTGCCGGAACCGGTCGTCGAGACCTCAAAGTTCTTCGCTCCCGCTGAAATCTTCAGCACCTTGGGGCTGCAGCCTGCGTCCGAGATGCCGACCTTGACAGTCTCGGCGTTGGGATCTGCGGAATCGCCGCAACCGGCGGCGGCGAGGGCGAGCGTTGCGCAAGCCAGCAGCATTGCTGCGTTGCGGACGTACTTCATGTCGATGTCTCCAGGGGGCGGCGAACTACGCCGCGGTCGAGGGCTGAACGCTGGGGGTCGATCGTCTGCCCGCGCGCTGGGTGCGCGATTGCCTTGGCCAGAGAACGTACGCGAGCATCGGAACCGCGTAGAGCAGGTACGCGATCACTTCGATCTGGGTCGGCTTGGGCTGCAGGCCGAGCATCCCGGTCAGCAGCGCCGAAGAGACGCTGCCCGGCCGCACCAACCAAGTGAGGTCGAGCGCCTGGGTCTGTCCGAATGTGATCCAACCCGCCTCCCACGCCGTGTGCATCGTGGTGGCCAGCAGTCCGGCGGCGACGAGTACGAGCACGGCGGCCGTCAGGCGGAAGAACTTTGAGAGATTGAGGTTGACGCCGCCGCGGTAGATGCCGTAACCCAGGGCAAACGCCGTCAACAGGCCAAGCAGCGCGCCGAGGCCGGCGAGCAACGGGTCGGTTGCGCCGTCGAACGTCGCCAGGAGGAACACCGCGGTCTCGAATCCCTCTCGGATCACCGCGAGGAAGGCCATGCCGATCAACGCAAACGCCGACCCCTGGGCCAGCGCGTTTGCCGCTTGACCATGGAGTTGGTGCTTGAGCTGCGCCGAGTGGCGGCACATCCAGATGATCATGAAGGTGATCATCGCGACGGCGATCACGCCGACGATCGTCTCGAGCATCTCCTGCTGGCGCTGTGGAAGCTGCCCGCCCAGGAGTTCGAGACCGACGCCGACCGCGACGCAGATGGCGACAGCAACCGCGACGCCGCCCCACATGAACTTCATCGCGTCGGTGCGTCCCTCGCGCTTGAGGAATGCCGCGATGATGCCGACGATGAGGGCCGCTTCGAGGCCTTCGCGAAGTCCGATGATGTAGGTGGGGAGCACTGCTGCGTAGCTGAATTAGGGTTGCCTAACCCGAATCAAACTAGCACAGAGTCCTAGCGCCCAGCTAGGAAATTATTCGCGGTCTAGGCGCCCGGCAGAATCGCGCCGTCTTCGGCGCCGCTCTCGTCGTCCTCTAGCTCAGGGGCGTCGACGAGATAGCGGAAGCGCACGGCAAGCGCGACGGCTTGGGTGCGTGTGTCGACTTCGAGCTTGCTGATCGCGTTGCGCACGTGCGTGTGCACGGTCGCGGGGCTCAGCGAGAGCTCATTCGCGATGTCCTTTGCGCGCTTGCCTTCTGCGAGGAGCTGGAGAATCTCGACCTCGCGGGGGCTCAATGCCTCAAGGTTTGAAACGCCGGGCGAAGGCGCGTCGAAGCCGCCGTTGACGAACGTGCCGCCACCGGCGACGGTGTGGACGGCTTCGTGAAGTTCCTGGGCGGAGGAAGACTTGAGCACGTAGCCGGTTGCCCCGGCGCGCAGGGCCAGCGCGAGCAGGTCGGGCTGGGGGTGGGCGGTGAAGATGATCACCTTGGTGCCCGGGGCACCTTCGACGATCTGCTTGGTCGCGGCGATCCCGTCGATCGCCGGCATCTCGACATCCATGATCACGACGTCGGGCTTCTCGGTTTTGGCGAGGTCAACCGCTTCGAGCCCGTTCGAGGCCTCACCGACGACGTCGATGTCGTCGTTCTCGAGCAGGCGGAGCTTGATTGCGTCCCGCACGATGTGATGGTCGTCAGCGATCAATACTTTGGTCATGATTCTCCGATCGTGGATGGCGCCCCAAAACGCGTGAGCGATTCGGGGATCCTCACTACCCCGTCTGCGCCCTGATGATTTTCAAGTATTGCAATTATCGTGCGTCCCAGGGCCGTCGCCGTGCCGTTCAGTGTGTTGGCAGTGACCGGGGCACCTCCACCTTCGGGCCTGACGCGGATTCCTAGGCGCCGGGCCTGGTAGTCGGTGGTGTTCGAGCAGGACGTCAACTCGCGGTACTGCTGCTGGCTCGGAAGCCAAGCTTCGATATCAAACTTTTTAGCAGCCGAGGCGCCAAGGTCGTCCACTGCGATGTTGACGACGCGGTAGGGAATCTCGAAGTCGCGCATCACGGATTCTTCGATCGCGAGGATTCGCTCGTGCTCTTCGGCCGCCTTGGCCGGGTCGCAGAAGACGAACATCTCGACCTTCTCAAACTGGTGTACGCGAAAGATTCCGCGCGTGTCCTTTCCGGCCGCGCCGGCCTCGCGGCGAAAGCAAGGCGAGATGCCGGCGTAGCGCAGCGGAAGGTCTGCGGCATCGAGGATCTCGCCGTCGTGCAGGCTGGCGAGCGCGACCTCACTCGTGCCGGTGAGATAAAGGTCGTCTTCTTCGAGGCGGTAGATCTGCTGCTCGGTGTCGGGCAGAAAGCCGGTGCCAAAGAGCGCGCGCTCGCGCACCAGCACCGGCGGGATCACTGGCGTGAATCCCTCGCCCGAAAGCTTGTCGATCATGAACTGAACGATCGCGAGTTCGAGCTTGACGAGGTCGCCCTTCAGGTAGACGAAGCGTGATCCCGCGACACGGGCTCCCGCCTCAAGGTCGATCATCGAGCCAGCCAGCTCGACGTGGTCCTTGCCTTGCGGCGCGCCTTCGCCCCAGCGACTGATCTCGGTGTCCTCGTCGGCGGCCGTCGGATCTGGCGGGTTTGGGACGCTGGCGAGAACCTCGTCGAGTTGTTGCTCGACGCTGGAGAGCTCTTCTTTTAGCTGCTTGTTCTCCGCGGCCACGAGTTTCATCTGCTCGATCGCATCGGAGGCGTCGCCGCCGGCGCGCTTGGCTTCGGCGATCGCATCGTTGGCCGCGTTTTGCTTGGCCGAGAGTTCTTCTTGGCGCGGCAGGATCTCGCGGCGCCGGGCGTCAAGTTCGAGCGCTTTGCTCAGACGCGCCTCTGAGCCGTCCTTGCGCCGCGCCAGAGCGTCGAGCACCGGCTGCGGGTCATCGCGAATCGCCTTCAGATCGAGCATGTGCTGAACGTATACCGTCCGCCGCGGCAGCAAGCGCGCCGCGTGTGCTCAGTCGGCGGTCTTGGTGCCGGAGTACTTGGCGAGGAAGATGGCTACAGCCTTGGCGTCCTCGCCGGTGACGATGTTGCCCGGCATGATCGCGCCGGAGAACCCGCCCTGGCGGATTGCCGTGATCGCCGACTCGTACGACTCCTTGCGCGTGTCGAAGTTCGGGCCGTTGGTGCGGTCCTTCGAGTTGATCTCGCCGTCGGGCTTAGAGCCGTGCGTGCCGGCGGCCGCGATCGTGTGGCAACCGCCGCACTTCTCGGCGAAGATCGTCGCGCCCTCGTAGGCGACTGTGCCCTCGGGCACGCTGATGCGCTCGCTGCCGCATCCAGAGGCGAAAGCGGCGGCCGCGACGAGGGCCAGCACAAGCAAGGATCGAGTGCGGTTGAACATCTCGGGCGGGGATAATACGCGACTCGAAACGGGAGGGCTGGTTGAATACCCGGACGCATGGGCGATGACGTAGAAATCCGGCGGTTTCGGGCGGCGATCGGGCACTTTGCCACGGGCGTCTGCGTGGTGACGTCGTTTTCCGAGAACGGCCCGACGGGAATGACGGCCAACGCGATCACCTCGCTTTCGCTGGACCCGCTGCTGATGATCGTTTGTTTTGATCGCACCGCGCGCACCCGGATCGCCGCCGAAGCCAGCGGCCGCGTTGCCGTCAACGTCCTTTCGGCAGAGCAGGAAGAGCTGTCGAAGGTGTTCGCCTCGAAGGCGTCGGAAGAAGAGAAGTTCGCTGGGGTCGAGTGGAGTGAGAAAGCGGGCGCCCCGGTGCTGGGCGGATCGCTGGCCTGGTTCGCCGGAGAGTTGACCGACCTTCGGCCCGGCGGCGACCACGAGATCGGCATCGTCGCCGTCGAAGAGTTCGCCGCCGACGGCGGAGAGCCATTGCTCTACCACCAAGGCGCCTACGCCCGAATCCTCTCCGAACGCCCCTGACCAGTCCTACAAAGATGCAGCTTTGACGTACGTCAAAGCTGCATCTTTGTCGTATCTAGAAGGGGTGGCCGCTGGTTGTTGCGGCTCTTAGGCAGAGCGCGGCGATGATCAGGCAGCCCAGGGCCATCACTCGGGTTTCGGCGATGAAGATCTTCATTGCCAGGTCGCGGGCCTGATCTTCGGGCAGCTTGCGATAGTCGGTGTCTCCGACCACCTGCTGGGCCGCGCCGACGCGCATCATCTCGGTGATCAGCATCAGCGGGAGCGGCAGCAGACCGTAGAGATAGTGCAGATCGCTGCCGGCCTTGTGGTCGGAGAGCAAAAGCGCCACGCCGAGCACGGTCTGGAGGATGATCATCACCTGCGCGACGCGCAGCAGGTACCAGAAGGCAACGCTCGGCTTACGCGCGAGCCACGCGTAAACGCCCCAGAGCCCGGCGACCAGGTTGGCCGCGACCAGGCCGACTCCGACTATCAGGTGGATGCTCGCCATCAGGACGAGACCCTAGAGGGCGTTTCTAGTGGCATATTGCACTATGTAACAACTTGTCACAATGTCATATGATGATCGCTCAGACGCTTACCTTGAAGCGCGCTGAGACTTTTCGCCCCCCGACTCGAGAAAGGTCGCAACGGAATGCTCAACGAATACCTGCCGGTACTGATCTTTCTCGTGCTCGGCCTGGCTGTCGGTGGCATCTTCACGGTCGGGAACATCTTCGTCGGCCCCAAGCGGCCTAAGTCCTGGACCCCGTCGAAGCAGGCTCAAGAAGATTCATACGAGTGCGGCCTGCCGTCCGAAGTGCAAGAAGGCTTCCGCTTCGGGGTCAGCTTCTACCTGATCGCGATGCTGTTCATCCTCTTTGACGTTGAGGTGCTCTTCTTGTATCCCGTCGCGGTCGAGCTGAAGGCCTTCGGAACATTCGCCCTGATCGAGACGCTCACATTCAGCGTGTTGCTGCTTGTCGGGTTCGTCTACTCATGGCGCCGCGGCGCACTGGACTGGCGACTGTGAGCGATCAGCTCCCAACTCCCTTCTACTCGACGCAGCCCGGCTCGGGCGAGGAGTTCCGCGCGCGCCAGCTCAAGGCTCGCGCGATGCTGCGCGGCGACCTTGAGGGCGAGGAGTTCGAGAAGTACGTCGAGCAGTCGGTCGGCCTCACAACTTTGGAGAAGGCGCTCAACTGGGCGCGATCGCAGACCGTCTTCCCGATGACCTTCGGCCTTGCCTGTTGCGCGATCGAGATGATGTCGACGGTCAACGCCCGCTACGACATCGCGCGTTTCGGGAGCGAAGCCTTCCGCGCCTCGCCGCGCCAGGCCGACCTGTTGATCCTCTCGGGCCGCGTCTCGATCAAGATGGCGCCGGTGATCCGCCGCATCTACGACCAGATGCTCGAGCCCAAGTGGGTAATCGCGATGGGCGCGTGCTCTTCCAGCGGCGGCGTGTTCTCAAACTACGCGGTCGTCCAGGGCGCCGACAAGTTCCTGCCGATCGATGTCCACGTGCCGGGTTGTCCGCCCCGCCCGGAGGCGCTGATGTATGCGCTGATCAAACTGCAGCGCAAGATCAAGGGCAACCCCGACCTCGGCTGGCGTCAGCGTTACGACGCGTACGGCACCGAGGAGTACCCCTACGGCGCGGCCGGTGCCCCCGAGGGCGTCGATCTCGACCAGCTGATTGCCGAGCGCAAGCGTCAGATGGGCAACGGTCGTCCGGCCGGCAGCATCCTCGCGGAGGACACAGATGCCTGACGCCCCGGGACTCGAGCTGATCGCCAACGCCGTGCGCGAGCAGGTCGGCGAAGAGGCCGTGACCGGCACCAGCTACTTCCGCGAGCAGGCATGTCTTGAAGTTGCCCCGGCCAGCGTGCGCGACGTGCTGAGCTACTTGAAGGGCGCCGAGGGCCACGAGTACAACTTCCTCTGCAGTGTGCACGGCTGCGACTACTTGCCCGAGACGCCGCGCCTGGGCGTCCACTACGAGCTGATGAACATGCGCCGCGTCGAGCGCCTGCGCGTCAAGACGCGCGTCGAGGTGGACGAGGCGAAGCTCCCGAGCGTCGTCGAGTTGTTCCCGACGGCCGATTTTCAGGAGCGCGAGATCTACGACATGTTCGGCGTCGAGTTTGAGGGTCACCCGGACATGCGCCGAATCCTGATGCCCGAGGATTACGAGGGCTTCCCCCAGCGCCGCGACTTCCCGCTGGGCGGCGAGCCGGTGATGTTCACGCACAACGAGCCCGAGGGACCGGGGTGGTACGAGTGACGACGCCGCCACCGACAACAGAGTCGACAGCTCCGCCAAACGTCACGCCCAAGGACCCGCTCGGAGTCGGCTACCGCGAGCGCGAAGAATCGATCACGCTGCAGTCGCTGACCGAGCAGATCGAGCAGCAAAGAGAGGCCCGTCGCCGCGAGGCGCCGGACGGCTGGGCCCCGGCGAGTCAGGCCGACACAGAGCTGCGTCCCGAGACCGAGCTGCTCACCATGAACATCGGACCGCACCACCCGGCGACCCACGGCGTGCTGCGCCTGCTCACGACACTTGAGGGCGAGGTTGTGAAGTCGACGGTGCCGCTGATCGGCTACGTCCACACCGGGATCGAGAAGAACTGCGAAGACAAGTCGTACTGGAAGGTCATCCCGCTGATCGAGCGGATGGACTACGTCTCCTACTACTTCAACGCGCTCTCCTATTGCATGGCGGTCGAGAAACTGCTCGACGAGGAGGTCCCCGAGCGCGCCCAGTGGCTGCGCGTCCTGCACCTTGAGATGTGCCGCATCCACAGCCACATGGTCTGGCTCGGCACCAGCGCGCTCGACCTCGGCGCGATCTCGATGTTCTGGTACTGCTTCAGGGAGCGCGACAACGTCCTCGACCTCTTCGAGATGTCGTCGGGTCAGCGCATGCACACGCGCTACTTCCAGATCGGCGGCGTCGTCGAGGACATCCCGTCCGATTTCGCCGGGCGCGTGCGCGAGTGGGTGACGCAGATGCCGCACCGCGTCCACCAGTTCGGTGACCTGCTCGACAAGAACGAGATCTTCTTGCAGCGCATGAAGGGCATCGGCGCTGTGTCTGAAGAACGGCTGCTCGAGCTGGGCGTCACCGGTCCGCTGCTGCGCGCCACGGGCAACCCCTGGGACCTGCGCAAGGCCGATCCGTACTCCGCGTACGAGAACTTTGACTTCAAGATTCCGGTCGGCACGGTGGGCGACAACTACGACCGCTACAAGGTGCGCCTCTTCGAGATTCTCGAGAGCTGCAAGATCATCGAGCAGGTACTCGACGGTCTTCCCGAAGGCGCATGGATCACCGACAACCGCAAGGTCGCACTCCCGCCAAGGCACGAGCTGGCCACCAGCATGGAGGCGCTGATCCACCACTTCAAGCTCGTCACCGAAGGCATCCGCGTGCCCGAGGGCGAGGTCTACCTGCCGGTCGAGTCGCCGCGCGGCGAGCTCGGCTGTTTTGTGGTTTCAGACGGTTCGGCCAAGCCCGCGCGCGTGCACATGCGCGAGCCGAGCTTCATCAACCTGCAGGCGCTCTCGGACATGGCCAACGACACCTACCTCGCCGACATGATCGCCACGCTCGCGATGCTCGACCCAATCCTCGGGGGCATTGACCGATGACTCCAGAGCCGATCAAGCCGGGGCCGATCAAGCAGGTGCGCAGATTCGAGGACACGATTCCGCAGCTCGCCGACGTCGCCGTGCCCGACGAGCTGCGCGAGTGGATCGTCGACCGCATGGAGATGTACCCCGACAAGAAGTCGGCGATCATCCCCTGTCTGATGGCCGCGCAGAAGACGCACGGCTGGCTCTCGCCTGAGGCGATCGACCAGGTGGCAGCGGTGATGAAGTTGACACCAGCTCGATTGGTGTCGGTGGCGAGCTTCTACGACATGTTCGAGCTCGAGCCGTCGGGCAAGAACACGATCTACATGTGCACGAACATCAGCTGCATGTTGCGCGGCGCAGACCAGGTGATGGAAGAACTCGAGCGGCAGGTCGGCGTCGCCAACGGCGGCACCTCCGAGGACGGCATCTTCCTGCGCAACTTCGAGTGCCTCGGTGCCTGCGACATCGCGCCGATGGCCAGCGTCGACGGCGAATTCGTCGGCCCGCTTACAGTTGACGACGCGCGGCGACTGGTCGAGGACATCCGCGCCGGCCGCGAGGTGCTGCCGAGCAAGAAGCTTTCTCGCCGTCCGGTCGCCGCGACGCTCTGGCAGAACGGCGGGCGCGCTGAAGGGTACGACGTGTCCCAGGGAGGTGAGCGCTGATGGAAGCCGCAAGGTCGCTCTCCGACGAACTGCTGTTTGACCGGATTGACGAGCCGGGCCTGAAGACGATCGACGTCTACGAGGCGCGCGGCGGCTACTCCGAACTTCGTCGTGTGCTGGCCGACGTGGCGCCCGAGCAGGTGCTCGAAGAGCTCCAGGCCTCAGGACTGCGCGGTCGCGGCGGCGCCGGCTTTGCGATGGGTACGAAGGCCGGCTTCCTGCCCAAGGGCGAAATGGACAAGTACCTCTGCTGCAACGCCGATGAGTCCGAGCCCGGCACCTTCAAGGACCGCGAGCTGATGCAGAAGAACCCGCACCAGCTGATCGAGGGCATGATCATCGCCAGTTACGCCGCCGGTATCAACAAGGCTTTCATCTACATCCGCGGCGAGTACGAGGAGCAGGCCGATGTGCTTGAGGCGGCCGTCAAGGAGGCCTACGCCAAGGGGTACCTCGGCGAGAACATCCTCGGCAGCGGTTTCACGGTTTCGCTGGTCGTCCACCGCGGCGCCGGCGCCTACATCTGCGGTGAAGAGACCGCGCTGCTCGACTCGCTCGAGGGCAAGCGCGGCAACCCGCGCTTGAAGCCACCCTTCCCGGCCAACGCCGGTCTTTTCCAGGGACCGACGCTGATCAACAACGTTGAGACTCTCAGCAACGTCGCCCACATCACGAAGATGACCGGCGCCAAGTACGCCGAAATCGGCACCGAGAAGAGCACCGGCACCAAGCTCGTCTCGATCAGCGGATGCGTCGCAAAGCCCGGCAACTACGAGATCGAGCTGGGCACCCCGTCGCGCGAGATCATCTTCGACCTGGCCGGCGGGCCGCTGCCCGGCCGCGAGTTCAAGGCCTGGTTCCCCGGCGGATCGTCATCCCCGGTTCTGACACCCGACGATTTCGACCTGCCCTACGACTTCGACTCGATCGCCGGCGCCGGTTCGATGCTCGGCTCGGGCGCGATCATCATGATCGACGATTCCGTCTCGATTGTCGACGTCGCGCTGCGCACCGCGCGCTTCTACAAGCACGAGTCATGCGGTAAGTGCACACCCTGCCGCGAGGGCACGAGCTGGACGACGAAGATGCTCCAGCGCGTCTCCGACGGGCTGGCAACACCGATGGATCTCGACATCATCGAGAGCGTCTGCGATCAGATCATGGGCAACTGCCTCTGCGTGCTCGGCGATGCGATGGCCATGCCGGTCTCGAGCATGGTCAAGAAGTTCCGGCCCGAGTTCGAGGCGCACATCGAGGCGGCGCGCGCCGCGCGCATGCCGCTCGACGAGGCGACGTTGGCCGATGAAATCAACCTCACCGCGATGGCGGCTCAGGCATGACCGAAAACCTGCCGCCATCGAGTGCTCGGCGTGACGCCGAGAACGTCACCGGTCCCGAAGCCGCGGTGGCGACGGACAAGCCCGGGCTTCAGTACAAGTCCGAGTTCACAGTCGTCGACGCCCTGCCGCCTGGCTACTCGAAGAAGCCGGCCGGTGAGCCGGAACGATCGGCGATCAGTTTCACGATCGATGGGGCCGAGGTGCGAGCGCCCGAGGGCATCATGCTGGTCGACGCCGCCAAGTACGGCGGGGTCGAGATCCCGGTCTTTTGTTACGAGCCCAAGCTCGGCGCTCCGGTCGGCGCCTGCCGCATGTGCCTGGTCGAGATCGAGGGGATCCCGAAGCTCCAGACGGCTTGTTCAACTCCGGTGCGCGACGGCATGAGCGTCGTCACAAAATCGCCGCGCGTGATCGAGGCGCAGAACAGCGTCGTCGAGTTCATCCTCGCCAACCACCCGCTCGATTGCCCGGTCTGCGACAAGGGCGGGGAGTGTCCGCTGCAGGACATCTCCTACGGCTGGGGCCGCGGCAAGAGCCGCTTCGCTGAGCCCAAGCGCCACTTCGACAAGCCGGTTGGCCTCTCGCCGAGCATCGCGATCGACCGCGAGCGCTGCATCCTCTGTTATCGCTGCGTGCGGTTCTCACAGGAGGTCAGCGAGGACTACCAGCTCGTCCTGCTCGACCGCGGCGCCGACTCGCACGTCGGCACGTTCGACGGCAGCGAGTACATCGCACCGTTCTCGGGCAACATCATTGAGCTCTGCCCGGTGGGCGCCCTGACCAGCCGCGCCTACCGCTTCCGCGCGCGCCCCTGGGACATCGAACAGGGCGGTTCTGTCTGCTCGATGTGTCCTGGTCAGTGCAACGTCAGCTACAGCGTGCGCGACGACAAGGTGATGCGCGTGCTGGCGCGCGACAACAGCGCGGTCGACGACGGCTGGCTCTGCGACCGCGGTCGCTTTGCCTACCAGGCCTGGGAATCGGAGGCGCGGATCACGCAGCCGCTGGTCCGTCAGGGCGACAAGTTGCTCCCGGCCCGATGGGATCACGCTCTCGAGGTCGCGGCCGCCGCGCTGAAGAAAGCCGGCGCGAAGAGCGCTGCCCTGGCCGGCGGCGGCACCACGAACGAAGAGGCCTGGCTGCTGCGCCGCCTGATGATCGAGGGCCTGGGCTCACGCAACATCGACTCGCGCCGCACCGGAAAGCTCAGCGCCGACGTCGCTCGTACGTTGACCGAGCCGGCCGTCACCGCGTCGATTCCCGACGTCGAGTGGGCCGACGCGATCCTCGTGCTGGGCACCGAACTAGTCGACGAGATGCCGATTCTCGACTTGCGCGTGCGCAAGGCCGTCAACCGCAACGGCGCAAAGCTTGTGGTCGCGACGGCCCGCCCGAGCGCGCTGGACGACAAGGCGAGCGTCGTCTGCCGCTACGCGCCGCGCGCCGTCGACGCATTCGCCCAGGCGCTGCTTGCGGCGATCTCCGGCGCCGAGCTTGGCGACCTGCCGACCCGCGCCGGTGCTTCGGCAGAAGACATCGCGGCGGCCGCCGATCTGCTCAAGGGCGCCGAGCGCCCGGTGATTCTCTGGGGCGAAAAAATCCTCTACTACGACACCGCTGCTCCCGCGATGACGATTGCGAACATCGTCGATCAGCTGAAGCTCGGTCAGATCGATGGCGCCGGTCATCTTCAGATCCCGATCCAGGCCAATGGCCGCGGACTGCGCGAGGTCGGATTCCTGCCGAACCTTGGACCTGCGCTGACCGAGGAAGGCGATGGTCTCAGCTCCAACGAGATCCGCGAGCAGCTTGGCGACGACGTGAACGCGCTGCTTCTGCTCGACGCCGACCCAGTCGTCGACTATCCCGGCGGCGCGAGCTGGGACGAGCAGCTCGCAAAGGCCGGCACCGTGATCAGCTTCGCGACCTGGATGGGCGGCGCGGCCGAAGCTCACGCGGACGTGATCTTCCCGCTCGAGGTCGGACCGGAGAAGGAGGGCACTTTGACGCACGCCGACGGACGGCTTCAGCGGCTGCGCCAGACCGTCGAGCGCGCCGGCGAGGTGAACGCCGGCTGGTGGGTGATCGCCGAGCTTGCAAAGCGCGTCGGGCTCGACCTCGGCGTCAAAGTCGTCCACCAGGCGACCGCCCAGGTTGCGGCAGGCGTGCCGATCTACGCGGGCATCAGCGCCGATGAGATCGGCGGCACCGGCGTGCGCTGGCAGGAACGCGACGCCGCGTCGGCACTGCCCGCACCCAGCCGCCGCACCTTCGATCTTGAGACTCCGGCCGCCGCGTCGCAGCCCAACGGCAAGTTGCGACTTGGCACGTTCCGCTCGATCTGGGGCGGGGGCGACGTCGCCAACGCCGCCACGCTTAGCCCCCTCGTCTCGAACACCCGCGTCGAGCTCGCCCCCGAGGACGGAGAACGCCTTGGCGTCAAGAGCGGCGACCAGGTCACGCTTGCCACCGAGTCGGGTCAGATCACCGCGATCGTCGCCCTGCGTGACGCGATCCCGGCCGGCGCCGCCTTCCTGCTCGACTCGCGCGACGACGGAGTGCGCCGCGTTGTCGCCGGCGCACCGGAGATGGTCGAGGTGAAGAAGTGACACCGCTGGCCACAGTCGGATTCGAGGTCAGCTTCTGGGCGCAGCTGATCGTCTCGTTCTTGATCTTCTTCGTCGTCTTCAACATGATCCCGATGGTGCTGCTTGTCGAGCGCAAGGTGCTCGGCCGCTTCCAGGGCCGCTACGGACCCAACCGCGTCGGTCCGTTCGGCGCGCTCCAGCCGATGGTCGACATCGTCAAGCTCGCCGCCAAGGAAGACTTCGCCCCGCGCAACGCCAGCAAGGCGATCTTCGTGATCGCCCCGGTGATCTCGCTGGTGACGGCCGTCGCGACGATCGCGATTCTGCCGTTCGGCAACACCGTCACCGACGGGCTCTTCGGCGCCAACTACACGCTCTACGGCATCGACGTCTCGATCGGCATCCTCTACGCCTTTGCCTTCGGCGCGATCGCCTTCTACGGCTTGATGCTCGGCGGCTGGGCCTCGGGCAGCAAGTACTCGTTCCTGGGCGCGATGCGCTCGGCGGCGCAGCTGATCAGCTACGAGCTGGCTGCGGGCCTCTCGCTGATCGGCGTCGTGATGATGACCGGCTCACTCTCGATGACCGCGATCGTCGAGGCGCAGGGCGACATGTGGAACATCGTGCCGCAGTTCGTCGCGTTCCTGATCTTCCTGGTCGCGGCTTTCGCCGAGACCAACCGCGCGCCGTTTGACCTCGTCGAAGCGGATGCCGAGCTTGTTGCCGGCTACCAGACCGAGTACGGCGGAATGCGCTTCGCCTCGTTCATGCTCGCCGAGTACATGAACATGATCGTGCTCTCGGGGATCGGCGTGACGATGTTCCTCGGCGGCTGGCACGGACCCGGACCCGATTGGCTCGGCCCGATCTGGGTGCTCGTGAAGATCTTCATCTTCCTGCTGCTCTTCATGTGGGTGCGCGCGACGCTCCCCAGGCTCAGGTACGACCAGCTGATGAGCTTCGGCTGGAAGATCCTGCTCCCGTTGGCGACGATCAACCTGATGGTCACGGCGATCGTGGTGGCGACATGAGCGTGCCCGAGGCGAAGATCTACGACCCCGGCGCGGACATCGTCGAAGTCGTGCGCGGTCCCGACCCGGGCGGTGCCGGCGGTGCCTACCGCGCCTTCGGCGAGACGCTGCGTGGCCTCAAAACCACGCTCAGCCGCCTGATCGAGGGCCCGGTCACGATCCAGTACCCGGAGGAGAAAACGCCGGTCTACCCGCGTTTTCGGGGCCGGCACAAGCTGCACAAGTTTGAGGAGACCGAGCCGGGGGTCGGTGGCCTCGAGAAGTGCGTCGGCTGCTCGCTGTGTGCGGCCGCGTGTCCTGCCGACTGCATCCGCGTTGTCGCCGCCGACAACGACCCCGACGATCCGACGAGTGCCGGCGAGCGCTACGCCGCGGTCTACGAGATCAACCTCGCGCGCTGCATCTTCTGCGGTTACTGCGAGATGGCCTGCCCGTTTGACGCGATCACGCTCGGCCACGACTACGAGCTTGCCGACTACAACCGCTCGGACCTGATCTTCACCAAGGAGATGCTGCTGGCCGAGCCCGTCGAGCGCACGCCGCTGCGGCGAGAGGGCGAGTAGCGGTGCTGCAGGGCATTCTCTTCTTCATGGCCGCCGCCGGGGCGATCGGCGGCGCCGTCGCTGTCGTACTGCTGCGCAATCCCTTCTTCGCTGTACTCGCGCTCGTCTGCCACCTCTTCTCGCTGGCCGTGCTCTTCCTGCTGCTCTACGCGCAGTTCATCGCGGCCGCGCAGCTGATCGTCTACGCCGGCGCGGTGATGGTGCTCTACGTGTTCGTCGTCTCCTACGTCGGCGGCGCCGACGAACCGCTCGATGAGGGCGGGGGCGCGCCGCGAGCGCTCAGCGCGATCGCGGCCGGCTCTCTGCTGGTTGTGTTGGCCGCGGCGCTTGCTGCGTCGAGCATCGCGCTGCTCGACACCCACGGCGAAGAAGTCGACGGCAGCAAGTACGGCACGCCGGAGCAGATCGGCGAATTGCTGCTGACGAAGTACCTCTTGGCTTTCGAGCTCGCGTCGTTCCTGCTCACGGTCGCCGCCGTCTGCGCGGTCGTGCTCGCGCGCCGCAGGCGCGGACTCGAGGCCCTGACCGACGACTCGCCGATGCTCGGCGAAGGGCTCGGTCGCCGGTGAACATCAACTGGTACATCGCGCTCTCGGCCGTGATCTTCGCGATCGGTGCCGGCGGCCTGCTGGCGCGCCGCAGCCCGCTGGTGATGTTGCTCTGTCTTGAGCTGATGCTCAACGGCGCGAACCTCGCGTTGATCTCGTTCGCTCGCATGTGGAATGACGGGGGCGGCCAGATCTTCGCGCTGATCGTGATGGTCGTTGCCGCCTGCGAGGTCGTCGTCGGCCTCGGCTTGATCGTCGCGCTCTACCGCAACCGCCTGCCGATCGACATCGACGAGCTCGATCAGCTGAAGGACCCGCAGACGTGATCGCGGCGCTGACTCCGATCGTTGCCCACGCGGCCGACTTCGTCGAGGGCGCTCGGCCGAGCGAGCCCGCGCTGTGGGGCTGGATCCTGCTGCTCACGCCGCTGGCCGGCGCGATCGTGATCGGACTTGCCAATCGCAGGCTCTCCGAGCGCGCCGCCGGCATCGCCGGCACCGCAGCGATCTTCCTGGCATTCGGGGCGGCGCTCGCCTGCCTCGCGCAGCTGTTGGGAATGGAGCCAGAAGAGCGCCACGTGCTTTCGGGCTACACCTACGCACAGGCCTTCGGTCTCGACTTCCGCTTCGACATCTACTACGACCAGCTCGCCGTGATGATGGCGCTGATCGTCACCGGCGTCTCGGCCTTGATCCACCTCTACTCGGTCGCCTACATGCGCTCCGACCAGGGCTACCGCAGGTTCTTCGCCTATCTCAACTTCTTCGTCTTCTCGATGCTGTTGCTGGTGCTCGCCGGCAACCTGCTCCTGCTCGTTGTTGGCTGGGGCTTCGTCGGCGCTGCGTCCTACATGCTGATCTCCTACTGGTATCGCCGCGGCACCGCGACCAAGGCCGGTGCCAAGGCGTTCGTGATGAACGTGATCGGCGACGTCGGCATCGTGATCGCGGCCTATCTGCTCTGGAGTGAGATTCACACGCTCACGATCCCGACGCTGCTCGCAAACGCCGACGATCCCTTCACTGTCGCGCCATCGGCGACTTTCACGGCGGCCGCGCTGCTGTTGCTCGTCGGCGCTTTCGCAAAATCGGCGCAGGTGCCCCTGCACACCTGGCTCCCCGACGCGATGGAGGGCCCGACCCCGGTCTCGGCGCTGATCCACGCGGCGACGATGGTCACGGCCGGCGTCTACCTGATCTGCCGCTTCCACCCGTTCTTTGAGGTCTCCGACACCGCGGCGCTGACCGCCGCGATCCTCGGCACGGTCACGCTGCTGGTCGCGGCAACGACTGCGATCGTGCAGACCGACCTCAAACGCATCATCGCCTACTCGACGATGAGCCAGATCGGCTACATGATCGCCGGCGCGGGAGCCGCCGCCTATTCGGCGGCGATGTTCCACCTGATGACTCACGCGTTCTTCAAGGCGCTGCTGTTCATGAGCGCCGGTTCGGTGATCGCGGCGATGGGCAACGTCCAGGACGTGCGCAAGATGGGCGGGTTCCGCAAGGTGATGCCGTTCACCTACGCCTGCTTCCTGATCGGCGCCCTGGCGCTCGCCGGCTTCCCGGGCTTCTCCGGCTTCTGGAGCAAGGACGAGATCATCTCCTTCACGCTGTATCGCGGCGGAGTCTTCACGGTGATCGCCGCGGGCATGTACATCGGCGCGATCCTCACCGCGATCTACTCGCTGCGCGCGGTCTATCTGGTCTTCCACGGCGACAAGTGCAAGGAGGCCGAGGAGCTCGAAGGCGGCCACCTCGCCCACGGCGACCACGTCAATCCCGCCAGCGGCGAGCACGAGGACACCGAGGTCGGCTTCCCCGGCCCGGACCACCAGATCGCCGAGCGCGAGGGCGAGATGAAGATCGCGATGGGCACGCTGGCGTTCCTCGCCGCGTTCGCCGGATTCGTACAGATTCCCGGCATCACCCACGTGATCGAGGGCTGGCTCGAGCCGGTCTTCGAGGACTCGCGCTACGCCCACGACATCCCGCCGGTTGCGACGCAGTGGGCGGGACTCGCCGTCGGAGCCGCAATCGCCCTCACCGGCATCGCGATCGCGTACTTCCTCTACCGTCGCCGGCCGGAACTCCCGGGCCTCCTGACCGAGAGGTTCGGCGCGGTCAACCGCTTCCTCTACGACGCGTGGCGTTTTGACGCGCTCTACGATCGCTTGTTCGTTCGCCCGGCGGCGGCGCTCGCGACCTTCTGCAACCGCGTGATCGAGCGCTACGTCGTCGACGGCATCGTCGTCGGCACGAGTGCTCTGGTCAAGGACGGCGGACGCGCGGTGCGCCGTCTGCAGACTGGCCTCGCGCGCAGCTATGCGCTCACGGTCGTGCTCGGCAGCGTGCTGATCCTGCTCTATTTCGTGGTGGTGGCCAAGTGAGGTACGCGCGATGAACCTCGGTCTCACACTTCTGCTGGTGATTCCGCTGGCCGGCGCGCTGATCGCGTCACTCGTCCAGCCGCGTCAAGCCGGACCGGTCGCGGCGATCATGACGCTCGTCCAGATCGGCTTCCTCGTCCCGATCCTGGTCGACTACAAAGCCGGCAGCGGAATGACCGCCGCCGTCAACGAGCTCTGGATCCCGCAGCTCGGGGTGCACTACTCGCTCGGCCTTGACGGCCTGAACATCTTCATGGTCTGCCTGACCGTGCTGGCCTGGTCGATCGCAACTTTCGCCGCCAGCACCCGCGAGTTCGAGTCGCCGCGGATGTTCTACGCGATGCTCGCCCTGGCGGAAGTGGGCACGCTCGGCGCGTTCATGGCGCAGGACCTGATCCTCTTCGTGCTGTTCTTCGACCTGCTGCTGATCCCGTTCTACTTCCTGATCGGGATGTGGGGACAGGAGACCGAGTACGGCTCGGCGCGGCGCGCCACCGCGACGTTCATGATCTACACGCTCGCCGGATCGCTGCTGATGCTCGCCGCGTCAGTCGCGCTCGGCGTGCTCAGCGCGACCCAGAACGCGACGTCACTCAGCTTCGAGTTCTCCGACCTTGCGGCAGCGCCGGTTTCGCACGGCGCGCAGAACTGGATCTTCGTCGGCTTCATGCTCGCGCTGCTCGTGAAGATGCCGATCCCGCCGCTGCACGGCTGGATGCCGATCACCTACCGCGCGACTCCTCTGCCGGTGCTGATCGTGCTCTCGGCGGTAGTCGCCAAGCTCGGCGCCTACGGATTCCTGCGCATTGTCCTGCCGATCCTGCCGCAGGCTGTCGGCAGCTTCCAGGTGCTGCTGCTGATCCTCGCGCTAATCGGGATCATCTACGGCTCGGTGATGGCTTTCAGCCAGGACCAGACCCGGTTGGTGCTCGGCTACTCGTCGATCGCGCAGATCGGGTTCGTGCTGCTCGGGATCGCCGTGCTCGATCCCAAGGGCGCCGAGGGCGCGATCCTGCAGATGATCAACCACGGGCTCGTCGTGATCGGACTGATGCTGATCGTCGGATTCCTCGCCGAGCGCGCCGGCAGCGAGCAGCTCTCGCAGATGGGCGGACTCGCCAAGCGCGCGCCGGTCTTTGCGACGCTCTTCCTGATCGTCGCGCTTGCGACGCTGGCGATGCCGGGATCTCCGAACTTCGTCGGTGAGACCTACATCCTCTTCGGTGCCTTCCAGACTGAGTTTGTCTGGGGCGTGGTGGCGACGCTCGGAGTCGTGCTCGCCGCCGTCTACATGCTGCGTTTCTTCCAGCGCTCGATGCACAACCGCGGCTCGGCGACTGATCAGGTGACCGACACCCGAGCGCGCGAACTGAGCTCCAACGAACTGGGTCTGCTGTTGCCGGCGGTGCTGATTCTGATTGCGCTGGCCGTCTATCCGCAGTACGTCGTCGAGCGCGTTGAGCCCGGCGCCAAGCAGGCGACTGCCGCCGCGACGGCAGGCAAATCCGGCGAAGTCGCCCAGCGCTCAGCGAAGGAGGCGACAGAGTGAGCACGCTGCTGGCAGCCGCGACCGTGGACGCGCCCAGCGTCGAGTGGGCCGCTCTGACCCCGTACCTCGTGCTCGTCGGGGGTGCGATCGTGACGCTCTTTGCTTCGCTGATTTCCGGCCGCACTGCCCAGCGCGGGATCGCGCCGCTCTTCGCCGTGGCGACGCTGATCGCCGCCGGCTACTTCTTCGCTGCCGACATGGGCGAGTCGTATCGCTCGGTGCTGACGGGCGCGATCAGCATCGACGACCTGACCCGCGTTTTCAGCCTGATCTTCATCGCCGCGGCGCTCTGTGCCGTTGTGCTCGCCTGGCGCGCCGAGACGCTCACAAACTTTGGCCGCGGCGAGTTCTATGCGCTCTTGATCACCGTGGTGCTCGGGATGTCGCTGCTGGCGGCGGCAGAGAATCTGGTCACGGTATTCCTGGCGCTCGAGCTCTTCTCGATCCCGCTCTACGTGCTCTGCGCGGCCGACCTGCGGCGCGAAGGCTCGCTCGAGTCGGGCATCAAGTACCTGATCATCGGCTCGCTGGGCTCGGCGACGTTGCTCTACGGGATGGCGCTCACCTACGGGGCCACCGGGGCGACCGACTTCTCGGCGATCGGTGAGGCTCTCTCCAAGTCCAGCGTCGGCGACGACGCTCTGCTGTTGGCCGGCGTCGCCCTGACCTTCGTCGGCATCGCCTTCAAGGCCTCGATCGCCCCGTTCCACCAGTGGACGCCGGACGTCTACGAGGGCGCGCCGACACCGATCACGGCGTTCATGGCCGTTGCCACGAAGGCGGCGGCCTTCGCGCTGCTGATTCGTTACTGCGGCCAGGCGATCGCCCCGATCGCCGACCACTGGCAGGCCCCGCTCGCGGTCCTCGCGGTCGTGACGATCGTCGTCGGAAATCTCGGCGCGCTGGGCCAGGACTCGCTCAAGCGGATGCTCGCCTACTCGGGCGTCGCGCAGGCCGGCTACCTGCTTGTCGGCGTTGTTGTCGCCAACGCCGTCGGTATCCGGGCGACGGTCTTCTACATGCTCGTCTACCTGCTGATGAACGTCGCGCCGTTCGCGGTGATCGTGGCGCGCGAGCGCGCCGGGGCCGGCGAGGGCTACGCATCGCTGCGCGGACTCGGGCGCGAAGCGCCCTCGCTTGCCTGGCCGATGACGATCTCGATGATCGCGCTCTCGGGCCTGCCGATCACCGCCGGCTTCATCGGAAAGATCTTCTTGATCCTCGCGGCCGTCGACGGCGGCTACTCGTGGCTTGCCGTGGTCGTCGTGCTCGGCTCGGCGATGTCCCTGACGTATTACCTGCGGGTAGTGGCTGCGATTTGGATGGGCGCGACCGAGACGGCGCGGCCGGATCGGGCGGGCGAAGCCGTGCCTGCCGGCGCGTCGCCCGAGGCTGACCCGTCGAGTCACCCGGAGTTGGTCACGCTTGCCGTCTTGGCGGCCGCCGCGAGCATCGTTTTCGGCGTCTGGCCCGGGCCCCTGCTCGACCTCGCGCGCGACGCGGCGATCGCCTTTTTCCAGCTCGTCTCCTAGGCGGGCCGGGTTCTCTGGACGTTCGTCCGACGGGTCTTCGCCCTACCCAAATCTTTGCGATCCGGCGCTGCCAGCGGGATTGCAGAAGCTACCCCTCCGTAGGGAGCATCTAACTGGTCAAGCGAGGAGCGTCGCCGGGACGATAAGTCCCGTGTAATGGAGGAAGCAGGGATGCAGGGCGCCGTGGCTGGCGCAGAACGGACGTCTGGGGTGCGCGCCTCGGCGGAGGGTCATCAGAAGATTCTCCGCCTTGAAGGCGCAGCCGACGTCAACGCCGAGCTCGCGGAGATCGGGCTGTCCGGCAAGTCGGGCTGGTACGCGTCGACGCTTCTCTATGGGACCGGTGGCTTGGTCGCGTTCGTCGTCGGCCTGCTTCGGCCAGATGTGGTGCCGGCCGGCGTGACGCTGCTCGGGGCGTTTGCGATGCTGCTCTCAGGCCTCTCGGCGCTTGGCGCCAAGTACCTCGCAAATGACGACTGGGCCACGCACGTGCGGCTGGTTCTGGGGCTCGGGATCTTCTTGGTCGGAGCGTTCATCGCGGGTGACCTGCGGCTCGCATTCACGATGCTCCCGCTCTTCGTGCTGATCACGCCAACCTTCTTGTATGGCGCGCGCTTCGCGCTGCCGTACGTCTGCGTGGTGACGCCGGCGCTGTTTATCGCAGTTCTGCTGACGCCGGGCGCGGCGCAGCTCGCGCACGCGGTGATCACCGCCGGTGCGATGGTGATTATCACCAGCCCGTTCATCGCCGCCGAGCACCGCACACGCTCACTTGCCCGCGAAAACCGCCGCATGGCCTACACCGATCCCCTGACCGGGATCGCCAACACGCGCCGTCTGCGTCAGACGCTCTCCGAGTCGCTGCGCTCCGAGGAGCCCTTCGCATTGTTTGCGATCGACCTCGACAACTTCAAGCTGGTCAACGACACGTTCGACCACACGACCGGCGACCTCGTTCTGAAGGCCGTCGGTGAGGCGCTAGTGGATCAGGTCAGCGATGAAGACCTGGTGGCGCGCCGCGGCGGCGACGAGTTCTCCGTGATGATTTCGCACCCGGCCGGGGTCGAGCTCGAGCGCATCGAGCAGCGACTTGCCAAGGCGATCCAGCGCGCGCGACTGGCGACCTGCCCGCAGGTCACGCCGAGCGGAAGCGTCGCGCATGTGATCTCCGAGCCGGGCGACTCGATTGCCAGCGTGCTGCAGCGTGCTGACGACGCGTTGCACGAGTCCAAGCAGGCGTTTCGCGCCTCGCAGCAGGCGACGCCAGTGGCGGAAGCGCTTGCCGACGAAGTGCCGCGCCTGGCCGATCGCGAAGCGGCGATGCGCTCCGTCTCGGCGGCGGTCAGCCGTGCATACAGCCGGCCGGCCCACGGCAAGCTGCGCCTGCGCATGAACTTCGAGCTTTCGCGCGCATTTGAGTTTGTGCGCACGACCGATCCGATCTGGGGCTATGCCGCAGCGACGATCGGCCCGATCGGAATAGTTTTCGCGTTGCTCTCAGTCACTGGTGCGCTCAGCCCCTTGCCGTGGGCGATAGGACTGCTCTGCGGCTTGGGGATGATCGCGCTCGCCGGCCTGGCCCTGCGCGCGGCGCGCGTGCGCGCGAGCAAACGGTGGCTGCCGTGGACGCTGCTTGCGGCGATCGGTCTTGTGAGCGTGACGATCGCCTTCGCCGGTGCGGCCGGCGTTGCGCTGCTTGACACTTACGTCGTGCTCGCGCTGTTCGGTTTCTATGTCTTGCGCCCACGCCAGAGTGCGACGCTGCTCGCGCTGTGCGCGGTGCTGTTCGCTGGATTCTCGGTCGTTGGCGAGTTCCCCGACCCGGGGATTCGCTCGGCTGTGACGATCAGCGTGATGGTCGTTGCCGCCGTGATCGTGGTGAAGGTACGTTCGGTGACACTTGGCTTCGTGCGCACCAACCGCGAACTCTCCGAGGTCGACGCACTCACCGGCGTCGCCAATCTGCGCGCGCTGCGGCTGCGCGTCGAGACCGCGATCGAGAAGGCCGAGCACGAGCAGCGGCTCAGCCGTCCGATGCTGATGACGATCGACCTCGATCGCTTCAAGCAGGTCAACGATGTCTACAACCACACGACCGGGGACCAAGTGCTCGAAGCTGTCGCCCGCGCAATCTCTGAATGCGTGAGAATTGATGAGATGGTCGCGCGGCGCGGCGGCGACGAGTTCTTTGTGCTCTTCTCGAGCTCATCGCCGGACCACCTGCGCACGGTGATCCCTCGCGTGCAGGACGCTGTTTCTCACGCCCGCGAGCGGATCTGCCCAGATCTCACCCCGACGGCGAGCGTGGGCTACGTCTCGTGGGAGGCCGGCTGGGATGTCGATCAGTTCCTCGCCGCGGCCGATTTGATCATGCACGACGAGAAGATCGACACCCGCGCCCGCGACTACTCGGCCACCACCGAAGCCCAACTCACCCAATCCCCGCAATTTCCGACCAACCTTTGGCACCTGGTGCCAAAGGTGATGCGGAAAGTGCGTGAAACTGGTTGTGCGCTGTCCGATGCGTTTGCGAGATTGGTCGCCCGCGCATGGAAGTGAAAGAAGCCATTTTGAACGACGATCTGCTTGTCCGCGAGCGGTTCTCCGCTGATCAGCAGGAGCTGCTTGCGCCCTACTTCACGAACACCGAACTGCCGGTGTTCGGGATCGTCAATCTGCCCGAGACGGTCAAAGGCGCGATGTTCGCGCGCTACTCGCGCTACGCCGGAACGCTCAGGCAGATGTTTCTGGACGAGTTCGCCGACGACGTCGACGCGGCCGGCGCGCGCGCCTACGACGGTGCCGAGGGCGATCGCGCGAGCGCGCTCTACGAGCGGATCTTCCTTGGTTACGGCGACGACTCGGTGGCCCAGCTCGGCGGCGCGCACGTCGCCATGGAGTGGGTCTCGAATGTGCTGACCAAGGTGCTCCAGCGCGGTCGCCTGGCCGCCTACCTCGAGCAGTCGACGCGCTACATCGCCTACGACGCGCCGATGAGCGGGGTGAGCGTCGGCGGCTCGGACGCGCCGGGCTACCGCTACTACCGCGGCGCGGATCTTGGGCCCGAGTACGAGCAGACGATGGATCTGCTCTTTCGCACCTACTCGGAGTCGCTGCCCAAGGTCGCCGACTGGGTTGCGAATCAGTACCCGGCCGCCGACGGCGAGGACGCCGCCGCTCACGCGCGCGCGGTCAAGGCAAAGGCGCTCGACTTGATGCGCGGCCTGCTCCCGGCAGCGAGCCTCAGTCACATGGGCATGTTCGCCAGCGGGCAGGCCTACGAGTCGCTGATGCTGCACCTCTTTGCATCGCCGCTGCCCGAGGCCCATCGATACGGGGAGCTGCTCTTGGCAGAGCTGCAGAAGATCATCCCGAGCTTCGTCCAGCGCGTCGAGCGCCCCGAGCGCGGAGGCCGCTGGATCGACTACCTGCGCTCGCTCAAGACCGAAAGCGCCGCCTGGGCCGAAAAGCTCGGCGTCGGCGAGCCCCAGTCAGACACCGAGTCAGGCCCCTACGTACGCCTGCTCTCCCACGAGGGCGACGAAACCCACCTAGCCGCAGCCCTCCTATTCGAATCAACCCAAGCCAGCGAGTACGACACAGTTGCAGCTTTGGAGGGTTTTCCGCAGGCTGAGCTTGCCGCGTTGCTTGGCGATCTTGTCGGTGATCGCGAGAATCGGCGGCATCGGCCGGGGCGTGGATATGAGGCGCTGCGCTACCGCTTTGAAATCGTCAGCGATTACGGCGCCTTCCGCGACCTTCAGCGCCACCGCATGCTCACGTGTCAGTGGCAAACACTGAACCCGCACCTGGGCGCCGAGGTCCCCGACGAGCTTGACGATGCCGGCGTGGGCGACGACTTCCGCCGCGCGCTGGACGCGAGCCGCCAGGAATACGAGCGCCTGTGCGCCGCGGGTCTCTCAGACCAGGCGCCCTACGCACTCTCGCTCGCCTACCGGATTCGCTACATCCTCGATCTCAACGCGCGCGAGGCGATGCAGCTGATCGAACTGCGCTCGGGCCGCGAGGGTCACCCGAGCTACCGCGCCGTGGCGCACGCGATGTGGGATCAGATCAACGCCGTGACGCCCGCCGTCGCGCAGGCGATGACGCACGTCGATCGTGAATCTGAGCCGCGCCTTGAGCGGCTGATGAGCGAGCTACGCAACGAGCGCCGACGCGGCTGAGTGCTCAGGCGCCGGCGCGGCGTCAATCGCAGAAAAACGCGCAACCCCGCCCTTCGCCGGCACGAACGCGACCCCGCGAAAGCGCCAGCGCTCATCCTTGGCGCCGGTCGTGACCCATTCGCAGCGGGTCAGCAACGTCCGCAGCACGACGTCCATCTCGAGCTTGGCGAATGCAGCGCCGGCGCAGCGCCTGCGGCCACCGCCGAAGGGCACCCACGAGTACGTATCCGGCGCGGCGTCGAGGAAGCGGTCAGGGTTGAAGCGATGCGGCTCCGGGAAGAGTTTGGGATCGAAGTGCAACCCGAGGTGGTCGACCACCACGTGCATCCGCGGCGGCACCGTCCACTCGCCGAGCGTGAACGGCTTGGCAACGATGCGCTCGGTCGCCACGATCACCGGGCGCGTGCGTTGGATCTCCCAGATCGTCGCCTCGCGCAGCGCGCTGCCGCCCTCGCGGGCCTCCTCGATCAGTCGCGCGAGGATCTCAGGGTGGCGCCGGAGGCGCTCGACTGCCCAGGCAAGGGTGCCCGCCGTGGTTTCGTGACCGGCGACGAGGATCGTCAGCAACTCATCCGAGATCTGCTCGCGGGTCATCGCCGCGCCGTCGTCGTAGCGCGACTGCAACAACAAGGCGAGCACGTCGCTGCGCTTCTCAAGATCCGGATCGGCCTGCGCCTTGTCGATCAATCGATTGACCACGGCGTCGTATTGCGCGCGCAGCGAAAGGAAACGCGACCACGGACTCCAGCTGGCGAATTCGCGCTGCAGGGCCGGGATCGCCGTCATCACGGAACCGACCTTCACCAGCGGCGGGATCACCTCGCGCAGCTCGTCAAACTCGGCGTCTTCCGCGCCGAAGACCGCGCGCAGGATCGCGTTGAGCGTCAGGCGCATCATCGGCTCGAGCGTCGCGAAGTCTTCGCCGGGCTTCCAGCTCGCGAACTCCGCCAGCGCTTCTTCCTCGAAGATCTGGTTGTAGGCGCCCATCCGCTCGCCATGAAACGGCGGCAACAGCAGGCGGCGCTCGCGTAGATGCTCATCGCCGTCGAGCGCGAAGATCGAGTGCTTGCCGAGCGTCCGAGAGAGCGGACTCGATTCGCCGGCCAGCAGCACATCGGGTGGCGCCAAGAAGGTCTGCTTGGCAAGCTCCGGACTGCTCACGGCGACGGATTTTCCAAATCCCGGGATCTTCACGACGGCCGCCGGACCGCGGCGCGAGCCCATGCGCGATGCAAGGTCCGGCCTGCCTGCGAGATAGAGCAATCCGACGGCCAGCCCAGGCGCGTGGACGCGCGGCGGCAGGTGTTCGGCAGCGGCTGTTTCGCTGGGCTCGCGGAACATTGGTACACCAGTGTACCGGCGGGCCCAATTCTGTGTGGTCCAACAGGCCAGAAGTTGTGCGCAGGCGACCGGCGCGTACGTATGCTTCTTGAGATGTTCCGCGTGCGAACAATTCTCATGGCCGCAGCCATCGTGTCTGCTGCGTTCACCATGTTGGCGGGAAGCGCGTCGGCCGCGACTCCCAGCGTGCGAGTCGCCCTCAAGTACGCGTGTGCGCTCGCCCAGGACGGGACGGTCTCCTGCTGGGGTGCCAACGAGCGCGGCCAACTAGGTGACGGGAC
The DNA here is from genome assembly GCA_023404495.1 of Actinomycetes bacterium. Taxonomy (GTDB): domain Bacteria; phylum Actinomycetota; class Thermoleophilia; order Solirubrobacterales; family JACPNS01; genus JACPNS01. Next base: position 17,106 of record JAEYBE010000051.1, on the reverse strand, counting down.
GCAGTCCTCGCGCTCAACGCCGGTCGCCGTGAAGGACGTCGCGAACGCGGTCCAGATCGACGTCGGAATGTACGGCGCCTGCGCTCTGATTGCAGACGGCACCGTCAAATGCTGGGGCGCAACCCTCTACGGCGCGCTCGGCACCGCAGGCCCGGCCACCGAGACCGGCACCGCGACGACGGTCGTCGGGATTTCCGGGGCGACCAAGATTTCCGTCGGCGAGGCGACGATCTGCGCGATCGTCAGCTCCCCGGTGCCCGGCACGGTCAAATGCTGGGGGTACGGTGGGGCGGGCCAGCTCGGCGTCAGCTCCCCGCCGTCATCGACAGCCACCCCCCAGACGGTCAGCGGCCTCGTCGCCAGCGATATCTCTGTCGGGGATTTCTACGCCTGCGCCGTGGCATCGGGCGCGCTGAAGTGTTGGGGCACGAACTACTCGAACCAGATCGACACGAGCGCAACTTCGACGGTGTACGAGACGCCGGTAACCGGTGGCGGACTCACCAGTGGCGTCGCGGCAGTCAACGCCGCCGTCGACCACACCTGCGTGATCACCACTGGGTCGACCGTCAAGTGCTGGGGCGCCGGCACGCTCGGGCAGCACGGAAACGGCACGACGAGCAATTCGGCGACACCTCAGAACACGAACATCGACCCGGGCGTGACCGCTCTCGGTCAGGGCGACAGTCACGTCTGCGCGCTGCTCGGCGACTCAGCTCGCTGCTGGGGCAACAACTACCGCGGCCAGCTCGGCACCGGTAGCAACGACACCTACTCGGCGACGCCGGTGACCCCCTCGGGCATGGCCAGCGGGGTGAGCGCGATCGACGCCGGTGGGCACAACACCTGTGCGATCGTCGGCAAGTCGGTCAAGTGCTGGGGCGAGACCGACAGCGGGGCGATCGGTAGCGGCTTCTCGGGCAGTTCAAACACCCCTGCCGATGTCTTCGGAATCGCCGGCGCGACGGCGATCGCAGCCGGTGGTGGTCATTCGTGCGCCGTCGCGTCGAGCGCGCTCAAGTGCTGGGGCAGCAATCTGAGTTCGGAGCTCGGCGATATGACGACAACACCCAGCTCGCTTCCGGTCAGCGCGAGCACGTTCAGCGGGACCGTCTCTTCCTCGGCGGTCTCCAACGGATCCACCTGCGCGATCGTTTCCGGCGCGGTCAAGTGCGTTGGCTACGGCTACTTCGGTCAGCTTGGCAACAACGGCGACACGAGTCAGTCGACCGCCGTCAGCGCGACCGTGCTCACCTCGGGCACGCCGCTGATCGAAGGCAACAACTACACGTTCTGTGCGACGCCGACGACAGGCGGCAATCTCGGCAAGGTCTACTGCTGGGGCTACAACTACGACTCGATGCTCGGCCAGGGTGCCGGTCAGAACTTCGCGACGCTGTCCTACGCCAAGCAACCCTCGCTGACAGCGATCACGAGCGGCGCGACTGCTCTCGCCGTGGGCCTGCGCCACGTCTGCGCGGTTGTGTCGTCAGCCCTCAAATGCTGGGGACGCGACAACTACGGCGAGGTGACCGGCTCCAGCACGCACGGGGAGTTTCCGGACATCAAGACGCCAGGCATCTCGAACGTGATCGCCGGTGCGCGGACAGTGGCGGTTAGCTACGGCACCACCTGCGCGATCGTCACCTCGCCGTCGGGCAGCATCAAGTGCTTTGGCAGCGGGAACAGCGGAACGCTCGGGAACAACAGCACGGCAGACAGCTCAACGCCTGTGACCGTGACCGGAATCACGGGGGCCACTCAGGTAGCCGGCGGTGACTATTCGTTCTGCGCGCTCGTCTCCGGCTCGGTCAAGTGCTGGGGGCTCAACACCAACGGCCAGCTCGGCAATGGCAGCAATGCAAGTTCGAAGGTTCCTGTGACGGTCAGCGGGATCACCAACGCGGTGGCGATATCGGGGCAGAAGGAGACCTTCTGCGCTCTGGTCTCGACCGGAGGGGTGAAGTGCTGGGGCGACGGCAGCGAGGGCCAGCTCGGCACGGGTGTTCCGATCGCTGCGACGACGCCGCTGACGGTCGGCGGTCTCTCGGTCTTTCTTCCTGATCCGATCCCCTACGTGAAGCAAAAGGCCGCCCCGAAGCTGAAGCTCAACGGGAAGATCAAGCGCAAGGGCAAACGAATCTCTGTGCCGCTGAAACTGACCTACGCGGCGCCGAGCGGATCGAACGCGGCAACCGTCTGTACCGGCACGTCGAAACTGATCGTGAAGACGAGTAAGACGAAGTCGGTCACTCTCAAAGTGAAGTTCAAGACACTCCCCGCGAGCTGTAGTTTCAAGGGGAAGATGCTGCTGCCACGGTCGCTTCGCGGCAAGAAGATCAAGTTCGCGATCAAGCTGCCCGGAAACGCCGATCTGCTCAGCAGCAGCACGAGCAAGACGCTGAGGCTCAAGTAGCCCGGAGCCCGCCGCGCCTCCCGTAAGATTGCGGGAATCACGAATCGGTCTGGGGGAGGACCAAATGGCGGCCAATCAATCTGCGGCCGACGGCGCGAGCGCGCCCGATGTCGAAGTGACGATGCACACCGAGGAGGTCTTCGATCCTCCGGCTGATTTCGTCGCTGCCTCCGAGTGGAACGATCCCGCCGTCTATGAGCGCGCCGAGGCCGACCCGAACGGCTGGTGGGAGTCGTGGGCCAAGCAGCTGGAGTGGCGCGACCCCTGGGAGCGAGTGCTCGACTGGCAGGCGCCGTGGGCCAAGTGGTTTGTCGGCGGCAAACTCAACGTCTCCGAGAACTGCCTCGACCGACATGTACGCGCAGGCCAGGGCGAGAAGATCGCCTACCACTGGGTCGGCGAGGACGGCGCGCGCAAGGACATCAGCTACGCCGACCTGCTCGATCAGACCGCGCGGATCGCAAACGTGCTCAAAGGGCTGGGGGTGGTGCCCGGCGACGTGGTCGGGATCTACCTGCCGATGATCCCCGAGGCGCCGGCCGCGATGCTCGCCTGCGCGCGCATCGGGGCAGTACACAACGTCGTCTTCGGGGGCTTCTCGCCCGAAGCTGTCAAGGAGCGCATGGATACCTCCGACGCCAAGGTGCTGATCACGGCCGACGCGACGCTGCGGCGCGGCAAGCCGCTGCCGATGAAGGCGGCGCTCGAGGACGCGCTCGCCGAGCTGCCGAAGATCGAACATGTGCTGGTCGCCGACCGCACCGGAGGCGCGGTCGAGACGCCGATGACCGAGGGCCGCGACATCTGGCTAAGCGAGGCGACCTCGAACGCGGCTAGCGATTGCGACCCGCTGGCGCTCGACTCCGAGCACCCACTCTTCATTCTCTACACGTCGGGATCGACCGCCAAGCCGAAGGGCATTCAGCACACCACCGGCGGCTATCTGACCGGCGCGATGGCAACCCACCGGATGTGCTTCGACATCAAGCCCGAGACCGACATCTACTGGTGCGCGGCCGACATCGGCTGGGTCACCGGGCATACCTACATCGTCTACGGCGCGCTCGCCAACGGCTGCACAAGCGTTCTGTATGAGGGCGCGCCCGACTACCCACACAAGGGCCGCTTCTGGGAGATCATCGAGGAACACAAGGTGACGATCCTCTACACCGCGCCGACGGTGATCCGCAGCTTCATCAAGTGGGGCCGCGAGATCCCGGATGGCTTCGACCTCTCAAGCCTGCGCCTGCTGGGATCTGTCGGCGAGCCGATCAATCCGCGCGCCTGGCTCTGGTATCGGTCGGTGATCGGCGGCGAGCGCTGCCCGGTGATCGACACCTGGTGGCAGACCGAGACCGGCCACGCGATGATCACCCCGCTGCCCGCGATCACGGCGACAAAACCGGGATCGGCAACCAGGCCGTTTCCTGGGATCAGCGCGGCCGTCGTGACCCACGACGGTGAGATCGTAGAGGAGGGCGGAGGCTTCTTGACGCTTCGCCGGCCGTGGCCCGGGATGGCGCGGACACTCTACGGCGACCCGGACCGTTTCGTGGAGGCCTACTGGACGCGCTTCGGCAATGAGGTCTATGACGTCGGCGACGCGGCGCGGATCGATGAGGACGGCTACTTCTGGATTCTCGGGCGCACCGACGACGTGATCAACGTCTCCGGCCACCGGCTCTCGACGATGGAGGTCGAGTCGGCGCTGGTCGGACACGAGGCCGTCGCCGAGGCCGCGGTGATCGGCAAGTCCGACGAGGACACCGGTCAGGCGATCGTCGCATTCGTGACGCCCGAGCACAACGCACACGCCGACGAGGAACTACAGACCGCGCTCTCGGCCCACGTGGCCGAGAAGATCGGCAAACTCGCCCGGCCGAAGACGATCATCTGGGCCGACGAGCTGCCCAAGACGCGTTCCGGCAAGATCATGCGACGGCTTCTGCGCGACATCGCCGAAGGACGCGAGCTTGGCGACGTCACCACGCTGCGCGATCCGAACGTCGTCGGGATGATCAGCGAACGGATCGCCGCGGGCGACGAAGACTGATCAGTCGGCAGACTGGTCTGATCTGTTGAAGCTCTCGAGCTCTTCGTCGCCTGCGACCTGGCGGCGCATCGCGTCGACCTCGCTCCACGACACCGGCCGACCGAGCTTCCAAGCCGGCGGGATCTGCGCCGACTCGCCGAGCAGCAGGATGGCGAGGGCGCCGATCCAGAAGACTTGGAGCAGCGCCGCCAGCGGCGGGGCGATCAGCGTCGCGACTCCGATGGCGATCGCGAACGCGCCCATCATGCGGGTGAGCAGGCCGATGCGCATGGCGTAGATGCCCGTCGCAACCCAGGCGACGACGAGCATCGCCTGGCCCAGTCGCCATGCGCCGGACGCGATGGTGATCAGTGTCGAACCGCTGAGATCTTTTGCCAGCTCGAGGCCACCGTGGGCGGAGGCGGCGAAGTCGTTGGCCGCAGAGACGTAGCCGATCGTGTAGACCGGGTACGCGAGCGCGACGAGCACCGGGCCGGCGATCGCCATATAGAACGGCAGCTTTGCGATTCGCGTCGTGCGTGAGCGCGCCGCGAAGAGGATGTGCGTCAGCGCCACGGCGACAAACAACGTTGCGACCGAGAAGAAGAAGCCCGAAAGGATGTAGATCAGCTTGTTGTTCTCAATCGATTTGAGCGTGAGCGCGGCGTCTCCGCCCGCTGCGTCCTTGAGAGCGAAGTACTGGCAGACCACGAAAGCCGAGAACATCGCGACGGTGATCACGGAGATCATCCCGACGCTGCGGCTGCGCTCGCGCTCTTGCGCGAGTTCGGCGTCGGTCATCTGCAGGGCGCCGGGAACTGCTGTTTGCGCTTGGGGCACGCCGCGATCCTAGATCACCACCGCCGGCTGGCTCTATGCTGGCGGGCAAGGAGGCAAGTGGATGAGCAAGTACGCAGTAGCGGTCGTCGGGCGCGACAAACCGGGCATCGCGGCGGCCGTCGCCGATGCGCTCTTCGCGGCGCACGCCAACATCGAGGACTCACGCATGTCGATCCTCGGCGGTCACTTTGCGATGATGCTGGTCGTCTCGCTGGAGGACGGCGACGCCGGGGAGCTGAACGCGAAGCTCGCGCAGGTGCGCGAGCGCATGGATCTTGAGCACGCGCTGGCCGAGCAGATCGAGGACGCCACCGGCGAGGCGCGGCCGGCGCCGACGCATGTCCTGACCGTTTACGGCGCCGATCACCCGGGCATCGTCGCGGCCGTCTGCGACGCGCTCGCCGCGCGCGGGGTCAACATCGATGACCTCGCGACGCGCGTGGTCGGCTCCGAGCAGGAGCCGGTCTATACGGTGATCTGCGAGCTCACCCTGCCCGGCGAGCTCGAGCCCGCGGCGCTCTCAGCCGATCTCGACGGCGTCGCGCTCGACCAGGGCGTCGAGGTATCGCTGCGCGAGCTCGACCAGGACATTCTCTAGCTCAGCGCGATGGCCGTCCGCAAGGTTCTGCTCTATCCCGATCCGGGACTGAAGGTCGACTGCGCCCCGGCGCCCACGGGCGCGCAGCTCGATCGGATTGTGGAAGACCTCACCGACACGATGCGCTCCTTTCCGGGCTGCGTCGGCATCGCTGCGCCGCAGATCGGCTACGAGTTTCGCGTCGCGGTGATCGATCTGACCGGACACAAGAAGGCGCCCGAGAGCGTGCACGGGCTGACGGTGCTGGTCGATCCCGAGGTCGTCTCAGGGGAGGGTTCGGAGGTCGGCCGAGAAGGCTGCCTTTCGATCCCGCAGCTGACGGCGAACGTGCGGCGCTTTGTCGACGTCAAAGTGCGCACGCGCGAAGAGGAGTTGGTCTTCGAAGGATTCGAGGCGCGCCTGGCGCAGCATGAGATCGACCACCTTTCGGGGCTGCTCTTTCTGGATCGAGTCGACTCGCTGACGCAGGACGTCTTCCCGCGCAAGCAGCGCAGCCAGTAGCCGGCGGCCGGGCTACTTGCCCATCGGCCAGAAGCGGTCGAGCACTTCGACCGTCACGCGCGTCGGTGTGAGCTTCGCGCTGACCGCGCCGGCGCGGTTGACGACGCGTGGGATCACCACTCGCTTCTGTTTGAACATCGCATCCAGGCCGTCGCGCGCGCAATCGGCTGCAGTCTGCCATGCCCAGCCCGGGCTGCCGGCCTCGATTTCGGCTTGCTTCTCGCCGAAGAACTCGGTGCGCGTAGGTCCGGGGCAGAGCACGGTCACTGAGACGCCGGTGCCGCGAAGTTCCTGCGCGAGGGCCTGCGAGAGCGAAGTGACGTATGCCTTGGTCGCCGCGTAGACCGCCTGGCGGGGCATCGGCTGGAATGACGCGGTCGACGAGACATTGAGGATCGCGCCGCTCTTGGCCTCGAGCATGTGCGGCAGCGCGAGACTCGTCATCGCCGTCAGCGCCGAGACGTTGACATCGATCTGGCTCTGGTGCTCCTCCAGCGTGAAGCTGTCAAATGCGCCTTCGGTGCCGATCCCGGCGTTGTTCACGAGGATGTCGATCTGGTCTCCCCGAGCGTGGATCGCGTCGATCAGCTCTTGGCGCTGCTTTGCATCGGTGACGTCGCAGGCGACGGCGATCGCGCGGACGCCGTGGGTGTCCTCGAGTTCGGCCGCGAGCTCGGTCAGCCGGTCGATGCGACGGGCCGCGAGGGTGACGTTGTAGCCGCGCTCGGCGAGTTGGCGGGCGAACTCGGTGCCGATGCCGGCAGAGGCACCGGTGATCAAACAGGTTCCGTTTTCGGAAGGAGTTGGGATGCTCATCGGCGTGAATCTACAGGAGCCGAAGTAGCATCGTGCCCACGATGGATGAATTCAATCTCTTCGGCGATCCCGACGAACTCCAGCGCCGCATGGCCGAGTTCGCCGAGCAAATGCAGAGCGGCCAGCGCGTCGCTTGGGCCGACAACGCGATCAGCCTCGCGGTAGACATGACAGTCGCCGCAATCGATCAGATCGACACCACGGGCAACAGCGACGAGCAGGCGATGCAGATCCGCGACGCCATGCGGCTGCTCTTTCCGGAAGCCGTAACGCTGGTGCGAGAAGCGCGCGAAGGCCTGCAGTGAACTACCTCTGGCCTTTTGGGCCAGAGGTCTCTAGTACTCCCGCGGTTCGTGGGGCAGGTCGGTCGGGTACTCAAGCGTCGTTGCCGATTCGGCGGCCGCAGCGTGCCCCGCAGTAACCGCCTCGTCGCCGCCTCCCGACTCCTCCGCCTCCTTCTCGGCCTTCCCGGCCTTCATCAGCGACCGCCAGTCGGTCGTGCGGAAGACGAACGCCAGAGCAACCAGCCCAAACGCAGCATTGAACACCGCAACCGCCAGCTGCTGGCCGACCGAATACGCCGCGATCGCGGGGCCGGTGGCGATGCCCGCCAGCGCCGAATAAAGCAGCGCCTGCTGCACGCCCGCACCCTGCGGCGTCAGGGGGATCAGGCTCGCCGCGACCTGCACGGCGAGCACCGTAAGCACGAGATCGACCGACGCCGGCAGGTTGAACGCCTCAAGCATCAGCCAGAGGCTGGCGAAGCGAAACACCCAGGCGATCGACTGCGGAAGCACCGCCCCGCGAAAGTACAGATCGCGCGAGCGCAGCATCGTCACGCCCTGGCGAACGTTGGCCCAGAAGTCGCGTACCCGCACCGAGGCGTAGGCGAACAGCGCCAGCAGCAGGATCGGCACGGCCGTGATCACAAATACCGCGAAGCGCGGGTGCTGCGCAAAGAACGAGAGGTCGAAGGCGTTGAGCTTGGAGAGGTCCGGGAGCTTCGGAAACACGCCCTTGGTGAACCCGTAGATCAGGATCAGCACGCCCATGAAGAGGTCGAACGGCAGCTCGACCATGCACGAGGAGCCGACCGTCGCGTAGTTCGATCCGCGCACGCTGTGCTTGCCCAGATACAGCCGCACGAACACGCCGGCGTGAGCCGGGATCACGCTGGAGATCCCGTTGCCGGAGACCTCCGCCGCCCAGATGTTGCGCCAGGGAAAATCCTCGGTCGGGTAGGCGGCGCGCAGGCCGTTGTACCAAGCCCGCGTGCGCATCGTCAGGTAAGCGCCCTGACAGGCCAGCGCCAGCACCAAGGCGCCCCAGTGGATCGCCGAGATGTTGTCGAAGAAGCTCGCGACGGAGTTGAAGAACTGCGTGAATGATCCATCCGCAAGCGGAAGGTTCAGTGGCAAGTGGGGTGGCGCGATTCCAATCATCGGATTGCAGGCATACCGTAGGATGCGGTCGTGGATTTCACGGGGAAACGCGTCCTGCTGACCGGCGCCGCCGGGGGATTGGGCGAAATCACCGCGCAGGCCTTCGCCGAGGCGGGCGCGACGCTGATTCTCAGCAGTCGCAACGAAGCCAAGCTCCAGGAGCTCGCCGCGAGCCTGCCGGGTGGCCCTCACGAGGTGATCGCGGCCGACCTGCTCCAGCCGGGCGCTCCAGAAGACGTTGTCGACCGCGCTGGCCGAGTCGACATCTTCGTAGCCAACGCCGGCCGCCCGGGTGGCTGGGCGCTCGACGAGACGCCGGCCGATGAGATCAGCTCCGTCATCCGCGTCAACTTCCAGGCGCCGATCCAAATGGTCAAGGCTGTGATCCCGCAGATGAAGGAGCGCAAGGACGGCCAGATCGTGCTGATCGCGTCGCTGGCCGGGAAATTCGCGCTGCCCGACAGCACGATGTACTCGAGCACGAAGGCTGGCCTGCGCGCGTTCGGCTGGGCGCTACGCCCGGAGCTTGCGCGCGACAACATCGCGGTGTCGGTCGTGACACCAGGCTTCATCGGCGAAGTCGGGATGTTCGCCAAGCGCAAGCGCAAGGCACCGCCGCTGGCCGGAGTCGTCCCGCCGCAGAAGTACACGAAGGAACTGATCGCCGGCGTCGCCAAGCGCAAGGGCGAAATCGCGATCGCGCGTCCGCAGCTGCGCGCGCTCTCGCAGCTCTCGGTGCTCGCACCCGGGCTATTTGACCGCGCGTTTCGCAGGGCCGCGCCGCAGCGCAAGCCGGTCGGCGAGTGACGCATCCGGTCGGAGCAACTTCGCTGCGCCTTTTTGTCCGACCGGCGAACCCGCTCGGCCGAGCGCGCCCATAGACTCACCTTCTGGTGGAGCACTCCCAGTCGATACTGATCGCGGGTGTTCTGCTCGCCCTGGCAATCGCGACCACGTTGGTTGCGCGCCGGGCCCGCGTGCCGGGCCTCGTGCTCTTCCTCGTGCTCGGCATCGTGGTCGGGCCCGAGGGACTCGGCGTCGTCGACAACGTCAGTCTCGACATGGCGCAGACCGTCGGTGTCGTCGCCCTGGCGCTGATCCTCTTCGAGGGCGGCCTTGCGATGGGCTGGAAGGAACTGCGACCGGTTCTGGGCGTCGCCTCCTCGCTGGCGACGTTCGGCACGCTGCTCACGGCGGTGATCACCGGCCTGCTGACCGCGTGGGTACTCGACTTCTCGACCTTGCAGGCGATGCTGATCGGCGGGATTGTCGCCAGTACCGACGGTGCGGCCGTGTTCTCGCTGCTGCGCGGATCGACGATCAAGAAGCGGCTTGCGCGCACGCTCGAGGGCGAGGCGGGCCTGAACGACCCGGTCGCGATCCTGCTGGTGATCGGATTCATCGAGTGGATCGAGACGCCCGGTTACGGCGTCGCGGAGATGGCCAAGCTCTTCATCGAGGAGCTGGCGATCGGCGCCGCGGTCGGCCTTCTGGTCGGCTTCATCGCCGAGCGCGGCATCCGCGCCGTCGGCGACATCACGACGGGGCTCTACCCGGTGGCCACGGTGGCGACGGCGGCCTCGGCCTTCGGTCTTGCGCAGGTGCTGCACGGATCGGGCTTTCTGGCGGTGTTCATCGCCGGCCTGATCCTCGGCAGCGTGCGACTGCCGGCCAAGCGGACGATCGCCGACTTCCACGACGGCGTCGCGTGGGTCAGCCAGATCGCCGTCTTCCTCGTGCTCGGCCTGCTGTTCTCCCCGGGGTCGCTGCCCGACCTCTGGGCCGAGGCGCTCTTCGTGACGCTCGTGCTGATGTTCATCGCTCGTCCGGTCGCGGTCTACGCGTCGACGTTCTTTGCGCACTTCCGGTTTCGCGAGGTGGCACTGCTCCAGTGGGCGGGTATGCGCGGAGCCGTGCCGATCGTCCTTGCAACCTTTCCGCTGAACGAACACATATCCGAGTCGAACACGATCTACAACATCGTCTTCTTCGTCGTGCTCGCCTCGGCGATCTTCCAGGGCACGACCTTTGAGTGGGTTGCCGACAAGCTGCGCTTGACCACCGAGCAGCGCGCTGTGGCGCCGCCGGTGATTCAGGCCGGGAACATCCGCAAGCTCGGCGCGGAGTTCTTCGAGTTCCGCATCCACAAGGGGGATGCGATCGCCGGCCACGTCGTCTCCGAACTGCAGCTGCCTCGCGAAGCACTGGTTTCGGTGATCGTGCGCGGCGACGAGGCGCTGTTGCCGCGCGGCTCGACCCAGCTCGAGGTTGACGACCGATTGCAGATCCTCGTGCGCGGACACTTGGTCAAGCGGATCGAGGAACTCTTCGAACTCTGGCGCGACGGACCGGTCGGCGTCCGCGAACGCGAATACGCGGCGCCGATCGCCGGTCGCGCGGCGATCTTCTCGGTCAAACCCTGGCACCTCGCAGGCGAAGGCGAGGAGGGCGACCCACGTTCGGTCGGAGGAATCGACGTGCTCAAGCGCCTGCGCACCCGTCACGACGAGGCTGGGGCGCTCTTTGTCCTGATCGACGGCCGCTTCGGGGTGACCAGCAACGGAGTCTGTGCCACCGGCAGTCCGCGACAGATTCACGGCTACGCCGTGCGGCGCATCGAATACGCCAAGTCGCTGCCTGAGCGGGCCTGGTGGCAGGAGGTCGCCGGTGCCGTGGCCTAGCGAGCGCGGCGCACCCAGAGCTCGAACGGGGCGGCGAGCTGCCGTTTGAGACCCGCCGGCTGCACGTAGAGATTGCGCACCGGCACGAGTCCCTGCTTGCGCAGCGTCGCCTGCCGCGTGGCGTCGCAGTTCATGCAGGCGACAGCCTCGATCTGCTCGCCGGACGGCTGCGGATACTTCGCCGAGGGATTGCCGACGAAGACGTAGCTCGTTTCAGAGCCCTTGTTCATCAGCGCGTTGAACGGATAGAACCAGTCGTCAAAGCCGCCATAGAACGCGAGCCGATCGATCCCCCGGGCATTCAGGTAGTCAATCGAATTCAGGTAAGGGCGCTCGAGCTCCGGCCGCGCGGCGAAGTACTGCTGTTCGCGCGGCGTCGTCAGGATCGAGTGGTGTCCGGCATATCCAAAGACCGGCCGGTCGACATTCAGCAACAGGTAGATCGGGGCCAGCAGCGCGGCGACCGCGACAACAGCGGCGGTCAGCCGGAGGCGCCATCTATCGGAGCGCGGCACCGCCTCCATCGTGATCGCGATCAACGGTACGCCGGTGAGCAGCGCGGGCAGGTGCAATCGCGTGTGCCAGATCTGCCACTTGATCAAGACGATGAAAAGCGCCACTTGCGCGAAGACGAGGATCGCCCAGGCGATGTGCAGGCGGGCGCGCAGCCGTGGGACGAAGCAGGCCGCGAGCAGCGACCAGATGCCGAGTACAAACAGCAAGGGACTCGGCCCGTTGGATTCGCCGGGGCCGGCAGCGTCCAGGGTGAAGTTCAAGCCGGGAAATGTCGTCGCCGGGTCGTTCGGATCGATCCCCAACGCTTCGAGACCGCTGCGGATCGCGTCTGCAGGAATCTCATTGGCCCGGTCGCTGGGCGTGGCGATGTAGAGCGCCGCGCTGCGCACGGTGTTCGAGAAGATTGCGGCGGGCGTGAACGTGTCGTTGGAGAAGTCGTACTCGCCCGAGCCGGAGACCAGATAGGTGCCATATGACTCGTGGTTGCGCTCCCACTGCCCGGCATTGAGTGCGAGAACTGCCACCAGCCCGCAGGCGACCAGCGCGAGCGTTCGCTTCGGGCCCAGCCGCGCGAGTGCTCCCCACAGCAGCAGGATGAGCACCGGCGGCAAGTAGATCCAAGCCGTGCCCTTGGTCAGAACCGCAAGCGCGACCGCGCCGACGGCCACCAATCCGTGCAGAAACGGCTGCGGCTCGTCCCTGAGCAATGCGAGCGCCTGGCTTGCCGCGATCAGCAGCCAGAGCCCGACCAGCAGATCGTTCTGGGTCGATGATCCCTGCAGGATCGCCATCGGTGCCGTCGCGACGAGAAATGCTGCGAGTAGCTGCGCGCGGGTCCCGCCGCCAAGTCGCTTGGCGACCAGCGATGCGCCGCCGATCGCCAGCGCGTAGGCGACCGTCTGCACGAACGCCGCCCAGCGATCGCCGCCGACCAGCACCTGCAGCTGGGCGATCAAGTACTCGGAACCCGGAGGCTGGAAGAGCTGAGGCTGGGCGTGCGTCGCGTAGTGGCTGACGCCGCCGAGCTGCATCCAGGCGGCCACGCGGGCCAGGTGGTAGACCATCGAGTCCCAGGTCGTCGGCGCCGCCACCAGCGCGACGAAAGCGACGAGAGCAATGCAGAGCACGGGGAATCCGGCGAGCCAGCGGTCGAGCCTGCCCAGCGCCCGTGCTCGCGCGATCTGCAGCGCCGCCAGCTCAGCCAGGGCTGAGCGACGACGCCAGATTACGACCGCGCCACAGATCGCCGGCAATGCCCAGAGCAGCGCAAGGTTGGTGCGCGAGAGGTGACCGCCGGGCGTGGCGTTCAGGTCGTGCCCGGCGCCAAACGAAACCAACTCGATCATCAGCGAAGCGAACGCCGTCCAGGCGACAGCGACCCACGCCGATGCCGCGCGCAGTCCCAGCCGCAGCCGCCCGGCCGGGTCGACGAGCCAGAGCCAGAGGCCAAGCGCGGGCAGCGCAAGCATCAGCGGCGCGATCAGCGCCCAGATATTCAAGCGTCACTCCTCAGCGGGAGTTTGAAGCGCCGGCTCGCTCGCGCTCGCGCATCGGAACGTGGCCGACGGTCTCGAGGTCGCGTGGGTTGGCTCGCTGCTTGCCGAAGAAGTTGATCAGGTTGCGGTCCTTGCGGAAGACGCGGTAAGGCGTCGACTTCAGGTAGGTCTTGGCAACGAGGTTGACCTGCGCCTGCACCCAGGCGGGCGGGGCCTCGACGCCCATCGCATCGCGCAGCTTGTCGTCGAGCAGTCCGGCGAGCGATTGCCGGGCGAGCCATTCGCGATTCGGTACCCACGAGGGATACCAACGTAGCCAGTCTTCGACCAGGCCTTCGTAGCAACCGCGACCATCGACGGTGTTGGCGTAGTTGGCGTCTTCGTACTCGACCATCCACTGGAGAAAGCCGTCACGCGTCGCGGCCGGGAGCTGGAGGCCCATCACGTCGGCGATTCCGCACCAGAAGTGCCAGCGAGCCTGCCGGTCGACGTCACTGAAGGGATCCTGCCCAAACTGCATGGCCAGACGGTCGGGCTCGAGCATCACGGTCGCCAGCGTGTAGAGCTTGAGCTCATCGTCGATCAGGAAGCGACTGTGGATCTCCTCCATGCGCTCGACCGCAGCGCGTCCCTCCTCGCTGCGGTAGCCGCGTCGGTAGAACTCGGTGAAGAAGATGATCGTGTCGTTGTTGCGCCGACGCGGGTCGGTCGCGATGTCGCCGTTGCCCGAGCGGTAGAGCACCTTGGCGATCGCCGGCACGGCGGCCTGCCGGGCGAAGGTCACGAGGTAGATCGAGTGAGCGAAGTACGCGTCGGCGAAAAGGACGTTGGAGACCTGTGCTGTGATCTCTTCGTCGTCGGCCGCCGGGTCGAGCGAGTCGACGTGGGCGCGCAACGTACGGCCTGTGGTCCAGTTGTCAAACACGGCGGGATCGAGTCTACTGGCCGGTCAGCCAGTTCCGCCGGACTGCGACCTGGCTTTCAGTTGAGGTCCGCGAGCGCCTTGAAGACGAGGTCGTCGTGCTTCTTGGGCTGGACCTTGGGCAGGTAGGCCTCGACCTTGCCGGTAGGGCCGATGATGAACGTGCTGCGCTGGATGCCCATGTACTTCGTGCCGTACATCGACTTCTCGACCCACTGGCCGTACTTCTCGATCATCTTGTGGTCGGGGTCGCCAAGCAGTTCGAACGGCAGCTTGTACTTCTTCTTGAACGCCGCGAGCTTCTCCGGCTGATCGCCCGATACGCCGATCACGCGCACGCCTGCCTGCTTGTACTCCTTGGCTCGGTCGCGGATCGAGCAGGCCTGCGTCGTGCAGCCGGGCGTATCGGCCTTTGGGTAGAAGTAGAGGACGACGCGGTCGCCGGCGAGGTCGCCGAGCTTGACGGTCTCGCCGTCCTGGTTCTTGAGCGTGAAGGCCGGGGCCTTCTTGCCGACGGGTGGAACTGAAGAGTCTGGTGCTGACATGGCGCGCGAGCCTATATGGTCGGCCCGTGCGCATCGCCGTCTCGACAGACATGCTCAAGGGTGCGGCCGAGGCGTTGATCGATTCGCTCGAGCGGCGCGGTCACGAGGCACTGCGATTCGGGGCGTACGACCCGGACGCCCGTGCAGATTGGGCCTGGGCCAGCGAGGCCGCCGCACGGGCCGTGGCGGCCGGCGAGGCCGACCAAGGCGTCGTCTGCTGCTGGACCGGCACCGGTGCTTCGATTGCGGCCAACAAGGTGCCGGGAGTGCGCGCGGCCCTCTGCCCCGACGCCGAGACAGCCGCGGGTGCGCGCAAGTGGAACGACGCGAACGTGCTGGCGATCTCGCTTCGGGTCACCAGCGAGCCGGTGCTTGAGGAGATCCTCGACGCCTGGTTTGCCGGCGGTCCCAGCGAAGACGAGTCCGACCGCGCGAACATCGCGCACACCGGCGAGATCGCCTAGGCAGCAGCCAGCATCGCTACGCCGACCAGCGCCATCACCACGCCGATGCGCTGGCTCACCGCGAGCCGTTCGTGGAGGAACGCGTACGCGAGGATCACCGTCGTGACTGGATAGAGCGAGCTGACGACCGATGTGATCGCCAGCGCCCCGTGGTGGCTTGAAGCAGCGAACGAGATGTTCGCGCCTACGTCGAAGAATCCGATCGAAAACGGGAAGAGCCACTGGCGGCCCTTCGGCCTCGCGCCCCAGGTGGCTGTGCGCCGGCCGGCGATGGCCAATACGACGAGCAAGATCGTCAGCGTCGTCAGCTTGAGCGCGGTCGCCGGCCAGTAGATCGACTCCTCGCCGGCCTCGGCGATCAGCGCGAAGATCGTGCCGAAGCCGATCGCTGCGACGATCGCGAGCATGATCGATCGGCGATGCGTTTTCGCGTCAACGCCGCGCGTCTCGGCGATGTCCTGCTCGCGCGACGCGAGGATCACGCCGGCGACTGCGACAACGATCGCGATCACGGCGAACGTGCTCAGCTGCTCGCCGCGGCCGATCACGCCCCAAAGCACGGGGATCGCCGCGCCGGTGGCAGTGATCGGAGCGACAATGCTCATCGTGCCGATCGCCAGTGCCTGGTAGAAGGCGGCGAGCGCAACGACTCCGCAGACGCCGGCGACCGAACCCAGCAGCAGGTCTTCGTGTGGGGGCAGGGCGTCGCCCGCGATCAAACCGCCGCCGGCCGAGAGCGCGATGCCTCCGAGCGCCGAGGCGATCAGCACCCAGAGCAGGGCGTAGCGCCGGGCTGCCATCCCGCCGAGGAAGTCGCCCGTTCCCCAGCTCAGCGCCGACACGAGTGCCAGCCCGATCGCGGCCATGCGGCTCCCTTCGCTAAGAGGTTTGTGACACGACGGCGTCGGCGGCGACGGCCTGGCCGCGCAGATTGGCGCCGTCGATCGCGCCGGCCACGCTCGCGGCCTTGTCGCTCGGCACGTGCATAAGCGTGTACCTGCTGAGCACACGCACCTGACGGACCTCGCTGCCGGTCAAATCGCTGCTCGAGGTGACCAGCTCGATCACGTCGGCCGGCTCAACCCCGATCCTCGTGCCGCCGCCGAGAATCAACAACGAGTAGTCGCCATCAAGCTCACTCTGATCCGGCTTGACATGCCGAGGCCGACGCAACTCACCCTCCTCCGACGCAACCGACAAAGATGCACCTTTGTCGTACGACAAAGGTGCATCTTTGTCGGACTCTTGATCGGCGGGTGGGGTTGGTGCTGGGCCCCAGGTGAACTCGGTCTTGGGTTCTTCGGCTGTCGGCGGGGCGGGCGGCTCGGTGATTTCGGCCTCGGCCTGGACCGTTTCGGTCGCCTCGGCTTCGACTTCCTCGGCTGTCTCAACTTCGGCTTCAGGCTCTGCGGGAGGCGTGGAGTCTTCCTCCGCAGTCGGGGTACTCGCGGTTGGCGCTGGGCCCCAGGTGAATCCTTCGGAAGGCTTCTCGTCGGCGACGGCTTTGGCCTCCACCTCGGCCACGGTCTCGGCGGGCGTCTCGATCTCCTCCACGACCGTCTCCTCTTCTGGCTCCGCGACGGGCGCGGCAGACTCGGTTGGCTCTGGCTTGTCCGCGCTGCGCGGGCGGCGCTGGCGCGGAGTGCGCTCGCTGGGCGCTGCGTCGTCGCTTGGCGGCGCCGGCTTTGCGGCGACGCCGGCGTTGTCGGCGCTCCACTCGGGCACGTCGACATTGATGTGCTTCTCGATCGCCTTGAAGTCGTCCTTGTCGCGCGATTCGACCAGCGTGATCGCGCGGCCGCCACGGCCGGCGCGACCGGTGCGGCCGATCCGGTGC
>JAEYBE010000044.1 GCA_023404495.1 Actinomycetes bacterium | reverse complement strand
GGAATAGAGATGTGGCATCCCCCGATTCCACCGATTCAGAGGTGACAGTTCAAGACATGCCTGCAAAAACTCTGCGACGGATCAGCGAAGATTCAGCCAATTCATCGGCGCTCCACTCCACGCCCGTGCCCTCAGGGCGCAGGCGTGGAGCAAACACCTCGTAGCCTCCAAAACACATGACCCCCACCCCCTTCTCCCACACCCTCCGCGTCCGCTACAGCGAGTGCGATGCGCAGGGGATTGTCTTCAACGCCAACTGGTTCCTCTTTGTCGACGTGACGATGACCGAGTTCTGGCGTCACACGCTTGACGGCTACATGGGCCTGCCCAAGCAGTACGGCGTCGAGGTCGTGATGGCGCAGAACGGCGCCAATTTCCGCCAGCCGGCCTACTTCGATGACATGCTCGAGATCACGCCGACGGTCGCGCACCTGGGCAACAGCTCGATGAAGATGGAGTTCACGGTCAAGCGCGGCGAAGACCTCCTCTGGGAGGCCTTCGCGGTCTACGTCTTCGTGGATCACGAGACCATGCGACCGACCCCGATCCCCGCTGAAGTCCGCGCCAAACTCGAACAAGTATGAGCACCGAGCCGATCACCGCCACCCTCCGCGTCCGCTACGCCGACTGCGACGCCCAAGGGATCATTTTCAACGGTCGCTGGTTCGAGCTCTTCGATACCGCAATGACAGAGTTCTGGCGTGAGACGATCGGCGGCTACGACCACCTCCCCCGCTCGCTGAACGTCGAAACCGTGGTGGCCGAAACGGGCGCCAGATTCCGCGGCGCCGGCCGTTTCGACGACATGATCACGTTTTCGATGACCGTCCCGCGAATTGGCGAGAGTTCGATGCGCGTGGAAATCGATGCCACGAAGGACGGCGCTCTGCTGGCCGAGGGATTCATCGAATACGTCTTCGTCGACGCCCAGTCCTTCCAGCCCACCAGCATCCCCGACCAAGTGCGAAACATGCTCCCGGAGCCCTCCGCCACGACCTGAACTACAATTCCTACCTCAGAGGCCGGATTTGACCCCCGCAGGAAGGAAATCTTGAAACCGATGGCAACTGTCGACAAGACTCGCATCCCGAACAACCCGATCAAAGAGACGTCAAACGGCGAACTCGTCGCCAAGAACGGCATCTCGCGCGAAGTCGTGATCGAGATGTCGAAGATCAAGAACGAGCCGCAGTTCATGCTCGACATGCGGCTCAAGAGCCTCGACATCTACGAGCGCAAGCCGATCCCGACCTGGGGCGTCGACCTCTCGGGCCTCAACCTCGACGAGCTCGTCCTCTACAAGGCGCCGGGCACCGGCAAGTTCGACAGCTGGGACGACGTCCCCGACGAGCAGAAGGCCACCTTCGAGAAGCTCGGAATCCCGCAGGCCGAGCGCGAATACCTCGCCGGCGTGGTCGGAGTCTGGGACAACAACTCTTTCTACGAAGGCCTAAAAGAGCAGTACCGCGACCTCGGCATCATCTTCTGCTCGATGGACACCGCGGTCCAGGAGTACCCGGAGCTCGTTGAGCCCTACTTCATGAAGCGCTGCGTACCGCCGCAGGACAACAAGTTCTCCGCACTGCACGGCGCGATTTGGTCCGGAGGCTCGTTCGTGTACGTCCCCAAGGGCGTCCACGTCGATCTTCCCCTCCAGGCCTACTTCCGCATGGAGGGCCAGGCAGAGGGCACCTTCGAGCACACGCTGATCGTCGCCGAAGAGGGCTCGGACATCAACTACATCGAGGGCTGCACCGCGCAGAGCTACTCGATGAACTCGATGCACAGCGCCGTGGTTGAGATCTTCGTCAAGGAGGGCGCAAAGGCCCGCTACACGACGGTCCAGAACTGGTCCAAAGACGTCTACAACCTCAACACCAAGCGCGCGATCGTCGAGGCCGAAGGCACCGTCGAGTGGGTCGGCGGATCGATGGGCGCCAAGTACGTGATGCTCTACCCCGGCTCCTACCTCGTCGGCGAGGGCGCACGTGCAGATCACCTCAACGTCGGCGTCGCGAGCGCAGGAGTGTGGAAGGACACCGGCGCCAAGGTCGTCCACAACGCCCCCAACACCACTTCCAACATCCTCGCCAAGTCGATCTCCAAGGACGGCGGGATCATGGGATACCGCGGACTCGTGCGCATGGGCAAGAACTCCCGCGGCAGCAAGGCCCGCGTTCAGTGCGACGGCCTGATGATGGACGACATCTCCCGCTCAGACACCTGGCCCGACATCCAGATCCAGAACCCCTACGTCACGGTCGCCCACGAGGCGGTCGTCGGCAAGATCTCCGATGAGCAGCTCTTCTACCTGCGCAGTCGCGGACTGACCGAGGACGAAGCCGCCGCGATGATCGTCAACGGCTTCATCGAGCCGGTCACCAAGGAGCTGCCGATGGAGTACGCCGTCGAGCTCAACAGGTTGATCCAGCTTGAGATGGAAGGCTCGATCGGCTAGTCACGCCGCGATGGCTTCTTCGCCGGCGCAGGAGAGCGCCAACAACGAAATCCTCGAAGCGACGATGCGCGAGACGCGCGAGACGCTCGATCGCTGGGGCGAACACAAAGCCCAGGTGCTCGGCGACTGGCTGCTCAAGTCGCTCTGCATCGCGCTGACGATGCTGGTCGCCGTCTACGGCGTCTCGGAGGTCGCCGGCGGCACGAGTACGACCGCGCTGCCCAACATCCTAGCCCCCGTGCACGCCTCGGACGTGCTGGTTGTGATCTTCCGCAATTTCTTGGTGCTGGCGCTGCACGGTTTTGTCTGCATTGCCGGCTTCATGGCGATGCGCACACTGCCAGAGCAGACCAAGTACAAGAGCGGCATCAACCGCTGGGTGCACGAGCACGCAGGCCCGTTCGCGATGGTCTTCGTCTCGGCGGCGACGATCTTTTCGATGGTCACGCAAACCTGGATCCTTGGCCATCAGGTCGCCGACCTCTCGATCACGCTCGATGTGCCGCAGAGCACCTTGATGCTCACGGTCCTCCCCCACGCCGTGCTCGAGCTCACAGCAGTCTTCCTGCCGCTGGCCGCGTTCCTCACCGCCAGTCGCGACGGCGATTGGCACGAGCTTCTGGCAGCCACGATCGTCACGGTGTCGGTCGCGATTCCGATGATCATCGTCGCCGCCGTAATCGAGGCCTACCTTTGGCCGCAGACCCTCCAGACCGTAATCTTCGGCTGATGCGCGTCACCGATCAGGAAATAATCGTCCCCGACCTCCCCCACGACCTGACGTGGGTCAACTTCCACGAGGAAGACATCGACGACCTGCTGCGAGTCGGTCCGGTGCTGATCGAGTTCTGGGACTTCGCGCGGATCAACTCGCTGCGCACGATGCCCTACATGGAAGAGTGGTCGCGACGCTACGCCGGCCAGGGCGTGACAGTCTTGGGTGTGCACTCGTCTGGCTACTCATTCGGGCGCGACGAAGCAACCGTGAACGCCGCGATCGCGCGTCTGGGCATCCAGCGGCCGATCATGCTCGACCCAGAGTTCATCCTCTGGCGCACCTTTGAGAAC
>JAEYBE010000062.1 GCA_023404495.1 Actinomycetes bacterium | reverse complement strand
GACGATGCGCTGATCGCGGCCGAGCTAGAGGCCGCGCTCGCCAAGCGCGAAGCGGAGGCGGCCAAGGCCGCCGAAGACGGGGACGGGCAGGAGCCCGGCCGTCGCCGCAGGCGTGGTCGTCGCGGCGGTCGAGGCCGTCGCCGGCCGGCATTTGAAGCGACCTTCGACCATGGCGAAGAGGGCTACGGACTCTGGCTTGACCCGGCGATCGTTGATGATCCCGTATACGCCGAACACTGGGCTGGACACCGGCCGATCAGTGTGCAGATTTCTTCGGATCAGATCGTGATTTCGCGGTTTGTCGAATCCGACGAAACTGAAGAGTCCGAGCAGACCGAAGCCGCGTAGCGCTACTTCAGAACGACGAAGGGCTTTTCGTCGGGAGCGATCATGCCGAGCTTGCGTGCTTCGGTGGCGATCGTCGATTCTTTTTTGAGCGATCGCGCCCTAGCCCGGAGCGCGCGATTCTCCTTGCCCAGCTCCTGCAGCGTCGCCTTCGCCTCGCTCGTTGCCTTGCGCTGCTCGTAGTAGCCCTTCAGCGGCGGTACGTAGAGAACTGCCATCAGCAGCAGGATCACAACGAGCCAGTTGCCCGGAAGGCGGCTCCAATCGATTCCCTTTGAGACCGCCCGGCCCTTGCTCTTGTGGGCCACGCGGACGCGCTGCTTCGTCCTTGAGGGCATGAGGTCGGGTTTCGCGTAGCCAACCGCGACCCCTGCCCTGTTGGACGATCAGCCGAGCGCTTTGAAAGACGCCTTGCCGGGGTACTTCGCGCCGCTGCCGATTGACTCCTCGATGCGTAGAAGCTGGTTGTACTTGGCCACTCGATCTGAGCGGCTCGGGGCGCCGGTCTTGATCTGGCCGCAGCCCGTTGCGACCGCCAGGTCAGCGATCGTGACGTCCTCGGTCTCGCCCGAGCGGTGACTCATCACGGCCGTGTAACCAGCATCACGGGCGATGCCGACGGCTTCGAGCGTCTCGGAAAGCGTGCCGATCTGATTGACCTTCACGAGGATGCTGTTGGCGACTCCGCGCTCAATGCCCTCGGTCAGGCGCGCCGGGTTGGTCACAAAGAGGTCATCTCCAACGAGCTGCGTCTTGGACCCGATTGCGTCCGTCAGCAGCTTCCAGCCGTCCCAGTCGTTCTCGTCGAGTCCGTCCTCGATCGAGACGATCGGGTACTTGTCGACCATCTCGGCCCAGTACTCGACCATCTCGGCGCTGGTCAGCTTGCGACCCTCGTGTGCGAGGTCGTAGACACCGTCGGAGTAGATCTCGCTGGTGGCCGGGTCGAGCGCGATCGCCACGTCGTCTCCAGGCGTGTATCCGGCGGCTTCGATGCCGGCGATCAGCGAGGTCAGGGCCTCCTCGTTGCTCGAAAGGTTTGGCGCGAAGCCGCCCTCGTCGCCGACAGTTGTCGAGAGGCCCTTGGCCTTGAGGCTCTTGGCAAGCGCGTGAAAGACTTCGGTGCCGATCTGCATCGCGTGTGCGAACGTCTGCGCCCCGACCGGCACGATCATGAACTCCTGGAAGTCGACCGAGTTGTCGGCGTGGGAGCCTCCGTTGAGCACGTTCATCATCGGCGTCGGGAGGACGTGGGCGTTCTCGCCGCCGAGGTACTTCCAGAGCGGCAGATCGCGCTCGGCTGCTGCGGCCTTAGCACCGGCCAACGAAACGCCGAGCATCGCGTTGGCACCGAGGCGGGCCTTGTTCGGGGTTCCGTCGAGCTCGATCAGGCGCGCGTCGAACTCCTCCTGCTCCTCGGGGTCGATCCCGAGAATCGCCGTGGCGATCTCACCGTTGACGTTGGCCACTGCTTGGGTTACGCCTTTGCCACCCCACTCGGGTCCGCCGTCGCGCAGCTCAACCGCTTCGTATTCGCCGGTCGATGCACCGCTCGGCACTGCCGCACGTCCGGTCGCACCGGACTCGAGGGTGATCTCCACCTCGACGGTGGGGTTGCCGCGGCTGTCGAGGATCTGGCGGGCGTGGGTCTTGCTGACTGCGGTCATGCTGAATGGCTCTCCGAGTGCGTCTAAATGGGGTGGAATCTGCGGCGCGAAGCCTACTGCGCCGCCGAAAACAAAAACGCCCGGCCTCGCAATGAGACCAGGCGTTTGAGCAAAACTCTTGCGTTTGAGTGGCGGTCTACTGGCCGCCGGTCTGGGCGGTCGAGCCCTCCTTGGGCTTGGGTGCGTTGCCGCAGACGGCGTCGACCTTGAAGTCCTGCGCGCAGCGCGTCTTCTTGCGCCACTTGTCGGTGAACTCCGTCTGGAAGTTCTCCTGAGCCTTCTGCTGGGCCTCTTGCTGGATCGTCGAGCGGATCTGCTGGGTGGCCTGAGCAAGCGACTGCTGCTT
Source organism: Actinomycetes bacterium (assembly GCA_023404495.1). Classification (GTDB taxonomy): domain Bacteria; phylum Actinomycetota; class Thermoleophilia; order Solirubrobacterales; family JACPNS01; genus JACPNS01. The sequence continues at coordinate 56,435 of JAEYBE010000062.1, read as the reverse complement.
ACCGGCGGTCGACTTGGTGACCTCGAAGACGTAGTAGCCGTACTGCGTCTTGATCGGGCCGACGATCACGCCCTTGTTGGCGGCGAAGACGGCCTTGTCGAGCTCCTCGGGGAACTGGCCCTTGGTGACGCCCGGGAACTTGCCGCCGTTCTGCTTGCTGACGGAGTCCTGTGAGTACTTCTTGGCGACCGATGACCAGCTTGCGCCGTCATCGAGCTCGGACTTGGCCGCCTCGGCCTTGGCCTTGCTGGAGTTGAACACGAGGTTCAGGTCACGCGAGGCCGGCGTTGCGTACTTGTCCTTGTTCTTCTCGTACTCGTCCTTGACCTGGCCGGTGCTCGGGGTCGGGATCGACGTGACCTCCTGCTGCACCTTCTCCTGGATCATGCTGGCGCGCACGAGCTTGAGGATGTCGGCCTCGGTCTGGTTGTACTGCTTGAGGAACTTCTTGTAGTCGGCTTCCTTGGGGAACGACTGCTGCTTGAGCTGACCAAAGCGCGTCTTGACGTCCGCGTCCGAGACCGTGATGCCGCGGTCTTCGGCCTCAAGCTCGAACCACTTCTGCTGAATCAGCGAAGTCATGATCGTGTCTTTGGAGTTGTTCCAGTCCTTCTCGCAGGCCTTCTTGAGCGCGGACTGACTGAGCTTGGGCGAAGTCTTCTTCTTTGCCGCAATGCACTTCGTGTAGTTGGGCGGATCCGGTGCAACTCCACCGTTGGCCGCTGAATTGACCTTCAGCGTGCGGTTGAACTCGGCGACCGGGATCGCGGTACCGTCGACCGTCGCGACAGCGTCGCTCGGTACTCCGCGGCTGCTGAAGTTGACGATCAGGACGACGAGGACCGCGACGACCGCGAGCCCGCCGATCACCACCCAGGCCGGCTGGCCGAAGAATGTGACTTTGCCCGGATCGCTGCTGGCTCCGCTCGAGCCCTTGTTCGAAGAAGAATCGCTCACTTTTTCAATCTCACTTGGTTTCGTTGAATACGCGTGGCGTGCTCAAAAATCGCTGGGAACATATCAGGGCAAACCCCTGCAAATTGGCTACGGACCGGTACCTAAGACAGGCTTAACGGACGTCCCCCGGCTATTTCTCAGACCGGCGCAGGCTGCTCGTACGCGACGGCCGTCAGCGCATCCGGGAGCCCAGAAAGGGCTTCGAATTGCTCCGCCGGTTCCCCATCGGCACGAAGAGCAATCGTGCGCTGCCCACGATCGTAGATGGCCGTCGGCAGATCTTCGCGCAGACGGGCGACCTGATCTGCATTGAGCTCCAGCGGAGCAACCACCAACCGGCCCGCGGTGAAGCCCACGGTTCGTGCCCCGCAGCGCCCGAACTTGATGCGTGCCTCCTGCAATTGCAACAGTCGCTCGAGCGGATCGGGGATCGGTCCAAATCGGTCTGCCAGCTCTTCGCGCAGCGCTCCGATGTCCGCCAGTTCGCGGGCTCCGGCGATCCTTCGATGCAGCTCAATCTTGGCTTGCTCGTACATCACGTACTCGCTGGGCACGTATGCGTCGACCGAAACGTCAAGCCGCACCGGCTCTGGCGCGGCGTCGGCGTCGCGGCCCTCCAGGTCGGCGACGGCCGCATCGATCATCGAGACGTAGAGGTCGAATCCGATGGCGGCGATGTGACCCGACTGCTCTTCTCCCAGGAGGTTGCCGGCGCCGCGGATCTCCAGGTCACGCAGGGCGACCTTGAAACCGCTGCCCAGCTCCGTGTGGTCGGCGAGCGTCGCAAGGCGGCTGGCGGCCACTTGGGAGAGCGCCTCGGCGCCGGGGTAGAGAAAATAGGCGAACGCTCGCTCGCGGCCGCGTCCAACGCGCCCGCGGATCTGGTACGCCTGGGCCAGCCCAAGTTTGTCTGAGCGTTCGACCACGAGTGTGTTTGCGGCGGGGATGTCCAGCCCCGATTCGACGATCGTCGTGCAGACGAGACAGTCGTACTCGCCGCGGATAAAGGCGAGCATGCGCTCTTCAAGCGTCGACTCATCGAGCTGACCGTGAACGACCTCGACACGCAGTTCGGGCAGCAGCGCGCGAATGCGATCGGCGGTTTCGTCGATCGTCCCGACGAGATCGTGCATGTAGATCGACTGGCCTTCGCGCTCGTGTTCTCGCTTGAGCGCTTGCTTCACGACCTCCTCGTCCCACTCGCCGACGTGGGTGCGCACCGGCCGGCGTCCCTCGGGCGGCGTGGCGATCACCGCGATCTCACGCATCCCGGCCATCGACATCTGCAGTGTGCGCGGAATCGGCGTGGCCGACAGGCTGATCACGTCCGTGCGCAGACGCAGCTGACGCAGCAGTTCCTTCTGCTTCACGCCAAAGCGCTGCTCTTCATCGACGACGATCAGCCCGAGGTCCTTCGGCCGCACATCCGGGCTCAGCAGCCGATGGGTGCCGATCAGAATGTCGGTGGTGCCGTCCTCAAACTTCGCCAGAGCCTCCTTCTGCTGGGCCTTGGTGCGGAATCGGCTGACGAAGTCGATCCCCACCGGGTAGTCGCGCATGCGTTCGCTGAACGTCCCGAAGTGCTGCTGCGTGAGGATCGTTGTCGGGGCCAGCACCAACACTTGCTTTGAATCCTGCACGGCTTTGAAAGCGGCGCGCAGCGCCACTTCGGTCTTTCCGAAACCGACATCACCGCAGATCAGCATGTCCATCGGTTGCGGCGACTCCATGCCCTCTTTGACGCGTTCGATCGCGTCTAGTTGGTCGCGCGTCTCGTGGTACGGGAACGACGACTCGAACTGGATCTGCATCTCCGTGTCCGGACTGAACGCGAAACCGATCGCCCGGCGGCGCTCGGCGTAGAGGTTGATCAGCTCCCCGGCAAGCTCGTGCGCCGCCTTGCGCGCGCGTGTCTTGAGGTTCTCCCAGCTCTTGCCGCCGAGCTTGCTCAGTGTCACCCCGTCCGGACCGGCCGATCCGAAGTAGCGGCTCACCTTGTGCAGCTGCTCGGCGGGGAGAAAAACCTTGTCGCCACCGCGGTAAGCGAGCGTCAGGTAGTCGCGGGTGACGCCCGCCACAGTCTTGGTCTCAAAGCCGTCAAAGCGCGCAATGCCGTGGTCCTCGTGTACGACGATGTCGCCGACGGCGAGGTCTGCGAAGCTCGCGATCCGGCCGCCGGAAGTTCCGCCGGCACGCGCCGCCGCGTTGCGGCCGGAAGTCCGCAGCAGCAAACGATCCGGGATCAGCGCGAGCTTGCAGGCCGGCCACACGAACCCCTCCCTCAGCGCAGTCTGAGCGAAAAAGACGCCGGCCCACTCACGAACAGAATCAAGCTCGTCGAGCCCGCGCGGCTTGATGCGGGCGAGGTTGTAGCTGGCGCGCTCGAGTTCCGATTGGCGGTTCCAGGCAACAATCACGCGGTAGCCGCTGCGCAGCAGCTTCTCGATTTCCAGCTCAGCGGCCTCAAAGCTGCGGGCAGTGCTGCCCGGATGCTCCGCGCGCAGTTGGGGCGCGCCCTCGAGCGCAGTGCGATTGCTGATCGCCAGATCGGCACTGTCTTCAAGCGCCCCGATCAAGTCGTCGGTTGGGACATAGAGCCCGTGGCCGGTCGGGTCGTGGTACGTCGCCTCGATGTCCGACCAGAGCTCGTCAAGCGAAGCGCCGACCTCTTCGACGCCCGCGACGGCCAGCCAGACATTCTCCGGCGCAAGATCGAGGAACGCGTGGAAGCGCTCGAGCGGCAGAAGCTCGGCGATGTCAGCTGGGTGCTCGTCGTCTTCGGCTTCGGCGAGCGCTTGGCTCGCCTCCTGGCGGTGCTGTTCGGCGAGCTCGGCGGCCGGCTCGATCTCCACCCGCTCGACCTCCTCGAGTGACCGCTGGGTGAAAGTCGAGAAGCGCCGGATCGACTCGATCTCGAGGTCGAAAAGCTCGATGCGCACTGCGTTGTCTGCGGTCGAAGGGAAGACGTCGAGAATGTCGCCGCGGACGGCGAACTGACCGCGATCTTCCACGCGATCCACGCGTTCGTAGCCGCTGCCGATCAGCTCGGCGGAAAGCTCGTCAAGGTCGGCCAGTCCGCCACGTTCAAGCGTGAATCCATGCGGGCGCAGCGACGGGTCCGGGACGCGCTCGGCGAGCGCACCCGCGCTGGCGACGACCACGGCATCGGATCCATCGGCGGTCAGCGAATCGATCGCCGCGATCCTGAGGCCGACGAGGTGCGGTGGCGGAGTGAGATGTGACTCGTACATCACGCCGCGAGCCGGGTAGGTGCGAACGGCGCGGTCTGGCAGAAATGCCGCAAGGTCGCCCGCGAGCTCCCGTGCCGCGGCGTCGTCAGTGGCGACGATGACTGCGGCGCGCCCGGCTGCAAATCGGTTGAGCGCGACTGCGAGCGCGAACGGCGTCAGCGCTGCCGAGACGAATGGGCGTGCAGAGCCGCCGCCGAGCGCATCGAACAGCCCGTCGTCCTCAATCTGGCGGACCGGAGCGGCCAGATCACCCAATTGCAGCGCCTTCGATCACGTGCAGGGCTGACTCTAGGCGAGTCGCGCGTTCACAGAATCGCAGCAACCTAACTCGCACTTTGGTGTTTACATAAACAAGCGGCCGGGCAGGATTTCCCCAATTCCCGGCGAACGGCCGACACGAACATATGTTCGTCCGGCACGACCCCTAGGTTGGTGGACATGAAGAAAGTCACCAGACAGCAGGCACGCGCAGGTCGCGCGTGGACCGGGGCGGACCGCATGCGCCTCGAGCTGATGGCCGAGCACCAGATTCCGGCTGACAAGATCGCAAAGAAGCTGCGTCGCAGCGAGGCTGCTGTGCGCGCCGAGGCACGCAAGCAGCGCGTCATGCTCGCTCCGCCGGAGAAGCAGCTCTCGCTCACCAGCAAACAGCCGTATGGTGGCCTTCGCGTGATGAGCGCGCCGAGCAGCGAGCCGCGCCGCACGTTCGCCAAGACCGCGGCACCTGGGCGCCCGACTCGCACGCGTGCCGAGCGGCCAGTGCAGAGCGAAACGCTCTTTTAGTCGACCGAGTTCACGCCCCGACCACGCGGAGCGTTTCACGCACGGCGTCGTCGGCCAGTGCGGCAACTTCTGCCGGGGACTCGACGAACTTGCCGAGCACCCAGGATGAGACGATCTCCTGATCGGTTGAGTCTGGTCTTCCGACACCTACGCGCACACGGCGAAAATCCGCCGTTCCCAGGCTGGCCTTGATCGACTTGAGCCCGTTGTGTCCTCCGTGGCCGCCTCCGAGCTTGCTCTCGACGCGGCCGAATGGAAAGTCGATCTCGTCGTGGATCACGACCACGTGATCGGGCTCAACCCGCAGCTCGCCGCGAGCTGGTCCCACAGCGCGACCGCTCTCGTTCATGTAGGTCTCGGGAATCAGGACGCCGACCCGCGGACCGCCGGGCCCCAGGCGACCTTCGACAAATGCTCCGCCGTAGCGCGAGCGCGGCTTGCCCAGATCGAACTGCTCGATCAATTGCTCCGCCGCGCGCTGGCCGATGTTGTGGCGCGTCTGCGCGTAGCGCTTGCCTGGGTTGCCGAGACCGACCACAAGAAAGTCGACAGGCACGGGCTTGCCCCCGCGCTTGAAGATGCTCATGGAAGTAAGGCTAGGAAACGAAGGCGCGGACTACTCGTCCGACTCGTCGCCGGACTCTTCGGCGTCGCCCTCGGCGGGCGCTTCGCCCTCGCCGACGACCTCGGTCTCTTCCTCGACAGCCTCGGGCTCCTCGACCTTGGTCGGCGGCGTGATCGTGGCGATCACGGTCTCCTCAGGGTCATCGAGCGATGTGAGTTCTGACGGGATTGTCGCCTGGCTGAGCAGGAACGTCTCGTTCATCTCAAGAGCAGAGACGTCGATCTGGATCGAGTCCGGAATGTCGGTCGGCAGCGCCTCGATGTTGAGCTCGCGCGTGACCTGGTCGAGCACACCGCCCTGGACGACGCCGGGGGCGTCCTCCGTGCCGATCAGCTCGACAGCGACGACCGCGTGGATCGACTTCTTGAGGTCGACCTCGAGCAGGTCGATGTGCGTGAAGTCTCCGCGCACAGGGTGGTGCTGCTGGTCCTTGACGATCACCGGGACGGAGCTTCCGTCGAGGTTGGCGTCAAACAGCGCGTGGCCGGCCTTGATGGCGGCCCGGAGGTCGTGCTCGTTGACGGAGAAGGCCTGCGGGTCGCGGCCGCGCCCGTAGAGGATTCCCGGGACATGGCCGGTCTTGCGCAGGCGGCGTCCCTCCCGGGATCCAAAGGTGTCGCGGGCGGAAAGTTCGAGTATCTGGCGGTCGTCTGACATGCGGGGCGGGATTCTAGCGGGTGATTCTCGCTCTGGGGCGCTTTGGAACTACGCTCGATCCGTGGCTGAGAACGAAGATCGGGCGATTTCCCGCAGTCGGCTCGGGCGGGCTGCAAGGGTCGGGAAGGCGCTTGGCGGTCAGGGCGTCAAATTGGCGGGCACGGCATCGGCCAATGTCCTGCGCGGCAAAGAGGGTGGGCAGGCGGCGCTTGAGAAGCGCCACACCCAGTCCGCCGAGCAGATGGTTGAGACGCTTGGATCGCTCAAGGGCGCAGCGATCAAGGTCGCGCAGATGGCCTCGATCATCGATGTCGACATGCTGCCCGAGGAGTACCGGGAGATCTACCAGCGCGAACTCGGCAAGTTGCGCAACAGCGCGCCGCCGATGTCCTGGAAGCGTGTCAAATCCGTGCTCGACGACCAGTGGGACCTGCCGATCGGCCGGATATTCAAGGAATTCGACCACGAGGCGGCGGCCGCTGCATCGATCGGTCAGGTGCACCGCGCGACGCTCAAGGACGGCCGCGATGTCGCGGTCAAGATCCAGTACCCAGACATCGCCGACGCCCTGCGCGCTGACGTCGAGAACGCTGCGCTGTTCTTGCGCCTTGGGCGCATGGTCGCCCCGGGACTCGATGCTCGATCGGTGGCCAAGGAACTCAAGGCGCGCGTGCTGGAAGAGCTCGACTACGAGCTCGAGGCGCAGAATCAGCGCCGATTTGCGCGCGCCTACAGGGGGCACCCGTTCATCCATGTCCCCGAGGTCGTGACGGAACTTTCGCGCGAGCGCGTGCTGGTCTCGGAGTGGGTCGACGGCATGGACTTCGACGACGTCGTCAACCTCGGGCAGACGCGGCGCGACCGATTCGGAGAGATCATCTACCGCTTCTCGTTTGGGTCGATCTACCACTTGCATCAACTCAACGCCGACGCGCATCCGGGCAACTACGTCTGGATGAAGGACGGCCGCGTCGCATTTCTTGACTTCGGGATGACCAAGCGTCTTGGCGACCGCCAGATGGCGCTTCAGGTGGCGGCCGTCACCGCGGTGTTGAACGACGATCCCGATGGGTTTGCCGACTCGATGGAAGAGCTCGGATTCATCCGTGATCGCGACAACTTCAACGTCGAGCTGCTGATGAATCACGTGCGCCTGGTCGGTGGTTGGTACCTCTCGGGCAGGAAACAGAAGATCTCGCGCCGCTACGTGATGAAGGCGCTCTCGGCGCTTTCGGATCCGCGCGGCCAGTACTTCGAGCTTGTGCGTACAGCTTCTCTGCCGGCCGACGAATTGATGGGCCGTCGGATGGAGACCGGCGTGCTCGCCGTCCTCGGCCGGCTTGAGGCGTCGGCCAACTGGACCCGCATCGGCCGCGAGTGGTGGTTTGCCGAGAAGCCGTCGACGCCGCTTGGCGAGGAGGAATGGGCCTACTTCGAGGAGCGCGGGCACTCGCGGGCGCCGATGTATCAGCCGGAGGTCTGATGGACTTCAAGCGGCGCGGCCGGTCGAAGTTCCGCTCTGGCGATTTCACGATCGTGCGTCCGTCCGGGCGTAGCCTCGATCGCGATCGTCTTGAGCTGCTGCACTCCGGGCGCGACTACGACATGCGCTCGGACGGCGATCAGATCTGGTTGCTCGAAGGGGAGCGTGAGGTCGGCTACGCGGTCGGCGCGGGCGCGCTCTGGAACCTGGTGCTTGGCGAGCGTCCGCTGACGGTCGAGCAAGTGAAGCCAGGACTTGCTCACTCCACCGTGCGCGATGACGCCGCGATCGTCACCGAAGTGCGCGGTTCGGGCTTTCCGCTGAAGCTTGTTGAGACCAACGGCGATGGCGGACTCGCCGACGATGAGCTGGCATTTGTTGTCGCGGTGGCGCTGCTCGGGTGGCGTGAGAGCGATCGGGCGATGATCGCTGCCGGCTCAGCCCTGCGAGAGAAGTAGCCGCAGCCGAATGTCCGGGCACTTCCAGTGCCGATCCGTGCGCGAGCTCCCGTCGCGCGTGAACCCCAGGCCTTCATAAAGCTTCAGCGCGCGCTCGTTCTGCTCGAGCGTCCAGACCGTGCACTCCTTCCAGCCGAGCTCGCTCTCGCGCAGCCGTCCGAGTACGGCCTTCATCAGCGCGCGGCCGACGCCGGCTCGAAAGTGGTCTGGATCGACGTAGAGCGCGACGATCTCAGCGACGTCCTTCGGCTCGTCGGCATCGCGGGACGGCGCCGCAACCGCGCAGAATCCCAACAGGTCGCCGCCCTCGTTCTCGGCGATCGCGACGCGCATCTCACCCTGATCGATCAGATTCCGCCAAACCAGGATCGACGTTGCGTCGCCGGGATCCATCTCGTCGAGCACATGCTGTTCGACAAGGCCCGGGTAGGCCTCTTGCCAAGCGCGAACGCGCAGCGACTCGAGTCGCGGAGCGTCAGCCGGGCGTGCCTCGCTGATCTTCAATAGACACCGCCGAGCTTGCGGTGGTCCCAGCTCATCGTGCGCTTGGGCAGGAACCGAAGTGCGCTGCGTTTGGGCGCTTGCTGCTCGATCATCGCGATCACTTCGTCGGCCGGGTAGCCATCGCCGTAACGGGTGAACAGATCGATCCCGACGGCCTTCACCACCTCGTAGCTGTCGTCGACCACGACATCGCACTCGTAGGAGACGCCGCGCAGTTTGTCGTAGCTGACGCCGTCTTCGAACAGCAGCGTTGCGCGCGAATCGCGCTGGAGGTTCTTGATCTTCTGCGACTTGGTGAAGGTCCAGCCCCAGATCTCATCGCCACGCACGACGTACCAGAGCGGCATCAGGTGCGGCACCCCGCGCGGCCCATTGGTGCCGACGACAACTGTGCGGTGCGCTTCGAGGAACTCGCGGATCTCAGAGTCCGACAGCTTGATCAGGTCGCGCTTGGAAGCCATCCGCGCAGGCTACCCCCAACGACCGTAAGGCGCGGCGTCAGGCCGTTGCGACTGGCTTCTTGCGGGAGCTGCCGCTACGTGGCCTTGCCGCGGCGGCCTTGACCCCTCCGCCGGCGATGTCTGCCGAGAGCCCCGTTGCTGCCTCGCGGACTGCCTCGCGAGCATCCTCGGGCTCAAGCACCACGGCGTCGCCGGCGAACTTGAAGATCTCGGTCACGAGCCAATTGATCCCGCCGTAAGGCAGGTCGATCAGGATCGCACCGTCTTTGAGCTCGAGTGCCGGCTCGTACTCCTCGCGCGCCCGCGGTGCGTGATCGGGACTGATCCAGATCTTCGCGGTCGTCGCGGTTTCCAGCGTGCCAGTGCGCGCCCAGCCGTCGAGGTCGGGAACCATGCCCTCGCGTGGCTCAAAGGTCTCGTTCTTGACGTCGGCGGTCTTGATGCGATCGAGACGGAAATCGCGCGGGGCCTCGCGCTCGCGATCCCAAGTGTGGACGTACCAGCCTTCGCGCCCGTTCATCAGCGAATACGGCTCGACCATGCGGCTGGTGAAGGTGTCCTGGTCCTCTTTGTAGTGCTCGATCTCAACCAGCAGGTTGCCCTGGATCGCCTGGCTGATCAGCGTCGCGATCTCTGAGTCGTCGGCCTTGCTCGCGGCGATCTGCAATCCGCTCGTGGCCGGGTCCTCGCCCAGCGCCTTGACGACCTTCTTGCGGGCGGAGAGCAGCGAGTCGTTCGGGAAGTAGACGCCGAGCAGGTCGATCGCAGCGATCAAAGCTTTGGCTTCCAGCGGGAGCAGTCGGGCTGGACGTGCGAAGTTGTCGGAGTAGGGCTCAGAGTCGACGGAGATCTCGTCGTCCTCGATCTGCGCGAAGAGCACGTAGCTGCCGCCGCCGAAGTTGACGACGTTCAGCACCTCGATGTCTTCTTCAATCTCTTCGCGGCTGACGTTGAGGTCAGCGGTGAGCTTGCTCAGCGAGACGGACTCACCATTGTGGGTTGCACCGATCAGAATTCCGGCGAGCGTGATCAGCCTGGCGAAGCGCTCGGGGCGGATCGAGTTCTCGGTTTCGGCGGCCGCGCCGCTGCCGGCGGCCGGACCGCGACGCCGCGCGATCTTCGGCGCGATGTCGAAATCTCCGTCGTGCTCAGCCGCGATCTTGGCGACGCGTCGCTCGACATCGTCGGCGAGGGCTGCCGGCTCGAGGACGCGTGCACGTGGCCCAAGGCCGAGAACCCATGCGACGAGCGGAGCCGCCTCTGAGTACTCGGTCTCAAAGATCACGCCCTTGCCCGGCACCGCTTCGCCACGCTTGGGCGCGCGAATCGTGCCGGCGCGAGAGAAATGGCGCTCAACCAGCCAAGCGATTCGCTCGCTGACCCAGATCGAGGCGCCTTCAAAGTCCTGTCCGAACTGCCACTCGGCCTTGGTCGCGTAGTCGCGAGGGTCGAAATCTTCCGGGGATGGAAAGTCGTGCTCGGCCTTGCTGGCGTAGCTGATCTTGCCTTCGATGCGCGAGAGCTTGAACATCCGCTGGGCGTCGCGCTCGTGCGAGTAGCCGATCATGTAGAACTGACCGCCGCGGTAGAGCAGGTGGTACGGATCGACCTTCCGCTTCTCTTTGGCACCGCTGCTCATCGTGTTGTACGTGAAGAGGATCGTCTTACGGCGGAAGATCGCGTTCTCGATCTTCGAGAGGCGCTGCGAGAGTTCGCGGCCCTCGACGTCGGGTCCTACGGCGACGTGGATCGAGGTCTCGTCGGGCGAGGAGAGGGGCGATGGACGACCCCAGGTGAGTTGTTGAAGCGCCAGTCGCAGTGGCTCGGCATAGGCGAATTGCCCGTCGAGCATCTTCAATGCGGTTGTCAGCGACGCCAGCTCGCGGTCGGTGAACTGCACGCTGGGCAGGTAGAAGTTCTCCGGCGGCAGCGAGTAGTTCTCGGCTTCATAGAAACCGTCGACAGCGCGGTCGACGCGAAGCTCGATCCCGAGCGCTTCGAGCTCTGCGCGGTCGGCGTAGAAGCGACGCGCGAAGGCGTCGTCGTTCATCTCGCTGTATCCCTCAACGTCGCGCTTGATTTCGAGTGCCGTGACCGGACGGCGCTTTGCCATCAGGAACGAGATCAGCGAAAGCTGCCGAATCAGTTTTTCCGTGTCTTTGGCCACTCGAACGCAGCATAGGTGAGCGCAATGGACCTTTGAGACCGATCACCGACCCACCATCGGAAATTGCGACATTTTCAAAACGCTCGCAGCAGTAGGGCGGCCCGGTCGGGCCAACCCTCTGCTTAAACGCCAAAGCGGCCGACTGAGCAACGGCCGCTTTGGCAGGATCGACTCTGTGTGCGGAGGCCAGATCGGTTGTCGCTTTGATTTCCGATCCGGCTGAACGAGCCGGGGTGTTTGGGACAGATCTTGTTCTAGGAGGAAACGCGATCTGCAGGGACCAGCGGGCATTGGCTGGCTGTTCAGCCAATATACACGATTCTGAGACGTCCTGACGAGAATTCGCGCGAAATTCCCGCAAAATGCGAACTTTGTCCAGAATCCGATACTGGCCGGTAGAGAGCCAGAAGGACTAGGTGAGAGGGCGCGCGGAGTCGAGCACCAGGTCGATTGCGGCGCGACGCGCTTCCTCGACCGTGATCCGCTGCGGCTCGTCGCTCATCAACTGGAGCAACTGGTAGATGGCCCCGACGAGGGCGGCCGCGGTTGCGTAGGAGACCTCGCGAATCTCCGCGCCGGCCGCTCGTGATCGCGCGGCGAGCTCGAGCACCTGCTCGGTAAAGGCGTGGCTGACTTCGCGGTGCGAGGCCAGCCCGCGCTCGCCGAGCGCGTAGACCTCGAAGAGCATCGCGTGTGTCAAGCGTGGTTCAAGCGTGAGGAACTCGAAGTAGGCGGAGACGGCGTTCTCGACCTGTTCCTCCCAGGGCAGGTCCGGATTTGCTGCGACAGCGATCACCCCGCGAGCGACCTCCGTGCTGCGGTCGCACATCGCCAAGAGGCACTCGCCGCGGTCGGAGAACTCCTCGTAGAAGGTGCGCCTGGATACCCGTGCGCGTTTGACGACGTCGGCCACCACTGTCTTCGCGTAGCCCTTCTCCATCAGCGACTCGCCCATCGCGCGCATCAGCCGATCGCGCGTCACGTTTTCGTCGAAGAGCGCTGTCAGCGCGGGAGAGATCTGTGTGTCAGTGGCAACGGCGTGCATAAAAAAATCTGCTCGGGGGTTGAAATCCATGGTACATCGCTGTACCATCGAACGCAAGCGGTACACGCGTGTACCAGCGGCGGACTCCCCGCGACAGCCCCCCATCGGGGAGTCCGCCCCGCTTCTATTGCAAGACCGAGCAACCCCAGAGCCAGGAAAGTCGAGCATCCAGGTGGCAGTCGAGACGCCAGTCAAGCCGGAGCAGGTAAGCACGGAATCCCCTCAGCTGATCCATGGGTTCCCGCCCGGACCGAGGATGCCGATGACGATTCAGTCCGTCGGATTCATGCTGCGGCACATCCCGATGATGCGCCGTGCGCGGGCAAAGTACGGACCGATGTTTCGTATCCGACTGCACGGGTTCCCGAACTTCGTGATCATCTCCGATCCTGACCTGATCAAGCAAGTTCTCACCGAGAAGCCGACGGTCCTACATGCCGGTACCGGCAGCCCGCTTGGCACGGTGCTCGGTGCCAACTCGCTGCTCGCGATTGACGAGGACATCCACCTACGCCAGCGCCGATTGCTGTTGCCGCCGTTTCACGGCGAGCGGATGCAGTCGTACTCGGATGAGTTCTCCGAGATCGCCGACCGGGTCTTTGACACCTGGGAGACCGGCAAGCCGATGCAGACCCTCGAGTCGATGCAGCTGATCACGCTGCGAGCGATTCTCCAGACGGTCTTCGGCGCGCACGGAAGTCAGCTCGATGAACTCGAGAAGCGGATGCCCGAGTTCGTTGACGCGGGGCAGCGCGTCGTGCTGCTTCGATTCGCGCAGCGCGACCTCGGTCCGCGCAGCCCATGGCGGGTATTCATGCACCAGAAGGAGATTGCCGATCGGCTGCTCTTCGGGATGATTGACGAGGCGCGTCGTGATCCCAACCTCGGCGAACGCGCCGACGTGCTGGCGCTGATGGTGCAGGCGACCGACGAAGACGGCAACCCGATGACCGATCAGGAGATCCGCGACCAGCTCTTGACGATGCTCGTCGCCGGCCACGAGACCACCGCCGGCACGCTCGCATGGGCGATCGAGCAGCTCTCGCGCAATCCCGAAGTCTTGACCAAGCTCACCGAATCGGTGCGCGCCGGCGAGACCGAGTACTTGGGCGCGGTGTTTGACGAGACACTGCGCGTGCGACCGACAGTTTCGTTTGCGGTGCGCAGCGTCCAGGTGCCCGAGTACGAGCTCGCCGGGTACGCGCTGCCGCACGACACGCGGATCGCCAGCGCCCCAACGCTCACCCACGACGACCCCAACCTCTTTGAGAATCCGGGCGAGTACCGCCCGGAACGCTTCCTCGAGGAGCGCCCGAGCAACTACGCCTACATCCCCTTTGGCGGCGGCGTGCGCCGCTGCATCGGAGCGGCATTCGCGCGGATGGAGTTCATGGCGGTGATGGAGCGGATGCTCGAGCGGTTCGACCTGCAGCCGACCACCGAGCCCTACGAGCCTTGGGGCTTTCGCAGCATCACCTTCGCCCCCGGCAACGGCGGCATCGCGACCTTCACTCCGCGCTGATTCAGGTTCCGTCCCGCTCGCGCGTAACGCTCGCTGGATGACCCGCGAGCAGTACGAGGAGCAGTTTCGCCGCGCCGGACTCCCGTTGCTGATCGTCGATCGCGACGCCCGGCGCGACATCTGGACGCGGGCCGCGGGGTTGCTGGCGCTTGTCTTCTGGATCGAACTGGTTGGCGCTGTCAACCTCGAGTGGTCCTGGTGGGCGAACGCACTCGCATTGCTCGGCGGTGCGCTGGTGCTCGGCTGCGCCTGGGTGTTTGCCAATCGACTTCGCGGACGCCCGGCCAAGGCGCGCCCGGAGGACATCGGCGCGCCCGAGCTAGCGGCATTCGTGATCGTGCCGGCGCTACTCCCGTTGATCTTCAATCAACAGGTCGTGAGCGCGATCGTGACGGCTGCGGGGAACATCGCACTGCTCGGCGTGATCTATGCGTCCACTGCCTTTGGCCTTGTTTCGATCCTTCGCTGGACCGGCCGCAGGCTGTTCGGCCAGCTCGCCGGCTCCCTCGCGTTGATCGCCCGCGCGCTGCCATTGCTGATGCTCTTCAGTGTCGTGCTGTTCATGACCAACGAGGTCTGGCAGGCGTTTGCGGGAATGCCGACGGCGAATTTCGCCGCGGTGGCGATCCTCTTCGTGCTCGTGGGGACGATCTTCTTGTTCGTGCGGCTGCCGCGCGAGGTTGATCACATTGCCGCGAGCACGGGGGATGACGCACCGCCGCTCTCGCGCTCGCAGCGGATCAACGTCGGGCTGGTGCTCTTCGTCTCGCAATCGCTCCAGGTGCTTCTGGTCGCGATCGCGGTTGGCGCATTCTTTGCGGTCTTCGGGATGATCGCGGTGAGCATGGACCTGACTTCGACCTGGACCGATTCTGCTCCAGATGAGCTGGCGCAATGGAGCGTGGTCGGAGTGCAGCTCACGTTGACCGCCCAACTGCTCACCGTCGCAGGCGCCGTTGCGGTCCTAAGTGGGCTCTATTACGCAATCGCCGTGGTCACCGACGGCACCTATCGCGAGGAGTTTCTGACCGAGGTCACCGCCGAGATGCGTCAGACCTTCACTGCGCGCATCGAGTACTTGCGGATGCTCCCGGCCGAGGCGTAGTGCTCGGCCGGAAGCCACCTGCATTCGAATAGCGCTAAGCGGCGACGGGAACGCCGATCGGGCCGCTCTCGGTAGCGCGTACGGACTCAGGCCGAACAGTCTTGAAGCCCTTCACCATCAGGTAGATCCCCAGTGATGCTTCCCAGATGAACTCCGGTGCGGTCGCGAGGATCTGCGGTCCAGAGCCGGGCTCGATCACTCCGAACAGGACGGCGGTTCCCGAGAGCAGGATCGCCGGGCCCCCGACCAGCCCGAAGGCCGCCATGCCGCGAGGCACGAGGTTGTAGCGAAACATCACGTAGCCGAGGATCAGCCCGTTGCCCAAGCCGACCACCCAACCGGGACCGAGCTGAAATGTCCAGTCGTGGATTGCGACGAGCGACTCGCCCACCACGTTGAGGACGGCAGGGTCGGTCCCGGCCAGATCTTGATTGACCGTCACCAGCGCGAGTAGCGAGAGGATGCCCACTGCGATGAACCCGGACTCGACCAATCGCGCGGTGACGAATGAGATCGAGAGGAACTCACTCTTGCGCTTGAGTACCGGGAAAAGCACGACAGCGGTGCCGATGTTGGCGACGATCAGCAGCATCTCGAGGAAGCCACCGAACAGAATGCGGTTCTCTGCGCCACTCGTCAGCAGCGTGGTCGAGGCGTCGATCGTCGGCTTGTAGAGCAGCATCGCCCAAATCGACGTGATGAAGGTTGCGATGAAGAGGGCGCCGGCTGCGAAGGCGGTCTTGCGGTCGGAAGTCATTGGCTTGTTCTCCTTACTTACAGTGTAAACTTACAACGTAAGTATACATACAGCGTAAGGTTTTTGCAAATGGCTCGAAAACGTGAATCACTAAACCGCGATCGTGTGCTCCAGGCGGCGCTGAAACTCGCCGACTCCGGCGGTTTCAACTCATTGTCGATGCGCAAGATCGCCGCTGAACTTGGCGTCGAGGCGATGTCGCTCTACAACCACGTCTCCAACAAGGAGGACGTCGTCGACGGCCTCGTCGACATTGTTTTCGCTGAAATCGAAGTGGCCGAGCCGGGCACGACTGACTGGCGAACCGCCATGCGCGAGCGAGCGAGCTCCGTGCGCGCAGCGCTCAACCGACATCGCTGGGCGGTGGGAATGATGGAGGGCCGAATGAATCCGGGACCGGCGAACATCCAGCATCACAACGCGGTGATGGGTTGTCTGCGGGAGGATGGATTTGAGTTTCGTGACGCCGTTCACGCGTACTCGGTGCTCGACGCGTACACGTATGGGTTTGCTCTGCAGGAGCGCGGACTTCCCTTCGACGCGCCCGAGGAGACCGCCGACGTAATGCGTCAGCAACGCGAGAACGTCCCGCAGATGGATGACTACCCCTACCTGATGGAGGTCGCGGCGGAACTCGAGAACGCTGGCTACGACTATGAGACCGAGTTCTACTTCGGACTGGATTTGATCCTCGACGGGATAGAGCGCTACCGGCTGGCGCGCGAGGCGGAACGCTGATCGCGCGTCACGCTTGGTGCTCGCCAGACAACAGTCGGGCCAGCGTCGCAAGGTCTTGCTCGTCCAATGACGCCAGTAGTTCGGGCGGCTCGTCAAGGATCGCGTTTGCTCGCCGCGCGATCGCCTCTCCACGCTCGGTTGCCTCGACCAGCTTGCTCCGTCGGTCAGCGGGATTCTGGCGCCTGCGCACCATCCCTTGCTCCTCGAGTTCATTCACCAGCACCGTGGCATTGGGCGGATCGATTCCCAGCATCGCGGCAAACTCACTCATCGACACCGGCCCGGCCGCGACTCTTCTGATCGCCCTGGTCCGTCCGAAACTCATCCCGAGCTCTTCGGAGACGGCGCGCCGCCGCTGGTTGTCCAGGACGAGATCGGACATCAATTTCCAGACCGCGCCTGCGGCCGCCTGCTGCTTGCGGGTTCTCTTCACGCCGGCCATGCCTCAAGGCTAGGCGGCGAGCGCCTCGGGATTCAGGGCCTCGGCCGTGCGCCGCGCCGAATCGCCGGCACGCGCGGTGGTCGAATAGAGGCCGAGCGCCAACACGAGCAGCCCCAGGGCGGAGAGCAACCACCAAGCCTTGGGCGCGGAGTCGGCGAGTCCGCCAATTCCGGTCGCGTGCACGTGCGAAGAGGCGATCGCGCCGAAGACTGCGACCCCCAGCGTCTGGCCAACTTGCCGCGAACTCGTCGCGACGGCGGCGGCCACGCCGGCCTGCGCTCGCGGCATTCCTGAGACAGCCGTATTCGTGATCGGCGCGTTGACAAATCCGAATCCGAGGCCGAACACCGCGTAGGCAGACAGCAGAATCGCCATTGGCGAGCCGCCGCTGGTCGCGAGCAGCATCGCGCTTCCGAGCGACAGCCCGATGCCTGCGATCACGAGCGGCACGCGCGGGCCGTGTCTGCCGACGAGGCGTCCAGAGATCGGCGAGGCGACGACGGTCATCAGGGCCATCGGCGCCGTCGCCAGTCCGGCACTGAGCGCCGACAGCCCACGGACTTCCTGCAGGTAGAGAGTGTTCAGAAACAGAAATCCTCCGAACGCCGCGAATGCTGCCAGCGAGATCCCGATCGCGGACGCGAAAGGAGTCGACCGGAAGAAGCGGAGGTCGATCAACGGCTCCGCGCGTTGTCCTTCGACCGTGAGCAGCACGGTCAGCGCCACGGCCGACAAGGCGAACGCGCCGAGCACCGCAGGCGAGGTCCAACCCAGCCGCGGGGCTTCGATGATCGCGAATGTGATCGAGGCCAGGAGTGCAAACACCGAAACCTGTCCCGCGGGATCGAAACGACGTGCGTGCGGGGCCTTCGATTCTGGAATGAACCGCAAGGTCAATGCGATTGCCACAGCACCGATCGGGACATTGATCGCAAAGATCGCCGGCCAGCCGACTGCCGACACGAGCGCGCCGCCGACGATTGGCCCGAGCGCCATCGCGATTCCGAAGACGGCTCCCCAGACGCCGACTGCCTGTGCTCTTTCTCGCGGATCAGTGAATGTGTTCGTGATGATCGACATCGCCACCGGGTTGAGCATCGATGCCCCTGCGCCTTGCAACATTCTGAACACGATCAGTTGCTCGGTGTTCGTCGCCAGACTGCAGAGCAGCGACGCGCCGGCGAAGAGAGCCATGCCGGAGACGAAGACGCGTCGCCGGCCGAAACGATCGGCCATCGATCCCGAGAAGAGCAGAAGGCTGGCCATCACGACGGTGTAGGAGTCGACGATCCATTGCAGACCGCCGAGATCAGAGTCGAGTCGCTCACCGATCGTCGGAAGAGCGACATTGACGATTGTGATGTCGACGCCCACGACGAACAGGCTCAAGCAGCAGATCATCAGAATGCGGATGCGTGACCAGCGGCTGGCTGCTTCGATTGGCATGAGGCGCTCCTCGGTACGTTCGACAAGTAGTTATATAACTATAACAGTTATTGTTACATAAGTAAACAACACGACCATGCGCGGCGCGTTTGGTCGTCGGGGTGGAGGGTCGGAGCGCGGCGTGACGGACTGCCGGCGAGCGGTGTGAAGCTGGCGTCGCCGGGACCCCGTCAGGCGAGATGGCGAGACCCGGATTCGAACCGGGGACACCACGATTTTCAGTCGTGTGCTCTACCAACTGAGCTATCTCGCCGCACGGCCGCTGCGTAAGCGGCGCAGACGATGGTACCGCGAGAACCTCTAGACAGCGAAGCGCAGGATCGCGGCGGCGTCGGCGCCGCTGGGGACTTGTTCTTTGCGCACGGCCATCACGCGTCCGCCGGATTCGAGCACGCGCTTGGCGATCTCATCGACGATGCCGTAGTTGCCCACGGTGTCGCGCTCGTCGATTTGGAGCTGGCCGGTTTCGCTGTCGACCGTGCCGTCGATCGAGACATCGATGTCGACCAGCAGTACGTCGACCGCGCCGAAAGTCGCTGCGCGAGCGATGCGCGTGAGATCGGTAGTCGCACGGTCCTTGCTCGCGCGGTTCTCGTACTTCTCTTTCAGCGCTTCGATCTTCTCCGCGTAGACCACGTCGAGCACCTTGCGCGCGGCCTCCGCGAGTTCGGCGTCGCTGCGCTCGTCAGGGTTTCCTTCGATGTTTGCCGGTGCGAGCCGCGGGTAATGGCTCGTCGCGCGGAAGATCGACTCGAGGGGCTGAGCGGCCGCGAGTATCAGCGGCAGATCGCTGGCGCCGATCGCCCGACGCAATGCGCGATCGACCTGGTGGGCGTACTGGCGCAGACGCAGCTTGCGCCCCTCATCGCCCTGGGTTCGGGAAGTCGGATCGTTGTCGCGCAGTGAGTCAAGCCCGACAGCGGAGACAGCGTCCTTGGGCATGCCGGGTACCTCGACCTCGTGTGGCTCGCCGTCCGGCGAGATCGCCAACAGCCGGGCGGAGTTGACCGAGAGCGCGAGCACGTAGGCCGACTGTGGGAATGTCACCGTGCGCAGCAGCGGCTTGACGATGAAGCGGTCCGACACATCCACAAGCTCCGTGAGATTGTTCGGAAGGCGAAAGGTGCGAACTGAATCGGGCGTTGCAAATACGGCCAGACTGCGCGCCAGGTGTTGCCAGAACCCCTCGTCATCATCGAGCTCGGCGAATCCCTCGTGGATCGCATTGATCTCGTGCTTGTCGACGCCGGACTCGTTCAGTCGCTCGATCGCCTTCGACGCGAGCGTCTTGAACTCGATGCGATTGGCGTCTGCCTCGGTGGGGAGAACAGATGTCGGCATATAGATCGAGACGCAAGCCGGCGCGGACACCGCCATCAGACGCTTGAGGTCGTTGTCGGAGGGGAGGTCGATGTGTTTGGGCATGCGGCGATCCTACGGGCGATCCGCCCGCGATGTCTCAGGCCGCGTTGCGCTGGGCTTCGGCCTCGTCAAAGAGGCGCGGATCGTTGCTGACGATGCCGTCGACGCCGAGGTCGAAGAGCCTCGCGATCTCATCCGCCTCGTCGACTGTCCAAGCAAAGAGCTCGCCACCGGCGTCGTGGACGGAGCGGACCAGCCGCGGTGTGATCAACGCATAGAACGCCATAACGGCTTCGACCTCGCCCGATTCGACCATCTTGGCAACCCGAGAAGGCTGGCGGAGGCGATGCTCAATAACCCCGGCGGCGATGATCGGTTTTACGACTGACGGCATGTTCAGCCAATCCTTGGTCACCTTCGGAATCGTTATCCCGAGCTTCACCTCACCTGGCGCGATGTGTTCGCGAATCAGCTTGATCGACTCGTGCTCCATCGTCGTGATCATCGTGCGACCCAGAAGGCCTCGCTCCCGCAGTGCGTCGATCAATTGCAGCTCGTAGCCCCGGTGCTTCATGTCGACATCGAGCCAGATGTCGGCGAACTGTGGTGTGGCGAGTAGGTCGAGGCCCTGCTCCATCGTGATCAACGTGGAGTCTGCGCGCGTCTCAGCATCGTGCGGATCGTGCGCCAGCACGAGCCTTCCGCCTGCGCGGTCGTCGTAGGGGTGGCGCATGATGTCGAACTCGATCATGTCCACGCCGAGTTCGCGTGCGGCGTTGAAGCTCGCCACGGTGTTCCCGTGCTCGACCGTGTGGGCGCCCTTGTGTCCTATGCGCATCATCGCCGTCAGCATAAGGGCGGCGCTGGCGTACCGGCCCGTTAGCCCGACCACTCCTCGGGAAACAGCACCGGACCGGCTGTGACTCCCATCGGAGCGAGCTCTGCAACGCAGAAGTTCTCGTCTGGCACGTTCATCTCGGTCGTCAGGCCACGTCCTCGAGCCGGCCGAAACCCGCATCCGGCCAGGAAGTCACCCGGTCCGATCGCCACCACGCATTCGTACTTCAGTGCGCGGGCCCGCTCGAGCCCCATCCGCACCAGCGCAGTTCCAAGCCCTCCGCGCTGATGATCCGGGAGGATTGCCATAGGCCCGAGTATCAGCGCCTCGCTCTCGCCGGCGACCACGCGGGAGAGCAGCGCATGGGCGACGATCATCTCCTCTTGCTGGACCACCAGGCTGAGTTCTGGTACGAAGACGTCGCTCTCGCGCAGGCGTTGGTAGAGCTCGAGTTCGTCGCTGCTCGGGAAGGCCGCGACGTACACGGCGCCGATCGCCGCTTCGTCTCCAGGTTGTTCGGGGCGCACGATCGCCATTGCGCGGCAGAGCCTATTTGGGCGAGCGCGCTAGTCGAGCGGACCTTCGAAGGCAGCCACCGACGCGACGGAGCTTGTGCGAACAGCATTGCCGGGACCGCCGGCAAACCAGGACTTCAGCAGCGGCAGCGGGTCGACCGGCTTGCCGCCGAACTGCCAGGCCCCGCCGGTCCAGATCTCGAAGTGCAGGTGCGGGCCACTGGCCTGGCCGGTCGCGCCGACCAGCCCGATGCGCTGACCGGTTCGGACCCGCTGCCCCTGCTCGACCGCGGTAGATCCCTTGAGCAGATGCATGAAGACGTAGTCGCGGCGATCGTCGGCGTTGAGCACGACGTAGTAGCCGGCACCGCCGGCCTGGTAGGCGACGTAGCTGACGGTCCCCGAGTAGGGGGCGACTATCCGCGTTCCCGAGTCGGCGATCACGTCCTGGCCTTGATGTGTGTGACCTGGCCTGCCGGCGCCAAAGCGCGCTCCGTCGTTGCCGAAGCTGAACGGGCCGTCGACCGGGAAGCGGTGGTCGGAGAAGGTGAAGGCGCGCCAGGCGGGCACATTCTTCGCGCGCTTCGCCGCGCGCCTCTTCCCATCACGCGCGGTCAGACGCAGCTTGTAGCTGCCGGCGCGCGAGACGCCGACCTCGCTGGCGGAGAGCGCGGTGGTCACCAGAGCGTTGGTGCGGTGTACGCCCAGCTCGAGCGTCTTGATGTAAGTGCCGCCCTTTGTCCGGACGATCGCTCGCACACGCACGCGCTTGGCCGGGGCAGTGATGCGGTAGCGCAATTTCATTTGGGCAGCGTCGGTGAGGGCGGCGCTGGTAAGCGTGAATCCGGCGAGCACGGGCGTGCGACGCACCGCGCGTCGCTTCTTGGTCTTGCCGCCGACCGCGCTGCCGCCGGACTTGCTGGAGTCAGATTTGCTCGATTCGTCGGGCGCAGCGCCGCCACTCCCGGCGAGCGCAACCTGGGTGCAACAGAAGAGCACCGCAAGCGTGGCGGCGAGAAGTTTGCCGGTGTTGAGTAGCGAAAAGCGCATCGTTCGTTCCCCCGCGCCAGGCGCGGCCCTCCATGACCTCTAACCGATCTTTCGCCGCGTTGTCGCGGTCGGCGACCGGATGCGAGCCGCCTTGCAGGCTCAACCGCGCAGCGATCGCAGCAACTGCAGCGATCCGGACTTGTGCAGCGGCTCATTGAGGTTGCCGCATTTGGGGCTTTGTACGCAGCTCGGACAACCGGCTTCGCAGGGGCACTCAGAGATCAGTCGGATTGCGTCATCGGTCAGGCGTTCGAACTGCTCGAACCCGCGCTCGGTGATGCCGACGCCACCCGGGTGACCGTCGTAGATGAAGATCGTCGGCCGGCCGGTCTGGGGATGCATCGCGGTCGAGAGGCCGCCGATGTCCCAGCGGTCGCACATCGCGATCAGTGGAAGCACGGCGATCTGCGCGTGTTCGGCCGCGTGCAGCGACCCCTGTAGGACGTTGAGCGGGAGCTCGCCTTCGATCTCGATGTCGTCGAGCGTGTACCAGAGCGCCTGGGTCATGAAGTGCTGCGGCGGCAGATCCAGCGACTCGAGAGAAAGCGTCTCGTGGTCGCTGATCGACTTGCGCTGAAAGGCGATCACCTGCTCGGTCACGGCCACATGGCCGAAGTGCAGCGTGGCACCAGGGAGCACTCGCGTCTTGAGCACCTGCTCGATGTATGTGTCGGTCTCGAACTTGGGCTGGGTGTACCAGTCGCCGGTGAAGGGCCTGGCGAGCACCGATCTTGAATCGAAGTTCAACTCCTCGATCTCGTACTGGCGACCGATGTGCATGTAGACCGCGCCGGGGTGCGTCGTGGTGAGCGCGCGCTCGGCCTCGACAGTGCCCATCACTTCGCCGCTTTCGGAGTCGCAGATGTGGAAGTTGTCCGCGCTCGCGGACCTCAGCGCGATGCGCGCGGCGGGGAAGTCTTCTCCGCGCGGCAGCCAGCGGCCGTTCTCCTCGCGCGCGGCCCCGGCGGCGACCAGCTGCGCCGCGAACTCGCCGATGCTCTCACCGAAGAATTCGGCGTCGGCCGGTCGCAAAGGCAATTCGTAGATCGCTGCGTGGAGGTGGCGCAGGTGCACCGACTCATTCCACGGGTCGAGGATTGCCGCCTCGACCGGTCGGGCGAGGAACTCATCCGGGTGGCGACAGAAGAATTGGTCGAGCGCGTCGTCGCCGGCGATGTACACGCCGACGCCTTCCGAACGCCTTCCGGCGCGGCCCCACATCTGGCGCAGGGACGCCACCGTTCCGGGGAAGGTCGTGACCAGCGCCGCGTCGAGCTCGCCGATGTCGATGCCGAGCTCGAGTGCGCTGGTTGCGATCACCGCCTTCAGTTCGCCGCTCATCAGACGCTGCTCGATCTCGCGGCGCTGGGCCGCCGTGTAGCCGGCGCGGTAGGGCGCGATCCCCTCGGCGAGATCGGGCCGGTCGGCGAGCTGGTCGGAAGCGAAGCGATGAATCAGCTCGACTCCGCGGCGTGACTTCATGAAGACGATCGTGCGCAGGTCGGCACGCACCAATCGAGTCAGCATCGTCGCCGCTTCGCTGAGCGCGCTGCCGCGTGTACCGGCGTCCTCGTCGATCAGCGGCGTATTCCAAATCACGATCTCACGGTCCTCGCGTGGCCCGCCGTCGCGATCGACCAGTTCGAACTGCTCGCCCGTCAGGCGCTCGGCAAGTTGGCGTGGATTGGCGATCGTCGCGCTCGTCATGATCGTGCGCGGGGCGGTGCCGTAGGCGGCTGCAATCCTTCGCAGGCGCCGCAGCACGTTGGCCACGTGCGATCCGAAGACCCCGCGGTAGACGTGCGCTTCGTCGACGACGATCCACGCGAGGTTGGCGAAGAAGTCCGCCCACTGGCGATGATTGGGCAGAACGCCCTGGCTCAGCATGTCCGGGTTG
The DNA here is from genome assembly GCA_023404495.1 of Actinomycetes bacterium. GTDB lineage: Bacteria > Actinomycetota > Thermoleophilia > Solirubrobacterales > JACPNS01 > JACPNS01. The sequence continues at coordinate 32,372 of JAEYBE010000062.1, read as the reverse complement.
CTGAGGACAAGATTGCTCTTCTCGCGGATCGCTCGCCGCTCGCCGCCGGGCGTGTCGCCGTCGTAGATCGCGTGGCGCAGCATGCCCGTTCGCCCGCGCCGCCCCATGCCCGCTCCCAGCTCGCCGAGCTTGCGTGCCTGATCCTGTGCCAGTGCCTTGGTCGGGTAGAGGTAGAGCGCCCGCGCCTTGGGATCGGCTGCGAGCGTATGCAGCACTGGCAGGTTGAAGCAGAGCGACTTGCCGCTGGCCGTCGCGGTCGTGACGATCACGTTGCCGCCCGGCGAGTCGCCAAGACCAATCGCCGCGTCGAAGCACTGCAGCTGATGCCCGTAGAGCTGCTCGATGCCGGCGGCTTCTAGCGCCGCGCGTACGGGCGGGCTCAGCTCGTCGGGGAAGTCGACCAGGTGCGCTGCCTGCCCGGGCTCGTGGGCAATCTCGACCAGCTGCTCGGGGTGTTCGGCAGCGTCGGACTGGAGTAGCTGATCGATGCGGGCGTGCACCCGCCCGATCCTAAGCGGAGGGTGGCTGCTTGCCCTCGTAGACAGCGTTGATCCAGATGCTCGAGATCACCTCGATCACGCGATCTTCGGGGACCGCCGGTTCTTCGCCGGCGAACATCGAATACATAACGCCTTCGTTCATGTTCAGCAGGGCGATCGAGAGCTCGCGCGCGCTGAGTGCGCCCTCGATGCCGAGTCGCGCACGTTCTGCCTCGATGCCGCGCGTGCCCATCTCGACCCAGCGCTCGCGAACGACATTCCAGAGGGCCCGCACGTCTTCGCTGGTCGCACCTGCCTGGTTGCCGGCAACGATCACGCCGCGGTGGGCGCCGAGGATCGTCACGTAGGCCGCCAGGGCATCGCGCAGAAATCGCTGCGGGTCCTTGTCGAGCATCGTCTGGGCAACGTCGCTGGCTGCATCGGCCTGACGCACGATCTCGTCGAGCAGTGCCAGCAGCACTGCTTCCTTGGACTCGAAGTAGAAGTAGAAAGTCGGACGAGAGAGCCCGGCGCCGCGCGCGAGGTCGTCGATCGAGATCTCGTGGAACTGCTTTGTTTCGAGCAGAGTCTCGAGCGTCTCGCGAATTGCCTGCTCGCGTTCGTCGCCAGTCGGGCGCTTGGCGCGGCGACCGCGAGCGGGGGTGGTGGCCGACGGCGTCATGGCTCCAATATACACGGTGTTGATTTTTTCGACAAGTAGTTGACAAATTCGACACGGTGTTGGTATATTGGCCGGACAGCAGCACCCCTGTGCAACCCCTTGAGGAGACCTTTCCGATGTCAGAGACCACCGCCACGCTCCCCGAAGAAGTCGACGTACTGATCGTCGGCGCCGGACTCTCCGGAATCGGAGCTGCCCGACACCTGCAACTCGAGTGCCCGGACAAGACGTTCCTGATCACTGAGATGCGCGACGCGCTCGGCGGAACCTGGGACATATTCCGCTACCCCGGCGTGCGCTCGGACTCCGACATGTACACGCTGGGCTACAACTTCAAGCCTTGGACCAACCCCAAGGCGATCGCTGACGGACCGGACATCCTCGCCTACCTCAAGGAGACCGCAAGCGAGACCGGCGTGGACGAGCACATCCGCTACGGCCAGAAGGCTGTTCACGCCTCGTGGTCGTCGGCCGAAGGGCGCTGGACCGTCACGCTGGAGAACACGAAGACCGGCGAGCAGAACCAGGTCAAGGCGAAGTTCTGTTACGGCAACACCGGCTACTACCGCTACGACCACGGCTACGAGCCGGGCTTCCCCGGAATCGAGAACTACAAGGGCCAGGTGATCAAGCCGCAGTTCTGGCCCGAGGACCTCGACTACACGGGCAAGAAGGTCGTGATCATCGGAAGCGGCGCCACCGCCGTCACGATCCTCCCGGCGATGACCGACAAGGCTGAGAAGGTCACGATGCTCCAGCGCACCCCGACCTACATGCTCTCGCTGCCGCTGATCGACCCGATCGCGCGCTTCCTCTTCAAGATTGCCGGCCCAGAGCGCGGCTACAAGTGGACGCGCTGGAAGAACGCCACGCAGACGCTCGCGTTCTACCACTTCTGCCAGCGCTTCCCCAAGCTTTCACGCAAGCTCCTGATGGGCGGCGTGGCGCGCCAGGTCGAGGGCGCCGACGTGAAGGTCGGCAAGGACTTCAACCCGCCCTACAACCCGTGGGACCAGCGCCTCTGCGTGATCCCCAGCGGCGACCTCTTCAAGTCGCTCCGCACTGGCAAGGCAGCGATCGTCACTGATCACATCGACACCTTCACCGAGAACGGCATCAAGCTCAAGTCCGGCCAGGAACTCGAGGCCGACATCGTGATCACCGCGACCGGACTCGACCTGCTGCCGCTTGGCGGGATCGACTTCGACGTCGACGGCCACACTGGTGAGATCCCGGAAATGATGGTCTACCGCGGCTGCATGGTCACCGACGTGCCGAACTTCGTGTTCACCGTCGGTTACACCAACGCGTCCTGGACGCTCAAAGCCGATCTCGTCGCGGGCTACGCCTGCCGACTCCTCAACTACATGGACGAGAAGGGCTACGACGTCGTGATCCCCCACAACGACGACCCGACCGTCAAGGAAGAGCCGCTGCTGGACTTCCCGGCCGGTTACGTGTTGCGTGCGATTGAGAAGTTTCCGAAGGCCGGCTCGCGCGCACCCTGGAAGCTGCGTATGACCTACCACCAGGACTACGTCGACTTCCGTCGCGCCGAGCTCGACGACGGCAACCTGAAGTTTTCGAAGGTCGCCGCAGCCAATGAGCAGCGCGAACCTGTCGCGGCCTGAACTGCCTGACAGCCACGCTCCAATATGCTCGCCGGTGTATGGCCGGCGAGCAGAGACAAGCGGCGCTCGCAAGAGCGCTTGAGTGGGCGCGCGAGCAGACGTTCGAGGGCGCCGCGTACGACGCCGGTCGCATCGCCGAGCTCAAGCGCGATCAGCAGGTCAGCGTCGTGATCCCGGTCAAGGAGGCCGCGCTCACGGTCGGTCGCGTCGCTGCAAGCTGTCTGCGACTGCAGGATGCCGGGGCGGTCGACGAAGTGCTCGTGATCGATGCGGACTCGGAGGACGGCAGCGCTGAATTTGCAGCGCAGGCGGGCGCTCAAGTGCACCAGGAAGCTGACCTGCTGGCCGACCACGGCCCCGTGCACGGCAAGGGCGACGCACTGTGGCGCTCGCTCACGGTTGCAGACGGCGACATCGTTGTGTTTGTCGACTCCGACACCGAGGGGTTCTCCGAAGCCTTCGTCTGCGGACTGGTCGGGCCGCTGCTCGAACACGAGGAGTTGCAGCTTGTGAAGGGAGCGTTTGACCGTCCGTTCACGTCGGCCGGCGTACGCATCGAGGGAGGCGGCGGACGCGTCAATGAGCTCGTCGCCAGGCCGCTACTGAACACCTACTTCCCCGAGTTGGCAGCGGTTCGCCAGCCGCTCGCCGGGGAGCTTGCCGCGCGCCGCGACGCGCTCATTGCGGTCCCTTTTCGCACCGGATATGGCGTCGAGATCGCGTTGCTGATCGACTTCTACACGCGTTTTGGGCTTGAGGCGATCGCCCAGTCTGACCTGGGCGAGCGGCTGAATCGCCACCAGCACCTGCACGAACTCGCTCCGATGGCCTTTGCGGTCCAGCGCGCTTTGCTCGACCGCGTCGAGCTGCTGCCGGAAGGCGCCCTGCCGGGCGACGAGTTCTTGGGCTACGTCGATGGCGAGCCGGAAGTGCGCTCGATCCCGGCGTTTGAGCGCCCGCCGCTGGCGTCGATCGGGGTGGAGGCCGCGCGTGGCGCTTAGGTGCCTCTACGTCGACCTCGACGGAACGCTGCTCGGTTCGCGAGCTTCGCTCTTCCACGACGGCGACGGGCGAATCACGATGGACGGCGTTCGTGCCGTCGAGGCCTGCCTGCGTGCAGGTGTCGAGATATGCATCTTCAGCGGGCGCAGGCAAGCGCAGGTGCTCGAGGACGCGCGGCTGCTGGGCCAGGACGCGTACATCTTTGAGGTCGGGAGCGGGCTGGTGATCGGCGACAACGAGAACCCCGAGTGGCTGACCGGCGGGCTCGAACCCGACGAGTCCGGCAACATCTACCAGCAGATCCAGGCGGCCGGCGTCCCCGACCTGCTGCTGGAGGAGTACTCCGACCGGCTTGAGTACCACGCGCCCTGGCACCGCGACCGCGATGTCTCACACCTGTTTCGCGGTTGGCTCGACACTTCCCAAGTCGACTCGTTTCTGACCTCAAGCGGGCATGGTCACTTGCGGCTTGTGGACAACGGGCGCATCCGGCGCAAGTCCGAGAAGCTGCGATTTGAGCACCTGCACGCCTACCACCTGATTCCCAAGATGGCGAGCAAAGCCGGGGCGGTGGCAAGGCACATGCAGATCCGTGGCTACTCACGCGACGAGGTGATCGCCTGCGGCGATTCGCGCGAGGACATGGAGGTCGCGCCGGTCGTCGGGCAGTTCTACCTGATGCGCAACGCCGTGGTCCAGAACCCGGAACTCGAGGGACTGGCGATCGGCGGCGAGAACATCACTGTCACCGAAGCCACGCACGGCAGCGGTGTCTACGAGGCTGTGGTCAGCAACCTCGTCGCGCGCACCTGACGCGCGGGTCAGCGCTCAGGCAACACGGCGACAAGTCGTTCTGCCGCGTCGGCAATCGACGTGGGATCGCCGGCCTCGCACCAACTCTCAAAGTCGAGCACGCGGGCATCGAACTCGGTCATCGCCATCGCTCCGACGATCGCGTGACATGGCACGCCGGCCTGCCGTGCGCGCGTAGCGACTTCGCCGACTGATTTGCCGAGCAGCGTCTGGCGGTCCAGCGAACCCTCGCCGGTGACAACGGCCCGCGCGGCGAGCATGCGGGGTGTGAAACCGACGGCGTCGAGCACCCAAGCCGCGCCGGACTTCAGCTCGGCCCCGCAGGCCGCCCAGAGACCTCCAGAGAGACCGCCGCCGGCACCGGTCATCAAGCGCCCGCGGGGATCAAGCGGGAGATCGGCCGCCAGGCGATCGAGCCGCCGCGAGATCTCCGCGGCCTCAGCCTCGCCAGCGCCCTTCTGCGGTGCGAAGACCGTCGCAGCCTGTTCCCAGGCCGCTCGCGCGTCGCAGAGCGCGACGATCTTCGGACAGCTTTTGAGCGGGCCGCGCTTTCCGACGAGCTTGTGGTCCCTCAGCGCCTCGATCGCTCCAGCGCCACCGTCGCTGGACGCCGTGCCTCCGATTCCGACGAAGACGCGAATGGCGCCGGCATCGGCCGCGGCGGCAATCAGCTCCCCGACCCCACGCGAGCTGGCCGCAAGGGCGTCGCGATCCTTCTCGACGATCGCCGCCAGGCCAATCGCGTCGGCGCTCTGCACCAGGGCAGTGCCATCGTCAAACTGGGCCACGCGCGCGTCGGTCGGACGCCCGAGGGCGTCCTGAACAGTTGATTCGAAGACTTCGGCGGACCGCGCGGTGAGCACGGCCTCGATCGTTCCCTCGCCGCCGTCGGCGATCCGGCAGACATCGGCGGCGATGCCGACACGAGCCAGCCCGTCGGAAACCGATCGCGCAACTTCGTCTGCGCCGAGCGTGCCTTTGAACTTGTCCGGAGCGACCAGCACCGGGCGAATTGCGCGCGTCATCGGCAGCCAGCCTAATTGGCCCCGTGTGTAGGATCTTGCCCGATGTCGCACGACCACGCCACAGTCGCCGAAGAGGAGTATCTCCAGACGATTTTCTGGCTCCAGGAGGCCGCGCTGCCGATCACCGGGGCGAACATCGCGCGGGCGATGCAGCTCTCGGCACCGACTGTGCATGAGATGGTCGCAAGGCTTGAAAGCGACGGCTACGTCACGCGCCTGGCCGACAAGAGCTGGCAGTTCACCGAGCACGGGCGCACGCACGCCGAACAGATCGTTCGACGCCACCGCCTGATCGAGCGCTTCCTGACCGATGTGCTCGACATCCCGTGGGACGACGTCCACGAGCAGGCTGAGTTGATGGAACACGCGATGTCGCCGCTTATGGAGGAGAAGATGCTCGCGGCGATCGGCGACGCCAAGACCTGCCCGCACGGCCACCCGATCGACCCGGCCGACCGCATCCAAGGCGTGCCGCTGGGCGACTGCTCGGTCGGCGCGAAGGTGCGCATCCTGCGGCTCGAGAACGAGGCCGAGGACCTGCTGCACTACTTGAAGACGCAGGGCGTCGAACCAGGCGACGAGGGCGAGATCCTCTCGGTCAACGACGAGGAGCTCACGTACCGCTCGGACGGCGGCGAGCACACTCTCACGCGCTCCGTGGCAGAGACTGTGTCGGTGATCGCCGACCCGTCGCCGCCGCCGCGAACCGCACTTCCCGAACAGCTCGTGCTGGCCAAAGACCGCTACGGCCGCTAGAGGTACGTGTGAGCAAACGCCACCCGGACTTCGACTACGAGGCCGAGGGGCTGCTCGACGACGTCGAGGGCGAAGCAGCGCGCGCTTCGCGCAGCAGGTTGCTCGACTATCTGCTCGACGACGAGCTGATCGAGCCCGAAGAAGTGTTGGCCGCCCACGCCGAACAGCGGCTCTTCTTGCTTCCGGTCGAGCGGGCGCTGGGCGGCGCACCGCGTTACACCGCCGGTGAGGTCGCCGAACAGGCCGGTGTGGACGTCGACCTGTTTCTGGAGCTGCGGCGGTCACTCGGCCTTGCCGAGCCCGAGCACGATCAGATCTTCTTCAGCGAGTTCGATGTCAAGACAATGAAGTCGGTCAGGGCGAATCTCGACATGGGGATGTCGCTCGAAAGCATCCGAGAGATCAACCGGGTGCTCGGCGGCGCCCTCTCTCAGCTTGCGGTGGTGGTGGAGCGTCAGTTCTTGGCGACCTACCTCGACCCGACGCTTGACGAGGCAGAGATGGCGCAGCGCTACGCGGCGATCACGCGGGCCACGACTCCTGAGTTCGCATTCGTGCTCCAGCACCTTTTCAATTTGCATCTGCGGGATGAGCTTCGCGCCGACGTCCTGGGCAACGAGGCCGCGATCGATTTCCTCGTGGGCACGCGTGAGATGGCGGTGTGTTTCGCCGACCTCGTCGGGTTCACGTCGCTGGGACAGCAGATCCCGGCCGACGAGCTGGGCGAGATCGCGGAGCGTTTCAACTCGATCGCCGCCGATGTCGTTCGCCCGCCGGTGCGCCTCGTGAAGACGATCGGAGATGCGGTGATGCTTGCCTCGACCTCCGCGGGAGAACTGCTGGAAACGGCTCTGGAATTGATCGACGCGGTCGAGCGAGAGGGCGAGGACTTCCCGGAGCTCTCGGTCGGGATCGCCTTCGGCACCGCGGTTGAGCGAGGTGGCGATGTCTACGGTCCACCGGTCAATCTGGCCAGCCGCTTGTGCGACGTCGCGCGACCCGGCGCGATCCTTGCGACCGACACGCTGCGTGAGGCATTTCGCGACGAATACGACTGGAGCAGTGCGGGGCGCAGACGATTCAAAGGGATCGACGAGCCGGTTGCCGGGTACCGCTTGCGCCGCAAGGGCGCCCGCGCGGCGGCCAAGGAGCGTCGCCGCGGTGAGTGAAGCTCAGCCGTTGACGATCCCCGCGAGCCGCTCAATGCCCTCGCGGATCTCGTCGGGGTGGACCGCGCTGTAGGCCAGGCGCATCGCGTTCTGCCCGCCCTCGATCATGAAGTCGCTGCCCTTCGTGATCGGCACGCCGGCTTCAGCCGCGCGCGGCGCGATCTCGTCGGTGTTGACTCCGTCGCCAAGGTCGACCCACATGAAGTAGCCGCCCTGCGGCGTCACGAAAGTCGCCTCCGGGAAGTGCTCGCGCAGCGCGTCGACCATCGCTGTGCGCCGCTCGGCGAGCGCAGTGCGGACGGTCTGGATCGAGTCGTCGAGCTTGCCGGCGCGCACATAGTCGTTGAGGATCGCCTCTGATGCTTGACCCGGCGAGATGTAGGTGTTGGTGCCGGCCGTGACCATGTCCTTGATCAGGCTCTTTGGTCCGACGGCGTAACCGATGCGCAGCCCGGGACAGACCTGCTTGGTGAACGAGTTCATGAACGCGACGCGCTCACCGGACTCGTCGAGCGAGAGCATCGAAGGGAGCGATTCGCCGTCGAAGACGATGTCGCGGTAGGGGTCGTCCTCGACGATCAGGAAGTCGTACTCGCCAGCAAGATCCACGAGGCGCTGGCGCTTCTCAAGCGGCATCGTGCAGCCGCCCGGGTTGTGGAAGTGCGGGATCGTGTAGACGAACTTCGGCTTGAAGCCGCCCTTGAGATCGTTCTCGAGCGCGTCGAGGTCGAAACCGTCGCTCTGGAGCGGGTAGCCGACAAGATCCGCGCCGCGCTGGCGCAGCATCAAGAGCGAGCGGTCGTAGAGCGGCTGCTCGATCGCAACTTTGTCGCTCGGAGCGACCAGCTGGTCGAACATCAGCGCGCAGGCGTGCAGCGAACCGTTGGTGACGATCACGCGGTCGATCTCGACGCCCTCCTTCTCAGCGATCCACTCGCGCAGCGGCACGTAGCCGACGGCGGTGCCGTAGCCGAACGCCCCCGCGGGGTCGTTGGTGAAGGCGTTCTGCGCGGACTCCTTGAGCCCGTCGACGGGGATCAGGTCGAGCGACGGCGCGCCGCGGGCGAAAGAGATGGTCTTGACGGTGGTGGTCATGGGATCAGCTTCGAAAGTCGGGTCGATGAAATCGGTGTTTGAGCCTATCGAGCCGAGTGTTGCGCGATCCAATCGATCAGGCCGGCGCGCTCAACGAGCTGAGCCAGCTCGGCGTAGCCGCCCGCGCCTGGGTGTGACCCGTCGCCGGCGTCCGCCTCAGCGCGCCACGCGCTGCCTTCGCCAAGCTCATCGAACGTCGACACGAACGGAACGCCGCGAGCGGTGGTGACTGATTCGATTGCGCCGCTCAACGCGCGAAGCGCAACATCCTCCTCCACCAGATCCCCAATCGGAGGAGGCCCGATCCAAAACACCGGCACCCCAAGCTCCCCAGCCCAATCAAGCGCATACGACACAGCTGCAACTGTGTCGTACTGCGGGAGGTGGAGGACGGCGTCGTTTGTGCCCAGGCAGAAGATTGCGAGTTCGGTGCGGGTCGGATCGAACTCGGTGTTGCGGAAGGACTGGACGATGTAGGAGGCCGGCGCACCGGGAACGCCATGGTTTGCGATCTCGACATCCGGGAGCTTCGCGGCGATTCGGCCGACCCAGCCTAGGCCTCCGGGGTCGCCCTGGCCGAAGGTGAAGCTGTCGCCGTAGAAGTGGGCGCGGAGACTCAGGGCGTGTTCGCCGCTTCGCCGCAGATCGGGCAGCGGCAATCCGAGCAGTGTTGATCGTGAACTGGCAGGAGTTGCACACGAGTCCCGTCCTCGCGCATGAACACGATCTCTTCATTTCTCGCGGCGAGTTCAACAGGCGTGGGGAACTGCGCGCGAGCTTCGGTCAGGGTGAACGCCATCGGACCATTTTAGGGTCTGGTCCGACTAGCAGCGAAATTTTGTTGTGATGTACGCGGTGGATCTGCGGGCCACGAAAAAGGCCACGCGTCCAGTTGGGACACGTGGCCTTCTCGTAAAACTGCGCGCACCAAATCTAGGCAGGCGCGCCGATCAACTCCATCGCGATCTCGGCCGTCTGCGTCGGCGTGCGGCCAACGCGAATACCTGCGGCCTCCAGCGCCTCGGCCTTCGCCTTGGCGGTGCCGGCCGACCCGGAGACAATCGCCCCCGCGTGACCCATCTGCTTGCCCTCGGGCGCGGTGAAACCGGCGATGTAGGCGACGACCGGCTTTGAGACATTGGCCTTGACGTACTCGGCCGCCTCTTCCTCGGCACTACCGCCGATCTCGCCGCTCATCACGATCAGTTCGGTCTGCTCGTCCTGCTCGAACAGCTTGATGATGTCGATGAAGCTGCTGCCCGGAACCGGGTCGCCGCCGATGCCGACGATCGTCGAGTTGCCGAAGCCCTTCTGCGCCAGCTCGTTGCCGATCTGGTAGGTCAGCGTGCCCGAGCGCGAGACGACGCCGACGTTGCCCGGCTTGAAGAAGCTGGCCGGGATGATGCCGACGTTGGCCTTGCCCGGCGAGAGGATCCCGGGGCAGTTGGGTCCGACGATCCGTGTGTTCGGGAAGTCACGCTTGACCTGGTTGTAGAGCTTGAGCTCGTCGTGGGCGGGGATGCCCTCGGTGATGATCACCACGAGCTCCACGCCCGCTTCGGCAGCTTCGAGTGCCGAGGCCGCCGCAAATGGTGGCGGCACAAAAATCATCGCCGTGTTGGCCTGAGTCTCCGCAACCGTGTCAGCCCAGTTGGCGAAGACGGGAATTCCCTCTACGTCCTCGCCGGCCTTCTTCGGGTTGATGCCGCCGACGACGTTGGTGCCGTAGGCGCGGTTGTTGAGTGTGTGGAACGAGCCTTCGCGGCCGGTGATGCCGGCGACGGCGAGGCGAGTGTTCTCGTCAATCAGAATCGACATGCTCTTAGGACTCCTTTGCCAGCGCGACGACCTGTTCGGCCGCGCCGTCCATCGTTGTGGCGGCGTGCACGTTGGGCAGGTTTGCCGCCTCGAGGATCTCGCGACCCTGGACATCGTTGGTGCCGTCGAGGCGCACGACAAATGGCACCTCGGGCTTTAGCTCTTCGAATGCCGCGACCAGACCCTTGGCAACCTCATCGCAACGGGTGATCCCGCCGAAGATGTTGAAGAGCACGGCCTTGACGTTGTCATTGGAAAGGATCAGTTCGACGGCCTGCTTGACCTTTTCGGCGTCTGATCCGCCGCCGGCGTCGAGGAAGTTGGCCGGCTTGCCGCCGTGCTGGGCAACCACGTCGAGCGTGCTCATCACGAGCCCGGCGCCGTTGCCGAGGATCCCGATGTCGCCGTCGAGCTTGACGTAGACGACGCCCTGCTCCTTGGCCTTGACCTCGATCGGATCGGCGTTGGCCTCGTCGCCGAGACCGGCGTGCTCGGGGTGGCGGAACTCTGCGTTGCCGTCGAGCGAGACCTTGGCGTCGAGCGCCTTCACGGTGCGGTCAGGCTGGATCAGCAGCGGGTTGATCTCGGTGAGTGTCGCGTCCTCTTCGATCCAGACTTCGTAGAGCTGGACCAAGGCGTCTGCGACTCCGTCGATCACGTCGGCAGCAGCGCCGCCGTCGGTTGCGATCTTCACGGCCTCTTCCTTGGTCAGTCCGACCAGCGGATCGACGTGGTGCTTGATCAGCTTCTCCGGGGTCTTCTCTGCGACCTCTTCGATGTCCATCCCGCCCTCGGTGGAGAACATCACCATCGGCTTCTTGGCCGAGCGGTCGAGCAGGATCGAGGCGTAGTACTCCTCGTCGATGTCCGACGCGTGCTCGATCCAGAGCGTGCGGGTGATGTGGCCCTTGATGTCGAGGCCGAGGATGTTGGTCGCGTGCTCCTTGGCGGCTTCGGCGTCGGCGGCGAACTTGACTCCGCCGAGCTTGCCGCGCCCGCCCATCAGGACCTGCGACTTGACCATCACTGGATAACCGACCTCGTCGGCGGCTGCAAGCGCGTCTTCGACGCTGGTGACGGCTTTGCCGTCGGAGACAGTCAGCCCGTGCTTGCCGAAGAGCTGCTTGCCTTGGTATTCGAGAAGATCCATCCTAGGGGTACTCCGATTAGGGGATACGCAAATGCGGTATGCCGAGCGCGATTCGTACTATGTGTCACAGCTTCGGCGCGCGGAGAACTTATCAGCGAGAACATGGCTATTCCAAAAGACATCAAATGGATCACTTTCGACGTGTACGGCACGCTCATCGACTGGGAGAGCGGCGTATACGAAGCCTTCCAGGGCGAGGCCGAACGCACGGGTTTTGACCTGCCCGACAAGGGCAAACTGATCGAGCTGTTCAACAGCCATCAGGAGGAGATCACCAGCGGCTCCTACGAGCTCTACGCGGAGGTGCTGCGCCAGATCGCGCTGCGCGTCGCGAAGGATCTCGAGTGGGACCTTGAGCCCTCACGCACCAACTTCCTACCCGACTCGGTGATCCGCTGGAAGCCGTTCCGCGAGGCCAACGCCGCGCTCGACCGGATCGCCAAGAAGTACCAAGTGGGGCTTGTGGTCAACATCGACGACAAGTTGCTGGTCGCAAGCCGTCGCCACATTCGCAGCGACTTCGACATCGTGGTGACCGCCCAGCAGGTCAGGAGCTACAAGCCCGAGACCGCGCACTTCACCGAGACGGCCCGCCGCATCGGTGGCAAAAAGGGCTGGATGCACGTCGGCAGCTCCTACTACTACGACGTCGCCCCGGCGATCAAGTCGAAGCTCCCGACCGTCTGGGTCAACCGCCACAAGGAGAAGGTTCCAGATCCCAAGGCCAAGAAGCCGGATCTGGAAGTCAAGAACCTCCGTGAGCTGGCGGACAAGCTGAAGGTTTAGCGGGCGCCGCCTGGCGCGACCGGCAGCCCGATTCGAAGATCGCAGCACCCGGGCCGTCAGCAGAGTCCATCGCCGACCGTTTCGTCCCAAAGCTCGAGATCTTCCGTGAGCCGTTGCTCTCCCAAGGCGTTCGACCAGGCACGGCGTTCGTCCGCATGGGACCGGAAGACTTCTTCGCGCAACGCCAGTTCGCCGATCAGTTCCGCCACAGAAGCGCCGCGCCTCTTCGCGAGGCGGTCAAGCCGATCACGGGTCTCGATTGGCACGCGGATGGTCGCGGTTGCAGCCACGCTGCCAACATACCGCCGACCCGCGGCGACACATCTTGTTCTGACAAGCGATCCGCATACCTAAGCGGCAAATCTTCCAAGCGCCCACCCCTCGGGGTGGGCGCTTGGAGTAGAAACCGCTTTAACCCGCCTAGTTCGCTTGAGCGGCCTATGCCCGCGACGGCACCCCAGCCATAACCAGCGCGCTCGCGGTCATGCCCACGATCATGAAGGCGCCGAGCGCGCCAAAGCCGGACGAGTCGACGATCATCCCGCCGACAAACGCGCCGACGAGGTAGCCGATCTGTACGGCGCCAGTGCGGGCCGCCATCATCGCGCCTGGCTTGTCTGGCAGCTGGTCGAGCGCCAGCGTCGATGATCCCGCCGCGCGCAGGCCGGCCGCGATCCCCATCGCGATCGCCATCGCGAGCGTCAGCAGCAATACCGGGTGGAAGTTGAATAGCGCCGCTGCCGTTACGCCCATCGCCATCGTCGATGCGATCAGCAAAGTGCGTTTCGACCAGCGCTCGCCCAGGCGATTGGCGGCCGTCGAGCCAAGCATGAATGAGAGCGAGCCCAGCGGCAGCAGGATGCCGACGATCGCCACGCTGAGGCTGAACTCTGTGCTGTAGAACGCGGCGATGTAGGTGATCTCGCCGGTCCAGACAGCAAAGGCGAGCATCTCCCCGATCGTCCAGCGCCGTCCCCCGCGATCGGCCAGCGCGGCAAGCAGGCCTGTGCGCTCGTCGGCCGCGCGCAGATCGGGATTCAGGCGCGGAGCAAACAGCGCCGAGGCGCCGGCGGCGATAAGGCAGAAGGTGATCGGCACGAGAAATCCGTAGTGCCAGGAAAACGCGTCGGCAAGCAACCCGACGACCGGCACGCCGACGATCCAGGCCAGCGACTGCAGCGCGACCACCCAGCCGATCGCCCAGTCGCGCGCTCCGGCGGCGAAGAACTCGCCTGCGCCCGCAAAACCCGACGAAAGCAGGAAGCAGATCCCCACCCCGGTGATCGCCTGCGCCACGCCGAACACAAAAAGCGTCGGCGCGAGCGCGCTCATCGCGGCACCCAAAGCGCCGAGCAGCCCTCCCGCAAGCATCACCGGCCGCGCACCGCGCCGGTGGATCCAGCCGCCCACGAGCAGCGTCGCGAGCACCGCTGTCAGCGCGCTGATCGACCGAACCTGACCGACGGTGCCGATCGTCGTGTCAAAGCTCTTGCTGATCCCGACAAACAGCGGCGGGATCGAGGCCATGCTCGACTGCGAGGCGATCGTCGCCAGCGGCAACGGGAAAAGCAGGCGGATGTCGCGGTTGGGGCTCTGAGCCACGACCGCGATTCTGACGCAAGCGCGCCGCTACTTGATGATCGCCAGCGTGTCGCCGGCGGAAACCGAGTCGCCCTCACCGGCGGAGATCGAGTCGACCTTGCCGTCGCGATGGGCTGTGATCTCGTTCTCCATCTTCATCGCTTCGATGATGAACAGCACGTCGCCTTCAGAGACTTCCGCGCCGACTTCCGTGGTCACCTTGAAAACCGTGCCCTGAAGCGGTGAAGTGAGGTCCTCGCTGGAGGCGCCGTTGCTGCCGCCGGAACGCTCGCTGCGCTTGGGCGCCTTCTTGGCCGCCGCCGGGGCAGTACCGCCGCCACCGAAGCCGCCGGCTTCGCCCTCGACCTTGACGTCGTAGCGCTTGCCAGACACTTCTACGGTGTAGGACTTGGTGATCTTCTCAACCGGCTCCTCGCCTTCGGCCGGCTTGGGCGCTTTGGGCTTGGCGAACTGCTTGAGCCAGGTCTTGTCCTCGGTGAGGTCCTTGCAGGTCTCGCAGTTGTTCCACTGGTCCGAGGCGAGCAGTCCAATGTGGAACGGAATAAGCGTGGTGGCGTCGATCTTGTACTCGCCGAGCGCGCGGATCATCCGCTTGGTTGCGGCTTCGCGATCCTCGGCCCAGACGATCAGCTTTGCGGCCATCGGGTCATATAGCGGAGAGATCTCGCTGCCGATCGTGACGCCCGAATCCACGCGAACTCCCGGGCCGGAAGGCTCGACGTAGGCGCCGACGAAGTTGCCGATCTTGCCCGGCGCAGGCGCAAAGTTTTTGCCAGCGTCCTCAAAGTTGATGCGGCACTCGATCGCGTGACCCTTGAGCTCGACGTCTTCCTGCTTGATCGAGAGCGGCTCCCCGGCGGCGACGCGGATGCCCTCCTTGACGATGTCGATGCCGGTGACCTCTTCGGTCACGCAGTGCTCGACCTGGACGCGCGTGTTCATCTCGAGGAAGTAGTACTCGCCGTCCTGCAGCATGCCCTCGATCGTGCCGGCGCCGCGGTAATCGACGGCCTTCGCCGCGTTGACCCCGATCTCGCCGATCTTCGCGCGCAGCTCGGGGCTGACAGCCGGAGCCGGCGCCTCTTCAATCAGCTTCTGGTGGCGACGCTGCACCGAGCAGTCACGCTCGCCGAGGTGGATCACGTTGCCCTCGTTGTCGGCGATGATCTGGACCTCAACGTGGCGCGGGTTGGGCAGATAGCGCTCGAGGTACACGGTGCCGTCGGCGAAGAACTTCTCGCCCTCGCGCGAGGCGCCTTCAAAGGCCTCTTCGAGTTCGTCGGCCGTCAGCGCGACGCGAAAGCCCTTGCCGCCTCCGCCGCTCGCCGCCTTGACCGCCACCGGGTAGCCAATGTCGGCATCGATGATCGCGCGAGCGGCCTCGACGTCTGCGACCGGCTCGGTGGTGCCCGGCACGATCGGCACGCCTGCGGCAGCCATCAGCTCGCGGGCGTTGGTCTTGCTGCCCATCGAGTCGATCGCGCTGGGGGGCGGGCCGATCCAGACAATTCCCTCGTCCTGACAGCGCTGGGCGAAGTCGGCGTTCTCGGCGAGGAAGCTGTAGCCGGGGTGGATCGCCTCGGCGCCTGAGCGCTTGGCGACGTCGATGATCTTGTCGATCACGAGGTAGGTCTCGTTGGCCGCGCCCTCACCAAGGCCGTAGGCCTCGTCGGCGTGCGTCACGAAGAGTGAGTCTTTGTCCGCGTCGGCGTATACGGCGACGGAAGCGACGTCGAGCTCCTTGAGAGCTCGGAAGACACGGATGGCGATTTCGCCTCGGTTGGCGACAAGAACTTTGGTGAACATAGGGGCGAGAGATTAGTGGTTCGTCGGGTACGGTGGGGATCAATGGGCTTGTTCAAGAGCAATACGGACCCAACGCCCGGGGGCGGCAAGACGGCGGGCGGGCCGGATCCGATGTCGCGGGTGATCGACTCGCGGGTCAAGGAAAGCGCGGCCCCGGCAGATCGCTCGTCCGAGATTGATCTCACGCGGATCATGCTTCAGGGAGTCGCCGCCACTGGCTTGATCGATGCAGTGCGTCCTGCCAGCACTCAGATCAATCTGCAGGAGACCTTCGTGGTCGACGTCGTTGTCACTCCGCCCGGTGGTGAGCGCTACTCGGCGCGAGTGACTCAGCCCGTTGCGGAGGAATACATTGACCGCGTGGTCGCCGGCGCAAACGTCCGCCTCAAATGTGACCCCGACGATCCCGAGCTAGTTTGGATCGATTGGGCCGGGTCCGGAACCTGATCAAGCCATCGGTTGCGCGGCTCGGCGCACCGCGGGGTTCTCAATCGGTTCAACCACGGCGTCCGAGAGTTCGCCAATACCCAGCTCGATGTCGGGGATGCCGCCAGTCTTCGCTGCGTGCGAAGCCTTCCAGGGGTTGGCGATCCGGCCGCTGGCCACCGCCCAGGCCACGCCCAGCGCGAATGCTCCGCCGAGTGCGAGCATCACGTTCGGCAGATATGGCACGCCGGCCTTGTTGAGCGTTGCGGCCGAAGAAAGCATCAGCACAGCGCCGAGCGCAGTACGCAGGCTTGCCTCGGGAACCTTCACCGAGAAGTGCGAGCCGATCCAAACACCGGGAATACTCCCGATCAGCAGCGTGCCCATCAGACCGAAGTCGATCATGCCGCCGGCCCAGTGGGCCAGACCCGCGGCCCAGAGGAGAATCGCCGCCTGGAAGACATCGGTGCCGACCACATAGCGCGGCGGGATCTTGAAGATTGCGATCAGCGCGACGGCGATCACCGTGCCGCTGCCGGCAGAGGTAATGCCGATGACAAAGCCGGTCACGATTCCGATCGCGATCGCTGCGGCCTTCAGCGGCGTGCTCAGGCGCATGTGCGGCTGACCATCGCTCGAAACGAACGCGGGGTAGAAGATCGATCGGACAAGCGTGAAGATGCCGACGAACGCGAGTACAGAGCCAAGCGCTACGAGCGTGAACGTCTGGACGTCATCGCCCCACACGCGTTCGAGTTCCCGAATCACCTGCACGCCGAGGATCGCGCCTGGGACGCTGCCGAGCGCCAGCCAGAGGACAGCGTTGAAGTTGACGGTCTTGAGCTTGAGGTGCTTGTAGCCGCCGACTGTCTTGGTCACCGCCTGGTAGGCGATGTCGGTTCCGACGGCGAGCGTCGGCTTGACGCCGAAGAGCAAAACCAGCAGCGGAGTCATAAGCGATCCCCCGCCCATCCCGGTCATGCCGACGAGAACGCCGACGCCGAAACCGAAAATGATGAGCAGCGGATCCATGCGGAAAATCCTCCAAACCTCCGCCCGATCGGGCGGAGGTTTGGCAGAAATCTGGCTTAGACGGCGGCTCCTGCCATTGCGTCGATCAACACGTCCGCAACTTCGGGGCGTGTGAACTCGACTGGCGGGCGCTCGCCGCGCACAAGCATCTCGCGCACTGCCGTGCCAGAGAGGAAGACCTTGTCCTCCGGGCCGGCCGGGCTCGTCTTCGACGTCGCCATCGCGCCGGTCAGGTTGCACCAGAAGCTGTGCTCGAACTTCAGCGGCTCAATGCCCAGCTCACCGGGCTCGAACTCGTCGAAGATGTGCTGCGCGTCGAAGGTGCCGTAGTAGTCGCCAACACCCGCGTGGTCGCGGCCGACGATGAAGTGCGTGCAGCCGTAGTTGCGACGCACCAGCGCGTGGAAGATCGCCTCGCGAGGGCCGGCGTAACGCATGGCCGCGGGGTTGACTCCCAGCACGACGCGCTCCTTGACGTAGTAGCCGTCGATCAGCACCTCGTAACACTTCATCCGCGTCTCGGCGTCGATGTCGTCCGACTTCGTCTCACCGACCAGCGGGTGCAGGAAGAGGCCGTCAACGCCTTCGAGCGCCACCTTGGTGATGTACTCGTGCGCACGGTGGATCGGGTTGCGCGTCTGGAAACCGACAACCGTCTTCCAGCCGCGCTTCTCGAACTCGGCCTTCGACTCGGCCGGGGTCAAGAGATACGGCTTGACGATGTCGATGTGATCCGGAAGCTGCTTGACCTCGATCGGACCGGCGATCACGCGGGCGCTCTCCTTGTAGAGCGCGGCGACGCCGGGGTGCTCGTCTGAAGCCGTCTTGTAGACCTTCTCGGCCTCGTTCTTGAGATCGCGCGTGTAGACCTCTTCGATCGTGATCGTGCCGAGCGCTTCGCCCTGGCTTCCCACGAGCTCGACGGTCTCGCCGACTTCGCCGGTCTCCGATCCGAGCACGACCGGGATCGACCACGGCTCGTTGTTGGCAAGCCGCATGTTCTCGACGACGTTCTCGTAGTCGGCCTGACCCTGGAAGCCGGTCAGCGGCGCAAAGCCACCGTTGGCCAGCAGCTCGAAGTCAGCGGTCTGCTTGGCGTTGAGTTCGATCGCCATTACGCAACAGCTCCCTCGAGCTCGCCAGCGAGGAAGCCGTTGGCCTCGAGGTACTCGAAGATCACGTCGGCTGACTCGTCGGGCGTCTGGTCGACGGTCGGGAGGGTGATCTCGGGGCTGAGCGGCTCCTCGTACGGGTCGCTGATGCCAGTGAACTCCTTGATCTCGCCGGAGCGCGCCTTGGCGTAGAGGCCCTTGACGTCACGCGCCTCGCACTCCTCGAGCGGCGTGGCGACGTGGATCTCGATGAACTTGTCATCGCCGATCAGCTCACGCGCGGCGTCGCGGGTTTCGCGGTAGGGCGAGATCGCGGCGGTGATCACAGGCACCTCGTTGCGCGCCAAGAGGTTGGCGACGAAGGCGATGCGGGCGATGTTGGTGTCGCGGTCCTCGCGCGAGAAGCCGAGCCCCTTGGAGAGGTTGGTGCGAACGACGTCGCCGTCGAGCACCTCGATCTTCGAGCCGCGGCTCTTCAGGCGCGCCTCGACAACGTCGGCGATAGTGGTCTTGCCGGCGCCCGAGAGGCCGGTGAACCAGAGGACGAATCCTTTGTCAGTGTTGCTCATCTGTTTCTTGTTGGTAGTGGGATTTGGCTAGCCGTGAAGGCCGCATTCGGTCTTGTCCGAGCCGGCCCAACGGCCCTCACGGCCGTCGCCCGGTGTGGTGCAGTTGGTGCACCCAATCGATGAATAGCCCTGGTCGTGCAGCTTGTTGTAGGGCACGTCGTTCTCGAAGATGTAGTTCCAGACGTCGCGCTCGCTCCAGTCAGCGAGTGGGCAGACCTTCCAGAGGTTGTTCTTGGCATCCCAGGCGACCTTCTGCACGTTCGCGCGGGTGTGCGACTGCTCGCGACGCAAACCGGTGATCCAGGCGTCCACTCCGAGCAGCGCGCTCTGCAGCGCGGCGACCTTGTACGGACCGCAGCAGTCCTCGGGCGCTCCTGCCCAGGCGTTGTCGGGCGTTGCCGCCTCGCGGATCTCGCGCGGTGCGTGTTCGAGCGAGCGGTGCACTTCAATCTTGGTGTCGTAGCGCTCTTCGATCTGGCGCCAGACCTCGAGGGTCTCGGGGAAGAGGTTGCCGTTATCGATCGTGAAGAGCCTGGCCTCGGGGTTGATCTTCATCAGCATGTCGAGGATCACCGAAGCTTCCTTCTGGAAGGAGCTCGCCTGCACAAGGCGGTCGCCGAACTGCTCGACGGCGTAGCGCAGGATGTCCTCGGCGGGGCCGAAGTCGAGGTCGAGCGAAGGGTTGCCGGGGACTGCGAGCTCTGCCGGATTGAACATCGGCTCGGTGGCCTCCGGGAGCTGCTCCTGGGTGTCGTCCAGAATGACTGCGTCTGCCGGATTCATACTGCGCACTCTCCTTCTCCGCGCTCCATCTTGTAAAGACCGGTGCGCTGCCAGTCGACGAACAATTCCTTGGTCTCCTCGTTGAAGTCGACCGCCAGCGTGAGGTCCTTGGCGAGGTCTTCGAACGGCTCGGTGCCGACGCGCTCGACGAAGTCCGAGAAGAGCTCCTCGCCTTGGCGATCGCTCTCGTAGAAGCGCAACCAGCGCTCGACCGCGTCGGGCACGCGCTTGGCCGGCAGGCGGAGCTTGAGGCGCTGGCCAAAGTTGACCTTGCCGTCGGCGCCGCGTCCGCCAACCTGCACGAGGTACGCGGGCACCTGCTTGCCGTCGAACTTCATCGAGGCGCCGTTGAAGCCGATGTTGGCGATGTGGTGCTGCGAGCAGCCATTGGGGCAGCCGCTCATGCGCACGACCGTCTTCTTGGTCAGCGGATCGGTGATGTTCATCTCCTTGATCCGCTCGTGGATCGCGGCGTTCAACCCCATCGAGGCAGTGATGCCGAGCTTGCAGGAGTCGGTGCCCGGGCAGCTGACGACGTCCTGGATCGTGTCAACGCCAGGGTCGCCAAGCTCGAGTTCTTTTAGCTTGGTCCAGAGCTCGTACACGGCGTCGTCGGGGACGAAGCGCAGGACCATGTTCTGGTTGACCGTCGTACGCGCAAAGCCGTTGGTGTACTGACGCGTGAGATCGGCGAGCCCGTGCCACTGATCCGGGGAGAGGTCGCCGCGGTAGACCTTCAGCGTGACGACGCTGTAGCCGTCCTGCTTCTGGGCCAGCACATTGTGCTCGCGGAAGGCCTCGTACTCCTCGCGGTCGTCGCCCGGCTGCTCCCAATCGCCCTCGAGCGACGGCGCGGCGCCGGCCTCGTCGGGAACAAAGAGCAACGGCTCCGGGTCGAAGTCGCCAATCTGCGCCCACTCCTGCTGCATCTCCTCGAGCACTTCCTCGCGGAAGGCGTCCATCCCGATGCGGTCGATGTAAACCTTGATGCGCGCGCGGGCGCGGTTGACGCGCAGTTCGTCGCAGCGGTCGAAGATCCTCAGCACGGCCTCGGAGACCTTGAGGTACTCGTCGAGCGAGACCCACTCAAAGAGCTCAGGTGCAAGGCGCGGGAAAATCGAGGTGCCGCCGCCGACCAGAACGCGAAAGCCCTGCTCGCCGTTCTCGTTGATCTTCGACTCGAAGGCGATGTCGTGAATGTCCGTCAGCGCGCGGTTCTCGGCGTAGCCGGAGAAGGCGACTTTGCACTTACGCGGCAGCAGCTGGGTGATCTCGTTGCGCACCCAGTAGCGCACGAAAGCGCCGGCCCAGGGCGAGGGGTCGAAGACTTCGCCTTCGAGGACGCCCGCGTACGGGTCGCCGGTGACGTTGCGGACCGTGTTGCCGCAGCCTTCACGGGAAGAGAGTCCGCTGACGCTGATGTGGCGCAGCACCTCGTGCATCTTCGAGAGCGGAATGTGGTGAATCTGGACTGCCTGGCGCGTGGTGATGTGCGCCTTCTTTAGCGGGGCGTGGGTCTCCGAGACGTCGCCGAAGGCGTCCATCTGGTCGGCGGTGATGCCGCCGAAGGGAAGCTTCACGCGCGTCATGTTGACGCCGGGCTGGCGCTGGCCGTAGACGCCTTGCTTCAAGCGAAAACCGATGTAATTCGGCTCTTCGATCTCGCCTTCGAGGAAGCGGTCGGCTTCGCTCTCGAAGTCATCGAACTCCTGGGCGATGATCGGGATGACGTGTCCGGGGACGTTCTCGAAAACCTCTGGGTTCTCGGGCGTTCCGTGCTTGTGCGTCTTGGTTCCGGATTCGTGCGTCAGCTGCATTGCTGGCCTTACGCTCCTGCTTTTGTGGGAATTTGGCCCCAAGCGGCCCGGGATTTCTAATCCCGACCTAACCGACCGCTTTTAGGGTATTTACATAGTAGCGAGATCGGCAAGTTTGTGCAAGCAGCAGCGCAAGGCAGTTCCCAGGCGGCTCTCGACGCCGAGTTCAACATCTGGTACTGTCGCGTACCACAAGCGGCTCTCGGAAGGCCGCGGCAGTTCCAACCAGGGAATCTCAGACTCAGGGGGAGTCAATGTCTCAACCAAGACGGTTGTCGATGATCGTGGCTGCGATCACGCTGCTCACGCTTGCATTCACGGGGGTCGCCACAGCGGCGCCCGGCGACGCGACCATCACACGAACTGACCAGAGTGTCGCCAACATCAAGGCCGGCGACATGCTCGGTGCCGGATACGGAATCGGCTACGCGATGGCCGAGGACAACATCTGTACGCTGGCAGAGCTGTACCTCGAGTTGCGCGGCGAAAAGTCGCTGTACTTCGGACCCAGCGCGATCAGCAGCGATCTCTACAACTCCTACTTCAACTCGACCGGGAAGATCGAGCGGACGATTTCGACGCCGCCGCCAGCCGGACCGAGCAATGATGCGCTCGCGCTGCTCGACGGATACGTCAAGGGCTACAACACCTATCTGGCCCACACCGGCGTTGCAAACATTCCCGATCCGCGATGCGCCGGCAAGCCCTGGGTTACGCCGATTGACCGAATCGACGTCGCACGCCGCGTCTACCAGCTCGCCGGTAAGGCCGGACGGGAGCTGACGCAGCAAGGCATGGTCGACGCCGCGCCGCCCGGACTGTTCTCGACCGGCCTGCCGCTCGGTTCGGTGCCGATCCTCTCGGATCTTCAGAACCTGCTCGACGATGCCGCGAGTGGGCTCTCCGCTGCAGATTCGAGCAACGTTTCTGCGCTGGCCAGCAGGTTTGCAGACTCCGTCAGCACCCGTGGTTCCAACGCAATCGGCCTGGGCTCGCAGGGCACCGCTAATGGCTCTGGCGCGCTACTGGCCAACCCGCACTGGAACTGGGACGGCTCGGACAAGTTCTGGCAGCTGCATGTGAACGTGCCGGGCAAGATGCACGTTTCGGGTATGAGCTTCATCGGTATCCCGCTGGTGATGATCGGGCACAACGAGCACGTCGCCTGGAGCCACACTGTTTCAGCCGCGAGGCGTCTGGCGTTGATGCAGGTGCCGCTCGTCCCGCTGGATCCGACGAAGTACTTCGTCGACGGCCAGATCAAGAGCATGGACAAGAAGACCGTGACCATCCGCGTGCGCGAGGCCAACGGGCAGATCACCACGCGAAGCAAGACCTTCTACTCGACGATTTACGGACCGGTGACGACCTCGGTGATGGGCATCCCGATCGCGCCGTGGACCAAGGCGACCGCTTACTCGTTGGTCGACATGAACGCCGAGAACGGCCGCATGGTCAACCAGTTCATCGAGTCGAACATGGCAACCAGCGCCGAGGACCTCTACCGCGTGCATGCCAAGTACTCGGCCAACCCGTGGGCGACGACTACGGTCGCCGACGATCAGGGCAACGCGTTGTTCACCGACGTCGGCACGGTGCCGAACGTCAGCAACGCCTTCGCCGCGACCTGCAATACGGTGCTCGGTCAGGCGACCTGGAATCTGATCGGGTTGGCGATCCTGCGCGGCGGCGTCTCCGCCTGCAAGGTTCCGACCTCATCGGACTCGGCCGCGCCGCAGACGATGCCGGCCGATAAGCAGCCGGTGATCCGGCGCAAGGACTACGTCGAGAATTCCAACGAGAGCGCCTGGCTTGCCAACGCGCGTCAGCCGCTGACCGGCTACTCGCGGGTCTTTGGCCCTGAACGCACGAAGCGCGCGATGCGAACCCGCATGGGGCACCGGATCGCGCTCGACCGGATCAACGGCACCGACGGAGCCGGCGGTTCCAACGGCTTCACCCGGCAGCAGCTTCAGGATGCGGTCTTCAACAACCGCAACATGCTTGGTGAGCTTTGGGCGGACGACCTTGCGAGCTTCTGCTCTTCGGCTCCGACGATGCTCTCGTCGAAGGGCAAGCTCGTGAATGTCGCCGAAGCCTGCCCAGTGATTCGCGCTTGGGACAAGACCGACAACCTCGACAGCCCCGGTGCGGCGCTATTCAAGCGCTTCTCTGAGCTCTCGGGCGCCAGCAACGACTTCCTCACCGCCTACACCGGCCTGCCGGTCGATCTGCCGATGTGGAAGGTGCCCTACCGCAGCGATGACCCGGTCAATACGCCGCGCGGACTCAATCCGCTCTACCCGACCATCGCTACGTCGCTGGCCGACGCCGTGCAGCAGCTGCGCGATGCCGGGATTTCGCTGGGCGCGACGCTGCGCGGGTTGCAGGTGACGGGCTACGGCGGCACTGCCACCAGCGTCCATGGCGGTGAAGGGACGCTCGGCCTGTTCAACGCGCTCAACACCAGCTGGAATGGCCGCGGCTTCAAGGCCGGCGGCGGTGGCGCGAGCTTCGTGATGGTCACGAGCTTCGGCGGCCAATGTCCGGACGACCGCTCGCTGCTGCTTGGCTCGCAGCGCAGCGAACTCTCACTCTGGCCGCGCGCGGCGGATCAGGTGAAGCTCTACGCAAACAAGCAGTGGGTCAATCCGCCCTTCTGTGACGACGAGATGGCCGCCGCGCCGGCCGAGTCGGTGACGCAGCTCGGGCCTGGCGGCGTGGAGTAATCTGCCCGGCATCGTGCCCGAATTGAAGTTCACACCAGACCCAACGCCCGAAGACGCAGCAGCGCTGATCGCGGGCATTGAGCGCTTCCTCTTCGACACGGCGGCCCCGCCGCCGGTCGAGGAGGAGCGTCAGTCTGGGTGGCTGCGGGCGGCGCTGCTCGAGGGTGTGGGCGAGCGCGACACGGGTTCGATCTGGTAGCGCGCCGACGGACGTGGTCGGCCAGAGTAGGCGGCCGTCCTAGCTCTCGAAGTGACTGAACTTCATGTGGATGAATCTGAATGACGTCCTCGAAGCCGTTCTCAGGAACCGCAGGGATCCTCGGCGCTCCGTGTTTGTTCACCGGCTGGAGAACTCGATTGGACTTTCGCGACACGCCTCTGATCGGTAGCTAGCCACCGGTATGTGGAAGACCCCGGCGTCGATCTTTCACTGCGGAGACGCCGAGGCGCTGCTAGCAGCCGCATATCGAATACTGAGGAAAACAAAGCGCCCGCCATTGAAGTCAGTCAGGCGCCAATACAACCACGTTGGGCGCACCCCGCTTTCAAACGCGGTTGGTGCAAGCGACGAGCCCCCGACGTGGCCAGTTAGTGCCCGGTGCTCCCCCCAACGATCGAGCGTCGACTGCGCTTTGGGCAGGTCCGCGGCCAATCTGCAAATCGACCTGCTCCGCTACACCACCCCTACTCTGACGATCGATGATCGTTGCCAGTCTCGTGAGATACATAGCGAGCGATAGTCATGCTCCAGCACCAGATAAAGACAAAACTCACGAACGTCAAAAGGGGCTTACTTGAGCTGAAAAACGCGAGCACCATTAGAAAGCCGGTTGAAACGACTGCGAGCATCGCCAGCCAACGGGCAGAGAACAGTCCGGCCGCCGCGCGTATCGACTTAATCATCGGGGGCATCTACTCCTCTTGGCTACCAGCCTCCACCGCCACCACCACCGCTGGGACGACTGTACTCGGGATACCAATGAGCCCAGAACTTCCATTGAGACGCCTTCACGATGTGAAGCCCCCCGTTGTATGTAATGCCAGCGCGAACAATCACTCTTCCTGTCCCGTGCTTGCCGGACGTGATCAATGCCTTTCTAAGGCCAGAAATTTGATCCTTCAGCATCGTAGGCAGCTTGTCCCCTGCAACGGTGCCAATGACCGAACACATCGCGCCCACGAATGCACCGGCAACGCCTCCTGTTGGCACACCGACCGCTGCCGCGACCGAAGTGCACGTTCCGCCGGCAACGAGGCCGTTGTGTGCTTTCTGAACTGAGTTGAGTTTTCGGAGCCATTTTAGAATTTTCTTTGCGGTCGGGCGCTCAACAACTCTTCTCTTGACCTTGAAAGTGCCGCGGAGATCGCTGTCATTTATCGGGTCACTGGGATACTCGTATGGATTCGCAGTTCCCCCAATTATTGGATCGGTCTGCATAAACCGCCCGGACCCCGGCACATATAGGCGCACCCCCATCGCAATCGTCCCACCATCCGTCAGCGCCATCCGCACCTTCGAACCATGGAACCCATAGGGCCTGCTTGATGGCAGCCCGCCCTTGACCGAACCAAACTCGTCAACTTCGCGCACATTGGTGAGCCCACCACCACCGGCCTCGGCAATCATGTCGCCGCGAATGTTGCTCACGGTCCAGGCGAGGGCACCATTCGACTTCTGGGTTGCCGCAACGGAGCCGTCGATTCCCGGCACGTAACGCGTCCAGCCCGAGCCATCGGCGATCCAGGCGGGCGAATCGGAATCGTCCGAGTAGGCGTACGTCTCAGTGCCGCTCCATCCGCCCGACTTGGTCTTGGTCCTGGCACGAAGCATCGGATCAAGGTCGAGCGTCTGCGTCTTGCCGTTCTGCGTGATCGAGCGAGCGAGGTCATTCGCGTAGTAGGTGGCGTTCATGTCGCCGGTGCCGCCCGCGTCGACCTGCGGCACCTTCGTGGTCCGACCGAATGCGTCGTACTCGTATCCCGCGTTGGTGATCCGGTCGGCCGAGTCGAATGAGTTGCTCTTGGTGGTCGGCGAACCAGACGTGCTGCATGCGCCGCCGCTGCCTGGCGTGTAGGTTTTCGTTGCGGTGCGGTTTGAGTCGGCGTCGAACTCGTAGCGCCGGGTCTCGCATTGGCCGGAAACGGTGTCCTTGACCTCCGAGAGCCTGCCTACTCCGTCATAGCCGAACTTCTGGCTCGTCGAGCCGCCGCTCTGGGTCGGCAGTCCGTCCTGGGCCACCATCTGACCGTGGATGTTGTACTCGGCTGTGTTGACCAGCCAGTTGCAGCCGGTTGAGCAATCGGCGGTTCGCGTGTATGTCAGCGACGTGACGTTGCCCGCCGTGTCGTAGACGGTCGACTTCGCAAGACCCCCTGGCATCGCCTCGGAGGTGATTCGACCTTCTGCGTCGCGGACGGCGGCGAAGTTCCCAGCGCCCGAAAGGCCGGAATCGGTCAAGGCGCTGAGGTCGCCGGTGACTCCGTCGTAGGAGTTGGTTCTGGTCGATTTGGGATCACCCTCGACTAGCGGGCGCGAGAGGATGTCGTAGCTCGTCGTTGAGATGTTGCCCTCGGCATCGACGTAGCCGATCTGGCGGCCGAGGCTGTCGTAGGAGCGGTAGACCGACTTGTAGGTGGTCCCGTTGCTGTTGAGCGAGCGCGTCTCAACCTCTTGACCGTTGTCGTTGTAAACGTGCTGGGTCTTCTTTACTGGCTCGCCGATGTCGGCCGTGATCTCTTCAGTCAAGGGGCGGCCGGCGCCGTCGTAAGTCAACGTCCTGGTGCGTGTCTTCGTGCCGCCCGCGGCATCGACGACTGATTCGGTCGACCCCAAAGGCTGGCGGTATCGGTTGTAGGTGATCTTCTTGACCGGGAGCTTGGGCAGGCCGCTGGCGGTCGGCTGCGCACCTGGCACCACCTTGCAAACGAGGCCTCGCCACTCTGATTTACCTGAGCAATCGGGGTCGTCTGCGGATGTCCCTGCGACGTAGTAGTAGGTCTTGGTCGTGCTCGGCTCGCCGCTCGATTGCGACCGTGGTTGGTAGCGAGCGGTTTCCTGGCCATCGACGTTGAAGTCGGTCTTGCGCTTGATGTTGAGGTTGCCGTTGCCGGCGTCTTCGGCCGTGACCTGCGCGAGCCCGAGCTTCAATTCGGCTTGAGATGTTCCGTAGTAAGAGGCGGCCGCGCGACCGTCACTGGTCGATCCGCCCGCGCCGTCTTCGTCGGCACCCACAAGCGCGCTCGTTCTGGTCGACGTGACCAGGTCGAATGGCTCCCCGGATTCGGCGTCGTTAGGGAGCTTCGTACTCGAGCAGGATCCATCGTAGGTTCGCGACGAGAAATCTGCTGGCTCTGTCGCCTCGTCATAGCAATAGGAGGTCTGCGCGCGGGCCTGGACAAGCGATCCGCCGTCGAGGCGAACCTCGTGCTCCGGGCCGATGGTGCGAGTTAGGTGCGTGCGGCCGTTGATTGAGTCCGGCACCTGCGCGTAGAAGTTCTTCGTGTCCCACTTCTTCGCTGCAGTGAGCCGCGCCGCTGGTGTCGAGAGACCGAGCGCGCGGGCGCGGTTTTCGGGACTGAGCGTGCGAGTCACATCGCCATCGGCGTCGTACTCAACTGTCGAAATGCGACCGCCTGGAGCTCGCGTGTTCACCTCTCGCCCGAGCGGATCCATGTAACTCATGGTCGCCACGCCGTAGTTGGAGGCCGGGTTGCCGTTCGGCGGGTTCGAAGCGTCAAAAACAGCCGCGGCCATGAATGGCGGGCGCTGCTGACCCCATTTGGAAACCTCTGCTTGCGAGAAATCAAACGGCGCGCTGCCGCCGGCGGTTGGGACGGCGTATCGGATGTTCGTTACAGCTGTGTTGGAGCCGTCAACTTGTGAGACTTGAGATAGGCGCCCGGCCGAACTGTCTTCCGGAAGGGAGTTGTAGGTGAATGTGTAAGGGTTCGTGCCGCCGGACTTCATCGTGAGAATGTGGCGACTGCCTGGTGGGGATCCCGGGTACGAGTATGTCGTCTTCATCGCTGCCGGAAGCCTCGGGTCGCGGGCTTCGATCAGGCGCTTGCTCGAGTCGTAGGCGTACTTGGCAAGCTCAAACTCATCCATTCCGGGTGAGGGGCTCTTCTCGGGGTCATAGGTCTTCAGATTGACCGAAATCAGTCGCCTGTTCGACTGATTCGAAGGCACGTCGTACACAAAGCGAAGCGCCTGGCATCCGACTGGCAGATTCGCGTAGGCATCTTCCGCCGATTGGCCAATGCTTCTGCATGTGAGTCCGGCCTCCGGGGCGAAGACGTACGTCGGGTAGCTTCCGACAACGGAGTCAACCCCCCAAGCGAACGTGATCGACTCCGCGTCGTCAGTCGTGTAGCTGTCCGTAACCAAATATTCCTCGCGAGGCGCCCCGTCTGGACGCGTCTTGAATGTCGTGACGGCCCCGCTGTCTTTGTCGTAGAGCGTGAACCCAGCTGTGCGAGTACTGTCAATTGCGTCTTCGATTCGCGTCAGCTCGAGCGACTCAAACCCTGGCTCGGGGATATAGCTCTTGGAATCCGAGCCAAGCTCGAAGGCGATCACTTCGCCGTTGATCGTCTCGAGTTCAACGGCAGCAAACCGCTCTGTCTCCGGTAGCTCAACGCTCGCGAAGTCGGTGACTTTGGTGTAGGCAGCGCCGGAGCCATCGGATGGGAAGCCAGCCTTCCAGCCCGGTCCGAATATCCCAACATGACCTGGATCGTTGACGTACCTCGAGTTGTACGTGCGTGTGAGCGTGAGACTGCTCTTGTATGCGTCGACAGAAACGTCGGTCTGAGAGATCGAGAGATTTCCGGTCACCAGATCAACGGAGCCAGGGCCAATGTTTGCGGTGTCGTCGCTGGTGCCCAGGCCACCGCGCGAGTAGTTGATTGCAACATCCTCGGACGCCCGTGCGGCCTCGATAGAGCTCCCGGGCAGGAGGGCCCGCAGGTAGACCGTGCCGTCTGCCAGGCGGTTCGATGTCGACGTACAAGAGGTCGTCGACGTCGGCTTCCGGAGGGCATCAAGATCCACGACTATCACTGATGTCACCCCGCTGCCGTTGAAGGCCACCGGAGGCGTGACGCCGGCATTCACGTCGTCTTCGGCTCGAAGCGCCGATGACGAAATGTCGCACCACTTGGCCCCAAGGCTCGATCGAAACTGCAGCGCGGTGCTCGTTGCCGGCTGGCCGGCCGAGCGCTTGATCTTCAACGGGACGTAGCGGGCGGTCGACTGACCCTCGGTGACGGACTCGACTGAAGCAACGCCAACGGCGACCTTGAATATCTTGTTGGTTGTGTTGTCGATCCAGTCTTTGGCAGTCACCTTGAAGTAGTAGATCCCCGGCGGGAGTGCCGGCGCATCAAAGGTTCCCTCGTATCTCAGCTGGCAGCTGTCCTTCGCATTCGGGTAGTTGTTCTGATCGCATTCAGCGGCGGCACTCTGTTTCGGATTGCCGCCGTTTTCCTGATCGAAGTTGATTGCCGGCGTCGTCTCATTGATCGACCCGTTGGCGTTCGAGGGGTAGAGCTTGGCCGAGATCGATTTGACGCCAGACCTGCGCTCGCTGTTGGGGGCCGCAGATCCGGGAATCGATTGTTGCCCGTCAATGGCCTGGATCACAAATGGAGTTGACTTGACCACCGTGCGCACGTCGACCGCGCCAGTCGCGGTGTCTTCGAGCGCGAAGGCGCCGAGCCGGCCGGAGATGTCGACTTCCGGACCAGCGTTGTCTGTCTTCAGAACATTGATCTGCGTTGACGTCCGACCAACGATGTCGGCAGCCTCGAACCGGAAGGTTCGAATTCCTTCAAATGCGTCGGAGTAGTTGGTGACGGTGACGCTGTGTGTCTGTGGACACGGATTGTTGAAGCGGCCCGTGCAGTAGGGGCCAACGCCGGTGCCTTCATAGCCCACTCCTGGCGACTGAGGAAGCTGAGCGACTCCGTCGACGAACATGTTCAGAGCACTCTTGGCAATCATCTGCCGGCCTGACGCATCCAGATATGTGGAGCGCCCGAGTCCGACGCCGCCTTGGTCATCGGCGGAAAGGTTGAGCGAGTTGCCGAGGCGCTTTTTCCATTTGACATCGAATCCGCCAGCTGTCAGGATCGGGGCGGAATAGTCGCTGTAATAGATGTACGCGCCGCGGCTGCTGATGTACGAACCGCTCGTGTTGGAAGCCGCCCCGGCGGGCTTGTCAAAGGAAAACTGGAGCAGCGCTCTGTTGTCGCCAGAGCCACCCATCCCACATGTAGCGCTCGCGCACGAATGAATCTCTGACTGCGACAGACCAGTGGTATTACTCAGGAACGAACCAGTTGACCAGCATCCATTCGGATCCGCACAGGAGCCACCGTACCGGCCATTCTTTTGACTCTCCCATGCGCCAGCGGCATTGACGATGCCGGCGCGAATGGTCGTGTAGTAGTTGTTCACATGGTTCGTCATCGTGAAATGCGCTCGGAAGATCGTCGATCCGCTCGGAGCGTTGTAAAGAAGGTTTGCCCATCCGGAAGTGCCGGCGCCACTTCGGATCGCGACCTTCATTCGATAACCGCTGTTTTCGGCGGTGCTCGAGTAGAGGAAGTTCGTGGTGTTGCTCGTTGAAAAAGCGAACGGCGTCTCGACTCCGTCATTTGTGAGGGACTTCGGGGTGCCATTGGAGCTAAGTCCCGCGTCATCCACGAACGCCGGGATGCCATCGAAGCTGATCCATGGGTCAACCACGAGCGGATAGGCCAAATCGAGATTCTTGTGCTCAATCGTGACGACTGGGCGCCCGTCGACGAGCTCGATACGAACTGGCACGGAGGTTCCCTGCGCGTCGTACGCAATTGGCGCTGTGATTTCGCCGCGACCGAGCGCGCCGGCGTCGAATTCAACACCACCGTCTCCGAGGGCCTTGAATCCTCCGACCTGGCCAGAGAACTCCAGCGGAATACGGCTCGGGCCTTCAGGCGAGCGAATCGTCCACGAGACCGCGGCGCCTTCGGGTGTGGCCTCGAGGATCGTGTCGGTGTCGGTATCGGTGTTGGCGTAGAAGAGCTTCTTGTCACTCCCGGAAAGCGTCCCCCGCGCTGCGCGACCGCCTAGCCGCAGCGTGACCGCAGCACCCCCGGGCTCGCCGAACGCGACTCCGTCGGCGAGTTTTGCCGGCAACGAGACTTTGGCGCGTGAGTTCTTGGCCACGTAAGCGCCGGACTCCTGGCGCAGTGTGAGATCGATCGGCGCAAACTTGCCGTCGCCCACGGCAGTAGCGATTGGCTCGACGGTCGAACGAACGAACGCCAGAGTCTCCGTTCCCGGCATGTCGATCACAGCCGTGTGCTCGTCTGTGTAGTCGGTGATCGACTCGCCGCGCTTGAGCGAAGGAGCGCTCCACGCGGTCGCCTTGATGGCGGAAGGTTGGTGCGCGATTACCGACGCTCGGGCTCGCTTGGCATCCTGATCCTTGTAAGCGGTGAGGCTGCGCTTGCGCTCCTTCCGAGAGGAGGTCGAACGGAGCAGTCGCTTCACGCGGGCCGCCGCGCGTTGCTCGCGCATCCGGAGGGTGCGAACTTCTCCCGGCCTCTCGGAATTGGCGGCGATGGCGCTGCCGATTTCCGCATGCGGGTTCGCGCTAGAG
Organism: Actinomycetes bacterium; assembly: GCA_023404495.1. GTDB lineage: Bacteria > Actinomycetota > Thermoleophilia > Solirubrobacterales > JACPNS01 > JACPNS01. The sequence continues at coordinate 441 of JAEYBE010000062.1, read as the reverse complement.
ACTGTGCCCTTGTCTTGATCGCCGCCGGCGAGGAGGAGGGTTGGAGCGAGCACCACGAGCAGAACGAACGGTGCAACGTAGCTCAGGTTGCGAACAAACAGCGAGCGAATCATGGCCAACATGCCGTGCATGGAACGAGTCCCCCTTCAGGCTTCACTTGTCTCGTACTTCGATCGTCGACCGGGATTGGGTCTGTTCGCGACGCCGCACGGATTGAGCAGTGGCTTCGCTGAAAACATCCGCTGGTTCCGGCCAGCCCGAGAATCGTGCCCGTGTTCGGTCGCCCGATGGGTTCGGCAAGCAGGTGAACCGCTGTGAGCAAACCGAAACAACCGAGGTTCGGTTTTCCGAACCTAGAGCGTCGCCGAGATGAGCAAGAATGGTGCAAATGTCTCCCCAAAATCAATCGGCAACGCAGTCGCCGTTGCTCAGGCTCCAGGG